>JAWXUD010000021.1:0-31234 GCA_044432945.1 Candidatus Gastranaerophilales bacterium
GGAACAATTTCCGAGCTAATTAAAATCGCCAAAACGCCCAACACATAAGGTGTTCGGCTAGTGGTACTTTTTTGTAGGAACAGTACTTTTTAGTCATAGTCATTTTTGACTTACACTTACAATTATCTCCATGTAAAGAGACACACGGTTTGAGAATAGAAGACGGAAAGTTTGAGAAGTTGATGCTGTTTAAAACTTAAATAGTTTAGGGAGTTTAGGGGTTTTTAATAAACTATTTTCTTTCAGCCATTTAAGCTTTTTCAAACCACTTAATTTTTGAATGGTTTCATCCATTTGAATCCTATTTGAATTAACTATCTTATTTCGTAAACTCATAGTTTTAGGATATAATTTTTCTTCGGTATTCATAAAAGCGTCTCGAGCCTTATCTACTTCAGGTTCAACGAATGCTTTTGAAATAGTAATTGCTGATTTAATTCTATCACACAATGATGAAAATTTTGACTTTAAATTTACTTCTTTTTTATAAATATCTGCGGATACAGGATTTATAAACGTATTTTCTATATTTTCTATGGAACTATTTAAAGATCTATTTGTCATATTATCTATAATATAATTATGACGAGCATGTGCATCTCTATATGCAATCCTAGAAATAACAACTGGATGCTCAGATGCTTGCGAATAGAATTCTTTTAATTCAGTTGCTGTGGCTTTAATATCTTCATTTCTAGCATGTGTAAAAGCATTATCTATATGTTGTCTAATTAAATTAATACCCATAGATATAAGTATAGTAAATACACATTAAATAACAATATAATATTAAGTAATTTGTTTATTTTGTTACAAACCCTATTTTCTTATTTTGTAGCTTGGGTGGATTTCACATGATAATTACAGGTAAATACCTTGATTTTAATAAAACCCAACAACATAAACAACACACCCATTAACAAAACAATCACAGAATCGAACAGTCGAACCCCTCGTCATCAGTGATGTTGAGGGCAAAAAAAATCCCTTTCGGGATAATGGGGCGAATGAAGGGACGAGACTCGAAAGACTCACCACGACTGGCTTTGAAGAGATTGAATCAAAAAACCTAAACGACATATTCAAAACTAATATCGATGTAGGGCTTACCTATTTGTCAAGTATGGGCTTTAACAAAACCACCTAGTAAAATTCCCCACAAAACTACAAAAGATCGATTGTAGGAGCAACCGGTGGCGACTCGTGAGCTGTTTTACTTGCAGATCTAAAAGCAATGAACATTTACATTGATTAGTGTTTGTAATAGAATAACAACATGGAATAAATAGGGGTAAAGGGTATGGATAACAACGAGATTAAGCTATTTGAACAAAGCAAGATACGTTCACACTATGATGAAGAGCTAGAGAAATGGTTCTTCTCAGTCGTGGATATTATAGCGATTTTAATCGACAAAGATTATCAGAGTGCACGAAAATATTGGAAAGTACTAAAAGGACGTATTGCAAAAGAGAGTAATGAACAACTGGTAACAAATTGTTACCAGTTAAAAATGAAAGCTGATGATGGCAAAATGCGTAGTACTGATGTGGCTGACATGGAAACGATATTCCGTATAATCCAATCAGTACCATCAAAGAAAGCTGAACCTATTAAGCAATGGTTAGCTAAGGTTGGACGTGAACGAGTACAAGAGCTTGCAGATCCTACAACCGCTATCGATAGAGCTAGAGAGACTTATAAAAAGCTAGGACATTCTGAAAAGTGGATACACCAAAGAATGACTGGTCAAGAAACCAGAAATAAACTTACTGACTACTGGTCTGACCACGATATCAAAGAGGGACAAGAGTACGCTATCCTAACTAATATAATTCATCAAGAATGGAGTGGGTTGAGCGTCAAAGAGCATAAGAACTTAAAAGGACTAAACTCACAGAACCTAAGAGACCATATGAGTGAAGCTGAATTGATTTTTACCGCACTGGCTGAGCTATCTACTCGTCAAATAGCTGAGATAGACAATGCAACTGGCATGAAAGAGAATAGCAAAGCGGCTAAAGAGGGTGGAAACATTGCTAAAGAAGCCCGTATCAAACTAGAAAACAGAACTGGTTCAAAGGTCGTAACAGATAATAATTTCCTATCAACAAGCGAGCAACCTAAACAGATTAAAAACAAAGAATAAGTATCTGTAAAGGAATAAAATAAGGTTCTAACATACCTTTTGTATCCTAAAACATATTGAATTCAACAGATGTTAGATAAAAAACTTTACACAACTAGCAATTTTTATTTTGTTTATGTTTTTATATTTGTATGTAGGTAAAATATAGGGAAAATATCATGACTAGTATTTCTAAAATCGACAGTGTAGCAGTTGCAAGACAGAACAATGTTAATAACATTCAAAAACAAAACATAAGCTTTCAAGGTGATCCAGTGTCATACGAACAAAAACCTGATAGCTTTGAGTTACAGGGTGAAAAACAAGGAATGTCAACTGGTGCTAAAGTTGGTATTGGTGCGTTAATTGCTTTAGGCGTTGCAGTCGCAGCTGACTTTGGATTAGCTGGTGGACGGCACGTTAAAAAAATGTTAGGAATGGCGGACAATGTAAAACCTAAATCTAATATTGATGATTTTCATATTGAGCAAAAAGTTACAGATAAATTTATGACAAATGTTGAACAAAAATTACAAAAAACATTGAAAGATGTTGATTTAAATAACTTAGATAAAAAAGCTATTTCATATGATGGTAAAATAATTATTGATAATAAAGCTGATGTTTTTGATAATCCGCATGTTATAGATGAGGTGAATGGTTGGTTCGAAGTTGAAAAATTAGGAACTGGTAATTTTAATGTAGCTCATTATAATTTCGATGGAACATGTAGAAGATTATTCGAGTTAACCCCTGATAAAAAATTGGTAAATTACAAAACATATTCAAGACGCAATTTTTTAATTTCAAATAAGTTTTCGCAAGCAAAGGATAAATTTAAAGGTGAAGATTTAAAAATTAAAAGATCTATTGAAAATGCAAATTCAAAACCTCAAAATTCTTCTATTGCCCCTGAGGTATTTGATGACAGCGATACTATTAGACATTCTTCAAGCCATTACGCAAAAAAACACAAAAATGCAAAATATGATTTATAATTTTTTTAGTCCGTAAGATATTTCTACTGATTTTTAAGAAATGTTAAGTTTGTTTTTTTTAAAACAGGGAAAATAATTAAGGTTTTCCCTGTTTAAAATTCAATCTTTTAATATTTTGTAAACAATATTTACCAATTGCCGAGCTAAACATTTTCTTGCGTGTCGTGGAGTTTTGCCTTCTGCAATTTTTTTCTCATAGTATTTTTTCGCCTCTGGATCATATCTTTTTTGAGCAATGCTTAGCGTATAAAAACAACTATTTAGAATTCGATTTCCAGCTTTGTTATTGCGAAACCTTCTTGTTTTTCCACTTGAAAACTCAACTGGTGCAACTCCTGCATAATTAGCAAAACTTTTTGCACTTATTAATCTGCCTTTTGTTTCTGTATAAATAGTTGCTGCATATATATCGGATATCCCTTTTAATTCAGTTAGTTTTTTTGCTTTTTCTGGAATTAATTTTGAAATCTCTGCTTCTAAATTCTTGATATTTTCAGTGATTATTGCCAAAGTTTTTCCTTGTGATTGAAGGATTAAATCATCTTTATTTAACAACCAATTGATTGCTTTTTGGGTATACAAATCATTGAATGGAAGCTTTTCGCCTCTTGTATTGAATAACATTTTAATACTATTTGTGATTTCTGTTCTTTGTTTCACAAATAGTTTTCTTGTAGTTAAATTTTCTTTTAATTTTGTTGTTTTGAGTGATACTTTTTGCAGATTAGTACTGTCTGCAAAAAGTAAGATAACCTTAGCGTCACCGTAATCATTCTTAGGACTAGTTGTTGAAATAACACCTCTCCACGTTTTAGTTAAAAGAGGATTTACTTCGTAAACATCCTTACCATTTTTGATAAGAAATGCCGTAAATGGTTGTCCAAAACAATAAGCACCTTCTACTGCCCACTTTGCATCAGGCGCCCATTTAAGAGCTTGCTGAAAGCCACTTTGAGTGGTTTTGAATTCTTTGAACTTTCCGTCGACGTAGCAAGCAAGCGTGTCTTTGTGAGTGTCAACTCCTACAAATTTTTGTTTGTTCATGTTATACTCCTTTTGTTAATGTAAAATTCAACAGACAATCCTGCTTCAACTATTGAACAGAAAGTATTTCTTAAGTCTTGTTGAATAAAGCGAAGGGAAGGACAATCTTACAAAAAGTCTTTAAGACTGGTTGGGTGTAAGTCTCAACCCTTCGTTTTTATTATTACATGAACCAAGTTACTAAGCAGGTTGGGTGGATCTTACGTGATAATTACAGGTAAATACTTTTATTTGAATAAACCCAACAAGATAAACAACATACCCATTAATAAAATAATCACAGTTAAAGCGTTGTTAAACCTAGCAAACAGTAGGCTATATACTAAAAGCTTTTTTTATCCCTATTTAACACAAAAAACAAACCTGATTTAAAGGCGGAAGGGTGCTTGAAAAATATTTATTAAATTATATATCATACAAGGTTTTAAATTAAGAGATTTAGGTAGTCTCGAAAAAGTGTACATTATCAGGATTCGAAACACAGTGAAAAAAGGTTGATTTTACGTTATGTCATTGGGCTGAATCTAGTCCCAACAACTTAAGCCACGTTATTGAGACTGTTTGCCCACCTAAAAAAGGTACTTCTACCGATTTTACACATGCACAACACATCAACCATTTTTATAATACCTTGATTGTATAGCTCGTACGCTCTAACAAACTCTTTAGACACTTTAACCTTAGGTCGTCCGAACTTAACCCCACGAGATTTAGCCGATACAATCCCTTCAGCCTGTCTAGTCTTAATAGAAACCCTCTCACGCTCTGACACGTACCCCAAGAGCTGTAAGATAATGTTTGTAATCAGCTGACCAGTTAAGCCGTTTTGATTATCCCTTGTATTCAACACAGGCATGTCGAGTACCTGAATATCTACCCCACGCCTTACGAGTGTTTGCCATTCCTCGCAAATCTGAGCGTAGTTTCTGCCTAACCTATCAATCGAGTGCAGAATAAGCAGATCCCCACTTCTCAATTGAGATTTCAAGGTTTGATACATAGGACGACTGAAATCCTTTCCCGAAGCTTTTTCAACGACAACCTCATCGACTGTAAAGCCCCTGAGAGCGTCAAGCTGTCTATCCTCTTTCTGTTCTTTACTCGATACTCGAACGTAAGCGAAAACTTTTCCCATAATCAAACCTCTTTCATCACATCAAACTCGAGTTCTCTAACCTTGTGATTAGCGATCTCGCATAGTGCAAACACAGAATCGAACAAGCGGAAGTTTTCTTTTGATACATAGTCAACGCAATTCAAAACCTTTTGTAGCCCATACAAAACCCCTGACAGTAGTTTTATTCTATATAATAAGTCATCTAAATTCATAGTTATTCCTTTTTTACCCACCCCTAGCCCGTTTAATCCTATATCTAACTTTTAAAAGCTTAGCCCCAAAGGGGGGCAAGCCCCCTAGCTGATTGAAAACTTTCTGTAATTAGTTTGTTTAATAAAAGCGTTGTATAGCTCCATGTATTTTTTCTTGAACGCCGTTGTGTTGAAGCTGTTGCGAGCGATGTTTGTGAAACGTACTGTATAAGCCCCGATTTGTAACTCCTCGATGTTTGCCTCGTCTAGTACTTTTTTTAGAATAGCTTCTTTTTCTTGACGAAGTTCTTTCAATTCGTTTTCTTTCGCTTCAAGTACTCTGATTGCTTTGATCTCTTCTTCGAGATTGTTTGTGATGATGATTGTTGCCATGTTCCTTACTCCTTTTTGTTTTTGTTTACATTGACTTTATACATGAAATCATGTATAAAGTCAATACGTTGTCGTTGTTTTTGTTACATTTGTTTACAATTAGGTTGATTTTGTAGCGTAAATAGTGTATTATGTTCATAGAGGTAATAAAATGAATAATGAAGACAAAGCAAAAGAACTAGATATACAAGCAACTGAGGCATTAAAAAGATATGTCAAGTCATTGGTAGTAGCCAAAGGTTACACGTTAGAAAAATTAGCAAATGAGCTTAATGAGAAGTATTTTACAAAGGAAAGTAAAGCGAACATCTCGAATAAGCTTCAACGTGGATCGCTAAGGTTTATCGATATGCAAAGAATTTTAGATGTTCTAGGCTATGATATAGTGATCAAATAGGTTGATAGCCAGTTTGCAAAGTAAACGATTTGATGTGAACACATATTTTAAGCTGAAAACACCTTGATAGAGAGGGTGGTTTTTTGTGTGTGCTGATACGGATTAAACACCTCACATATTTTTTCTAGGTTTTTGAAAAGTTTTCATGAGATCACCTAAAAGGGTTGATGAGATTGAAGTTTATGATATGATTTTATTATGAAAATAGAAATGCTTCCTAGTTTTTTAGCCTCTCTCGCCTATTTAGTTATAGAAAAAAAACCTCTTGTTTTTAATTTAGATAAAAATATAGTATCTGTTCACGAATTAACTACGTATTGTAACTTTATTGTTTTTTACTCTAATAACCTTTTAGGTATAGATGATATTTTATATTGTAATAAGTTTTGTATAGACGGTTATGAAGACGAACAAAAAATAGAGATATATTATAAAAAACAAGGTTACGAACAGTTAAAAACTGCTTTTTTATCTATATGTAATAATTTTTATCAAGATGAATATGATTATAATACGTTTAATCAGCCTAATTCTATAAAGTTAATAGATAATTTTTACTGCTCTATAAATAGTGAATATTCGCTAAAGAATTACAAAGTATTTGGGAACAAACATCTACTAGCTATAATTATTTTATATTCTCTTGAATTGATAGAGATAAAAAAAATATCAGTAGAGATAGACCATGAAGAACACTATGAACATCCATGTGAATTTATGTATGAAAACCTTGAAACAGATAGTACGGATGCTATCCCTGATGCGTTTATGTGTAGTTATATTCTTGATATAAATGCATTTGACAAGATAATGAAACGTAACAAAGCTCAGGATGATAAAGAATCAAAAGAGCATAACTTCAAAGGTGGTCAAATAAAATTATTCGACCTTATTAAAGAAAACGTCAAATGTAGGGATAACGTCATCACGTATAATGATATTATCGAAGCGTATAATAGCAAACCTGCTAAAAACATTAAAAGACGTAACGTAAACATCTCGAACAAGATCTCTGATTTTAATAGTGTTTGTAAAAATAAATATGGTATATCTTTTTTAACGTGTAAAAAAGGTGCTGAACAATATGAAATGTCACCAGCGATAAGGCATATTTTACGTCACGAATTAAATTAAACTCACTAGTGAAATGAAGCTTTAAAAACGCTTGATATGACTGCCTTTTTCAATTGAAGACAGTTTTTTTTAGAGCTTTTTTTTACATTGAAAAGTGATTTCAGAGAGGTGCTGTTTTGTACAATAGAACTGTAAATTAGACAGCCTCACTGAAAGGATAAAAACATGGCTAAAGCAGAAACACAAACAAAATTAACAGTTGCATTCATTTCACCTTCGCAAGATAATGACTCGCAAGTTGACGGGACATGCCTAGAGGATTTCATGGTTGAACTATTGCGAGTATATGATCGCTTAATAAACCACTCATCAGAGGCAGAATCTTGGATGCAATCGGACGGTAAGTTTTCAAATGAAAACAATGATCTATACTTTAACGATTAGTAAGAACACTACAATAGGGCGAGACTCTAAAAAAAGTATAAATTAAGAGCATATTAAAAAACAAAACTAGAAAAAAGAATAAATGGAGTAAATTAAAATGACAAACAACAGTGAATCTAAGATAGCAATCGGCTATGTCAGAGTGAGTACAGACGAACAGGCAGATCATGGGCATAGTATTGAGATGCAAAAAAAACGTATCCTTGAGTGGGCGGGACGTAACAATTTCAACGTTTTAGAGATGTTTGAGGATAATGGTAAGAGTGCAACGAATACTAATCGTCAGGGGCTAAAGAATTTATACAGATACATTTCAAAGAACAAAGTAGATGCTATGATTTGCTGGAAGCTAGACAGGTTATCACGCTCGTTAACAGATTTTTACGGTGAGGTATTGGGAAAATTTAATAAGTATAATATTAAAATAGCTGTTGTAGAAAACAATATGTTTGATGCTTATTCAACTGAACAAGTAGTAATGACTGCTTTAACTATAGCCATTGGTGAAAAAGAGGTAATTGATACTAGAAGTAGAACGAAAGCTATAATGAAATCCCGTAAAGAAGACGGTTATTTTATGGGTAAAGCTCCATTCGGTTATGTAAACGATAAGGACAATAACAAAAGAGGAATAATTATACCACACCCTGAGAAACGCAAGATAGTAAAAAGAATGTATGAGTTATATGCGACTGGTTTATACTCACTTGAGAGACTAGGACACGCCTTAAAGGATGAGGGATTTGTGGACAATAACGGTCAAAAGTTTTCAAAAAAGCTATGTGAAAACATACTCAAAAACCCTATCTACATAGGGCATATCAAACACCACTCATTAGTTTACAAAAACGGCAAACATGAACACTTAATCTCAGAGGATTTATTTTACAGAGTAAGCTGTATGTTCAAAACAGATAGAAAACCTAGAACTAAAAACGAAGCGATAGCATACGCTAAATTAATTACTTGTACACAATGTGGTTATGCTGTAATTGGTGAACTGGTAAAAGAAAAACACATTTACTATCACTGTACTAACTACAGTAAAAAACACCCTAACCAAACAAGGATAACACAAGCAGATCTCGACACTGCTTTCCAAGATGTTCTCGACTGTCTACATATTACAAACAAACACCTAAAACCTATTAAAAACGCTATTTTTAAAAAAGTATTAGACCTACAACTAAATGAAAAAGAAACACTAAACCGATTAAAAAAACAACGTGACAAGATTAAAAAAATATTAACTAACGCACAAACACGCTTACTCGCTGATGATACTGAGATTAAATACCTAAAAGATATAATAGCTGAAAACGAAAAAACCCTAAGCGGATTAATCATACAAATAAATAACCTAGAGGTCGATAAAAAAGATTTAAAAGACCGTATGGAGATCCTAGTTGATATCGCTAACAATCTACCAAGAATATTTAGTTCTGCAACCCCAAAAGAAAAACGTGTAATCGTCTCAATCATGACAAAAAAAATAACTTATTATCGAGGTGTTTTGAACGTAACTCTACACCCACTTTTTGAAGAGTTACGCATGAGTAAACTCGAATATTTTTCACAACAGAAAAACCCTCAAATAGAGAATCGAACCGCTGGAAGTGCTGTGGATAGTGAGGATGAGGCAGAACTGCAAAAAGTAAATGAAAACATCTCAAAAACACAGTGTAAAAAGACACATAGTTTGGTTATGCAGAACGCTTAGTTTGATAATAATGCGTTAGTCTGGCAAAAATGCTCTCTTGATTTTATACACTATTCTGAGAATAATATTTTAAATTACAATTCAATAAAATTAACAAAATCTGATAAAAAACTTTTCATAATAGCTTCGCTCGCTTCAGAGCCACAATCATTTAACAATTGGTTTTTCAATTGATAAAATCCGCTCTGAAGATTAATAAACGGAGCATATCTATCTCTCGAAAATTTAAGCTCTTTAGGCAAGCTCATTAATAGCCTATTTATATCTGCCAAACAACCTTCGGCTTTTATAAAATTCCCAAATGAATATTCATTAGCAACCCACTTTCTAGGGTTACCCTCCCTTTTGAAAGAAAAAGGATTTTTAATCAAGAATTTAAAACTTTCAGTTACGTTACTGATATTATCTGAAGATTTCATTTTTATTTTTGAATCGTCATCCAAATTTGCACACAAGAATAAAGACATAAATTGCCCAAAATAAAGCAGTAATTGATTATAACTTTCAATAGATTTGGTATAATTTTCTTCATTTGTATTATCTTTAATCTGCTTAACTGTTTCAATAATTGAATCAGTTACATCAAATAATAGTGGCAACAAACAACCAACAAGAACGACTAAAATTGCCGATATAAAGTTTTGCCAACAGCCAGACAGATACCATATCCCAACTGCTAAAATTAATATTATTATAAAGACTGCAACCTTTTTTACTATTTTATTATTCCTGAAAAGTTCCTTTAATTTTGTTTTGAAATTCTTTTTATTAGTCCACTGCTCATATACCTTTAGCGTAGCTTCAAACTTATTTTTGTTGGATAAATAAAAGTCTTTTTCGCTATCCACTATTTGTTTTATCTCAAATTCATATATGGACTCAAAAGATTTTCTATCAATCTTATTTTCTAGATATTTTTTGCAGGCTTCGTCATACATATTTTTCACGCTCTCGTGCGCTACTAGAGCCGAGTTAATTTGACTCTCTTCAGAAATATTTGTAGCTAATTTTGCAACTTCTGATTTTGCATTTTCAATCATTTCTCGTATGCTTATCTCGTTCTGCCCTTTTTGGATGGTTTGAGTATTTTTAAAAATTAAAAACTGAACAATAAGGCTTATAATTGCCATTAAAGTTGCAATTATAATACCAATAATGGAAATCTGGTTTGGGTCAAAATTACTTCCCATTTTTTATAATTCCTCTGATGCTATTTATTAATTTTAAATATTCTGAATTGTCTGACTCATTAAGAGGCATTAAACCTTTTTGTGGGTCATAGCCTGGATATTCAATGTAGCATAAAATTGTTTCAATTTGATCGGGTGTAAGATGTTTTTCAGATATGGTTACACTTTTAATCTTCTTTGCAACATCCTCTGGTTTATTGTTATTCAATAGTTCTTTTCTTAATTTTAAAGCAAAATCTTTTAATGTCATCGCATATTCCCTTTAATTAATCCATTCCTTTAATTAATCTATTATACCACAGTAATTTCTTGATTTTTGAACTGCATATTATAAAGCGTTTTATATGCTCCGTTTTCTATATTTATAAGCTCATCGTGTGTTCCAAGTTCAACCAATTCGCCCTCGTTAATTACAGCGATTCTGTCGGCATTTTTTATCGTTGACAATCTATGAGCAATAATAAATACCGTTTTGTTCTGCATCAAATTATCCATAGCAGACTGCACAACAGCTTCGGACTCGTTATCGAGTGCTGAAGTCGCCTCATCTAATACCACAATTGGAGCGTTTCTTAACATCGCACGAGCTATTGCAACCCGTTGTCTTTGTCCGCCCGATAAAGTTAAACCACGTTCGCCCAACAAAGTATCAAACCCATTTGGAAGCCCTTTAATAACATCTTCTAAATGTGCAGACTCGACAGCTTGAATAAGCTCCTCATCAGTTGCATTAATATTGCCCATTCTAATGTTTTCTTCAACAGTTCCTGTATATAAAAAGTTGTCTTGGAATACGAATGCTATATTTTCTCTCAAAGATTTCAATGTAAAATCTTTAATACTTTTGTCATCAAATAGAATTTCGCCCGATTTAATATCGTAAAAACGAGGGATTAAGTTTACAAGTGTTGATTTTCCTCCACCTGAGTTCCCAACAATTGCAAGTGTTTCATTTTTTTGTACAGTTAGATTGAAATTTTTCAAAACAGGTTTATTTTCAATATACTCAAAATTAACATTTTTGAATTCTATTTTGTCATTCAAACCATTCAATACTGTTGCGTTTTTGCAGTCTGTAATTTCAGAGTTTAAATCAAACAATTCAAACACACGTCCCATAGCAACAAATATTCCTTGAATACCTGCCATAGTATTCCCTAACGTTTTAACAGGTTTATAAAGCAATAATAATGATGTTACAAACGATGCAAAAGAACCTGCTGTCATTTCGCCTGAATTAATTAAGAAAGTTCCATAACCTAAAACCGTTGCGATGCCAACAGAAGCTATTGTGTACATTAAAGGCGACATCCAAGCAGCACGCTTGGTTAAGGACATATTAACGTTAAAAGACTTAACTGTTTGATCAATAAAATATTTTTCTTGTCTGTCTTGCAGTCCATAAGCCGCCATAACTTTGTTGCCTGAATAAGTCTCGTTTATGTTCGTTGTGATGTTTCCGCCTATAACCATATTTTTATTAGAGGCAGCTTTAATTCTTTTTCTTATTAATGCAACTGGCAAAAACGCAACAAATAAAACAATAACACCAATAAAAGCCAATTTCCAAGAACTATAAAGCATAACGGCGATTAATCCCAATGCTCCAAATGTTGCAGTTGTTATGGTTTTAATCTGATCCACAATTCCGGCTGAAGCCGCTCCAGGGTCTGACATATATCTTGATATAATTATGCCTGATGAATTCTCGTCAAAAAATTGTGGGTGCATATGAATTAATCTGTGAAATAAATCAAATTTAACGCTATTTGTAATTTTTTGAGAAGTCCAAGCCGAAACGTAATCGTTAAGATATCTCAAAACTCCTTGGGCGACTGCAAAGAGCACCACGCCAATAGGAAGCAAAATCGAAATCATAATAGTACTAATTGAAACGTGATTGCCAAAGACACTAAATTCAAGAGCCTTGCCCCCGATAACGTAATCCATATAAGGTTTGAGTGCAAACGCTGTGACACCATCTAAAAGCCCTAATGGAATTGCAATTAAAAAGCCTAGTAAGACCCTAAACCCATAGGGTTTTATATATGGCCATATACGAGATAATAGCCAAGTGTATTTGAACGAGTTATTTGCAGTTGTGTGTTGTAGTTTCATTTGTTAGCTCTTTCTTGTGTTTTTAACATAATGCATATTGTTTTTAATATATTTTTTCATATAGTATCTTCTTTTTTTTCCAAAAGTTATACTCATTAATATTCTATATTTTTTCTTTTTAAATTCTAATTGCTTATAATAATCAGAAACAAAAGTTCCAGGTAATTCTTTTAATTTAAAACTTTGATTTTTCAACTTCTGAAACATGAAAATAGTGAAAATGTATTCACCAAGGAATCCCAGAAAACGATTTTCTTTTTCATTAAAGTCGCTGCTATTAATTAACTCATCAACTTTTGCTAATATTCCAAACAGAAACTCGTTATACTCAAAAAACAATTCTTTTTTCATAACAAATGAATTGCAATAATACATATGATGACCTTTTTTGAATTCGTCAAATGTGTCAATATAATCTTTGTAATATTCTTTTATAATTTGTTCAAAAATTCTAAAAGTTTCAATTTTTTGTTGCTCTAATCCTTTAACAAAATATTCTTCCATATTATGCCCAACAAAGCGAGGTCTGATATTAAATTTTTTATACGTTATACAATCGGTGCCATCTGCAAATTTATACATTATCTTCTCTTTGCTAAAATGCTTTTCATAACCGTCATAAATAGAGTTCACATAATATTGTTTTGATTTTGGAACCCAAGTATATTGGGTATGTTTCAACTCTTTGTCAAAAATAAACTGCCTACGATAGTGCATAAAACCAACATAATCCGGATTTCCAATTTCTTGATAGTGTTTCCAAACCCAATACTGTGCGGTTAGTTCGTTATATCGTGGGTTTCTTTCTGAAATATTATCGCCAGTGTCATCACCTATCATGTGATCAAAAACTTCATCAGAAATAGCTCTACCAGTTTGTATTGGTACGAGAATATCCGATTTTAATAATTCGTTCTTATTTTTATATGATATAAATATTTTAACTTTTGACATTATATTTCTCTTTTCATGAGGCTTTTTGCCTTTATAATTTTTGCTTTTATTGCCACCATTTTTTCCTTGTACTTGTGTCTTTTTTGTCCAAAGGTTAAGCATTTTATTATTTTGCATTTCCAATATTTTATTACATTTTTATTATAATTAGACCTATTAAAGGTTTCAGGTATTTCAACAAATGAAAAAGGTAGTTCTTTTATTTTAAACCCTTCAAGCTTCTTTTTCTCTATGAAAAGGCTTGTTAGTCTTTCTCCAATAAAAAGTCTTTTTTGATATTCGTCATATTCTCGTTCTTTATATTGGGCATAGAAAATTTCTATAATTGGAAATATCCAACTACAGTATTCAAAAAACATATCCTTTGGCATTACAAACATATTCAAAAAATAGACATACTTATCTTTTTTGTGTTTTTGCATCAGATTATAGTCTTCCATGGAGTGTTTTTTTAGGATTTCTAGTAAATATTCAAAATCTGTTTTATGGTGATAAAATGCATATTGTTCTTCAAGGGTTAAGTCAGAATGAATTGGTGAAGCAACAAGCATATCATAATTGGAAATATATTTGGGAATATTTTGCTCTGCGAGTTTTTGTGAAATATATTCTTCATTCATTCCTATAAAGCAAATTGGCAAATTTTCAGTACATATGTTATCACCAAAAAGCAAGTGCCTTCTGTGGTGCATAAAGCCAATATGCTCGGGGTTACCAATTTGGGCATAATTTTTCCAAATCCAATAAAATGCAGAGAGCTCGCAATAGGAGGGATTTAGACTGGAGATATTATCTCCCGTATCATCACCAATCATTTCTTCAAAAATTTCATCTGCAATTGCTCGCCCAGTTTGAATTTGCTTAATTACATCGGATTTTAGAGGGATATGCTTATCTTTATAGCTTACATATATTTTTACCTTACTCATTTTGTGTGCCCTTTATTAATCAATTGGTATCATCATTTCGTTTGTTTTTTTTATGTTCTCGATATCTTTTTGTTTTATATCTATATTTTTTGAAAAATTTTTAATCAAACCAAGTGTAAAAATGTTAAGGATTCTGTATTTCAATAACTTAACCCTGACATTTTGCAATTTTTTTTCAATAGTGACCTTTCGCTTTTCTCTATTAGCATTGTATTTTTTGACTATCTCATTATAAAATGGAGACTTTTTAGCGTATTCCCACCAAATTTCAGCAAAATCTATATTGAAATAAAGCCATGGCTTTTCGGAGCTTATATAATGAACAATATATGGCTCATTTTTGGCATCAAAATATTTTTCCTTTTGGTCGACTGAAAGTGCCTCGATAAAGCCGTGACTTTTGGCGTATAGATTTTCGTTTTCATAGTTCCATTTTATATTCAAGTATTTCACATTGTTTTTAAAATATTTATTAAGAGCACATTGATCTACATGCTCAAATTCAATGGTATTTAACAAGTTAATTATTTCACTAGCGCAACTCTTCTTCCTATACTGCTTGCAGTCAAAAAGCATTACCCCTGCTTGGAAATATTCTTTGGCATCTTTGATCCCTAGCGTATTTTTTAAATATATATTTAGCTCGGGGGTGCATATGGACCAACCACACATAATGGCATCGCGGCACCCGCCTATTGTGTTTCCTTCTAAATCTGTGGAAAATAGTAAATATACATCCTTTAGTGGCAACGTATCTACATCAATATATAGAATTTTATCAAAAGAGACTAAAATATTGGGCATCAAAATTCTGAAAAAAGATTCAATTGAATAGTGTCTTCCGCTGTAAATTGTTTCAAGTTCTTGAGGTAACATTTTTTCCTCAATTTTTAAAAAGCGTAAGGATATATTTGAAGTTTCAATTTGCGTTTTCAGTTTATTTTTATTTTGGTTCGAAATTAAATTTTCAAGGATTATAATGTCATAGTTGTGCTTGCTACTGGTGTTATCCTTAAGTGATTGAAGGCAAACGCTTAAATATGGAGCGTATTCTTCCGAACAGCTCATCACAATATTTGCGGCATTATTAAATGCTGGTTTCATTTTCTTTATCCTCCTTCATTTGGAAATTTTTTGCATTTTTTATTTTTATTTTGATTGCTATCATTTTCTCTTTATACCATTTTCTTCTCTTTCCAAAAGAAAAAGTTTTTATAAACTTATATCGCCAGTATTTTAAAACATTTTTTTTGTAATTATATACATCAAATAATAAATTAGTTAGTTGAATTTTCTGTGTTTCAAGCGATTTAGCCGTTATATCCTTTAAGTTGTTACTTAAAATCACCTCATAAAATGGTGTTTTTCTAGCATATTGCCACCACATATATGCCTGTTTCTGTTCAAAATCCTGCCATGGTTTCATATGCCCTAAATAATGTATTATGTTTTGTTTCATATGCTTTAGCTCATCAAATTGCAAAGAAGTAGCAGAATTCCAACTGGCATCTAAAGGTAGAATTTTATCTGTTAGAAGATAGTTAAGGGCATCTTGCTCTTGAAATATCAAATGAGTATTCTTTATAACATCAAGAAGTTTTTCAAAATACTTATTTTCAATAAATAAATTGGTATCAAAAATTACTACTCCAGTATTAAAATATTTTTTTGTATCTTCTATCTTTAGAATATTTTTAGAGTAATCTCTAATTGAATAATTTTGATAGTAATAATCCGTCTCAATAAACATTTCCCAAATAGGTTCAATGCAAGCACTTAGAGGTGCGTTTTGTAAATCAATTAAATAAAGTTTTGCAATGTCTTCTTGGAAAATTAAATCAATATCAGTAAATATTACTCTTGAGAACTCTTTTAGTATTACTGGAGCAGCAATTCTAAAATAACATGCCTTGTGAAAATAGCTATGGGTTACTTGAAGTTCAACATTTTCAAAATAATTTGCTGGATTAAAAAAACGAAGTAAAATATTATCCTTTGAAATAAAGTTGATTATTTCCTGCATTTTTTCTTGATTTTCGGACTCTGTAAAAATAACAATGTCATATTTATTTTCTGCTGAAGTATTGGCAACAAGAGATTGAAGACAAACTGTTAAATACGGCAAGTACTCATCGCTTGAGCTCATCGCAATTGCAATATTATTATCTTTAAAATATGGTTTTAGTGTCATTTAGATTTATCCTTCCTCTTAAATTTCACCTTAACACCTAAAATCCTTAGAACTTTGTGATTGCCTTCATTTTTAACAGAAAATATTTTTTGTAGAAAATTAGGTTTTAAATATTCTTTCTTATAAAAATCTTTTTCATCAATTAAGGTTTGCTTTTCTGTTTTACTTATTTCTATTGCTTCATAAAGTAATTCGAGTTGTTCAAATGTAAATTCAACGTTGTCATAAGCAGGACGCTTTTTACCATAGCAAGAAGGAAGCTCATTAACAAAGAAACTTTCTTTTCCATAAATCTGTTCAAGTTCTTTTAATATTGGGCTAAATTTATGATAAATTTTTAAAATTTCTTCATCAGTGAGGGTTTCAATCAATTTACGTTCTTTTGGCGCAGAATCAATAATCTTTTTTTTGAATTGTTGAGTAATATTGGGGCTTAAAGAATAGATTATTTTAAATAATTCAAGGTGATTTCTTCCCACGCCGATATTTTTGTCCCCAGCAGATAAATCAAAATCATCTGTTAGTTCAATATCCATAATATCTAGAAAATCTTCTATTAAACTTCCATTTTTCCATTGACATTTTTCAAATGGCTTAATAATAACATTTTCTTTGCCCATTTTTTTGACAAGGAGCTTAATGTCAAATATTTGTTCAATCTCTTTTGAGTCAATAATGTTTTTTAATGATGCTAGAGTATTTTTCCCTCTTTGCTGCCATCTTGAACAAACCCAATCTGCAATTGGGCGTACATAGACTATGATTTTTATCTCAAAGTCTTTTTTTAGAAGATAATCAACAAATGGTTCTAATGTACTTTTTGTCCATTTGGGTTCATAAAAAGATTCTTCACTTAAAAGTATTTTTTTGCAATTAGTTGCTCTTATTTTTTCTAAAAAATCTTTTTCAAATTCCTCAATAAAAGAATTTGATGTTAAATCAAGCAAGAAAGCTTTATCAAACTGTTTTACTTGTAAATTAGTAATCGACAAATCAACATTTATTGCCTCTAATCTTTCAATATCAAGCTTTGAGGGTTCAAGAATTGGATAAAAGACTCCATGCTGAGTGAATAAATCGTTATTCTTATAAAAAAAAGCTTGAAGAGTCGTTGTTCCTGTTTTTTGTAGTCCTATATGTAAATATATTGTTTTATTATTATCTGTACTCATCTTCAAAACATGCCTTTCAACGCCACTGGGTTTATTGATATGATTTCTACATCAGGGAAATAGCATTCTGTATATTTTTTAATTAATTGCCAGCTTTTCACATGTGAGCTGACATCAGAATAGTTTTTTTGTTTAATGTTGTAAGCATAGCCTGATGTACAATCACAACCAACTAAATAAACTCTTTTAGGATTTGTATATAAAATAAATTGCATTGCCGAAAATGCAGTTCCCCACAAATTTGCAACTGGCTCATTTGAAATATCATAAGGAAGATCAGAAAATTTACCGCGTCCAGATAGAGTATAGTTTGATATATTTTCACCACAAATTTTGCTAATCGGAATTGGTAGCATTGGTTTGTGTGATTCAATATTGCTCATTCTAATTAAATTAGAGGGCATTCCAACAAATTTTTTACAATTATTTTTTGAATAATTTAAAACATCATCAGTTAAGTTTTCATTGTTTGACTGATTAATTGTGTTGTCTTGAATAAAAACAAAATCAAGCTCAACATTGTCAAAATATACAGCCCCATTAACACCTACATGAATTGCACCCTCGATTGGAGTATAATTTTTTGCAGTAGGTCCAGTAGCCAGAAGAACAATTTCCTTTCCCTCAAAACGATTTTGATAATTTGCAAAAGCGTCATGATTATATGTTTTTGCTAAAATCAAACTTGATAAGCGTGCTTCTAATTTAGCATTTTGACAAGCTAATTCTTGCGTTATATGGTGTATAAACTCGAGTTTTGCAACATGATTTTTTCGAATTTTACATAATGGAATTTTAATTCCCATTACGTAATGTCTAGATGGTTGATTTGGGGTTTTCACTTTTTTGTAAAGCCCACCTAAAATTTTTGTTTTAATTCTCCCATCTGGAAGTTGTTGCTTGTTTTTTATAATTTTTTTTAAATTACAATACACGCATTTCATAAATTCATTTACGGGATTGTAAAATGGAGTTTGTTTATAGTATTTCATATATTCATTCTTATATTCATGTGTTGAATTGACATGCCATGGTTTGTCAGGACCAACAAAATGAACTATAGAAGGTTTTTTACAGGCACATATAATCTCGTCTTTTATCCCTGCAGCAATAAAGTTTGCAAAATTTGGATGGTATTTATGATACATATTCCATTTTATATTTATTGGAGATATCTTTTCATTAAAGACATCACTTATAATATCTTGTTCTCCTATAAGATATTTGTCACTTTGTTCTTGCGTTATTGTATTTATTTTGTTTTTGTAATCAAAATCCCTCATTCCTTTTAAATCAATCAGCATAACACCGGTATTATAGTATCTTTTTGAAGATGTCCCCCCCCACAATCTTTTTGCAATATAGGATGCACCCACATCTTCAGCAGCGCATATTAAACTATTTCCAAACTCTATATTCCAAAGTTCTTCTATGTCATTCAAGACAATCATGTCGCTGTCTAAAAATAAAATTTTATCCAATTTTGGAAATATGTCTGGCAAAATCACTTTTGAATAAGTTAAGTTAGTTACGTGGCTTGACACCTTTATGTTAAAAAACCTGTCGATAACCTCGTTGGAAACCTTAATATATTCTATTTTGCATTTCTCTTTTAATACGCTTTCTACCCTTTTTTTATCTGCAACACTTATATCTTGTTCAATTATATAAAAATTGTATGACAAATTATTCTTTGAGTTATTTAATAAAGAAATAATCATTGCTAGAGTGTGTCTAATGAAATATTGGCTACTAATCAAAACTATGTCCATATGTTTCTCTTTCTTCATAAGTTAGCACTCCTTTACAAGTTTCTTGTATTTATCTTTTTTTACTTTGTATTTTTTTGAGAAGTTTGCAAAAATTCTGTAAGCAAAATACTTTAAGCGATATTTGTTTTTTATACGGAGTTTGCTTGAATAAATTTGTCGTGATGATTCTATCTCTTTCATATAGGTATATTTTTTAAAGAAGTCAAATTGAGAGATTTTTTCTTTTTTCTCTTTATCTAGTGCTTCAAGTAGCCAATTAGCACTAGCCTCTTTTTCTTTTTCTAAAATTTCATAAACACTTTGCCAATCAATCTTCTTCTCCAAAATTTGCTCAATTTCTTGTTCGTCATATTTATAAACCATTCTATGTTGCAAGTTGAACATTGACAAAATTGAATGAAATCTCGTTATACTTTGTTTAGAATTCGCAACACAAATAAAATCTTTTTTGTAAATTATTGCAAAACAAACAGCATGAAAACTATCGGAAAGCATAAATTTGCAATTTTTAAATTTACAAATGAAATCCTCTATCGTTGCATCCATATCACAATTTAACCAAAATTCTTCAAGCTTTTTTAATGTTTTTTGCTCAGTTGCAACTCTTTTAGATTCAGACCTTCTATGTGGGCTCAGATCCGTTATCTGATAATAAGAAACATTGAACGCAGAAGATAATTTGTTCAATATATTTTTCTTATCCTCTGAATAATAAATTGTGTAGGCAAAAATTTCGTCCTTATGTTCTTTGTTATAAAATTTCGAATTAACTTCTAGCTCATCAAAGCACTCGGGTATTAAAAATACTGGATCCAGTGTCATGATACCATCATTGTAGTTGAATAGCTCAGCTAGATTTGCTACGCCAGTTTTTTCTCTAACGGACACCGCATCAAAGCGATTGATTAAAAATTCTAGCTCATCTTTTATTTCCTCTGGATAAGGCGCAGGATAGTTACCAAATGACGATGAATAAGCAATTCTTATTTTATCTTCATTTGCAAAATCTAGATAATAATTTTTGTAATTATGTTGAATGGGATAAAAATTCCAAACTTGGTCACTTCCCAAAACTACTTTATCGCAAATTTTATTTATCCCATAAAGCTCTAAATTATTTTTATATTCAGGGGATAGATTAAAACCATATTTTAAGAAAAGGTTTCTCATATCGGCGTGCCCGGCTCTTAAAAAATCAAGCTCAAACATATCATAATTATCTATTAAAATTGGATTAATGTTATTTTTCTCTAAAAATTTATACAAAGCCCAATAAGTCAAAAATCCGCCATAGTTACCAGCAAACCAAAGTCCTAAAATTGCAACATCAAACTTTCTGTTTAATGTTTTATCTACCAGCTCTCGAAATTTACATTTGTCAAAGTTTGCATAGAAATATTCTCTATTTTTATGAACAATAGAACTTCTGTAAAGTGGATAATTAGGGCTGTTGTTCAAAACGTCAAAATCAAATTCTTCAAGCTTATATGCCTGATTTTTAATCAAATCAAGGTAGTTTTGACCTTTTTCATTATTAAACAAAACTAAAGAAACACCTTTTCCATCATTGATTTTTGGAGATACCGCTTCTATCCCCCAGAAATCTGCTAGCGTAATATCGCCCACTCTTTCAGACGTTGCAAAATGGCATCTGTAACAACACTCGTTAAGGTATACATTACCTGAAAATCCTTCATAAAACGAAGTATTATTTATCGTTTCACCATTTTTAAGATATGCTTGTGAGCTAGCACAACCACTATTTAATGCTTTATCTCTAAACTTATAATCAACAAGATTTTCTTTTCCAAAACAGTCATCTAAATATTTTTGAAATATTTCATTTGATGGTGTACCATGGCAAACCAAATCAATGGTTAATAATTTGCTTGTATCAACATCTTTTAAATAAGATTTAAGTCCTGCAACATGACAAGGAGTTCCAGAAAATAGCACTTTTTTACTAGAAAGCAAAAGCTCTTTAATATCTTTGTAGCAATTATCTATATTACTTTTAACATATTTGCTTCCTCTTAAATCGTCTAATTCTTCGATAGAACTTATAATTTTATGCTTAACGGTCCAATCATTTATATCTAAGTATGCTCCACAGACATATCCATCTTGGCTTAAAACTTCTTCTGCCAGACATGAGAAAACGCCTCCAGATGAACTTTTCTGACGAATATCATCATTAGCCATTACTGCATAATATTTTTCAGCTTTTTTGTTTTTAAGATTTAACATGTTTTATTTAACCCTTTACCAATTTCTTGTATTTATCTTTTTTTGCTTTGTATTTTTTTGAAAAGTTTGCAAGAATTCTATATGCAAAATACTTTAAAGAAACCACCATTTTTTTTGTACATTTATTTGACTCATTCAATCCCGTGCAAGAAGTTACAATATGATAAGGATAAACAAGCCTTCGATGTAATAATGCCTCATAGTACGGTGTTTTTCTTGCATATTGCCAAAACTTCATTTCCATTTCTAGTTTTTGATCATGTACTACCTTTTTTGCAACATAGTGAAAAGCTTTGGGGCTATCCACTTTTTCCATAGGCAAGCCCATTTCTTTTCTAGAATTCTGGAAACCTTCATCATAAAAAGCTGCTTGGTAGTTCCATTCAATTGGAAGTATTTTTATATCATTATTGAAAAACAAATTGTATAAAGTTTGATCTGAAAGAGGAAACTCATTTTTTGATGAATAATCTAATGCTTTTTTCATATAGTCGATATTTTTTAATTTGTTTAAATCAAAAAGAATTACTCCAGCATTGATATATTTACTCATATCAAGTTTTAATTCATTAACATAGTATTCTTTTAAATTTACACCTCCTACGCTTAATCCATTGTGAGTAGCCATAATTACTTGATAATCTAGAGTTGCGCCAATAGTATTTTTACCTAATTCAATTCCAAATAGTTCGGAGACATCATTATTGACAATCAAATCACTATCTAAATACAGCATTTTTGAATAACCATCAAAAAACGCCTCAAAAAACAAGGTTAAGCACACCGCTATTTGGCTATTAGATACATTAGGACGAGTTTGCCAAAAGCGTTTAAGATAATTCTGATGAGCTTCAATTAAAGGTTCTGCATCAATAATTCTCATTTTAATGTTACCATGTCCTTCACACAGTTTTAAAAGTTCCTTTTTTGACTGTTCGGTATATAAATAGCTCATAATATTGAGTTCGTAGTTTATATTAGGATTCATATTTTCAATAATTGAAGAAATTCCAACATAAAGATATGGTACATAGTCATTGCTACAACCAAAGACTAATGGGATGAAATCCCCTTCAAACATTGGTTTGTATATTTCATAATTATTCATAATTATTTCCATCTTCCTCTCTCATAAACCTGGTGTGTCCACAAATAATCCCATTTTCCAAATCGTCCTATACTTCTTATTTTAATATTGTTCAAATAGTCTAAAACAATTTCTCTGTTTTTATAAATCTCTGGTGTAAAAATTATATTGGCATATTTTTCAAAACGTATGTCTTTTACAACTAAATTCTCGTCTTTAAAAATCCCCATATCCTTTAGCTTGTCCAGCGTATTATCCAAAACCATCTGCTTATCAAGAATTTCGCTATCATTTGCAAAGAAAATCTCGGCCTGCAAAGAACTACAACCCTCTGGCACATTATCGACCGATTTCAAACTCGGTGAATAAACTCTACTCGCCAAAATATCTTCATCATAGATATAAAACCAAAGATGCTTTGCGACATCTGTACGATTAAAGCCTAATGACACCATATAGCCAGATGTCCATTTTAATTTTTTGCTCGCTTGGACAACTTCTTTGGGAACATTTTCTAGCATTTGTACAATTTCTGGCAATGGTAATGTCGAAATTAAATTATCATAATTTGTAACTGAGCCATCTTTAAAAGTTAATATTTTTTGAGTTGTGTCAATTTTCACAACTTCTTTATTAAATTCAATATCAAGACCATCTCGAGAACTGTTCAAAATACTTCTAAACCCGCCTTTTTTAGGGTAGCCCATATGTTTTGTGTAATAAAAAATTTCTTTTTGTTCCTCGAAAGCTCCGGCTAAAACTTGACTTAAATCAGGCGAATGCATTCTGTTACCAACCCATTTTGTTTCAAGCTCACTCGCCTCAACACCCCAATATTTACGAGTGTATTTGAAAGGAAAGTTTTCAGCAAAATAATCCCCATATTGAACTCTTAACCATTGTTCATAGTTTTCAATTTCATCAATATTTTTTTGTTCTCTATTAATAAAATCGGTTATTATTTTAACTTTTTCATCTACTTTGAGTGGTGATAAATTGTTTTGAGCTGGGTGTTTTAGCCAATAACCGTTATAATAATTTGACGAAATCGATGGGTGTCTAAAAATTGGGGATGATTCTTCAAATTTATTTTTAATATACTCATCTTCAGCAAAAGTGAAGTGCACGAATTTGTCAAAACGAAAACCATCTATCATGAAGTTACCACATAGACCGCCCCAATCAGAATTTTTTTCATACAAAACGACATCTTCACCTTTTAGTTGTAGATGGTGTCCTGCCGAAATCCCAGCGATTCCACTTCCAAGAATAATATTTTTAATTACTGTTCCCATTTATACCCTTTGTTTTGATGTGATATAATTTGTCCTTTAGTAAATTCAAACATATCTTCTGTTTCAAGTGCTTCCTTATACCAATCTACGCTATATTCAATTGACTCATTTACATTTAACATAGCTTCCCAACCGAGAAGCTTGTAGGCCTTTGTTGGATCAACACTTAAAAGAATATTCTCATGTAAATCGTTAGCAGTAGATTTATCTACGGCTTTGCCTTTACCATAATATTTGGTTAAGTATTCAACAACTTCCCAAACAGTTTTATTACATTCGATTGATGGACCAAAGTTAAATCCATCTGCAAATGTTACGGGGTCTTCCATCATTTTTTGCCCAAGGCGTAAGTAACCACTTAATGGTTCTAAAACATGTTCCCAAGGTCGAGTGGCATTTGGATTCCTGATTTCAATATCTTGCCCATCTTCAATAAATCTGATGCAATCAGGAATAAGTCTATTGTCTGACCAATCCCCCCCACCTATAACATTCCCTGCTCTTACAGCAGCGATTGATTTGCCATGCTTTGAGTATTTTTTTTTGTTGAAATAAGAATTTCTATAAGAAGAAATCATTAATTCTGCACAACCCTTTGAAGCTGAATATGGATCATATCCTCCCATTCTATCAGTTTCTTTATAACCCCAAATTTGCTCAACATTTTCATAACATTTATCTGAAGTAACCATTACCACGGTTTTAATGAAATCAAATTTTCTAACAGCCTCTAATACATTTAGCGAGCCAATAACATTTGTTTCGTAGGTGTTTTTAGGATCGTTATAAGCTGTTCTAACAAGAGCCTGAGCTGCCAAATGAAAAATAACTTCTGGTTTATATTTTTCAATAGTAGCTTCTAATTTTTCACTATCCAAAATATTTCCTTTAACATCTGCAAACAAATGATTCTCAAGCTTTGACGCTACATAATTACTTCTTTGAGAATACGGTTCAAGAGCATATCCAACAACGTTAGCTCCCAACATTGTTAACCAAATAGACAACCAACTACCTTTAAATCCTGTGTGTCCTGTAACTAAAATAGTTTTATTTTTATAAATATTATTAAACATTAACTTTTTCCTTATTATTATTTTTCCACCATTTTATTGTTTGTTTTAAACCTTCTTCAAGATTGTATTTAGGCGTCCAGCCTATTGATTTTAATTTCTCATTATTCCCGACAACTAAATTGTCTCCAAAAGCTGCGGGTATTGCTCCCCAAAGAATTTCTCCTTTAAATTCTGTAAGTTCTGCAATTCTTTCTACTATTTTTCTTAGTTGAATTGCCTCTCCAGAGCAAATATTAACCGCACCATATAGTTCGCTTTCAAATAACGTAACAATGCCGTTAGCCATATCTTCAACGTGAAGGTAATCTTGAAACTTAAGACAATCGCTTACCTTTACGTCTTCACCTTTTAAACAAGAGTTAATAACAGAAGGCATGAGCCTTTGTGCTCTTTCAGATTGACCATACACGTTAAAAATTCTTGCGCATTTAAAGTCCATATCATTTTGTTTGCAAAAAGCATTTGCTAGTTTATAAATTACATTTTTCCCTTCGCCATATAGAGTTCCTGAATTCGTTGGGGTTAAATCTTCTGTTAAATACCCATACTTATACTCATACTCAGAAATACTTCCCGCCATTAAAAATTTCTTTCCACCGCTTTGTTGGAAGGATTTTAAAAAACTTAGAGTTGAAATAACCCAGTCAATATTAACATTTGAAGTGTGGCATTTTGCCCCCACAAACCAAGCTAGATGAATAAGGTTTTCAAAACAATGTTCTTTTAAAAAGTTGTCTACCGCATCGATATCCATCAAATTCATTTCATGTTGAACCAACCCTTTTTGTTCTTTTGCAAAAGGTGGGTAAACAAGAGAGTGAACTTCGTAGCCTTTCTCAAGAAGAATATTTACGATATTCTGCCCTATAAAACCAGTTCCACCTGTGATTAAAACTTTTTTAGACATAATTTACCTCTTTCGATTTGCCAATGTGATTGTTTTGATTATTCCAAATTTTCCAAGGTGCATTTTCGCTATCCCACATTTCTTCAAGCTCAATTTTATCTCTTAGCGTATCCATTGGTCGCCAGAATCCTTCATGTTTGTACGCATTCAACTTACCCTCATTGGCTAGACTCTCAAGAGGTTCTTTTTCAAAAATTCTCTTCTCGTTTTCATCAATATAATTAAACACTTCTGATTCGCAAACGAAAAATCCTCCGTTAATCCATGCTCCATCGCCTTGTGGCTTTTCCTTAAATGAAGATATTGAACCATTTGAAGCAATATCAATAGCTCCAAATCTACCAGAAGGCTGAACTGCTGTCATTGTTAAAAGCCCTCCGGATTGTTTATGATATTCAACAGTTTCTGCAATATTCACATTTGAAACTCCATCTCCATAAGTTAATAAAAATGGCTCATTCCCGACATATTCTTGTGCTTTTTTAATCCTTCCACCTGTCATTGTATTTTGACCAGTGTATAACATTGTAACCTTCCAAGGCTCTGTTCTCATCTTATGAATTTCAAGCTTATTTGTTCTTAAATCCATCGTAATATCAGAATATCTTTGATAATAATGAACAAAATAATCTTTTATCATATGAGATTTGTATCCAGTTAAAATAACAAAATCATTAAACCCATAGTGCGAATATGTTTTCATAATATGCCAAATTATAGGGTATCCACCGATTTCAACCATTGGTTTTGGTTTTGAAACAGTCTCTTCACCTAATCTAGTACCTAATCCGCCAGCTAGTATTAAAACTTTCATTATGAAGTACTCCTTTTTTTAATTACGAATTCAAACCCTAAGAGTTTAAGGACTTTTACTTTTCTACCATTCATTTTTTTATTTTTTAATGCGAAAATATTTTCGATAAATGAAAATTTACCATCTTTTATTTTATAGAAACTTTTATATTCTTCTTTTGTTAGAACCTCTCGACATTTTGATAAATATTTCTCACGGCTATCTTCTAATACGCAACAATAATGCCAAGCAAGAACATTGGTTTTATATTCGCCAAATTCTTTTTTTGTTTCATTAATTAGATTTTTTTTATTTAATAAAATTTCCAACAGCTCTACATTTTCGAACACGCAAAAATTATCATCAGAAACTTTGTTAACAGCTGAGCCAATTCTTGTTCTGTAGTGATAAAAGCTCTTTTCGAAATATTGAATTTTATCCGTAGACATCATCGAATTTAATGAAAATATATGATCTTCGCCATGTTTATTAGGTGCAAAATAAATATCGTTTTCTTTAATAAATTTTGTTGAATAAACTTTATTCCATACTGCAAGCGTTAGCTCTAGCATATAGTTCCCTTTGTAATCTCGCCAAGAATAACAAGGCATTTTCCTGAGGTCATGCTTGAACTTATTTTTTCTGTTTTTATAAAGACTATCTAATTTAGATTTTTTTGAAATCTCATCATAAGATTCAAAATTAAACTGCAAAACCTCTGCACTGGTTTCTTTTAATTTTTTATAAATCTGTTCGTACATATCTAACTCGATCCAATCATCTGGATCTACAAAAGATATATATTCACCTTTTGCGATATCTATGCCATTGTTTCTTGCAACTCCTTGTCCTTGATTTTCTTGATCAATGATTTTTATTCGATTATCGTGCTGGGCAAATATTTTCAAGATCCCAAGAGAGTCATCTGTAGAACCATCATTAATGCAAATGATTTCAAACTCTTTGAATGTTTGATTAATTATAGAAAACAAGCATTCTTCAATATAACCTTGGACATTATATACAGGAATTATTATTGAGAACTTTGGGTGCAAAAATTCTTCTTTAAAGTTGTGTGATTTTAAACTTGCTTCTGTATTGTACATTTGACTTAAACTAGTTCCCATAACCGCATACCCCACTTAAGTCAACCGTTTTCTCATACTTTTTAAATATTGAGTCTATTGGGAATTCTAAATCGTCTGGAACAATATAGTGACTATTCTTAAGTAATTCATCAAAACTTTTATAGCATTCAACATTTAAGCTAAAATCATTTAAATCATATAGATCAACATTTAAAGCATCAGATTTGTTCTCGCTCTCGACAATAATTTCTTTTGAAACTAAAAATCCAATAAATTCTTTATACTCACTATCTATTGCATCTGGTAAGTCAAAATGTTTGCTGTATTCTTCTAGTAGACTTTCAGGATTAGCTCCTAATTCAAACATGCTCAAAATTTTAGAGGCAAATGGTGTAAAATTATAATAATAATTTATATCTGTATCTACTGCAATTACATCGTCCATTGATTTTTCAAGTAAAATTCTATTGCTGTTTATTTTGTAATTAACTACCATGTTCCATCCTTAATTTTTACGTGTCATTTGTTTTAAAAAGTACGGTTATGGAAATCAGTTAAAAATAATACGGAGGCATAAATAGCTGATTTTCATTTATACAGCTATACATGAAGCATTTATTAACTTTACTTAGATCTTATTATTAAATTTCCTTACTTACTCTAATTCTTTGACACAATATTTATTGTGTAAGATTTTGAAATTATGCTTGATATATAAGGGTTTTATGGTTTTCAAGATAGCAAATTTTACTTGAATTTAACATATTAATTTAAGGTATTTATGGCTACATGTTTGATATATTGTATGTTTTTGCTACTATAAAATAGCAGGCTTAACATAATAAATAATATGTTAAAATTGTTAAGTTGCGTATTGCTTGATATATAAGTTCTTTTAAGGGGTTTTATAGTTATATTTTTAAAAAAATTATATAGATGTAATTTTTAAAATGTTTGTGCTACAATGATTACAAAGAAAAATGCACAAATTAAACATATTAAATATTATGTTTAATTTTAGTTATGTTAAATTTCCTGTCATAGCAACAATTTTTGTCACATCTATTTTTAAATTTATAGTATAAAGTTTGTATAACTATCGTTAATTTCGTCTTGTTCAATTCCTATATATCTTAAGGTTATTTGTGGACTAGAATGATTAAATATCTTTTGCAACATTACAACATCTTTAAATTTTTTGTAATGATGATATCCAAAAGTTTTCCTCAATGTGTGAGTTCCAATACTTGCCTCAATTCCTGCTTTTCGACATGCTTGATTGATAATAAAATAAGACATTACACGACCAAGCCTCTTATTAAATGACGAAATAAACAAGGGTTCTTCTAGTTCTCGATTTTCAGTAAATTCATCCAACATGGGCTTTAACTTAGCATTAATAGGGAATTTTTTATATTTCCCCGTTTTCTTTTCAGTAATTTGAATGTAAGTTTTATTTTTAACATCTCCCACATCTAATGCTAAAATATCTGAAATTCGCAGTCCACAATTAGTTCCTATTGTAAAAATTAATAAATTTCTTTTGTTTTGTTTTTCCAAGATTTTTTCTACTTTTCGAATCTCGGATTTACTTCTGATTGGCTCGACTATATTCATGAGCACCTCCTTTTCTTTTAAAATTCTGATATAAAAGAAAAACTAAATGCAAAAACATTTTTTAATGCAGAATATGTTTATTAATAATTATGCATATGTAAAAATACTGACAATTTACTAACAGCTAAAGAGCAGTTTTTTCAACTCGCATTCGAGTTCATTAAAGGTTTTATTCCGTCTCCAAATCGCTTCTGCTAAATACAATTGTGGATAGTATTTTCTAGTATTGTGGATTAAGTGTCTTTTTATATAGGAATAAACTCTTTTAAATTCCAATGTATCTTCTTTAGTGTTCTTAATTTCATTTTTTGAATAAAGCCTTTTGGTGCTTACATGGATTTTATTATTGTAATTATAAAAATAATATTTAGTATTAAAAAATGTGCGTTCAAATGCCACTTTTGGATTATTTTTAAAATATTTCAATAGCTGTTGTTCCTGAGTTTCGTAAATTGTGGTTCTAAAATATCGATTAAATTTATAAACTACAGGGTGGCTTTTTTCTAATAAATACATAATTTTATACTCGTTAATCTCGGAGCAAAAAGCTTTTATTATAATATTAATTTCATTTAGAGTGTGGCATTCAAAAAATAGAGGTAACTCTTTTTTGTTTTTATTTGGCTCAACATATTTATATACACAGCCAACCTTAGAAAGTTCACTCATTGAATCCAATAATTGCTCAAGTTCGTTTTCATCTATTTCCAAAATTGGTGCAACTTCTTCAATAGAAATACTACCCAACTGCTTGCAAAGTCTTAATAGTTGTTCTTTCATTCAATATCCCCTTTAATAAATATTCATCAATTTGTTCTATATTATTAGTCTTAGCTTTTTGCTCAATCTTATTTAATAATTTCACAATTTGTCTGAACTGATTTGTGCGAGTTGCTAAGTATTCAATAGCTTCGTCACTAAATTCAACTTCAGATAATTCAGTTATTATTTGTTTCACATCTTCAAACTCGAATTGTTCGAATTTAACTCGGTCGTAAATCCTATCATCTAAAGCCTTATACCTTGCAATCTTTTTATCAACTGCTCCCATACCTACTAAAACAACAGGAACATTCGTTCGATCATGCAAATCTCTCAGTGTTTCAATTGTGTCTTGATAAATCAAATAATCAACTTCATCAATAATTAAAACTTTTGAGCTATTTGATAATTTATTTATTATTAAATTAAAATTGTCGTTAGCTTTCCAAAACGAGCGTTCTCCAAGTTTTTCGCACAATTCTGACAATAACCATCTAGACGTCATTTTTTGATTTGCTCTAACATATACG
>JAWXUD010000022.1:0-4630 GCA_044432945.1 Candidatus Gastranaerophilales bacterium
AATTAAAAGATGGCAAAAGCAATATGAAGAGAGAAAAACGTGGCAATCGCTAGTTCCACAATACAAATACAGTTCAGCTTTAGAGTGTCGAACCAAACTTACAGATGAGATGATTGATGTCTTTTTAAAAATATTATTACACCCCAACAGATTTTTAGAGGGTAAAGCAATCACTCTCACAATTAATTTATTAAAAACTCGTGGGGTTGAAAATATACCATCTCCACCAACATTTCGAAGATATGCAATGCATTTTAAAAGATTTAACTATGATAAATGGGTTTTACTTCGAGAGGGTGAAAAAGCTCTAAAAGATAAAGTTGAGCAATATATTACAAGAGACATTTCAAAAATAGAGGTGGGAGATGTGCTTGTTGCTGATGGTCACAAATTGGCATTTCAGGTTATTAATCCATTCACTGGCAGACCGACTAGAGCAACTCTGGTCGGTTTTTTAGATTGGAAATCCACAGCACTTGTTGGGTATGAAATTATGATTGAGGAGAATACCCAATGCATCGCTTCTGCTTTAAGGACAGGTATTTTAAATCTTGGACTTATCCCAAAAATAGTTTACCAAGATAACGGAAAAGCATTTCGAGCTAAGTATTTTCACGACAAACAAGGTGGAGTGAAGCGGAGCCGTAGTTTGACGGGTGCAAAGTTCGATTTTTTAGCGGAAGCGTCAAAAAATCAGGACTGTTGCCAAGATTGTAATTTTGATGAAGAGGGGTTTAATGGTATTTACCAAAATCTCGGCATCAAACCAGTTTTTACAAAGCCATACAATGCAAGAGCAAAAGTTATCGAAAGGTTTTTTAAAGAATTACAAGAAGAGTTTGAAAACATGCTTCTGATCTATATGCAGAAACATTAACGTTATTAAAGGAATACAGCAGTGGTAACAAGAAAATAGCTGAAAGTAATTATGCTCAGAATCAAAATATTTATAAAGCACTAGCTATAAAAGCATCAAAGGTGACTGATCCCAAAGGGCCTACGCAAAAATTTATTTCCAAAATAGACCAATTAAAACCAAAAGATTTAAACACATCTAATGTAGATGAATTAATTGGCTATATTAACGAAGATGGTTTTGATCCGAATTTTAAAGATAATTTTGAATATTCATTAATATTAACTATCTTTTATCGAGAGGTTTTACGTAGGGAAAATTCCGAAACATCTAAAATCTCAAATTATCAGGATAAAATTAAACTTGCTTTTTTAGCTCATCCAGATCTTGATTTGAATAAACAATATATTGATGGTCTGCATTGTCTAACTATTTTAGATCATTTATTAACAAATCAAGAAGAGCCATATCAACCAAATTTCAAAAAAGTTGGCGACATTAAGCTTTTACTTGAGTTTTCAGATAAAATAGATGATGGAAGGTTAATACAAAAAGCCCGAGATCTGATTCGAGAATATAACTCATCTCATAAAAATAATACAGATTGCTTAATGCGTTCTCGCGCAGAGGATGACTATGTAGATGCTTATGTAGATTGGCTCATGCGACAGTAAGGCTTTAGAAACTTGTAATCTTGTAGGTTGTGGCTTGACCCAACAACGAAACGTCATGCTGAACTCGTTTCAGCATCTATCCGACTGTAAGCTGTTATAATAATTGGAAGCTTAAATCCTCAAAATTTGGATTAAATTCTTTTATCAAGTTTATTTTTCATTGCCTATGCCATCTTTTTAATTGCTTTTCTCTTAAAATGGCACTTTCTATATTTTCTGTCATTTCATAATAAACCAATTTATTAAGGTTATAATTTATCGTAAATCCTTATACTAATTTATTCTGGTTTTTATAAACTCTAAGAGCTAAATCATTAGTCCGTAGGTTGGGTGCAACCCAACAATATTAAAATTGTTAATCAAATTTATTCTCTCAAACTAACCGTTTTTTATAGTCAAACCAATTTTCTTTTTAAAAAAATGCTTTTAGTATGTAGTCTACTGTTTGCTAGCATTAACAAGGTATTAACAGTGATTATTTTATTAATAGGTGTATTGAATTTATCTTGTTGGGTTTTATTAAAATCAAGGTATTTACCTGTGAAAATCAAGCAAAATCAACCCAACCTACAGGCTAATCCTTATTTGACAAATTGGGTATAATTGGGTAAAAATAGGTATTGATATATGGTTTTAAATATAGATAACATTAAAATAACTAACCAAATGCTTTCGATAATCTCTGAAATCGATGAGTTTAAAGGGGCTTGGTATTCTAGGGATATAGTATAAAAACTATCTTTTGTAGTTTTTCCTAGAAATTGGTATGGAATGCTGATTAATCATGCTTTACAATATTATCGAAATTAACAGTGTGAACAGTACATTTACTCCTATCTACAAGATTTCCAGAGTTATTAAACTCTACATGAGTTATGTTTCCATTAGTACTGTAAGTGAAGTTTTCTTTTTCTTTTGTAACATATTCGAATCCTGTTTTTTTAGATTTTCTATATTCTGAAAATTTTCGATTAAGATTACTATCATTGATGTCAATGCCATTTTCGTTAGCCCATTTTATTTTATCAAGTATAGTGTCAGATTCATAAACAGATTTTTGCTCTAACAGTTCCCAGCTAAGTATTTTATTCTTATCGGGTGAAAAAATTCTTTTTTCTTTATTATTACCTTTTTGAATAATAGTTTCCCAATTTCCATTATCTAACTTTTGAGCAGTGGTTACATATCCTGCTGATGCACCATTATCAAATTGATGTGTGGATTTATATTTAATCATACTCCCACTTTCATCAGTAAATGTTTCAACTATAGTGTTGTACCCCTCTTTTCTAGGAATAACTTTTCTAGAGGCAATAACCTTGCCATTTTCCACTATATCAGTTATCACAGTAGATTTTATATTATTAACTACTTGATTAGCTGGAAGCGGAGTTTCAGAGGCGATATCGTCTATTGCTGTTGGTTTCGGATTCGCAGCTGGTGATATGTCATCTGTATTTTTAGCAGCTTTACCAAAGATATTTTCCATAAATTCTTTAGCACTATCACCAAGTTTACCTTTTTTGGCTAAAACGCCCATGGTTACAAGTGAAGCTAATAAACCAGTTCCAATTAAAACATTTTTTATTGTATTATCAGGCTTAACATTACCTTTTTCAGTTTGTTCTTTTATGAATTGGTCGTATCCTGCTTTATCAGTTAATCTTGCACCCATATTACCATTATTCACAGCAATGGAATATTTATTATCATCTAATTTTTTAACATTATATCCTTCTACTCTTGAAATTGATAACATAATTTTTACCTATATTTTACCTACATACAAATATAAAAACATAAACAGAATAAAAATTGCTAGTTGTGTGAGAAAATGTTGAACAGCTTTGCTTTTACTTCAATACTATGCTTGATTTGAACTCAATATATTTTTTGTAATCGATAAAGAATTAATAAGGTTTTTATTATTAGGAAAAGCTTTTTTTACCAGCTAATGGTAATATAATTATAAAAAAAACCACTCATTACTGAGTGGATCGTTTTCTGCATCCTAATGGTCTTTTAGTGTTTATTATTTAGGAGTTTATATGTTTGGGGTTAATGAATGCTATTTATATTTAGTGTTTCGGCTACACTTAAATCTTGTCTGTTCAAATATTATGTCATAACCAAAATTGAATGTCAACAATATTCTTCAATATTTTTATCAAAAAACAACAAAACCCTTAAAAAACACCGATATAGTGTAAGTTTGACACTTTACAAAAGTTAATATTGTGTTACGGATAGGAGTGAAATGGGTATATATATTATAGGAAGCTCATTTGAGGATTAAGTATCAAGCGAAAATTACATGCATATATTAGAATGTAAACAAATGTTAATCTGAAAAAACGAGAAAAGGCAATTATTTTTTAAGTATATACTTTATATATATAAGAGTATAGAATAAAGGATAATATCATGGCAACAGATGCTATATCTGGTGTTGACTCACCTAAATACGTTCCTGTTGAGGCAGTATCAGGAAATATGTCATATATGACTGGGACAAGCAGTCGAGGGCTTGTCGATGGTGGAGCTAATAGGTCAACTTCGCCAAACCCGCTGACGAAAAATTATGTTTACAGTCCAGTAGATATATATGAGCGAACTGCCAATAAAGTTGCAGTTAGTGACCCAGAAACGTTAACTTCATTCAATGGGACAGGGAATATATTTTCATTCCCGCCAACTACAGATTATATTTCACAAGCAAATGGGCAAGCAGAGCAAAAATATACAATTAATCCAGATACATATGTTTATGAGCCAGTGTCGCTTGGTGAAAACGTACATTTATTTGCATAAAGGAAAATTATGTCATTAAAGATTGAAAATCAACAATTAAATGAAGCAAAATTGGCGAATTTAGATGCCTCATCTTTTGGTGCATATACTTTAAATGCTAATAGCATGAACAACCCTAACAGAGTTGGCTTCCAAGAGAATGAAGTGTCTGCATTAAAAGCTTTGAATAATAATGAAATGTTCGCTAATACTACTGAAGGGCTTGGTGCATTTATAGATCCAGCTAAAGTTAATAAATCATGGGTTGGATAAATTTTGTTTAATAGTTTTGTATAAAAGAAGTGGCTCG
>JAWXUD010000022.1:4640-30573 GCA_044432945.1 Candidatus Gastranaerophilales bacterium
CCCCCCCCCCCCACTTCTTTATTCTTTATTATTGAATTAAACACCAACTGGTGATTTAGACAATTCAATACATTCGATAACTGTTTTAGCAACAGTTCTTTGTTCTTCAGCTGTCAATTCAGGGAACATTGGTAATGACATAACCATTTCAGTATTGTTTTCAGAAACTGGCAATGAACCTTGACCAACGTTTAGGTATTCATGAACTTTTTGCAAGTGAAGTGGCACTGGGTAATATAACATAGCACCGATACCACGTTCTTGAAGCATTTTATGAACTGCATCACGGTTAGGAACTTTGATTGTATATTGATGATAAACGCAGTAAGTATTATTCAATTCTTTTGGCGTTTGAACATCAGAGCAGTTAGCGAACAATTCGTTGTAATATGCAGCATGTTCACGTCTTGCGTTGTTCCATTCGTTTAAATAAGGCAATTTTACTCTTAAAATTGCTGATTGAACTTCGTCTAATCTGCTGTTAACGCCGATTTCTTCGTGATAATAACGAACAGCACCACCGTGGTTTCTAAGAGCGATTACACGGTCTTTTAGTTGTTCATTGTTAGTGGTTAGCAATCCACCATCACCCATAGCTCCTAAGTTTTTTGTTGGGTAGAAGCTGAAACAACCGAAATCACCAAATGTACCAACCATTTGTCCTTTATACAAAGCACCGATTGCTTGGCAACAGTCTTCGATTACGTGTAAATTATGGCGTTTTGCAACTTCCATGATAGCGTCCATATCGCAAGCTTGTCCGTATAAATGAACTGGTATAATCGCTTTTGTATTAGGTGTAATTGCAGCTTCTAATTTTGAAGCATCAAGGTTGAAAGTATTCGCATCAATATCAACAAAAACAGGTTTTGCACCAACAATACCAATAGCTTCTGTAGTCGCAACGAATGTGAATGCAACTGTAATTACTTCATCACCTGCTCCGATATCTAATGCACGAAGTGCTAGGTGAAGTGCGTCTGTGCCAGAGTTTAGTGCAACAGCGTGGTTGCAACCGATAAATTCTGATAATTCTTGCTCTAAAGCTTTTGTATTTGGTCCTAAAATATAAGAACCTGAGCGAAGAACATCGCAAACTGCTTGTTCAACGTCTGCTCCGATTTGTGCGTATTGACGTTTTGAATCGATAATTGGTATCATTTTATAATCTCCTTTTCTACAATTTTAAACTCTATATTTATAGTGTAGCACAAGGATTTAGTGCCTTTATAATATTTTTATATCTTTATTGCATCTTGATTGTCATGGCAAATTGCAGATATCGTTGCGACCATTGTCCAGAATATAAATTGTATTTGAGGTCTGAAAAATACTGTGTCGACCATTCCATGAACTAAAATTGCTGTAATAGAGATTAATGCAATTGAAACTAATATGATATTATTTAGGTTTTTAGAATTTAGTATGAATTTTATCGCTGTTATTATCGTGCAGATTAGGAATCCGACAAAAGCTATTAATGCAAAAACCCCACTTTCAACTGCAATCTCGAGGAAAATATTATATGCACTGAGTGCGTCAAAACCTGTTTTCATGTACAGTCCATAAATTTCACGAAAATTTTTGTTACCAACACCAATTCCTAGTAACCAATTATCTTTGAACATTTCAATTGATGATTGATATACGTTAAATCTAAAAGCATTTGAGCTGTCTTTTCGCATTGCAAATATTGATAAAAATCTTGCTCTTAGCGAGGAAACTGCTGAAATAGCACTGATTATAAATATACTTGTTGTGATTATTAGTGAGGTGAAAATGGTTTTATACTTCTTCCATAAAAATTTAGCACTGATTAAAAATATTAAAAATAAAATAGTTATTAATCCTAAATATGCTCCACGACAGCCTGTTAGAAATAATGATATAAATGATGTTACTAATAATATCGCAAAAATTATTGAATATTTGTAATTTTTGTTCAGTAGCGTATAAACACAGCTTCCGACAACAGCAGGAATTCCTGCTACAAAATATCCACCAAGGAGGTTTGGGTTATACGGTTTTAACGTTCCATATACTCTTGTCATTATCTGTTCTGGATTTAGTCGTGAAAGATCTTGCCAGCCAGAAATTGCTTCGACTTTTGCAAAGTTTTGCATTATTGCTATTATGCTTTCAAACCCGATGCAACAAGCGATTATTGCTAAAAATAACGGTATTTTTTTAAGGTTATCTTTAAAATAAATTCTAATAGATGCGTAAAAACAGATATATATACATGTTTTAACAAATCCTTTTAAGCTTAGAGCTAAAAGTGATGAGCCTGCTACGCTTATTAGTACAATCATAAAAAATGTAAGTAGCCAGATTTCATTTTTCTTGAAAGATATTTTAAAATTCGGAGTGACAAGTAATTTGATTATGGTTAAGATTATGGCACAAATCGCACAAATCCCTTGTTGATTGGAGCTTAATAAAGTTGAGCTGATAATAGTCGCAACAAAAGATAAGCAAATGAATTTGTCTATATTTTGCAAAAACCAGCTGTTTTTATATAAAAAATTTAATTTCCGTTGTAAAAAATCTAAAATATTATTGAACATTGTCCGCTTTGTTAATCGTTTTATTTAATTCTTCATCGTTAGTCAAATGCATTACTCTTAAATCAGTAACTGTTCCTGTGTACTTGTAATCTTTGCCTTCTAGCGTTATAGGCAAGCCCATTTTGATTTTGTTTCCACCAACAACTGCACCGTCTTTGGTGATTTTTGCAGTATCGGTAAGCGTCACTAATACATCGTATGAATTTGGTTGTGAAGCATCATCAACAATCATTATCTGATCGGTTTTTAATAATGGTAAAACAACTTTTTTCCTATCAGCTTTTACTTCGACAATATCTAAATCTGAATAAGGTACGTTTCTAATGCTGATGAAAGTTTTTTCTTTTGCTCTAAGTGGTAATTCTTCGCCTGTAAAGGATATCCCACGGATATAGATTTGAAAAGATATTTGAGAGGTAGCTTCAATCTGTTTGTCTGCAGTTTGTCTAAAGTTTTTAGTCGTAAAAGCTCCTACAAATAATCCTATGATTACGCATAGAATAATTATCCAATCTACAATTTTGATATTTTTAAATATTTCAATGAATTTTTGCATATTATTTTCCTTCTTTAAAGTTTGTTTCTAAAATTCTATCTCAGCTACAGCGTTGAGCAAGTCTTGAATGGTCGTTGTGGCACAACCAAAATGGCGAACAACAATGCTTGCTGCGATATTTCCGATGATTGCTGAATAAATTGGGTCAACGCCCGTCGCTAGTGCTAAAGTGTAAACTGCAGTGACAGTATCTCCAGCACCTGTAACATCAAATACTTCTGATTTGTTGAATACAGGGATTTTGGTATATTTCGAATTTCTTTCAACTACAAACATTCCATCAGCTCCACAAGTTATTAAAATTGCATCTGCATTTGTGTTTTGTAGTAATAAATCTCCAGCACGTTTTAAATCTTCATCATTATTGATGAAAAAACCTACTGTTTTTTGAGCGTCAGGTAAATTAGGCGTCATTGACGTTATGTTTTTGTAGCTGTATAAGTCGCTTTGAGCATCTACGATTATTTTTTTATTATATTTGTTCGCTAAGTTTATGGTCGTTTCAATAATTTTAGGAGTAAGCGTTCCGATGTGATAATCCGATAAGATAATAGCATCGTTATCTAGCATGGCTTTTTCGATATTTGTTAAAATTTTGGCTTCGGTTTCTTTTGACAAAACCCCATCAGTTTGTCTGTCCATTCTGACAATTTGTTGAGTTATTGATGTGGTTATAGAGCCAGAAATCCTAGTTTTAGTCGTAGTTTTGCGTTCTTTGTCGGTAACCATATAATCGTAATTTACATTGGCTTTTGCAAATATTTCTTTTAGTTGTTTTGCTTGGAAATCATCGCCACAAACACCGATTACAGAGGCATTACCATTGTTTAGTGTAGAAATGTTGTGTGCAGCGTTTGATGCTCCACCTAGTATTAATTTTGTTTCTGAGTGACGAAGTATCAAAACTGGGGCTTCACGTGAAATTCTTTCAGCATCGCCATAAATCATTTCGTCAAGTGCCAAATCCCCTATGATTACTACTTTAGGAAGTGCTAATTTTTCTATTGAAGAAATTAGTTTTTCTTTATTGATATCTTTAAAAAATTCTTTTTTTATCATAAAAATTACTCATTTTATTTATTATTAGATTATATCATAGATATAAAATAAATTATTAGTTATGAAATTAATATTATTAAACGTGGCGTTTAGTCGGATTTTTCAGCAATGAAGCGATTTCTTTAGCACCTTCAAATTCTCTAGTTTCCATTAGTGTTACAGCTAGGTTTACATCATAATCGACAAAACGATGTTCGATAGAGAATCCGCCGTCTTCAAAATCAGCGATGGCGTAACACGCCTTTGGTTTACCAGTCATAGGTCGTCCAACGCTACCTACGTTTACGACTGTTTGTTTGTTACTAGTTTGATATCCGCAAGGAACGTGAGTGTGTCCGCATAGGATTAAATCAGCGGTTGTTTCTTTTATTATTTCTTCTACTTGTTTTATAGGCATCTCTGGTAGTATGTCTTCGCAATTGCTTCTTGGTGAACCGTGTACTAATAAAACTTTTACGCCCTCAACTTCTAATTCTTTTTGTGGTGGAAGGTTTCTTAAAAAATCTTTTTGAGAATTACTTATAAAGATTTCAACATCTTCTTTTAGTGCGTTTGCCATTAAGGGGAATTTGTTTTTTACCATTTCATAAATTTCTTCATTGTAATCTGCGATTAATTTATCGGTGTTTCCTTGAATGATTTCCCAATCAGTTTTTTGCTGTATGAAATCAACTAAAAAACGAGGTTGAGGACCTGCCATTGCGATGTCGCCTAGGCAAAAAATCTTTTCGCATTTTTTTAATTCGATATCGGCTAAAACTGCTTCAAGGGCTTGGAAATTCCCATGAATATCTGAAATTATGGCAACTTTCATAAATAATTCTCCTGTTATTTTAAAATTATGTTAAAATTATTATATGATAAATAGGAAAAAAACAAAAGAATTGATAATCGGTAACGTTAAAGTAGGCAATAATAACCCTATTAGTGTTCAGTCGATGTGTAATACTGATACTTGTGATGTGAAATCAAGTGTACAGCAGATTTCTAGATTGACAGATGAGGGGTGCGAAATAGTTCGTCTTGCTGTGTTGAATAGTCATGCAAGCTCTGCGATAAAAGAGATTAAGTCTTTGGTGAAAATTCCGATAATAGCTGATATTCATTTTGATTATAGATTGGCTTTAGAGTGTATAAATAATGGTGTTGATGCTCTTAGAATTAATCCTGGAAATATCGGTAAAATTGAGAATGTAAAAAAGGTTGTGAATTTAGCTAAACAGCAAAATATTCCGATTAGAATTGGGGTTAATGCTGGATCTTTAGAAAAATCTTTGCAAGAAAAAAACATGCCTCTTTATGAAAAAATGGTGCATAGTGCATTGGGGCATATTAAAATATTGGAGGATTTGGATTTTGATTTGATTAAAGTTTCATTAAAATCTTCTGATGTTTTGACAACAATAAATGCATATCGATTGATGTCAGAAAAAATTGATTATCCGTTGCATGTTGGGGTCACTGAGGCTGGGACTTTAAAAGGTGGATTGATAAAATCATCAGTAGGGATAGGAACTTTGTTAGCTGAAGGGATTGGAGATACTATTAGGGTCTCTTTGACTGAAAACCCTGTTGAAGAGGTTGGTGCTGGTTTTGAAATCTTGAAAAGTTTAGGTTTGCGTCAAAAAGGGGTTAATTTTATTTCTTGCCCAACTTGTGGGAGGACAAAAATCGATTTAATCAATTTGGCTAAGCAGGTTGAAGATAGGTTCAAAAATATTGATAAGCCGATTACTATTGCGACAATGGGGTGTGCTGTTAATGGACCAGGAGAAGCTAGTCACGCTGATTTTGGCATTGCTGGTGGTATTGGTGAAGGGTATATTTTCAAAAAAGGTGAGATTATTTTGAAGCTTCCAGAGAATGAATTACTCGATAAATTTGAGGAAATTGTCAAAAAATCATTACAATGATGTAAAGAAATGGTAACATATTTGTAATATAATTAAAAAAATATTATAATTGTATTATCAAGTTATATGAGGTAAGTATGAAGAATAGAGTATTAATTTTATCACTAATTGGTGTTATGTCCCTACAGGTGCAAGCGTTTGCGTCTGATATAACAACTGATGACATTATGGAGCATGAACTGTTGCATAATTATGGATATTCAGAGCCTATGATTGAATCTGTTGGTCGTTCAAGAGCTAGGGCTAATTATGTTGAATATGAAGATGTTAATGAAGAATCTTATGAAAATAATGAATTTGTCAGATTGGTAAGAAGTTTCTTTATGTATATGGATCCAGCTTATGATGATAATAGTTTTATGAATCATGATATCAAAACAACGCCTAGTGCAAATGATTTATAATTTTTCTAACAGGCTGTTCGCATGCCTGTTGGTTGTGTTTTTCTCGACAAGTTTTAATCAGGCTTTTGCCTTGGTTCAATCTGGAAATATTGAGAAAAGTGCTGTTGTTATCGACTATTCAGATTTTGATAGTAATGAACTTTATGAAGAAGCTGATTTTTTATTAGATGAGTGTTTGAAATCTGAAGATGAGATAGATAAAGTTGATTTCATGCAAATGGCTATGGGTAAGTTTTATTTGTTGACAATGCTTGTTCCTGGAGAAATTGTTCCGCATGTGCAGTTGGCAAGATTATACGAGCTTGATAAAAAAAACAGATTAGCTAAAGGCTATTTTTCTAACGCTATAAATATTGATAAAAACAATCCGTTTACGAATTATTATTTTGGTGATTTTTATTATAATCAGCGTAAATATCTAAATGCTCTTTATCATTATACAATTGCTTATCAAAATGGTTATGAAAATGTATATGAACTTAATATAAAATTAGCTACAATATATGAAAAATTAGCACAAATTCCAAAAGCAAGAGAGTTTTATGTGAAGGCTTCTTTGTTAGAACCAAATGACAAATTGTTGGCAGATAAAATCAGGTCTTTAGACGAGATTATTGACACTGACTATACGTCAAATGAGGTGAAAGAAGAAAAATTAATTTCTAATGATGGTATAATAGAAGATGAAAATGTTTCAGTGAAAGAGAATTCAGAATTAAATGTTGAAGAACATGAAAATATTGTGGAAGAAGATATTAAATAATTAAAAAAAGGCGTATTAAGGGGATAATATGTGGAAAAATGTGATTAAATATAATAGACTGTTGTTATTGGTATTGGTTATCTTGAATTTTCTTATATCTACTCCTGTTAATGCTGAAACTATTGCTTTTGTAAAAACATCAGAAAAATCAACTAAAGTTGACAACAGCTCGCATCTTAAAGCCTTTAATGAGTATGAATTATCAAAAGATGAGATAGTGTTTGAAACTACTGAATTTGTTTATGATTTTATTGATCCAAATGATTTTACAAATTTGAAAGCAATTAGTATGCCTGGTAATAGGGGGACTAATCAACTAATAATTTATACATCAAAATCTGGAAAAACAACTGGAACTAATGAATATGGTGCAGAGGTTGTAGTCGATAATAATACCGTTGTTGAACTTTCTGGGGCTAATTCGCCAATACCTTCTAATGGACTTGTCATTAGTGGGCATGGGCGGGCGAAGGATTGGATAAATCACAATATTAAAGTAGGGACGAAGATTTTTATCGATGAAGATGCTAAGGTGATTTATGCGTGGACAACTTCAAAAAGTTATATATTTGATTCTGAGATGAAAATTCAAGAAACTAAAGAGATGATAAATTTCTATAAAGAAAATTCGCCTAATTACAATTCAAAAGTTCCTAATAGTTACATAGATGACGCAGAAAAGTATATTAAGAAGGCTAAGAAAAACCAAAGAGATGTTAAAAAATATTCTAAATTGGCAATCGAGGCTTCAAATGATGCGATAAAAAGTGTTATTCCTTGTAAGGATTCTGAATTAAAAGGGGTTTGGCTTAGACCGACTGAAAAATCAGAACGTGAAATTGAAAAAACTCTAGATAGAATACAAAAAACGGGTATTAGTGACTTGTTTTTAGAAACTTATTTCCATGGTAAAACGATTTTTCCTTCAAAAACTATGGAGAAATACGGTTTTGTAGTTCAAAATGAAAAGTTTGCAGAAATTGATGCTCTAGAGATTTATATTAGAGAAGCACATAAACGTAAGATAAAGGTTCATATTTGGTTTGAAACTTTTTATGTGGGGACACAAAACCCTAAGGATAATCCAAATTCTATATTGGGTAAAAATCCAGAGTGGGGAAATAAAATAAAAAAAGATGCTGATTTGGATACGCCATCAAAGTCTAGCTCTGAGCATAATGGTTATTTTCTTGACCCCGCAAATTCAGAGGTACAAAAATTTGTTATTGCACTTTTAGATGAGATTATTACTACTTATAAGCCTGATGGTATAAATTTAGATTATATTAGATATCCTAATGTTATTTCAAATAAAAATGGTACAAGTTGGGGATATACTAAATTTGCGAGAAATGAGTTTAAAAACATTTATGGTGTTGATCCTGTGAATGTTACCCCAACGGATTATTTATGGTCTAGTTGGTGTAAGTATAGACAATCAAAAGTTACTAGTATGGTTAGAAAAGTTAGTGTGCTAACAAAATCTAATAATGTTTATTCAACAGCAGTTATTTTTCCTGATAAAAGTTCTGCGTTAGATAAAAAAATGCAGGATTGGAGTTTGTGGTCTAAGAGTGGTTTCGTTAATGGATTTACTCCTTTATTCTTAACTTGTGACGCAAAAACAGTCAGGCTTTTGATGCAAGAAATTATTAATTCAAAAACAATTTATACAGATTTTTATGCAGGTCTGTTTGTGACATTTATGGGCGGTTCTGACGAGGATTTGATAAGATTAATTCATGAAGCTAATAAAATGAAGGCTAATGGTGTAATTATTTTTGATTATGCTCATTTGTCTAAAAAATATGCAAAAACACTTTCAACAAGCGTTTTTGCACCGTATTCTTCTTATAAAAAAATAGAGAAAGCAGATGATAATATAGTCGAAGATGGAAAAAAAGATAAGAAAAAGAAACGAAAAAAGTTTTGGCAAAGAAAGAATAATAACAAAGAAGATAAAGTTGTATCGTAGCAAAATTATTTTTTAAGCTTGTCTGGATAAATATTCCATTTGATATTTTGATTTTTCCTAAACCAAGTTAATTGACGTTTGGCATAATTTCTTGTGTTTTGTTTTAATAAATCTTTAGCGTCCTCTAGCGATGTTTTGCCATCAATATAAGATAGCATTTCTTTATAACCGATTGTATTGACTAAATTGTCAACACGCCCATATTTGAACAATAAATCTTGAACCTCTTTTATAAGTCCCATTTCTATCATTTGTTCCACTCGAAGATTTATTCTTTCATATAATTCTTCTCTGTTGAAATTAAGACCAATCCAATCGATTTCATAATCAGGCTTTTCACTAATCCCACGAACTTCGTTCATTGGTTTGCTTAACGTTTTTACTATTTCTAAAGCTCGAATTAGTTTTTTCTTATCGTTTTTCTCGATAGTAAGTGCCGATTTTTCATCTAACTTCGTTAATTCTAAATAAAGTTCTTCTGAAGTTTTTAGTTCAAGTTGATTACGTAAATCATAATTAGGTGCAGCTTCTGGCATTTGATAATTTTCTAACAATAATCTAAAATATAATCCTGTACCACCAACTATTATAGGAGTTTTATTATTTGAAATGATTTCATCTATACATAATTTAGCTTGATTTACGTATAAGGCTGATGTGTAGTTTTCACACGGTTCAACCACGTCTATCATATGATGCTTTATCCCTTGGCGTTCATCAATATTTGGTTTGGCTGTTCCTATATCGAACCCATTATATACCAACCTCGAATCAGCTGATATTATTTCTCCATCAAGTCTTTTTGCTAATTCTACTGAATAAGCAGTTTTCCCACTAGCAGTCGCCCCTACTATCGCTATAACTTTTTTATTCTTCGTCTGCGTCATTATTTTTAAATTCTGCGATTGTATCTAAAATTTCTTGTTTATGAGTGTCATTATTAAATGTATTATCATAAAATAAGAAGAATAAGACTGTTAGATATGTCATAAAATAATAGAAAAATACATTAACAACAAGATAGTTTAGCGGTGTGAAATATACATAATTATTTATGCAAATTACGACAAATAACAATATTGCTAATAATGTAAAAAATCCAATAGATTTCAAGAAATTATGAAATACTTTTTTAATACTTGAAAATAAAGCCTTGAATGCGTTTTTGTCTTTATAAACTATTTCGCTAATCCAATACATTCCTAAAAAGAAATTTATTAATTGTGATACAAGAAATATTAAGCACCATTTTATAATAAAAACAAGTTGGCTATTAGTTAAGAAGTTTTCAATATGCATCATCATTTCAGGTGATTTTTGAGATTTCTCTAATAAAGTTTGAAGATGATTCATAGATTCAGCGTCAGGAGTTCCAATTATGTATGAGCCTAATAGAATAACGACAATAACTGTTGAAAAATATACAAAAAACCAAATAACAAAAGCTTGTGCAAAGCTTAAAAAATATTTTCCCATTCCAGTTGAAAATAGTTTTATCAATCCCAAACTAGCTTTAGAGCGGTCTTTGTCAAATACGTAAACTTTTTTAGATATAGATATTGCCTTTTTCATCATATAAGACCAACCAGCAAAAAATGCACTTAAAATAAACAATATTGTTAATGATGAAACCATGAATTCAAAAACATTGCTAGCATTATTGGCAAAAGAATTCATATAAAAATTCATTATCATAAAAAATATAATTAGTGGAAAAACTAAAATAATATTATCATTCGTAACAGTTAAAGCTTGTCTGAAAGTTTTAAACATTTAAACACCCTCTTTGATTTTCTCGTTCTCTCTTTGTTCAACAATTATTCTGCGTTTGCGTCTGTGCATCAAGTCTGTAAACGCTTCAAGTCGTGTGATATAGCCAGCCTTACCAGATTGCTCGTCCATAATCAATGGCAAAATTGGAATATCGCAATCTTCTCTCATCGCAGGGAAGATATTTTGTGACATTATTTCAGGCATGCAGGTGAAAGGGCTAATGTGTATTAAGCCGTCAACTCCACGCTCACTTGCATAAGCTACATCAGAAATGCATTCCAAACTATCTCCGCCGATATCACGCATTAAATAAGGTTTTGCCATACGTATTGCACGTTGAAGATGGGTTTCACCTTTTCTAAATATTTTTGGGATAATAGCATCTTTTAAAAAGCTTCCGATAGTCAAACTTCTGCGAACTTCTACGCCCATTTTTCCAAGTTCTTTTTCAATATCTTGATTAGAAAAAGTGTCACAAACCAAATAAATTTCGCCAGTCAAATCGACATTCAAAATTTCTCTATCTTTATCAATTTCAGTTTTCGCTAATTCGCTAAACGCAAATTTTTTCGCTTTTTTCAATTCTCGTCCGCTATCAGCATTTTTGATTTGTTCCAATCCTTTAGTATAATTTCTTTCAGCAGATCCTAATTTAATCTCTCTAGCTCTATAATAAGCTAACAAATTGTTTAATTCATCTAGTACAAATATTTTTTTTATAGCAATGATAATACATCTTAAAAATAAAACTGGATCGTTTTTACCACTAATTTCTTTCAAAAAATTGTACATTCCTTTTATGCCATCGTAAAGCGTAAGTTCAATATATTTAGCGTCATATCCAAGATCGGTTAATGCTTGATGAATGCAATTCCCATATTCACCTAAACGGCAACAACCAGGAGATGCAATCATAGCTACATAATCAGCTCCTCCTTCGATGGCTTCGATGAAATTCCCTAGTATTAATTTATATGGCAAACAAATAGCCTCAGGCGAATGTTTAGTCCCTAGCGATAAAGTTTTTTTGCTAGTATAAGGTGGGATAAAAGGCTCAACTCCTACTTTTTTTAACGCTGCAGCCCAAGCTACAGAAATTGTTCCCATATGTGGAAAAGCTACGCTTTTTTTTGTTTTATTTTTTTTTGTCATAATTCTCTCTTATTTTTGTACAAATTTTAAATCAGGTGTACGTGCTGCTTTTGTTTCATCAATTCGTTTTACTGGTGTTGTGTGTGGTGCATTGATTAATTTTTCAGGATTATTTTTCGCATCATCAGCTATTTTGAGCATAACTTGAACGAAATCATCTAATCTTTCTTTGCTTTCAGATTCGGTCGGTTCAATCATTATTGCTTCGTGAACGATTAATGGGAAATAAACAGTTGGTGGGTGAGTGTTTTCGTCCATCAATCCTTTAGCGATATTTAGCGTAGAAACACCGTATTCTTTTTGATTGTCACCAGAAAGAACAAATTCATGCATGCAAATATCATCAAACGGTAATTTGTATTCATTTTTTAATTTTTCTTTTAAGTAATTTGCGTTTAGTACAGCGTCACCACTAGCGATTTTGAGATTTTTTCCCATCATTAGAATATATGCATATGCTCTAATTAAAACGCCAAAGTTTCCGAAAAATCCTTTTACGTTACCGATAGAATTTTTAAGTGAATAATTTCTATAATAATTTTTACCATCAAAATCTATTACAGGTACAGGTAAAAACTCTTTCAATTCTTCAACAACCCCAATAGGACCAGCACCAGGTCCTCCGCCACCGTGTGGTGTCGCAAAGGTTTTGTGTAAGTTCAAGTGAACAACGTCAAATCCCATAAGCTTAGGGTTTGTATATCCCATTATTGCGTTAAAATTAGCTCCATCATAATATAAAAGAGAGCCATTATCATGCATTAGTTTTGATATTTCTAAAACATTTTCCTCAAACAATCCCAATGTGTTAGGGTTTGTCATCATAATTGCTGCGACATCCTCATTTAACAGCTCTTTAAGTGCTTCGATATCGACTTGCCCTTTTGCGTTAGATGCTACAGAAATTATTTCAAACCCACAAGCTCCAGCAGAAGCAGGATTTGTGCCATGAGCTGAATCAGGGATTATAACTTTCGTACGCTTTTGTCCTTTAACTTCAAAATATTTTTTAATAACCATCATGCCAGCTAATTCGCCGTGCGCTCCTGCAGCTGGTTGTAATGTTATTGCGTCCATACCTGTAACAACTTTTAAAGCTTCTTGTAGTTTATACATCAACTCCAACGCACCTTGACAGTCCGCATCTTCTTGATTTGGGTGCAGGTTCGTAAATCCATCAAGATTTGCTAAAAGCTCGTTAACTTTTGGGTTGTATTTCATCGTGCAGCTACCAAGTGGGTAAAAGCCTTTTTCAATACAAAAATTTCTATCAGAAAGCTCTTTGTAATGACGTAAAACTTCCAATTCGCTAAGTTGAGGAAGTCCAACGTTGTTTTGTCTTAAAAATTTCGGGTTGATAAAACCAAGATTTTCTTGCTCATTTGTGAAGCAAACACCGTTTGCAGTGTTGCTTTTTTCAAAAATAGTATCCATTATTATAAAATCCCCTGTTTTTTTAAATCTTTTTTGACCTTGTCTAATCCAGATTGTATGATGCGTGAAATTCTTGATTGTGAGATGTTGTACTCATCAGCGATTTCACGTAGCTTTTTCTCTTGGAAAAATTTGCATTCAATAAGCTCTTTTTCTCTTTGAGTAAGTTTTTTCATCGATTGTAAAATTTCAGATTTTAGTTCACTCAATTCGCTAAATTCTTCAGGGGTATATTCGTCAGCTTTGATTTGAGTGGGTATTTCAGCGTCCTGCATCTCGTCAATTGATAGAATTGTTTTATAAACTTCAACACGAACTTCATTACTTTCATCATCGATTTGTTGTTTGCGATTTTTTAAACTATACCATTTATAACGGCGGCGTACTTCGTTTCTAATTGCCCATTTTATCGCTGTAGATAAGTAGGTATTATTGTATTTATCAGGCGAATTGTTCTTGAATAATAAATATAGGGTATGGTTTCCTATATTTATAAGCTCTGGTAAATCTATCAAGTGAGATTTTGAAAATTTCATATATTCTACTTTTGCTATGGTCTCAATTAGATTTTTGTATTCTTTTAAATTTATTTTTTGTTGAGGTGTTGATGTCATGGTTTTAAGATTTTCCTATAAAACATTTCCCTATTCAAATCGTATCACAAATATTTATAGAATACTAGAGAATGTAAAATATTTTCTCATTAATGTATATTTTTGTTAATAAAATAGGAGAAAATTATGAAAGTTTTGTTTTGCACAGATGGTTCAAAAATAAGTTTTAATGCCCTAAGTAATTTAGCGAATTGGGCTAGTGATATTGAGGTTGATGTGATTAGTGTTATAGATTGGGGTTTCTTGCCTGACGAGGTTCAGGTTGAGCGTAAGGATTTTAATAGTTCGTGTGCGAATGTGGCTGATGATATTCTTGATTATGCTACTGATAAACTTCAAAAACTGGGGTTGACTGCAGGAAAGATGATTAAGCATTGTGGTTCTGTTGTTGAAAGTATTTTGGAACAGACTGAGATTGATGATTATGATTTAGTTTTGTTGGGTTCACATGGTAAAAAAGGAATTCAAAAATGGCTTGGGTCTGTTTCGCAAGAGATATTAAATAGTAGTAAAAATGATATTTATATCAGTAAAGAAAAAAATGATGGCAAAAGGGTTTTATTCGCAACTGATGGTTCAGTTCATGCGTTCGAGGTCATCAAAAAATCGCTTTCAATTTATGATTTTAAAGAAAAAGAAATCTTTATTTGCACGGTTTGTGAAGAGCCTGATTTGTTGTTTTTAGAAGGTACACTTGATACTAACTGGTTGTTGTCTATTCAAAAGCGTCAGCAGGATTTTGCACAACAGGCATTGAAGGAGGTTCAGGATTTATTGGTTAAAAATGGGTTGGCTATATCTAAATCGCAAATATTAATAGGTAACCCAACGCATGAGATTATTGAATATGCGAAAACATCTTTTGTTGACTTGGTTTTAATGGGGCAGAGGGAAAAATCTACGATGGATAAATTTTTGATGGGGTCAATATGTAAAAGAGTTTTGGAAAATATAGAATGTGATATGTTTATTATTAAAAATAACTAACATAGAAAAATATTGGCAAAAAATTATTTGTTTGTTATTGCTAAGTATTGTAATTTTTTTGTGAGTATAAGATAATAATGATAATATATTGTTTATAGTTTTTTAAAGAGAGTAGGAAATAAATGTTATCAATAAATCTTGCAGAATTTGCAAATACTGGTTATGAGATTATCGCTTGTGCTTTACTGGCAGCGTTTTTCGCGCAGTTGTTAAAGTTTGTTATATTTACGATAAAATCTAGAAAAATTAATTTTAAAATATTTACAACAACAGGTGGCATGCCTAGTTCTCATTCAGCTTTTGTGATGGGGATTTCAACTTCTGTCGGTATAATTTCGGGTTTTGATTCAGTTTCGTTTGCTATTGCGTTGGGATTTTCGTTGATAACGATGTATGATGCGGCTGGGTTAAGACGTGCCGCTGGTAAAACTGCAGCAAGTTTGAATAAAATGATGGACGATTTTTACAAACATGACGTAAAAGCTGTTGGTGGAAAGCTCAAAGAACTTTTGGGACACACTCCTTTTGAAGTTATCATGGGTGCGATTTTCGGTATAGCGTTTGCTTTTTGTTTACATAATATAATTGTTTAATTAATATAGCTTGCCTTTTAAATTTATTTATGCTAAATTGTTGATGTTGTTAGTAAGGGCTTATAGAATAGAATTTTCTATATCCGCATTACACCCTTAGGGAAAAGAGGAAATACTCAAAAAGAATGAGTGTTCAGGAATTTAATTACAAGTTTATAAAAGACAGTGCTAGTGCTGGAAGCTGGCGTAGAGGTTATGAATACTATATGAAAGATATGGTGTTGGAATCTTATGCTGAAAAAAACTTTTATATGGGCAAAGTTAAAGGGAATTATAAATCAGACTACAGTACCGATTTAATTTTTAAGAAAAACAAAGTCGAAGCAAGATGTAATTGCCCGTTAAAAGAGCAATGGTGTAAACATGCTGTTGCAGTTGCTTTAAAAGCAATTGATGAGCATGCTTATGAAACCTGGTTGTATTCTAAATTTGGTATAGAAACAGAGTTTCCTGATGAAAACACGCAAGCTCCTGAAACTCCTAAGGGCAATTATATATTTCATTTTCACGCAAAACGTAAGTCAAATGTTTTTTCTTTGCTTGTTCGCTCACGTGACACTGGTAAGGTTGTGAGGCAGATTGAGCCGATTTTAAGGGCATTAATTGAAGCACAAAAACAGGATAAAAATTTTGAATTAAACAATTCACAAAAGGTTGAGCTTGCTATTTTTCAAAAACTGTTGCAGTTAGCAAGACAAGATAAAAAAGCTGGTTGGTATGATATTGCTATAACAAAGTTTGTACCATTTTTCCCACTTTTATCAAAGGCTGATGAGGTTATTGATGAGCGAACAAAGTGCAATTTGAAATTTGCAGATCAGGAATGGAAATTGTCACTTCAAGTCAACGCTGGTTCTCAGGGGGCAGTTTTGTTGTCTTTAGAGTATAAAAGGCCTGATAAAGATGATGTTTATCCGTTAGAATCTGTAAGGTATCTTTCTAGACATTTAAAATGGGGTAAGTATAAAAATCTTATTTTCCCAACAAATGTTGCGATGAATACTTTGCCACAAAATCTCTTAAAGTCCTCTTTTACGGATTTAAAAGATGCAGATGCCAGTAAGTTTATTTATGAAGAGTTGCCAAAATTGAAAGAGATTATGGAGGTCGAAGTTGACAAAAAACTTTCGAGTTTGATGTTGGAGGATCGTCCGCCAGTGAATATTGTTACTATGGGTATTGATTATGATCAATCATTGAAGGCGTCATTAGAATTTGATTATGATGGCGTTGTTGTTCCATATTCTAAAACGACAGCAGAGAAAGCACCTTTTATTACTGTTAAAAAACCTGGTGAGGATTTGGTTTATTGGATAAAAAGAAATTTACGTCATGAGCAAGAAGCTTATGCGATGTTGCTTGCGTGTAAGTTTGTACCTATGCAGACAAATAACTTGGCTTTGGAAAAAGAGAATGCAATTGATTTTTATAATTATTATATTAAGCAAGCAGGTGAAGGTTGGAAATTTGTAGAAAAAGATGACATGTCCTTATATAAAATAATGACAGAGCCGTTTAAGATGTGTGCTAAAATTACCTTCTCAGAGGAAAGTCGTGATAGTTTTGAAATTTTCTTATATGGTCAGGCTGGTGAAGAGCAGATTTCATTTGAAGAAATTTATGACACAATACAGAGTGGTGAAAAATATAGTCGTATTAGAAGTTTAGGATTTGTTGAGTATCCTGCTCAAAATATCTATGCAATGATGCGTGCATTTAATTCATTTGATGTTTATCGTAACCCTGAGAATAAATTTATTGTAAAAACTTATCGTGCAGGGTTAATAAATGAGTTAAAAAATTTAGATGTTGAACTTGTATTGAGTAGTGAATTTGAAAGTTTCTGGGAACAAATGTCTACTTTCTCGACAACTGAGGAATTAGAATTGCCTACTGGTATTAATGCAGAGTTTCGTGAGTATCAGATGAAGGGGTTTGGCTGGCTGTATTTTATGTATAAATATGGTTTGAACGGGATTTTGGCTGACGATATGGGGTTGGGAAAAACGCTTCAGGCTTTAACGATTTTGCAAAAAGCTAAAGAACTAGATGGTGCAATGCCAACGTTAGTAATATGTCCTACGACAGTTGTTTTTAACTGGGAATCTGAAATCCAAAAATTTGCTCCGACTTTGACTACTTTGAAATTATCAGGTGTTGAGAGGAAGCAATTTTTTGATAAGATAAATGATTATGATGTTATTATAACGAGTTATGCGTTGGTTAGACGTGATATCGAAAAGTTAAAAGAGATTAATTTTAGGTACATAATTTTAGATGAATCTCAAAATATTAAAAATGCGATGTCGCAAACTGCACAAGCTGTGAAAAAGCTTAATTCTATTCACAAATTAGCACTTTCTGGTACGCCTATTGAGAACAAACTAGAAGAATTATGGTCTGTTTTTGATTTCTTGATGCCAGGTTTTATGTTTAGTATGTCTGATTTTAATCAGCGTTATGTTTATCCGATTATGGAGCGTAGTGATAAGACTGTTGAAAAACGGTTAAAACTACAAATTTATCCGTTTATTTTACGCCGTATGAAACGTGATGTTGCAAAAGATTTACCAGATAAAGTTGAAAATATTGCATATTGTGAATTGACTGATGATCAGAAAGATTTCTACATGCAGGTGTTAGATAGCACTAAAGAAGAATTGTTCAAATCTATCGAGCAAAATGGGCTTGAAAAAAGTCGTTTATCTATATTCTCTGCATTGCTTAGATTACGTCAAATTTGTTGTCACCCTAGACTTTATGATAAAGAGAATGTTAAGAATATCGCATCTTCTGGGAAGTTCGAAAAGCTTAAATCAATGCTAGAAGAGATTATTTCAGAAGGGCATAGAGTCTTGTTGTTCAGTCAGTTTGTTGACATGTTGGATTTGGTTAAGGCATGGTTAGAGCGTGAAGGTGTTGATTATGAGTATTTGACAGGTAAGACTAAAGACCGTCAGGGTGCTGTTGAGAGATTTAATAGTAGTACGAAGATACCTATTTTCTTGATTAGTTTAAAAGCTGGTGGTACGGGATTAAACTTGACTGGTGCTGATTATGTAATTCATTATGATCCTTGGTGGAACCCTGCGGTTGAAGATCAGGCAACCGATAGAGCTTATCGTATAGGGCAAACTAAAAAAGTATTTGTGTATAGATTGATTACTAAAAATACGGTTGAAGAAAAAATTCAAAAGTTGAAAATGAATAAACGCAATCTTGTTGACAGCGTAATTTCTGTTGATAGAAATATTACAAAATCTTTAACTATGGACGATATTCGTGAGATTTTCTCTGTAGATTAAATTATTTTTGTATTTTATCTTAATAAAATTGACACTTGTTTTTCGTGGTGTTATTATAAAAAAGAGTTATGAAGGGGTAAACATGACTATTATTAATAAATTTATGAAAAAATATTTAGCTTTTACGTTGGCAGAGGTCCTTATAACGTTGGGTGTTATTGGAGTTGTTGCGTCATTAACGATGCCTTCTTTGATAATCAGTGTTCGAACTAAGGCTTTAGAGAGTAAAAAGACCTTGTTTGAGATACGTTTTGAGGACGCATTAAATCAGATGCGTACAAATGAAAAATTAGATGGATACGATAATACGACAGAATTTGTTGATGTTTTGTCTACGTATATGAAGTTGGCTGCTCGTTGTGAGGCTAATGACTTAATAAGTTGTTTTCATGAAACAATAAAGATGGGTGATGATTTAATCGATGTGTCTACATTAACTACAGGTGATTTGATAACAAGTAATTCAGATACTTCAAATTTCAATACAGATAACGTGGGTGTGATTTTTGCTGAGGGAACGAATGCTATTATTAGTTATGATAAGACTTGTGAGTGGTTAGATCCATATGATGTATATGGAAACCGTGAGGCTGCTTTGGCTTGTGTTTCTATTATATATGATCTAGATGCATTCAAGGGAGATTCTATTGTAGGGAAAGATGTACAGTTTATGAATGCGGAGTTGCCAGGTTGTTTTACTGAGTTAAGTAATGGGACTTGTCTGACAGCTACTGCATTTCAGGCAGGTTATTTGACAAATATCGAATGTGAAGCACAAAAATCTAGTTTAGGTATTAGTAGTTGTCCAGTGGATTTAGATTATTGGGCAGGTGCTGTTGCATACTGTGGTGGTGTTGATAAAATGTTAAGTCGAGCTGACCTTTTAGCTATTGCAGAAGAAACTTATTCGACAACAGATATAAGCTCTACTGGCTTGACTGATGGGCTGACTGTTGTAGATATTGATTACTTGACGAATTTGGGGCTACCGAACCCGAATACTTTTTATTATTATGTATGGACAGGGGAAGAGGGTTCTGACATTAATGCATTTAAACGAGGGTTTACTTCTTATTCAACATACCTTCAAGAAGTTAGTCGTAGAGGCTCTGCAATGTGGGTAATTTGCGTTGACTAATTTAATGTTTAGTTTAATTATATAAGAATTTATAATTTTATTTTTGTGTTATTATAGTCTTATTGAAAAATTTAAAAAAGGGAAAACTTATGAGTTTAGTTGTATATTTGGGTATAGATGTGGGTTCTGTCACGACAAAATTTGCGTTGGTTGATGAGAAAGGCAAATATGTTGATAGCTATATGCTTCGTACTGCAGGAAAGCCTGTACTAGCTGTGCAGACTGGGCTGAAAGCATTGTTTGATAAAAAACTTACTGATTATGAAGTTATGGGCGTTGGGACAACTGGTTCTGGTCGTAATTTAGCTGGGGCATTAGTTGGTGCTGATGTAATTAAAAATGAAATTACAGCTCATGCTGTTGCTGCGAGTGTAAATGTACCTGGTGTTCAGACTATTTTAGAAATTGGTGGACAGGATAGCAAGATTATTTTGTTACGTGATGGTATTGTGACAGATTTTGCCATGAATACTGTTTGTGCAGCTGGTACTGGAAGCTTTTTGGATCAACAAGCAAATCGTTTAAATGTTCCTATTCAGGATTTTGGAACTACTGCTTTGAAGTCAACAAATCCTGCTCGTATTGCAGGGCGTTGTGGGGTTTTTGCAGAAAGCGATTTGATACATAAACAACAGTTGGGTTATCCTGTTGAAGATTTGTTGTATGGTTTGTGCCAAGCTCTTGTGCGTAATTATCTTGCGAATTTGGCTTTAGGTAAAGAATTGTTACCTGTGTTTTCATTCCAAGGTGGAGTTGCGACAAATTCTGGCATGGTTAAGGCTTTTGAAGAGGCTTTGGGACATAAGATTGTTGTTCCAGAAAATCATCAGACTATGGGTGCTATTGGTGCGGCATTGCTTGCGATGGAAAATCATCAATACACAAATAAAGCTACAAAATTTAAAGGTTTTGAAGTTGGTGATATGAGTTTTCATTCAATCACTTGCGAGTGTAATGCGTGTTCTAACAATTGCGAGGTTATTACAATTGTTGAGGGTGAACATGAAATTCAGCGTGTAGAAAATATCAAAGATATAAAAGGCAATATCGTTGCACGTTGGGGTGGAACTTGTGGGCGTTGGGATACACATTCATAATCTATTGATTAGTAGTAACGAGTTGGCAAAAATTCGATTGTTATATCTTTTTATTTTTTGTATTTATCAAATAAACTTGAAGTCTCAGATGTTTTTATCTTGTTAGTAGCAGGAATTTCTTTTGTTCCTGAAGCTTCTTTTTTAGTATTGCTATAATCAACAAAGTTTTTGTAGTCCTGCAAGTCTTTTATTGCAAGCATGTCAGCCACTCGTGATGCCTTTTTCTGTTCTTTTGTCATATAAATTTGCCAACCAACAGCTGGTAATATACCTGCTATCGTACCTATTGCGGTTTTTGATATTATTGATTTCGCATTTCTAGCTGCTGCTTCAGTGCTACCTTTTGCTATTTGCTTCATTTCATTTTTTGCTGATAAAAATCCTAATCCCATACCTGAAAACAGACTTACGATAGAAATAGGAATAGCCATTGATTTACCTAAAGCTTCAACACTTTCTGAATATTCTTGTGATTTTTCGTCTACCTTATTAAAAGTCTTGAATACGTTTTGCTGTAAGCTTTTTGCTTCTTTAATTTGTTCATCACTTATATCAATTTCAGCGATAGCTTTGTGCCTTTTTTTATCTTCTAAGCCTTCAGTTTTCATATATTTATCGTATGTTTTATTATCTTTAACTGCTTGGATAAAGAATTTAAATAAGTTCGTTTTTTTCTTTTCTGGAGCTTTGACATCAGTCATTTGTGCTGATTTTTCCTCATCGATGTATGTAAAAGCTGTTGGATTTTCCATAAGCTCTTGTTTTATCGTAAATCGTCCTACTCTTGAGGCTTGTTTTTGAACTTTGTTAGCTAATAGAGAGATACCTATTGTAACAGCAGCACCGATGCCTAGTGGTAAGAGTTTTAATGCACTATTGTTTTTAATTTTCATCAAGTCGGTAACTTTGCTTGCTAGCCAGCCAACAAGTCCACCACCAGCTAATGCTGTCATTGAAGCGACATTGGTTGCGAGTTCTACGTTTTCAGTGTAATCTTGAGAAGCTATATCGATTTTTTCAACAAGTTTTGTCATTATTTGTTGGTCACGTTTTGCGTTATTGATGTCGGTTTCAGAGATTTTATCATCAAAGTGTTTTTTATCTTCGTTAAGTTGGTTTTCAAATTCGGTTTTTTGAGTCTTGTAAACGCCGTCTTCTTTCATTATTTTTTTTAATGTTTTTATAGGGCTTGTTATGCTTGTGTTATCAGTTTTTTTCTCTTTGGCACTTAGCTTAATTGTTTTGGCAATTTCTTTTACTTCTTCTTTTTGTTCATCGTTTAAAATTGCAAAAGCTTTAGGGTCTTTTAGGTCATTTCTCATAGCTTCAAAGCGACCTTTTCTTGAGGCAGAAACTTGTTGCTTGGCTGACCACGCCATAAGTGGGAAAGAGGCTGCGATACTTCCTATATACCCAAGAGCCATAGGTGCAACTGCTGCAACCATGCCTAAAGTCTTGTTTTTGGCTGAAAGTTCTTTGACTTGCTTTTGCATAGCAGGGCTGAACATGATTAATGCTCCAACACCCATACCTACCCAAGATGCCATTTCTAGTCCTATTGAGGTTGCCATTTCGGTTGCTACTTCAATATCTTCGGCGTTATCTTGAGAGTACCTATCCATTACGTCAATTGCGTGGATAATAGATTTCCCTCGTTGTATGTCTTCATCTTTTAATAATTCTGGATTTTGTTTTATATATTCTTGTCGTTGTGCTTCTTTATAATCAGCATTTTGTTTCCAATTGTCATATTCTGGTTTATGTTTTACGTAATTATTGTAATTGCTAAATGTTCCCATATTATTTATTCTACCTATTGTTACACTTATAAATTTTAAAATACCTGAATATTAAATATTGCTATTTCTTCCCTAAATTATAAGATTTGTTAAGTTTTTTTTAGCGGGGATATTTGAAATTTTATGTTATTATGTAGTTATGGAAAATTTGAGTACCCAATTATTAGGAACTAAGAAAAAATATCGTGAAATATTTTTAAAATCGGTTGAAGAGTTTCAACTTAGGGTTTTAGAAATTAAGCCAGAGGGTTGTGGTGATATTTTTGATAGTTACCAAAAGGGTTCGTCAGGTGATTTGTGGCAGGTTGCTGTTTTGGATATGATAAAAAATGAAATTTCGCCTGATATTCATAAAAAATGGGTTCAAATTTTTGAGTATCGTGAAAAATTTCATTGTGTTAGTTGTGGAGTGTGTTGCAATCTTGCTTGTAGTGAGTTTTCGATAGATGAATTATGTGCTAAAAAAGTTGCAGGTGACAATTTTGCGACACAGTTTTTAAGTGTGTTTGTTCCGTATAAATCAAAAATTGAAGCTGAAAAAATTTATCCAGAGTATATAAAATTGCTTGATGAGTCAATTGAGGAAGAAGTTTATTTTTATCATTGTCCAAAAATTAATGATTGTAAATTGTGTAGTGATTATGAAAAACGTCCGCAAATTTGTAGGATTTTTCCAGATAATCCTTTGAATTTATTGCCAAAATCATGTGGGTTTTATGAATGGGCTATTGAGGTTCGACCAATTGTTTTGACTTTGCATTCGATGGTTGAGATAATGGAGTTTTATAAACAAAAAATATTAGAAGTGAAGGGATAATTTCGATGAAAACATTGTCTGGTTTAAATCAACAAGAGATAGAAAAGATTACAGATGAGCTAAAGGCGTCTAAGTTCAGAGCAAGGCAAATTCATAATTGGATTTATTTAAAATCGGTTAAAGAAATTGATGAGATGACTGATTTAGCAGTGAGTTTTCGTGAGGAATTGAAAAAAGTTGCTTGCGTTAGCGATGTTAAAATTAAGGTTAAGCAGGTTAGCGAAGACGGTACTATAAAATATTTGTTGGAATATCCAGATGGTGAGTGTGTTGAAACTGTTTTGATGCGTTTTGATAATCGTGCAAATTTGACAGCTTGTGTAAGCTCGCAAGTCGGTTGTGCTGTGAACTGTTCATTTTGTGCCACGGGCAAACGTGGATTTGTGAGAAACCTTAGTTATAAAGAGATTGTTGAGCAGGTTTTGACTATTCAGCGTGATACAGGGCTGAAAGTTACAAACGTTGTGTTTATGGGGCAGGGAGAACCACTTTTGAATTTAGTGAACGTACTTAAAGCTCTTGAAATGTTTAGTGAAAATTTTCAGATTGGTGCTAGAAGAATAACCATTTCGACAGCGGGTATTGTTCCTCAGATTGATAAATTGGCACAAGAGAGATTACAGTCAACCCTTGCGATTTCGTTGCACGCCTCAAATACTGAAGTTCGCTCAAGATTGATGCCTATTGAGAAAAAATATTCTATGGATATTTTGCAAAAATCTTTAAAGAATTATGTATCTAAAACAGGCAGAAGAATAACTATTGAATATTTGTTGATTAAGGATTTGAATGATACTGTTGAAAGTGCGAAAGAGTTAGTTAGATATTTGAAAGATATTAAATGTAATGTGAATTTGATTCCTTATAATGCTACGAGTGAAAATGATTATCAAAGACCTTCAAACAACTCTATTATGCGTTTTAAATCCTTAATTGAGGCTACTGGCAAGAAAGTTACTGTTAGGTTGGAGCGTGGTGCAGACATTGATGCAGCTTGTGGACAGCTGAAAGGAAAAATCGATTAATGAAAGCTCTAATTCAGAGAGTAAAAAAGGCCTCAGTGACTATTGATGGCAAATTGTATTCACAAATTAATAAAGGAATTTTGGTTTTTTTAGGTGTTGAAAAGACTGATGAGAAATTGAACGCTGAAAAGCTTTCACAAAAGGTTTTGAATTTTAGGATTTTTGAAGATGAGAACGCTAAAATGAATAATTCTATTTTAGATGTTAAGGGTGAAGTCCTTGTTGTTTCTCAGTTTACCCTTTGTGCTGATTGTAAGAAAGGGACCAGACCTTCTTTTGACAAATCTGCTAATCCTGAGAAAGCTAATGATTTATATGAATATTTTGTTGAATGTATAAGAGAAAGTGGGTTGAGTATAAAAACTGGTAAATTCCGTGCAATGATGGACATAGAGCTTGTTAATGATGGGCCTGTGACGTTTAATTTGGAAAAATAATTAGGCACTTGCAAAGATTTCAAATGTATGTTATAATGTGTGTTGTAAATATATTTAAAATTATATCGTTTATGCGAGGAGCAATTTAAGTTAGATTTATTAAACCCGAAAATATGTGATGATTTTTTTAATTAAGAGGCTATAAAATATGTATGTAAACAAGTGTATTAAATGTGGTAAAGAATTTGAAACAAAAAACCCTAAAAGAGTAATTTGTCCTGATTGTTTATATCCAGAAAAGAAGATGTTGGTAGAAGAAGATAGACCTACCGATAATGTTCAAGTTGAGGGTAAAAATGAAGAGGGTGAGCCTTTAAGAGGTTATAGTGCTGGACCTGAAGAAACCCCACGTAACTACAGTGCAGGTGGTGAAAATTCTGGTTATAGATCGCCGCAGCGTGGATATAATCAGGGTGGTTATGATAGAGATAATCGCCCTGGTGGATACAATCAAGGTGGGTATAACAGAGATAACCGTTCTGGTGGATACAATCAAGGCGGGTATAATAGAGATAACCGTTCTGG
>JAWXUD010000023.1:0-27717 GCA_044432945.1 Candidatus Gastranaerophilales bacterium
AAACTGGAACAACTGGAGAAACAGGAGAAACTGGAGAAACAGGAGAAACTGGTGAAACAGGAGAAACTGGTGAAACAGGAGAAACTGGTGAAACAGGAGAAACTGGCGAAACTGGAGAAACTGGTGAAGCAGAAGAAACAACAAATGCTTCTTTTATTTCTGAATTTTATAATGCATCAACAATGTTTTCTTATTTGAATACATTAGATTCTAGTATAACAACTTCCTCTGGACTTTCAAGAGCTCAGCTTGTAGAATTAACACAAAATGATGCTTGGGAAGACGATAATTTTGACTTTTTTGGCTTGATGAATAGAGCATTTGACACAATTGATTCAAATTCTAATGAAACATTATCATTTGCAGAAATTGAAGCGTTTTTGGGTGATGAAATTGGGGAAAGTACAAGTGATTATTATAACAAGGTTATGTTGTACGCTGCACAGTTAGAAGCTGACTACGCAACTATGGATACAGAAGATCAGTTACAATATATTATTGATAAAACAGAAGAGTACTTAATAGCTGCAGGATTAGATATGCAGTTAGAAGCGTTATATTATTTGCTTGGTACAAATGATAGTGGTGTTGACGACCCTAATGGGACAATTTCAATTGGTAATATTGAATTAAAGGACTTAAATGAAGGTTCAAGCTGGAGTGATGGAGGTTATTGGATTGCTGGTTGTTATACATCATCTTCTGCACAAGATAGTTATACCTCAAATGGTGTCACTTATGCGAACCCAATTTATATAAGTGATATAGACCAGGATTACGGTGATTTTTACTTAGATGGTGGGATTATTTTGGATATTACTGTCTTTGAAAATATGGAATGGTATGAGGCGGTTAGTGTTTTAGTCCATGAGCTTACTCATGCGACTATTTCGTTATATTATGATGGAGAAACAGGTAATATTTCAGAAGATGGTGTTAAATCTTTATATGATCAGGGAATAATTAGTACTGAAGAATATAATTATTATCTTACATTGTTATCAAAATATGGTACAAACCTATGGGCATATAGTTGTGGTTATGAGGGAGATGGTTTTACAATTGAGCCTGATCCTGATGTGCAGCAGCTATACTATTTAGTCAATTGTGCTACAGGTGAATATTCAGCGTATCAAGCTAATTATGATTACGAAGATAGTTTGGGATTGGATGTCGATGTTTATCCAGGTCATGATGGAGAATATGAAGCAGCCGCAATTACAGTTCATATTGATGATGCGGGATACAATTTAGCAGATGCAAATTCACCTATGCCAGAATGGGATTGGTGGACATATGAAGGATATTTTGCTTAAACAAAAAATACTTTCACCTCAAGTTCCCTCGTTCTCATTGTCATTTTTGATTTACAACAATAAAAAAGCCGATTTGATATGTTTATCTAATCGGCTTTTTTACTATAAATCTGGGGCGGAAGGATTCGAACCTCCGAATGCCTGGACCAAAACCAGGTGCCTTACCACTTGGCTACGCCCCATCAATTGGGTTACTTATTCTATTTTATCCGCTGAAATTTTATTGTCAATACATTTTTTTAATATATTATTGATTAAAATGCCTAAAGGGGCTTGTTTCTTTTGCAAAAATAATCTCAACCTCATTACCTATAATCTCTGCTATCACTGGTAAAATCAATACTTCACTTTCAAAATGTCCGATGTCGAATAAAACGATTTTGCTATCCAATGCCTGATGGAATTTTAAATCACCTGTTACAAAACCATCTGCTTTTAAATCTGTTGCTAATCTTTCAAATTCACCCCCGCTACCAGCACAAAATGCGATTTTTGAAAGTTTTTTTGCTTGGTTATTATTGACTAATCGCAAATTCTTTGTGATTTTTTGTAATTTGTCACAAAATTCACTCACGGACAAATCTATTTCTACGATACGTAAAAATTCTTCGACAACTTCGCCTTTATCAAGCTCTAATGCTTTTATCAAAGTGTCAGTCGTACCGCCTTGTGCTTTGTCTAAATTTGTATGTGAGCAATAAATATCTATATTTTTAAACTCAATAGGTATGTTAAATAGTGGGTGATGAGAAATAATCATGTCGCAATTTGAAGAAATAGCTTGCTCATAAATCTTTTCAGTGACCGTGAGTGCGAGCATTATTTTTCTCACATCAGTTTTATTCGTTTCGACTAGCCAGCCAGAACAGTCCCAAGCTTCTGCCAATTCTAGCGGTGCGAAGTTTTCAATTTTCTTGATTATTTCATATTTATTCATCATTTGCCCTTGTGATTTGTCATTAATTATTAAAGATTTCTTCTAAAATCTTTTTTGCGACAAGATTTTTTTCAGTTCGTTCAACGCTTTTTATCTCACTTGTTTTTGATAAGATGTGAACCTCATTAAAATCGCTTGAAAACCCGATGTCGTTGCGTGAAATATCGTTAGCAACTAGGTAATCACAACCTTTATTTTTGATTTTTTCTTTGGCGTTTTGGATAAGATTTTCACTCTCAGCACAAAATCCAACAACAATTTGATTTGTTTTTTTCTTACAAATTGATTTTAAAATATCTGGATTTTTAATTAATTCGATTAAAATTTCGTCATCATCTGTTTTTTTGATTTTTTGTTCAGAGAGGTTTTTGACTCGGTAATCAGCGACAGCGGCTGCCATTATCAAGCAATCGCAATCTTCGAATTCTTTTTCAACTGCTATCTGTATTTCTTTTGCAGACTTTGTTTTAACAACTTTGTAATTACAGTCAAAATCTTTTGTCGTAATCAATACAACATTAGCTCCCATTTTATGTGCTTGGTTTGCGAGCGAAAGCCCCATTTTTCCAGAAGAGTTGTTTGATATATATCGCACGGGATCTATTTGTTCAATTGTCCCGCCAGCGGTGATGACGATTTTTTTACCTGTTAATTTTTTTTTTTGACCTAGTGCATCAGTTGTTTTGTTAAAGATGTTTTCTAGTCTAGATAATCTGCCTGAACCTATTGCACCGCAGGCTAAAAAGCCATCTTCTGGCTCTACTATGCTGTAATTATATTTTTTTAATTTATTTACATTTTCTTGAATTATTGGATTATCCCACATGCCAGAATTCATTGCTGGGGCTAAGATGATAGGTTTTCTGAATGCACAGGCCGTTGAAGTTAACAAATTATCGCAAATCCCATTAGCAAGTTTAGAAATAGTGTTTGCGGTGGCTGGTGCGATTACGAAGATATCGGCTTCATCAACATAAGAAATGTGTTCTGGTCTATAATCATCTAGTGAGAAGTTATCTATCCCAATTTTATTTTGGCTTAGGGTTTGTAATGTTGTTTGTGTTACAAAATTTAGTGCGTGCGGTGTGCATACAACTTTTACGTTCGCACCTGCTGTTTTATACATTCTTATAAGTTCACATATTTTATAAGCTGCTACTCCACCAGTTATTCCGATTAAAATTGTTTTTCCTGTTAAATCAACATTTGTCATAAATATTATTCCAATTCTTTTTTAATTAATTCTTCTAAATTGCAAATTGTTTTTTCTAAATCGTCATTAATTATTTTATAATCGAAATTTTCAGCTCTTGCTAGTTCTAACTTAACGCTTTCAAGACGTTTTTTTATAGCTTCTTCGTCCTCTGTGCTGCGACCTCTAAGCCTGTTTTCTAGAGTTTCGTAAGATGGTGGTGAGATGAATATCAATACGGCTTCTGGCATCTTAGATTTGACTTGTAATGCACCTTGCGTGTCGATTTCTAAAATAATATTTTTACCTGCTTCTAATGATTGCAAGATGAATTTTTTCTTAGTGCCATAATAGTTTCCTGCAAATTGTGCGTATTCAAGGAATTTGTGTTCTTCTATTGAATTTTTAAAATCTTCTTGACTTAAATAAAAATAGTTGACGCCTTCTTTTTCTCCAGTTCTTGGTTTTCTAGTTGTACAAGAAATTGAAAGCATAAAATCAGGGTTTCTTTTTAAAAAACCACCAATCACTGTGCCTTTTCCGACACCTGATGAGCCTGATATTACAAATAATTTTTTATTCATATTATAATTATACTATGAACAAAAATAATAAAAAGATGTTTAAAATAATTAATAAATTGAACACGATGAAAACTTATAAGGATTTGAGTGTTGAGTTCTTAAAATCGATGATTTATTATACGAATGCTGAGGCGTGTTGGATTTGTTTGGTGAACCCTGCTACGGGTAAAATTGAGTTAAAGAAAGAGAATTATTCTGAAAAATTGTCAAAACACGATGAGTATAAAAAAGTTATAACTGATATTCATCTTGTTGCTAGTGAGCTTTTGACGAGTAACTATGATTCAGAAGACGCACTTGAATATTTTTCTTCTATTTCTAAAAATGAGTTAATTATTGAACCGATAATTTATCGTGATAATTTGTTGGGATATGTAGGGTTGCTTTCTACTAATAATGATTTTAATACAAGGTATAAAACTGGTATTAGTGTGATTTTAGAAAATTTAAACTCACGTCTTGAGATTATTTCGTTGTATGAAGAGATTGAAAAAAATCAGAAAGAGCGTGTTGAATTTTTGGCAAGTATTTCACATGAGTTTAAGACGCCTTTGAATTCGGTCATTGGTTTTTCGGATATATTAAAGGAAAAATGTACTGAGGTTGGGAATTTGAAATATATTGATAACATATCGAAGAGTTCAAGATTTTTATTGAGTCTTATTCAAGACGTATTGGATTTGGCACGTTCGCAATCAAAATCGATGGAATTGGAGTACCAAAATTTTAGACCGAAAGATGTTATTGCTGATATTATTTGGAGTTTTGAAGAAGCGAGAAAAGAGAAAAAACTTCAGTTTAGTTATACGCTTTCTGATGTTGAAATAAGTGCGGATTTGAAGAGGTTTCAGCAGTTAATATATAATTTGATTTCTAATGCGGTTAAATTTAGCAAAAATAGTGGTGTGATAACAATTGTAACTTATCTGAATGAGCATAAGGAATTTGTTTTTGAAATAAAAGATAGTGGTGATGGGATTAGTAAAAAAGATTGTAGCAAGATTTTTAATTTCTTTTCTCAAGTGAACAGAAATTTATTGAAAAGGCAACAGGGTTCTGGTGTGGGGTTAGCAATTTGTGAAACGATCGCCAAAGCTCATGGGGGAGAGATTAATTTCAAGTCTCGCCTTAATCATGGAAGCACTTTTTGGTTTACAATCCCACAGGATTTGAGATGATGATTTTTGATTTGTTATATTAAATTAATAAAGAAATAAAAAAGAGGCGAGCCGATTTTAAATCGGCTCGCCTCTTTTTATAAATAAATTTTAGACTTTTGATTTTCTTTCATCTAGCATAATAATTGTACATATAATGATACAAATGATAGCTGATAAAATCCAGAATGACAAAGCACCGTTCCAGCCGAATTTATCCACCATAAAACCTGTACCAGTAGCTGATAATACAGCACCTACATAACCGAAAGTTCCTGTAAATCCAGTCGCTGCTGATGCTACTTTTTTAGAGCTTGATTCAACTGCACAAAGTCCACCAATCATCATTTGTGGTCCATATGTGAATGCTCCAAGCAGTCCAATAAGAACAAAATCTAGGTTTCCGATATTGTTAAACGGTAACAAGATTAAGCAAATAACAACTCCGATTAAATAAATCAAGTTTACTGGTCCACGTTGACCTTTAAACACTTTGTCAGAAATTATCCCCGCACAAATTGTTCCAGCGATACCGACTAAAGGTAATGCACTAAGTTTCATTGCTGCTAATTCTAGAGAATTTCCTTTTGATTCACTCAAATATTTAATCATCCAGTCTTCAGCTCCAAATCGTATAATATATACAAAAATGTAAGCAACCGCTAATAGCCATATAGTTTTGTTGAACAAAATATTTTCTTTGAAAATTTCAACATAGCTTCTATTATCTTCTTGTCCAGTAGCGTTTTTTGCGACAGGCTCTTCGTTATAAACTTCGATATCAGGCAAACCTAATGATTGAGGTCTATCTCTTAATCGATTAAATAACCAAATTGCTATCAGAATTGCTAAAGTTGCTGGCACAAAAAATGCCATTTTCCAACCCCATTTAGCTACCAAAAATCCAGAAATGATTACACTTAAAAAAGTACCAACCTGATGAGAGCAAGACCAAAGTGACCATTTAGTGCCACGTTCAGAATTTGAATACCAATAAGTTAAGCTTTTTGCAACCGCAGGAAATCCTGCAGATTGAAACCAGCCACTTGCACCCCAGAAAAATACAAACAACCAAAGTAATATAGTGTTAGTTTCTAGTCCAAAAAATGATACCTGTCCAGGGGTTATAAATACTGCAGATAATACAAAACATAAATTAGCAATAGCTGTTAATATCAACGCTGTAGGTAAGAATTTTCTGACATCAGAGCCATCAGCTAACACGCCGTTAATAAATTTACCAATACCATAAGTCAAATAAAGAGAGCTTCCTAACAGTCCTAATTCAGTGTTAGTGAAGCCATATTCTGCACTCAATCCAGGGAGTGCGACTGCTATGTTTTTTTTACATAAATAAAATACTGTGTAACCAATAAAACAAGCATAAAAAATTCTTAATCTCCAATGAGCGTACATGCTCTTAACTTGTTTCTCGTCTTTAATCGGTTCAATAATGCTAGGCTCTTTAAAAAATTGAGCGATTTTTTTTAACATAATTTACTTTCCTGCCTTTATAATCTGTACGTTTCTAATTTCTGTAATTTCTTGACGTGCTTCTTTTATAATCTCACGTTTTTCTTCATCTAATCTTTTTCCGCCAACTAATCTGTCGATAAATCCAGCATTAAGTTTTACGGCTTTATCAAAAGCTCCAATTTCTTCTAAAATAGGTTTGATTTGTGCAAAATCATAACTAAAAGTTTGCTTAGAATTGTATGTAAGGGTTTCACCAGTTTGTGATGTTATTGCTTCTCCACCTTGTTCAAAATGTAATTTAAAGACTGATTTGATGTCTTGCAATTCTGATTGAAGTGTTGAAACTGTATTTTGAATTCTTAAAAATCTCTCAAATAAATATTCAACATTTTCTAATTGTTTGACTTCCCAGTTGTGTTTTTGAAGATATAATTTTTTAAGCTTAGGATAGCTATGAGCTAGAGCCATAGTATCTGCCATTGCACGGTGATGGTTTTGTAAATCCACATTAAATTTGTCAGATAATGCATCAAGTCCGTGTGAGAATAAATCTGGAAAGACTTCTTTAAACATGTACTGTGAATCAATGCGTGGATTGGTTAAGGTATTTTGCGTTGTTCTTAGCGAAGCTTCGTTAAGAAATGTATAATCAAAAATACAGTTGTGTGCAACTATCGGGTAATCGCCAATAAATTCAAGAATTTTTGGCATTGCTTCAGCTTCAGTTGGGGCATCTTGCACCATTTCTTGCGTAATTCCATGAATTGCCATGCTTGATTTTCTAATATGTTGTTCGGGGTTGATAAGAGTTTGATACTCATCTTTTATTTTGCCGTTTTCTAGACGAACAGCAGCAAATTCAACCATTTTTTCCCTTGTATAGTCAAGACCAGTTGTTTCTGTGTCGAGAACTATCTCTATAATCTTTTTTCTTCCCATTGTATATCCTATAATACTCTTGTAAGATAATAGCACAAATAAAAAATCTATGCTATTATAAAACCAGTCAAATTAAAAAAGGAGATATTTATGTCTAGTGCAGTTGATATTAATGATACAAATTTTGAAACAGAAGTATTAAATTCAGAACAACCAGTAGTGGTTGATTTCTGGGCGCCTTGGTGTGGACCTTGTAGAAAATTAGGACCGATTTTAGATGAAGTTGCTTCAGAATTTGAAGGTAAAGTTAAATTTGTTAAGGTTAACACTGATGAGAATTTAAAAACAGCTCAAAACTATTCTATTAGTGGGCTTCCAAGCCTTTTGGTTTTTAAAAATGGAAAAGCTCTCGAAAGATTAGTTGGCTTGATGCCAAAATCTTCAATCATTTCTAATATTGAAAAACATTTATAATTTTTTATAAAAAAGCATGCTTAGATTTTCAAATCTAAGCATGCTTTTTTTTGTGTATTTTTAACCCAAAATATTGTAAACAATTGTAAATAAAATCTAGAAATACCTAAAGTTATAGCTGATTTGTGCCGATAAACTAATCATAGGAACATGTTGTTTTCATGAAAAGGAAAGGCTAAAATGACTAATTTTAATACCAGTATTACTGATTTAAAAAATGAATATTTTACTGATGATGAAGGTAATTATGTTTCGTATTCCTCATCAGGTAGCAATGTTAGCCCTGACACAATTAATCGTTTAGTTGCTAGTAATATTAGATATCAAACACTTATGCAAAGCCAAATATCTCGTATAACTGATCCATTGTGGGCATCGTGTACTTATGAAGAAATTATAGGAATGTATGAAAATGGTGTTTTAATTCCTGATGAAGTTTTAGAAATTGCGTTTGCTGAGCAAGAAAGTGATACAGTTGCTTATACTGTTGAATTTAATGAAGCTGAGCAAGAAGCAAATACGACAGATGGTGTTGGGACTGAATCTGATAGTGTTACAGACGATACAGAGGTGTCTTTTGTTGAATTAGTAGCAACAACAGCTGCAAAAATCAAATCAAGTGAAGAGCAAGAAGAAAAATTAACTCAAGCTATTAATAATTTAATTCCTTTGGCTGATGATGCCGAAAATACTCAAAAAAACTTTTTAAAAGAACAAGAATCAATTTTAGAAAAATTAGAAGAAATTGTTAAAGAGTGGGAAGAGTTACAGAAAAAAGTTGATGATGGCGAAGAGCTTTCTAGTTCAGAACAAACTCGCTATGATGAATTGAGCCAAAGTTTTAGCACAGAATCTCAAAATGGTGCGAAATTGTCAAATAGTGCAACTAGTAAAATTGATGAAATAGCAGATGTCTTAAACGAAATTGATCCAATAGCACAAGCAACTGAGATTATTGCTGATGAAACAAAAACCGCTGGTGAAGCGTTAAATAATTATACAACACCAAAAAATAGAAAAAATACAAGAAAAACTTTGACTAGCCAAGGCGGTTTTATTGGTGCCATGATAATGATGGTAAAAGGTAAAGCTTTAAGTAAAGATGCAATTGAAGTTGGTTCAAATGTGTTAGAATATGCAACTGATAGTTTGACAAGTGTAAATGAAATAGCTGGAGTTTTAGACATTGAATTGACAGCACCAGTTACTGAAACTGAAGATGAAACAAGTACTGATAACGAAATTACATCAGAAACAGAAGATGGCGAAAGTGTAGAGTTATCAGAAGAAAATACTGATGTGGTTGTTGATAGTGAAACTGAAACATCTGAGCTCCCAGTTGAGGATACAGACATCAACTGGGAAACTGCTGAAATAGGCGAAACAACTAATGTCACTGAAACTGAAGAAACAGACGGGACGACTGAAACTGAAGAAACTGAAGAAGCAAGCGAAGAAGAAGCAGAAGAAGAACCAAAAATGAACTTGAAGGACACGACTAAAGCAACGAAAGAAAAAATGAAAGAATGTGAGGTTCAAGAAGAAAGTATTATAAATGAAACTAAATCATTGTCTTCATTGGTTTCAGATACAGAAAATGAAGAGAAATTGTTCTCTAAAAAACAAAAAAGTGTCCTTGAACAGTTGGCAGAAACCGCTCAAGAATGGGATACATTACAGACAAAAGTTGATAGCGGAGAAATTTTATCAGAAGATGAACAAACTCGTTATGCAGAATTGAGCGAACAGTTTGCAACTGAATCAGAAGATGGGCAAACTCTTGAAAATGGTGCAACCGAACTTATTAAAGAAATTTCAGATGTGCTACAAGTAGCTAGTCCATTAGCTGATCTTACATATGAAACAGGTGAAGAAACAGAAAAATTAAGCAATGATTTAGACGATAGAGCAAAAGAACAAATTCCAGTTGCGGTAGCTTTAGCAATGTTACCTTTTATTTCAACAAGAATGATGGCTGCATATCTGTTTGTTCAAATTGCTTATGGTGAAGTCATAAGCAAACAAGCTGAAAAAATAGGAGCAGAAACGCAAGATTTTGCTAGTGTAACAACAGATAGTATTAATGAAATAGCAACTGCTTTAGGAATTACAATCGAAGACCCAGAGGCTGAAGAAGAAGTTGATGAAACAGCTGATGAAACAGAAACTACTGCTGAAACAGGTGAAACTGGAGAAACAACAGATGTTGATACGACAGAAGTGGTAAATGGAACTTCGGCTGTAATTGATGAAGGCGTTGAAACATATGCAGCAACACCTGCAACATTTGCGGTAGGTGATGTTGTTGAAAGTGAAGAAGAAGTTGTTGCAACAGACGCAACAGGTGAAACAGGTGAAACAGGTGAAACAGGCGAAGTTGAAGAAACGCAAACTGATAATACGGTTGTTGAAAGCGAAGAAGTCGTTGATGACGAGACAGGCGAAGAAGTTGTTGAAGAAACTAGTGATGGTGAAGAAACAGCAGAAGAAGCTATGGCAAAAACGAGCTTTGAAGAGCTTATGGACGCTACAAAAACAAAACGTGAAGAAAGTGAAAAACAAGCTGATGAGACTCAAAAAGCAGAAGCTCCATTATATTCATTAGTTGCTGAGGTTGCAGAAGAAGAAAAAGATTTCTTTAAAAAACAAGATACAATTCTTAAAAAATTAGCAGAAACAGTTGCTGAATGGGAAGAGTTGAAAGCAAAGGTTGATGATGGTGAAGAATTAGACGAAGATGAGCAAGCAAGATATGAAGAATTAGAAGCGAAATTTGGTACAGAAAGTGCTGAGGGTGCTGGTTTAGAAAACGGAGCAGTTTCTGTTGTCGAAGAGATTGGAAGTGTTTTGAATGTTGCAAATCCTCTAGCTGAAACAACTTTAAATACAGCTGATGATACGTTAACTTATGCCGATGGATTAGATGAACAAGCTAAGGATAAATTGCCACTAGCGTTGGCACTAGCTGCCATGCCTTTTGCAGGAGCTTATTTGTTGGGGCAAGTAATTAAAGCTGAAATCATCAGCAAAAAATCAGAAAAAATTGGTGATGAAGTAAAAGGATATGCAGAAGAAACTATCTCTAGTATCGGTGATATTGCAGGAGCTTTAGATATTCAATTGACAAGCCCAGAAGAAACAGAAGAAGTTGAGGGGGCTGAAGAAGCTGAAGATACTGGTGATACTTCTGAAACTGGCGTCACTGATGATGCAGAAGATGGCACTATTACTGGAGCTGGCGTCACTGATGATGCAGAAGATGGCACTATTACTGGAGCTGCTGCAGAGGTTACTGAAATTTCAGAAGAAACTGTTCTTGAAGCTGAAGATACAACTAGCAATGTCGTTAGTAATATTTCAAATTCGGTTACTGGCACTAGTTCGACTGGTACGACTGGTTCAGGAAGTGTAACTTCAGGATTGACAAGTTTGAATAATTCAGAAACAACTACTGGTCAAACTACAGCTAGTACAACAACTGAAAGTAAAGAAGAAGAAAGTGTGAATGAGGGCAATGGAGAGGCGGCGGCTGATAACGTAGAGAGCGAATCAGGCGATGTTTCTAGTATGGCAAGTTCTGCAGAAAAACAAACAGATACAACTGAAGATGCTGTTGATGCGATTGAAGATATTGATAAAGATACTAAAAAAGAAGAAAAAATCTTGAAAAAGATGAAAGAAAAAGAAGAAAAAGATATTGAAGCAAATCAAGAAGAAATAACCGAGTTGAATGAACAATCTGAAGAAGAAGCTAATAACATAGATATGTTAAATGCTCAAATTGAAACATTAAACGCTCAAACAGAGGCTGATGCCCAAAAAAGTAATAGCTCTGGTGTTGATAATGCTTCTGCAATATTAGCGTTACAAGCACAAATTACAGCCAAATCAGATACAATCAGCACAAACACTGTGGAGATTTCAAAAATCCAACTTGATTCAGCAAGAAGAATTGACCGCTTAGCTTTGTATAGCAAAAAATACGTAAAAGTTGTTAAAGAAAATCAAGAAACTACAGAAACTGAAGAGGCTAAAGGGCAGAAAGTCCTTGATTTCGCAATGAAAGTTGAAGAAATTGCGTCTACTGTGAAAACAGTTGGTACGATTGTTAAATATGCTGGTCAAATTTTATCAAAAGTGGTACTTCCACCTTGGATTCCAATTGTCGGTGCTGTGATGGTTTTTGCAGGTACAGTTGCAGAAACGATTGGTAACTACGGTGTTATGGCCGCAAATATTGCAAAAACAGTATGTTATGCGTTGCAAGGTAACGTTATGGGAGCATTAACGAGTTTAGGTACAGCGGTTATGTCAGGAGCTTCTGCAATAGATGCTAGTGCAGGCATGAAAGAAAGCTTTGATGCAATGAAAGATTCTATAGCAGGAGCAAAAGATGCTGCTGCAGAACAAGCAAAAAAACAAGCTGCAAAAACTGTTCTACAAAAAATAAATGAATATGGTCAAATGGCTATAACAGGAGCTCAAACTATTATGAATATGATTCCTGAAAAAGATGTTGAAGAGGGTAAAGTAACAGCTGCTTATGTTGAAAAGAATTTATTAGCTGATATCCGTAAACAAAACCAAAGAAGATATAGAATGGGTAACTACTACGGATTTGGTGCTAGTACAGGAGGATTTGGTGGAAACTCTGGCGGTAGCGGTCAATATAAAGGAAAGTAGATTCAATTGTATCTTTTTTGCTTAACATTAGACATGTTTGATTTATTGTTGTTTAATTGATTTAGTGTATCAAATGTGAGTTCTTAGATGCGAGATGATATTAATCAAAAAGTTATAAATATTTTTTCAAGACATAAAAACGAGCTTCCTCCAGTATCTGAGGAGACGGTTAAATTTTATGCTGGTTTTAATTACGTAAAACTCGAAAAAGATAATAATGGTAAAAAGTTCAATTCTAAGCATTTAATAAATTATTCACAAAGTTGCAGTTATATTGTAAGAGTTATGAAAGAGTGTAAGGGCGAAGTTGTTTTGTATAATTATGATGTTTTAAATGAGGATTTATTTAAGTTTATCCGCTCGTTTGAAGACGATACATTAGGTGGGGTTATTATCGAAATAGATAAATATTTCCCTGAGGATTTAGCGTAAATATATATTGGAAATTATAAAATGAATTGTTTTTTTAGAGATTATCACGAAGCTTTGTTTAAATGTAACAAGCCATATCAGTATGTAGGAGGGGAGTTTTTATCTCACAACAAGGATTTTGATGGTGCGAGCGTGAAAATAGCTTTAGCATTCCCTGACAAATATGAGATTGGTATAAGCAACTTAGGGCTAAGGGTTTTGTATGAAGAGATTAATAAGCAAGCTCGCTTTATGGCTGATAGAGTTTATGCTCCAGAAATAGATTTTTTACCAAAACCGCTTTATTCATTAGAAAGTAAAAAGTCATTAAAAGAATTTGATGCGATCGGGTTTTCTTTGCAATACGAGATGGCTTATCCTACTGTTTTGAAAATGTTAGAGATGGCTGAAATTCCTTATAAAAATTCAGAGCGTAGTGACGATGATCCCATAATTTTTGCAGGTGGACCTTGTGCTTTCAACCCATTACCTGTTGCTGATTTTATCGATGTCTTTTTGATTGGTGATGGTGAGGATAGCATAATTGAATTATGTGAAATATTAGAACGTACAAAAGAGTTGCCAAGAGCTGAGAGGATTAAGGCACTAGTTGCTGGAGAGAATTCAGGACGTTGGTCTGCATCTGTTGGCGGTAGCGTGAAAAAACGGATTGCACAATTAACTTATGAAACTGCACTTAAATCATATCCAATACCTTTTTCATCAGCTGTGCATGATAGAGCGGTTGTCGAAATTCGCCGTGGGTGTGGGCGTATGTGTCGTTTTTGTCAGCCTGGACACGTAACACTACCAGTGCGAGAAAGACCTGCTGAAGATATTGTAAAAATAGCTAAAGAATTGGTGAAAAACACTGGATATGATGAATATTCTTTGCTTTCACTTTCTTCAAATGATTATTCTAATATCAAGGAAGTTATAAAAGAGCTTGCGGTTGATTTTAATGAGAAGAAAATATCGGTTTCTTTGCCTAGTCAACGTATCGATGGGTTTAATTTAGAGCTAGCTCAATTGGTTCAGAGTGTGCGAAAATCAACAATGACACTAGCTCCAGAGGCAGGAAGTCAACGTTTGCGTGATGTTATTAAGAAAAATATAACAGAAGAACAAATTTTAGATGCTGTTTTAACTTTATATGAAAATGGTTGGTCACGTATGAAATTTTACTTTATATGTGGATTGCCAACAGAAACACTAACAGATATGGACGAGATGGCACAGTTGTTAGAAAAAATTCGTTATCGCTCTCGCCTAATAAAAAAAGAAAAAGGGTTGACGCACGGACTAGACGTAACTTGTACGCTTTCTATATTTGTACCTAAGCCTTTTACACCGTTTCAGTGGCACGGGCAAATGAATTTGGATAAGGTAAGCGAACATATTCATTATTTGAAAGATAAAACTAAGCATATAAAAGGGTTGAAAATTAATTATCATGAAAAGTTTGTTTCTCAAATTGAGGCTGTGCTTACTCGTGGTGATGAAAAACTCTGTAGTTATATTGAAGCACTTTATAAAAAAGGTTGTTATCTTGATGCGTGGAGTGAATATTTTGATAAAAATGTTTGGCGTGAAACGGCACAAGAATTGGGGCTGGATTTAGAAGCGTTAGCCGAAAAAGAATTTAAGACAGATGAAGTGCTGGCATGGGATTTTATTGATATTGGCGTTAATAAAGAATGGTTTGTTCAGGAATTCAATGATGCTAATGCAAAACCTACGTGCGAAACAGGTTGCGTCAATTGTGGAGTTTGTAAAAATTTGAAAACAAGCAAGAAGATGGCAAAGCCATATTTGGCAAGTGAGAAGGCACAGAATTTGGTGATTGAGCATCATGACCCTAAAACTTGTTCTAGCTATGAAAAAGAAATTTTTAGATATCGAATTAAATTAACTAAAACAGATATTTTGAAATATTTTTCTCATCTAGATTGGCAAAATACATTTTTCAAAGCCTTGGCAAGGACTGATTTAAATATCGCTTATTCATTGGGTTACAACCCTACGATGAAAGTTTCGATGGGGGTTGCTTTACCTTTATTTTCAGAAAGTGATTCTGAATTGGTTGATATTGATTTGTTTGAGGATATTTCGGAGAATGATTTAAGAATTCAGTTAGAGCGGGTTTTGCCTGAGCAGTCAAGAATAATAAGTATTGTTAAAATCCCACGTAGCTCAAAAGCGATTGATGTTTCGGCTTGTTGGGCTGAATATAAAATTAGTATATTTGATAAAAAGCTTTACGAATTCGAAAATTTGTTGTATGATACAGAAAAGGTTTTATCTTGCGAAGAAATTTTTATCGATAAGAAAAACAAAAAAGGTTTAATTAAAAAAACAGATATAAAATCATCAATAAAATCTTATAGGTTTGAGGGTGAAAATCTGTTCATAATCCTTAAAACTGGTCAAAGTCTTGACATTCCCGCACTACGTGCTGATGTGTTAATGGGCTTAATCGCAAAAGATATTGTTTTTGATATCAAGCGAATTCGTTTCTTGGACGAAGAATTAAAAGAGTTATAATTTATAAAGGAATTTTTATGGCATACGAAAAAAACAGAAAAGGAAATGTGCAAAATTTGCAAACTCCTCAAACAAAAGAACAAAAGATTATTATTGCAGAGCGTGATAATATAGCAACGGTTATGGAAAACGGTAAGGTTACGGATTTTTTCATACAGCGTGGCGATGTAATATTAGGTGATGTTTATCTAGCAACTGTTGATAATATTTTACCTAGTATCGATGCGGCGTTTGTTAATGTAGGCTCTGATAAAATGGGCTTTTTACACGCTCAAGATGTTATGGGTAAGGGGGCGTTAAAAGATAAGCTTTCGCCTAAACAAAAATTAGTAGTACAGGTTGTTAAAGAACCAAATGGACACAAAGGTCCTAGGGTTACTACTGAAGTTAGCTTGCCAGGACGTTTTTTGGTCTTGATGCCGAATGAACCAGGGATTAGCGTTAGTAAAAAAATCGATAACTCTAAAGAAAGAGCAAGACTGAAATCTATCGTTAGTTTAATCAAGCCAGTGGGTGTTGGTGTAATTATTAGAACTGAAGCTGAAGGACTTTCTGAGGCTGATATTCAAGAAGATTTAGAAATTTTGTTAGAAAAATGGAATAATATCGTGACTTCAGCTGAAACTCTTACTCCACCAAATTTGATTTATCGTGATCAAGATTTGTTATATAGAGTTATTCGTGAAGCTTGTTCTGAAAATACTAAAGAAATTATTGTTGATACAGCGTTTGCTCTAAATAGGGTTCAAACTATTTTGCAAAATTGGCATATGAATAAAAATGTTCAGGTAAACCTGTATAGAGGTACTGAACCTATTTTAATCGCAACTGATGTTCATAAAGAGATTAAATCTGCACTAAATGCAAAAGTGAATATGCCTTCTGGCGGTTATTTGTTCGTTCAAACAACAGAAGCACTTACTGTTATTGACGTTAACAGTGGAAAATTCACAAGCTCTTCTACTCAAGATGAAACTATTTTGAAAACTAATATCGAAGCTGTTCATGAGATAGCTCGTCAACTTCGTTTGCGAAATATTGGCGGTATGATTATCATTGACTTTATCGATATGATTTCTAGAGCTGATAAGTTAGCGATTATGGAAGAGTTAGAGATGGCACTCGAACCTGATAAAGCAAAACCACAAGTTGGACAACTTTCAGATTTAGGACTTGTTGAATTGACTCGTCACAGACAAGGTCAATCTCTTTCTGAGATATTTACTAAAAAATGTCCACATTGCCACGGTTCTGGTCATTCGGTTATTGATTTTAACTTCTCAACTCCGACAGCTGAAGGCGAATATCGTGCAAAAGCTGCTAAGATGAAATTACCTATTAATAATGGTAATAATAAATTTAAAAATAATAACAATAAGAATAATAATAAACCTCAGCAAGAAGAAATTGTAGAAGTACAAGAAATTGTTGATGTTGCAGTGGCTGTCGAAAACCCTTCGACTGTTGCTAATTCTGAAAATAATAATCGTAAGCGTAATAACAACCGCCGTAATAGATTTGATAAAAACAAACAGAATAAAGAACTTGACTTAAATCAAGAAGGTCAAATTCAAACAGCTCAAACTGTTATCAAACCTGATGAAGAAATAAAACCTGTCATTGCAACTACTGTTGTTGAAGAAGTCGTGGAAGTTGTCGCAACGGTTGTTGAAGAAGTTAAAAAAGCAAAACCTTCAAGAAACAAGAAAGTTCGTGAAGTGAAAACAGAAGAAGTAAGTAATGTTGAAATTGCTCCAGTAGGAAATGTTGAAACTATAGATGCTGCTCCTGTTGAAGTCGTTGAGGATAAACCTAAACGTAGACCGAATCGTGGTGCTTCTAAAAAATCTCGTACAACTAAATCAACTGAAACAGGTGAAGGAAATGTTGAAGAAAAATAATTTGTTAAAGAACCTGATAGTTTTGTCAGTAGTTATATTAGCAGGATATTTGTTTATTAATAACGTTTGTGTGGCAGAAGTCGCACAAACGTATTCTGAAGCAGCACAGACTACGGTAGATTTAATTCAAACAGCAACAAAAGAACCTACTAATTGGGTTGCTATTGTTCTTAAATTCGTTTTTTCTATTTTAGGAGTTGTCCTAGCCTCTGTGATTATTTATTTGGGGTTGAATTATTATAATAAAAATATAGTTATGAATAGCGGAGATGTTCCTGATGAAAATAGTACCTTGAACACTCCTAAATCTACAAAAGAAGCTGTTTTGTTTTTTATAAAACAAAATAAAATAAATTAAGATTAATCAAATTAGCTTTTTTTATCTTGTGCAATGTTTATTAATGTATATAACATTGCATTAATAGGTGTTTTAATATTGTGTTTCTTGCCTAGTTCAATGACAGTGCCTGCAAAAATTTCTACTTCCGTAATTCTGTTAGCTTCAATATCTTGTAGCATTGAAGTTTTACCGTTTGGTATCATTAAACCCAAATTATCAAAAGTTTGAGAGATCATGTTCTCTGTGTTTTTTACACCTTCTGCTTTAGCAATTTCTTGAACTTCAAGCATAATATCTTCTAAAAGTTTTTTGCATTTTATATCATCAAGCATTTCTTTGAATGTTAATCTTAAAAGTGCTGATGTTTGATTTGCAGAAACGTTCAACATAAATTTTAGCCAAATTGAGTGAATGATATCGTCAGGAATTTCGTAATTAATACCGACTTTTTCAAAATATTTTTTTATTAATTCTTGATTTGTCATATCAAGTTCACTATCAGTACCAAAAACTATTTTATTAACGTCATCGTGTGTTATTTTACGACCTTCACGCATTGCACTGTGTCCAATAAAATACGAATAAAGTAATTTTTCAGCACCATAAGTTTGGGCAATAAGCTTTTCGCTCATGACTCCATTAAGCAACGACAAAATAATAGTGTCATCTTTGATGAAATTTGATAAATCTTTTATTACTTTATCTAAGCCGTCAAATTTAGTGGCAATAATGATTAAATCAGCCTTGAAGTCTTTATTATCAGGTAATATATATTCTAAATCTAGTGTTTTATCGTTAAATAATGTTGGATTTTTGTTGTAATGTTCAAATCTTGATTTATCGACTAAGATTTTTAAATCATTATGGTTGTACCGTGATATTTTATCAGCGTAAATGCTTCCGATAGCACCTATTCCACATATTAGTACTTTTTTTATTTCGTCCATAAAATTATTTTATCAAAAAAAGTAAGAAATGTAACAATTTTTTATAAATATGTAAATTTTTCAATCAAAAAATACTTTATAACCATATAGTGTAGTGAAATAATAGTGTGAAAATTTAATGGGAATAGATGTCTCTAAACCGCTAGGTGTAAGTGGTGTTAGTTCAAATATAAATGTTGTCCAGAATTCAAAAAGTTTGAATTTTGCTAATACTGGCTATTCTGACACTTTTCAGAATAGAAGTCTTGATCGTTACACGAGTGAATTTGCGATAAATAAAATGATTTCTAGCAACCCTAAAATACAGGAAATCCTAAAAAAAGAAGGAATTCCTCTAGAACTAAATATTGATGGATTGGCGGAGGTTTTGAAAGCTCATTCGACAGATACAAAAAATATAGCCCTTGCCGTATGTGATAATTTGCCATTTTCGTTAAAAAATAAAGTTGATAATAAATCGATAGAAGATGCGTCTTATCTACACGATATTGGTAAAGTTTTTATTCCAAAAGAGATTTTAAACAAGTCTGATAAACTAGATGAAGCTGAAACTAAAATAATGCATATGCATTCTGAATTGGGGTTTGAATTATTAAAAATGACTGACATTAATAAAAAGACCTTAAACCTTGTTCGTAACCATCATCAAAACGCTAAAAAAACGGGTTATCCTTGGGTTGATAAGAACTTTAATGCGGATATTGAATTGCAAATTTTGTCGACTGCTGATAAATATTCAGCGTTAACTGAGGAACGTTCTTATAAGATGGCGATGTCACCAAAAGAGGCTTTGACCATTATTTATCAAGATGTTAAGGAAGAAAAAATTCACCCATTTGTATTTAGAGCGTTAACAAATTACGTAAACAGTCCAGAATCAGCTAAGGTTTTGAGCTAGAATTTACAAATTTTCATTTTTATATTATTATTTGAATAATGAATTTAGATAATGCAATAGACACATTTTTGTCACCAATAGCCGATAAAATATCAGGGATAATTTTTTCTTCAGTTACGATTTCTGGGGTAAAGATTGAGTTTTTAGTTGCGTTATTGGTTGTTGCTGCAATATATTTTACAATAAGAACAAGGTTTATTGGCTTTTGGGGGTTTAAGCATGCAATAAAGCTTATCACTGAAAATTATGAGCATAAAGAAATTGTAAAGCGTAAAAAACACGGTGAAGTATCAGCTTTTCAGGCGTTAACAGCTACTATTTCAGCATCAGCAGGAATAGGGAATGTTGCGGGTTCTGCAGCGGCTGTTTCTATTGGTGGGCCTGGGGTTATATTTTGGATGATTGTTGCTGGTTTTTTATCAATGGGTTTGAAGTTTGCAGAGGTTTTATTGGGAATGAAATTCCGTAAGATTAACCCTGATGGGACTGTTGACGGTGGTCCAATGTATTATATTGAAATTGCGTTGAAAAACCATAAATATATCGGTAAATTTGCACCTCATCTTTCTAAAATATATGCTGTTTGTTGTATATTTGCGATGATTGGTGGTTGGAATTTGTTTCAGATAAATGCTATGACGACACAAATAACAGAGGTTACTGGCGGGGCGGGAAGTTTTTTCTTTGACAGAGGTTGGCTTTTGGGGCTTGTTGTCGCTATAATTACTTACTTCACGATTATTGGTGGGATAAAAGCTATTGGCAAATTCACATCAAAGGTTACTCCTGTGATGTGTTCACTTTATGTTTTTAGTGCGTTTTTAATATGTTTGATAAATATTCAGCATGTCCCGCATACTATACAAATCATTTTGCAAGAAGCTTTTCAGCCAAAAGCTATGGCGGGTGGTGCGTTTGCTTGTATGCTTTGGGGGTTTAGACGTGCAATGTTTGCTAACGAATCTGGTTTAGGAACTGCTCCGATTGCGTTCTCTGCTATCAATACAAATCAGCCAGTTGCACAGGCTTTTATTGCCATGCTTCAACCTTTTGTTGATACAGTTATAGTAGGTTCAGCTACTGCGTTTGTCATTGTTGTGTCTGGGGTTTATTTAGATGCAACTGGACTTGCGGGGATTGAATTGACTTCGAAGGCTTTTGCTAGTGTATGTCCATTTTTTCCTGTATTGTTGACTATTATGGCTAGTTGTTTCGTTGTTTCGACTATGCTTTGTGGTTCTTATTACGGGACAAAAGCTTGGAATTATTTGTTTGGAAACTCAACCATTGTGACGAGGACTTTTCAAATTCTTTATTGTATATTTATTATTGTTGGTTCTGCCATGAACTTTCAAAGTATAATTAATCTATCTGATGCGTTTACTTTATTTTTGGCAGTTCCAAACTTAATAGCAGTATTTTTATTATCTGATGTTATAATGAAAGAGCTTAAAAGATATTGCAAAAAGCATGGTGTAGGACTATTTAAGAAAAGAGATATAGAGGAGAGGGCAGAAAATGAAAAAAACTTCAATGATGGAGATAGTTAAAACAAAATGTACAAAATGGGCTGGTGGCGAACTTGGTAAAACAGCTAAAAACATAGTTTTTGGTGATGGCAACGTTGAAACTGCGAAAATTGTTTTAATAGGTGAAGCACCTGGAGAGATGGAAGATGAAACTGGTATTCCTTTTGTTGGACGTGCTGGTCAATTATTAAATGAATTTTTGATTGAAGCTGGTATTTCAAGAGAATGCGATTTGTATATTGTTAATACAGTTAAGTGTAGACCTCCTGAAAATAGAGTGCCAACAGAAGCTGAAATTGCTGAGAACAGATTGTATTTGAATGCTCAAATTGATATTATTAACCCTAGAGCGATTGTTCTTTGCGGAGCTACTGCTTTGAAATCTTTTGTTGAGTTAGATAAAAAACAAACAATTTCTAAAGTTCGTGGTCAATGGATTAACATCAATGTTGATGGAAAAGATTACAATTCTATGACAATTTTCCACCCATCTTATTTGTTAAGAAACCATTCTATGGAAGATGGTTCACCAAGAAGACTTATGCAACAAGACTTAGCTGAGATTAAAAATGCTTATTTGTCTGATGTAAATCATGATTTTAGTAATAGCGAACAAAGCGAAAATATTTTTGCGAACGCTTAATTGATAATTATAATTTAAAAAAAGGAACTCATTAAATGTGATGAGTTCCTTTTTTTTATTGTTTGTTAATATTGATAAAATTTAATCCTTTTAGTTATTTATTTTTTCAAATATTGTGATATAATAATTTAAGAACTTTTAATATAGATTATTTATAGATATTTAGAATTGAAACTTTTTTAAAATTTCATCGTCTGAGAAATAAAGAATAAATTTTGTATATTAAAAGTATTTGGAGGAAAACTAGAGAGAATGAGAAACATTATGAAAAAAAGTATTATATTTATGTCAGCATTTGTCTTGTTGTCTGGTTGGGTAATCAGAGATAATGTATTTGCGTATAGTCCTGCGGATTTGTATGATCAGGTTTGGAGATTGGTTAATACAAAGTTTGTAGATCAGACAAATAATTCACAAAATTGGTCAAAATGGCGTCATAAGTATGATAAAGAGATTAAAACAAATGAAGATGCTTATGTTGCAATAAACACTATGATTGCGAGTTTGAATGATCCTTATACTAAATTTTTAAACCCAAAAGAGTTTGCTGATGAAACAAGTTCTATCAATGGTTCGCTAAAAGGGATTGGTATCCAGATCGCTGTAAAAGACGGTAAATTAATGGTTATAGCTCCGATTGAGGACACACCTGCAGAAAAAGCTGGGCTTTTATCAGATGATGAAATTATTGAAATTGACGGTGAAAGTACTAAGGGAATCACTGTCGACAAGGCTGCTGAAAAAATCCGTGGTGAGGAAGGGACTGAGGTTACAATCGTAATTAAGCGTAAAGATTCACCTTTGAAAACTTATAAAATTAAGCGTGCAGAAATAGAGATTAAGTCTGTATCTCAGAGAGTTCCATTAGAGATGGAAATTCCTGAAAATATTAGCTATATTCGCTTGAGTTCGTTTATTAGTCGTAATGCTTCAAAAGAATTTGCAGAAATTTTGAATAATGATAAAAATAAAAAAGGTATTATCGTAGATTTACGTTCAAATCCAGGTGGGTTGTTGACGAATGCTATTGTTATTTCTGATATGTTTTTAAGCGGGAATACTATCGTTAGTACGGTAGATCGTGATGGTTATAAGGAAACTCAACGTGCTAGTAAGATGACTTATACTAAAAAACCTGTAGTTGTTCTTATTAATAAAGGTTCGGCATCTGCTTCTGAAATATTTTCAGGGGCGATGAAGGATAATCACAGAGCGATTATTATTGGTGAACAATCATTTGGTAAAGGCTTGGTTCAAGAGATTAACAAACTTCCGCAAGATGCTGGTGTCAATATTACTATTCAAAAATACTTAACTCCTGATGGAACTGATATCAATAAAAAGGGTATTTCTCCTGATATCGAGGTTAAGTTGACTGAAGATAACATTAAAAACAAAGATGATGTTCAGTTGAAAAAGGCTGTTGAAATTTTAACAAAACAGATAAATGGCGAAACTATTATTCTTGGTGGCAACATTTTTTAAAAATAGATTATTAGATAAATCAAAATTGGCGGATTTCTTTCAGAAATCCGCCAATTTTATAATCTTGTTCTATAAGAAATGTTTATATGTCATTTTCTATAGAAGTTGTGGGAACGTATCTTTTTCTACAAAATGAATTATTCTCTCATTTGGCTCGTAATTCACTTTTCCAGCTTCACAAAATTCGAGTTCATCAACAGCAATTTTTCTGACAGCTTTGTATTTAGATCTTTGTTCTCTATCTAATATTTTAAATAATTTTTCATCGTATTTGGTCGCAACTTCTTTCATTTGTTTGTTGATTTTTTGAATTCTATTTTCTTGTTGCACTATTTCTTTATGTGGTGCGTTATTTTGAACTAGTTCATGAAGTTTTAATTTTTCATCTTTTAGCTCTGGTAATATTGTTTCAAGTTCATCATGCTTGGCTTTATCTATTTCTCTTTTAGTCATTTCTTGTTCGTAGTTTAGATTAAGCACATTATACATAGTGTAACGTTCATCATACATTGACGTCAGAATATCCATACATTTTAGTTTATTTGGATATTCGTAATTTTCTTCAGTTTGTTCAAGTGCTAATGCTGGTGAAATAATTGTGATAGCACAAATTGTCGTAATAATTATTTTTTTCATAACCCCTCTTTTTAAAATAAAAATCTTTATAAGATTATTATTGCACGTAATTTAATATTATTCAAGAAAAAATATTTATAGTAAAATTATCTTATGGAAGAAATTCATTTAAGAAATTACGCATATTTTGGTGATGCTGTTTGGGAAATTTTTATAAGAAAACAAACAATTTTGTTGACCGAGAATTCCAAGAAGCTTCATGAATTAACGACAGCCAAGGTTAAGATGGGGTTTCAGGCAGAGTTGTTAAAGTTTTTAGAGCCATATTTATCAGAAGCTGAACTTGAAATTGCAAGACGTGGGCGAAATTTGTCAATACCAATGAATAGGCGACAAAATCAAGGTGAGTATAGACTGGCAACGGCTTTTGAAACATTAATTGGTTGGTGGTATTTGAACGATATTAACCGATATAATGAAATTATTGATGTTTTACAAACGCAAATAAATTTTAATTAGCGTAGCGATGTTATAAATTAGGGATTGAGTTATGAAAGAATGGAAATATAATAAATATGAGGGGGGCGAAAGCTCACTTATTAAAAGACTTTTAGCATTACGAGGCGTTATTAAAGAGGAAGAGGTTGAGGAGTTTTTGAACCCTTTAGGTATGAAATTAACCTCTTATGATGCATTTTGTGATATGGCAAAAGCAGTTGAGCGTTTAGCTTTTGCTATAGAAAATGATGAGAAAATATTAATCCATGGTGATTTTGACGCTGACGGGGTTACTTCAACATCTGTTTTGTATAAAATGTTTAAGCATTTAGGTGCTAATGTGAACTATTTTATTCCTGATAGAGAAAAAGAAGGTCATGGATTTGACACTAAAGCTTTGGTAAAGCTTATGACGCAAATCAAGCCGAAGGTTGTTATAACTTGTGATTGCGGGATTAGTGATGTTGATGCGGTGAACTTTTTAAATAGTTTTAGAATCGATGTTATTATTACTGATCACCATGATGCACCTGAGGTTTTGCCTAATGCGTTGGCCATAATAAACCCTAAAGCTCCAAATTCGCTAGATGAAAATCTTTCAGCTCGTCAGATAGAAAGCCTTTGTGCCTTGGCGGGTGTTGGGGTAGCTTATAAAGTGTCGCAAGCGTTGTTAGATAGATTTAACAAGCTCGATTATGCTATTGAATTGTTGCCTTATGTTGCAGTAGGGACGGTTGCTGATATCGTACCATTGATTGGTGAAAATCGTTTTTTTGTAGCTCGTGGTTTGCAGTTGATTAGTTCTGGTAAGCATTATGGTCTTTCAAAATTATTGGAGGACGCTGGTTATAAGGGTGATATTACATCTGAGCATATTGCTTTTGGTGTCGCACCAAGGATTAATGCTGCAGGGCGACTGGGGACGGTTGAAGATGCTTTGAAAGTTCTTATTTCAGATAACAAGCAAGAAATAGTGATGGCAATTCAGTCGTTGGCTGAGTTGAACAAGGTTCGACAAGAATTGTGTTCGCAAACTTTTGCCGAAGCGACTGCGATGTTAGAAGAGCAGGGGAATAATAATCCTGCGATTGTTTTGTTTAACCCTAATTGGCACGTTGGAATTGTCGGGATTGTTGCTTCACAATTGGTAGAGGCTTATCACAAGCCTGCTTTTGTTATGACATATTCAGAGGAAACTAAGCAAATGAGATGTTCTGCTCGTAGTGTTGAGGGAATTGATTTGCACGAGGTTATCTCGTTGAACTCAGAAGGATTAGATGGGTTTGGCGGACACGCCATGGCGGCAGGGTTGTCGTTTACTACTGATAAAATATCTTTTGATGAGGTTAAATCAAGGTTGAATTCGACAATAAAAGAGATGTTGAACGGGCGAATTTTAAAACCTTCTTTGAATATCGACTTGGTTGTCAGGGCTGATGAAATTGATTTGGATTTGATTGATGAGATTTCTAGACTAGAGCCATTTGGTGCTTGCAATCCTAGTCCAGTTTTTGTTATTAAAGATTTTGTGTTGAAAGATAAAATGCTTATGGGTGAAAATAAAAACCATTTGCGTTTGACTTGTGAGGCTAATTCGAAAGAGTTTAAGTGTATTCGTTGGAAAATGGGCGATGTGTCTTTGGTGAAAGGCGATACGCTTGATTTGGCTTTTCACCCACAAATTAATGAGTTTAACGGGAATACATCAATTCAGTTGATGATTGATGACATTCATTCTGAGCATCTTGTTGAAGAAGAGGTGGTTGAGGGGGTTGTTAAAATAAAGACCTATGATCATCGTAAAAAGACTGATATTTTACCGTTAGTTGATGATTTTGTGAAGAATTCAAAGCAAGATATTTTGATTTTAGCAGAGTCAAAGCCCGTTATTGAGATGTTAAAGCCGTTTAAAAATCTGGTTGAAAGAGTTGTTGGGGTTGATAGTTTGAGAAAATGCGAGGCATTAATGATTTTTGATTATCCTAGTGATAGGAGTGATTTTGATTTTATGTTAGAGGCTGTAGCTCCAAAATCAATTCATTTTATGAATTATGATATAAAATATTTTGATGAAAAGGACTTTTTAAAAACAACTTATAAAATGTTGAAATTTGCTTGTAATAACAACGCAGGTAAAGTTGAATTGAATAGGATTTCTAGTTATTGGGGGAAATCTTTTGGGGTTTTTGAACTCTTGTTTGAGATTTTTCAAGAGGTCAGTTTGATTAATATTTTAGAGCAAACAGAAAAGTATTTTGTATTGGAATTGACTGAAAATTTAGACTTAGGTTTGGTTTTGCATAATGCGAAATATCTAAAACTGTTAGATATGATTGAGGAATGTGAAATGTTTCAAAAAAGTTTATTAGAAGATGATTTAGAGAGTTTGATGAACTCTTAGGTTTGTTCTGTTTTTGAAAAATTATTTGGTGTTAGAAATTGATTTTATTTTTTTCTGACGAGTAAGTCATACCCTAAAATATCCATTACTTCCATTAATTCAGTAACCCTGAATGTATTGTTGCGAAGCTTATTTGCCATATTTTCTAAAGAATCACACTTGTTGTATTTATGATTGATTAAAACTTTTAATTGAGTCAATGTTTTGTTGTCTAATGTGGTGAGGATTTTAATCAAAGTTCTCAAATTCTCTTTATGTATGATATATTCATTTTTCATTGTTTTATTATATCTAACAAATGAGTTGCAAATCTAATTAAATCATGGTATAAACTAATTAATCAGTTAGGAGCATGTGAAAGGAAATGATTTATGAAAACGAACAAAAACCAACAAAAACAATGTGACGAAAACCCTTTATTAAATCGGGTTCAAGGTGGCAATCGCATTCCCCTCCGCTGGAACGCAAGCGAGCAGAGGCAGAAAGCGAAAACCACGCTTTTCGCACTGCCGTTTAATGCGAGTGAAGCAAGACGGGGTGGCAACGAAGTTGACGGGGTGGTTTCAATTGCGAAGCGTTCTGCGTTCACTCTAGCAGAAGTATTGATTACACTAGGCATAATCGGCGTAGTGGCTGCGATGACAATGCCAAATTTGATGAACAATTTGCAATCAGAAGCGTTGTCAAAAAAGAAATTACTATTTGATAGTCGACTAGAAGAAGCGATGAATCAAATGAGATTTCATGAAAAACTTACTGGATATTCAACAACTGAAGATTTTGTTGATGAATTGAGTAAATATCTAAAAATAAATGAACGCTGTGACGTTGATGAGATTGAAAATT
>JAWXUD010000024.1:0-25470 GCA_044432945.1 Candidatus Gastranaerophilales bacterium
GTAATTATGAAAATAAATTCAATCAACTCATATAACCAAAACAAAAACTCTTCAATTTCTAAATCACAAAACAAACAGAATTTCGGATTAAGAATTTCGCCTGAAGTTGAACACGACATTTATCAATCAATAAAAGGCTGTGATATTGATTTTTTCAAAAAAATTGAAGGTATTTTAGAAAATGTAAAATCATTAACTGATGACAACTCTCAATTTATAAAATTAACCCTACCCGAGCAAAAACAATCTCATATTATATACATGAACGAAAAAATCTCTCACAAACACGCAACAGCCATACCAAAGCAAGATAACCCCATTACAATGTTTGCGAATATAGATGAAACAGAAATTAAAAATCTTGACACAGCACTTACCCAAATAGTTAAAAACACAGGCGAATAGGGGCGAATAGGGGCAAATAGGGGTAGCAAAAAAGGAGATAATATTATGAAAATCAATCCAATTACAACTAATCAAAAAACTAACAACAATATCAAAAATAATAACAATCCAAATTTTGAAGCAAACGTAAGTTATAAACTAAAAAAATCACTCATCAGTGAAGCCTCTAGCAAAAATAAAAACATGGTTAAAGCCATAAAACAACAAATAGAAAAAGTCGGCAGCTGGAACGGACTAAAATCAACAATCGTTGAAGGCTTTGACCCTGCAAAAAAGAAACCTAACCTGAACTTAAAACAAACAATTGATGGGGTTGAATATAGTCAACCTTTAACTGGGAAATCAAATCTATTTGATTCATTTTTAAGTCTAAATATGAGTGATATCGAAAATGCTGAACGTGGTATCAATAAAATGACATCAGGGAAAAATTAAAAAACTTGCGAATTTTAATTTTTCGAGTACTATAAAGAAACGAGGAAAAATAAATGTTATCAACAAACTATTTAAAATCTCATACACATCATCATAGCTACCTTGGAAGGCTATGGGATTAATAATGCGAGTTTTTAATAAAGTTTTTAAAAATTATTTAATTCTAATATAAAATAGCCTTTCAAGCAGACTTATTGCATAAAAAGGCTATTTTACTAAACAGAATTGGAGAAATTTTAAATATGGTTACAAATATAATATCAGCTATTGGAAACAATAATAGCATTTACCCACTACTTGTCAGGGACTGCGGAATTGAAGTCCCTTCAAAAGTTTATTTAACATATAAACAAAACGAAAAAGAATCAAAAGAAATAGCGAAACTCGCTAGTCGTGAACGTTTTTTAGACGAATACGCAGTTTCTGCGGTATGGCTTGGCGGAATACCTTTGATGGACAAGCTTTCAGACAAATTCATAAAATCTCGTGGTTACAATCCCGATGTCAATCTAAAACTTTTCAAGGAAGAAAAAGAGCAAGGAATTGATTTGAATTTAAAAAAATTCCAAGGAAAAGTTCCTGAAAAAATCCTCGAAGATTTAAAAAAAGTTAAATCTAACAAAGGGATTTATGAAAAATTATTAGCCACAAAATTTATCGCATCAACATCTGTACCAATAATGTTTATGGGGTTTGTTTTGCCAAAACTAATTTTCGCATCATCAGCAAAAAAAATTACTGAACAAAAGAAAAAAGATGCAGAAAATAAAAAAATCGCTAATGACACATTTTTCAAGACAGAAACAGACAAATTCAAACAAAAAATAAATTTCACTGGCAACATAATGAGCAATCTCGCTAATTTTTCGACAGTTGACAAAATGATTGTAACTGATGGTGGATACGCTGGTGGTCGTGTCATTACAGCTAGAAACAAAAATGAACGATATGATGTCGGTTTCAAAATGGCTGGTATGATGTTTTTAAATTTCGTTGCTCCTAAATACATAGAAAAAGGGTTTAACAAAATCACAGACACCAATCTTGGCCCTAAAATGCTTGCAGACAAAGGTTTTTTAGATGAAGTTAAAGAACAAAAACTAAACCTGCCAAAATCTAACGAAGCAAAAGATTTAATTGACTTTGTCGATGACAATCCAGATAGTTATTTTGTAAAATACGCACAAAAATTCAATAAAATAAAAATGCTTGATAAAAAAACACGTGATCCAAGAGCTTACGTTGACATAAAAAACCTTGCAAAATTTAATGATGATATCATAAATTTCGCTAAAAAATCAATCTCATCAGGTGATTTCAAAAAATATACTCAAAAAGCAAAGTTTATAAAATCAGCAAGTATAATCTCTAATGTTGCAATAAGCAGTGCTTTACTAGCATATGCTCTTCCTAAAGCACAATTTGCGTTTAGAAAAATCATAACTGGATCTGATTTAGAACCAGGTTTGGCACAGAACGATAAAAATTAATAAATATTTATAGTACAATGAATAAATTATGATTAAAGAATTTAAAAATTATGCAAAAGAATTGCTAAACATTGCTCTACCCATTATAATGGGGAACTTAGGCTTTATATTAATCGGTGCTGGTGATGTTTTTATAGCAGGAAGACATTCTACTGACACATTGGCATCTATATCCATAGCAACAGCCATAATCAACGTGATATTTATGATAGGCGTTGGCTTGCTAGGAAGCATTTCGCCAATCTTATCAAACAAGCGTGGTGAAAAAACGCAAGCAAAGCGATACTTTTTTCCAACTATTAGATTTTCATTGATTATTTCTGCCATAACCTCAATTATCACCCTTGCATTTGTACCACTAATTGATGTCTTAAACTTTGAACAACATCTCGTATCTGACATAAAAATTTATATGATTATTTCAGCGTTCTCGACCTTCGGAATGTATTTATATAACGCATTAAAAGAATACTTGCAGGCATTTGAAGTCGTTTTTTTGCCTAATTTAGTAACCGTCATATGTGTATTTTTGAATCTAATCCTAAACGCAATTTTTGTATTTGGATTAGGTAAAATTCCATCACTAGGCGTAATTGGACTGGCAATCGCAAGCTTTTTAGTGAGATACATAATGGGATTTAGTTTGCTGATATATTGCTTATTGAAACTTCGATTAAAAAATTATGTTGATAAAAACTATTACAAAACTATTTTAAAAATAGGATTACCAATCTCATTAGCAGTAATGGTTGAATTTATCGCATTCAATAGTGCGGCTATAATTATGGGTAGAATATCAGGAATATACGCAGCAGCACAAAATTTAATCTGCATAATGACAACGATTTCATTTATGATTCCTCTTGCGATATCAAACGCAATTGCTGTTAAAGTAGGGTTTGCAAACGGAGCTAGAAACCTTTATGATCTGAAGAAATACTCTCAAATTGGCATTTTAATGTCAGTTGGTTTTATGGCATTCAGTGCGATTATTTTTGCAAGCTGTCCTCATTTTCTTGTCAGTCTGTTCACTAACGACACTAATTTAATAGAAATTTGCGTGCCAATTATATATATCGTGGCGATGTTTCAAATTTGCGATGGACTACAAGTATCATTGGGCGGTGTTTTCAAGGGAATAAAAGAAACCAAAATTGTTTTGATTTTAAATTCAATCAGCTACTGGATTGTATACTTCCCATTAGGATTTTATTTCGCATTCAAATTAGGGCTAAATCTTCAAGGTTTTTGGTATGGATTATTTGCTTCAAGCGTAATCTTATCGACAACATTATTGATAATTTTAATCAAACGTTTAAAAAACCACACCTTCAATAACGCTTAATTTAAAATATTTATGATACAATACAATATATATCTGAGGAGGAACTATGATACATACAGAAGAAAGAACATTTGTCGCAATCAAACCTGATGGTGTAAAAAGAGGATTTGTCGGCGAAATTATAACTCGTTTTGAGAAAAAAGGTTATAAATTAATCGGTTTAAAAATGGTTAATGTAACAGAAGAAATAGCTTCACAGCATTATGAAGAACATTTGACTAAACCATTTTATCCAAACCTATTAAAATACATAACAAGCGGACCTGTTGTTGCAATGGTATTTCAAGGCTATAAAGCTGTTCAAGGCGTTCGTCACGTACTAGGTTGCACTGACCCTTGCGAAGCTGATGTTGGCTCAATCCGTGCTGATTATGCACAGCTAAAAGAATATAACACAGTTCACGGTTCTGATAGTTTAGAAAGTGCTGAAAGAGAAATTAATATTTATTTCAAACCAGAAGAATTATGTCCAGATTACAAAAATATGATGGAATTAGTAACAGAAGGACTTGACGAATAATTCGTCAAGTTGGTTGATTAAATGAAGAGCGAAAAAGATTTTTTTAGTTACGATTTAGTCCATGAATGCACCCAATCAGGTGCTAGAGCTGGCGTTTTCAAAACACCACATGGAACTATTAACACTCCAATATTCATGCCAGTTGGAACTAATTCTGCAGTAAAAACTCTTACTTGCGATCAAATTGAAGGAACAAAAGCTCAAATAATTTTGGCAAACTCATACCATCTTTACCTTAGAGCTGGAACTAAATTAATCAAGAAATTTGGTGGAATTCACAAATGGATGAACTGGCACAAACCAGTATTAACAGACTCCGGCGGATTTCAAGTCTTTTCGCTTTCACATTTAAACAAAATAACAGAAGATGGCGTTGAATTTCGTGACCCTAAAAATGGTCAAAAACATTTTATCAACCCAGAAGTTTCAATGGAAATTCAAGAGGACATTGGGGCTGATATAATCATGGCGTTTGACCAATGTGCGCCATATCCTTGTGATTACGAAACGGCAAAAAAAGCTATGGAACGTACGCATCGTTGGCTTGACAGATGCTTTAAAGCTAAAAAAAATCCTCATCAAGCACTTTTTCCTATCGTACAAGGTGCATTTTTTGATGATTTAAGAAAAGAAAGTGCGAGGGTTATCTCTACTTATGACGCTGTTGGATATGCAATAGGCGGAGTTAGCGTTGGAGAACCAACCGATATTATGAACTATTTTGTCAAAATGGTTGCACCAATGCTACCTAAAGATAAACCTAGATATTTGATGGGTGTCGGCACTCCTGAGGATTTATTAGACGGAATTAAGCGTGGTGTAGATATGTTTGATTGCGTTCTTCCAACAAGAAACGCACGTCACGGTTCTTTTTTCACATATAACGGCAAGAAAAATATCAAGAACAAAGAATTTGAAGAAGATGCTGGACCTTTAGTTGAAGGTTGTGATTGTTACGCTTGTAAAAATCATTCTAGAGCCTATATTCGTCACCTTTGGCGATGCGGAGAAAGCACTGCTGCGACTTTACTTTCCATTCACAACTCAAAATTCTTAATCGATTTTTCACAACAAGCTCGTCACGCAATTCTAAATGACGAATTTGAAAACTTCTATAATACTCATTACGAAAACTTAACTAAAAAGAAATAATTTATTCTATTAAAAAACTAAATTTTCATTAAAACAAATTCAATTGAGGCTCTTGAACATTTGGGGTCTCAGATTTTTTACGACTAGATAAATTATTAGAATTATCCTTTTGCATTTTAACCATCAAATCTTGAGAACGCTTAACGACCTCATTAGGCAACCCCGCCATTTTCGCAACCTGAATACCATAACTCTTACTTGTGCCACCTTGAACAATTTTGCGTAAAAACTCAATTTCTCCGTTTTGCTCAGCAATAGTAATTCTGAAATTTTTAATCTGCTCAAAACTATTTGTCATAACATTCAACTCATGATAATGCGTAGCAAAAATTGTTCTCGCTTTTATAGTATTTGCTACAAACTCTGATACTGACCAAGCTATAGCAACACCGTCATAAGTGCTTGTTCCACGTCCGATTTCATCAAGCAATATCAAGCTTTTATCGGTTGCAGAATTTAAAATATAAGCTGTTTCAATCATCTCAACCATAAAAGTCGACTGCCCTAGTGTTAAGTCATCACTCGCACCAACACGAGTAAAAATCTTATCAACTACACCTATTTTAACAAAATCAGCAGGAACCCACGAACCAATTTGTGCTATTAAAGCTATCAACGCATTTTGACGCATATAAGTAGATTTTCCAGCCATATTTGGTCCTGTTAATATCATAAACTGCGTCATACCCGATTTAGCATTAGCCTGTAACTCCAAATCATTCGCCACATACTCACCTAATGGCAAAATTTGCTCTAATACAGGGTGACGACCATTTTTAATAATCAAATCACCTGATACATCGACTATGGGCTTAGTGAAATTTTGTTCAACAGCCACTTGTGCCAAACCGACAATAACATCACAGCACGCTATCGCTTCAGCTATTTCACGAATTTGAGTAACAAACTCTCTTGCATACTCACGAAAATCAACAAACAATTTATGCTCCAACTCTATCGATTTGAATTTTGCCGAAAGCACATCGTCTTCATGTTTTTTTAATTCATCAGTGATATAACGCTCACCAGATGACAAAGTTTGCTTACGCACATAATTTTTAGGAACTAAATTTGAATTGACATGTGACACCTCGATAAAATATCCAAATATACGATTATACCCAACTTTTAGATTTTTAATCCCAGTTTTTTCACGCTCTTGCTCCTCATAAGCACAAATCCAGTTTTCACCACCAGTCAATAAATCCCTGAAATAATCTAACTCATTAGAAACACCGTTTGCAATAATTCCACCCTCTTTAAAAGTAATAGGTGCATTTTCACTTACTGTTTTATTAATTATTTTAGCAAACTCAAAAATATTTTCTTCATAATCCGAAACTTTTTCTAACGGATTAAATTCTAATTTCTTTGTAGCCTCCACCAAGCCAGGAAACACTAACAATGAATTTTTTAAACTCAAAAAATCACGTGGACTAGCAGAAGCATTCGACAATTTTGTAGCAAGACGCTGAATGTCATAAATCCTATCAAGCAAACAAGATAATTCATTTCTCAACTCATTTTTCTCAACCAATTCCGTTACCATATTTTGACGTTCAATAATTTGCTCAACCTGCTTTAATGGCTGGCAAATCCAATTTTTCAACAACCTAGCACCCATATTGGTTTTAGTCTTATCAATAGACCACAAAAGAGAACCATAACGATTTTTGTCACGCTGAGTTTCGGTCAATTCAAGATTTTTACGTGTATTAGCATCTATTATCATATATTCTGATAATTCATAAGGCTCAATTCTATCAAATTTAGGAATATTATCTTTCATTGTTTCCCAAACATAAGCTAAAACAGCACCACAAGCTCTAAAACCTAATTTATATCTATCATATCCAAAAGCCTCTAGACTTTGTGCTTGAAATACTGCTTTTAAATTCGTCTGTGCAAAATGCTCGTCAAATACTGATAACGGAATTTTTGAACAGCTATAAAATTTAGTAATCTCTTCTGGTAGAACTATTTTCTCCTCAGGTACTATCTGAAACGGCTTAATCTCACCACGTACAGCAGGAGCGATAACTTCAGCAGGATTTATTCTCGCCAATTCTGAAAGAATTAAATTCAAACTTCCTTGCGTTGTCTTAAATTCGCCAGTTGAAATATCAGTATAAGCTAATCCATACAAATCTGTTTTTTCATCATTAAATATAGCAACAATATAGTTATTAGAATTGGTCTGCAATAGATCACTTTCTAACAATGTACCCGATGTTATAATCCTAGTAATCCCACGTTTCACGTTACCCTTAGCCGTTTTGGGGTCTTCTAATTGATCACAAATTATTACCTTATAATCCCTTTTAACAAGCTTTTCTAAATAACCATTAACAGATTTTATTGGAATGCCAGCCAAAGGAATTCTTCCAAACTTTCCTTGCTCACGACCTGTCAGAGTTATTTCTAACTCTTTTGACATAGTAACAGCATCTTCAAAAAAAGTTTCGTAAAAATCACCCAAACGATACAACAAAATCTTATCCTGATGCTCATGTTTAATTTTTACATACTCCTGCATCGTTGGCGTCAAATCATTAGGATCTATATCTATTGTATTTATCATGTTGATTTCTTGCTTATTCATAGCTATAATTATATTATAAAATTGAGAGGAATTCAACATGGGTTGTTTGAGAAATTTAATAAATGCGGTAATACTATCACTAGCAGTAATCGGTTTTTTATCTTTAGGCGGGAAAGAATATGTATCAGATATTTTTTATGATTATATGCTACCAGCGATACAAGATGTCGATGGTAGAGCTAGTCAAGTAGCGGATTTTTCAGACATTAATGAAGAATATCAAATAGAACAAGCAGTAGCATTAATGGGATTTAATGGGGTTCTAGCCGAACACAAATCGTCTGGTCAAAAAATGGTAATAGCTGAAAGTGGTTTCGCTAATATAATAACGGCTGAAGATATCCAGTCCGAAAATGCCGCAGAAAAAATCAAACAAGCCACTGATAAAATAAAACTTAAAGTAGCTTCTATTGAAAAAGTAGATGTAACTGGGCGAGGCGAAATGCAAGTAATGGGACAAAATGTACCATATTTAATTATCGACACTGAAATTAAAGGCTTGCCTATCAAAAATCTTTCTGGAATTATCGGAGTCGTTCAAGATGAGAATAACAAATCTAAAATACTAATCTCATTAAATGAGAACGGCAAATATTCACAAATTATTACCAATGATTTTTTCAACAAAATAAAATAAATTTTATATAACGATATTAAACATTTCCTGTTGAACTATTTTTATCATCTTCTAGACGTTTTAGTTCAGCAGTATCAGCTTCTTCGACATATTTGTTAATAGCTGGTGAATCAATTTCAATATTTACATCAGCATCAACCATATCTATTTCAGATTTAGGAAACTCTTTTGTCTTTCCATCTTCCATTTTCACAGAAACTGTCCCTTTAACAAACTGCAAGAAACAAACTTTCCCTAACCCCTCTGGCGTCATAACAGAAGAACCCACTGGTGGCATATCTTTTGCTGCATCTATATAATTGGAATATTCATAATTCAAACAACACAATAATCGCCCACAAGTTCCTGAAATTTTACAAGGTGCAATAGGCATTCCCTGATCCTTAGCTTGCTTAACATTAATATTAGGAAATTTCTTCAAATGACCTGAGCAACAAAATCCTCTGCCACATATTCCACAACCCTGTTGTAGTGCAGTTTCATCACGAATTCCTATATGACGCAAATCAATTCTCACACGGGTAAAAGTTTGGGTCAAATCTTTCAACAACAATCTAAAATCAACACGCTCAGGTGCTGTATAATAAAAAGTTATTTTACGTTTATCAAAAGTTATTTTGCACTCTATCAAATTCATATTTAATTTGTGGTTTTTAATAAACGATTTACACTTAAAAAAAGCATTCTCTTCTTCTTTTTTCAAATCCTCAATAGTTTGCAAATCTCTTTGCGAAAGCACTTTAATCACCTGTAATGGTGCCTGCTTGCATTTACAGTTTTCCCAAATTTCAGCCACTTGCGAGTTGACTAAAAAAGCTTTTAAAGCTTCTTCTCCTTTTTCCGTTCTGACTAAAACCATCTGACCATCACAAAGTTCGACTCCTTGTGGGACATCAAGTGGATAAAATTTATTTTTCAAATATCTAACTGCAAATTTCATTATATATATCTTTCTTCTTCTTTTAATTTCCTATTCATAAGCTTATCAAGCAACGCTTCTGGTGTGATATCCGTATAAACTGCCTCATAAATAGCACTACTTACAGGAACATCAATGTCTAATTTTTTAGCTAACTCGCAAATCGCCTTAGAAGTCTTGACCCCTTCAGCCACAGAACCCAACTCAGCCAAAATATCATCGATTTTTTTACCTTTAGCCAACAAAGCACCAACAGAATAATTTCTAGACATTGGACTTGAACAAGTTGCAATTAAGTCACCCATACCAGAAAGTCCATATAACGTAGAAGGATTTGCACCCAACTGAATGCTAACACGAACTATCTCAGCCATACCACGAGTAAGCAAAGCTCCTGTGCAGTTATCTCCCAATCCCATAGTACGGGCAAAGCCTGATGCAATAGCTATAACATTTTTTAAGCTACCACCAAACTCAACTCCTGCCACATCGTTATTCGAATATAATCTAAATTTGCTAGTGACATTACAAGCTTTTTGAACAAAATTAGCAACGTCCATATCATCTGATGCGATAGATGCCGCCGTAGGCAACCCCGCCAAAACCTCTTTTGCCAAAGTTGGTCCAGATAATATCGCTAATTTTTGCTCTGGTAAAACATCTTTTATAACTTCACTCATTCTCATCAATGAAGGCAACTCTATACCCTTTGAAGCATTTACTAAAACCTGTTCAGACTTAATGCCAGCCTCTTTCAAGCACTCACAAACATTTCTAGTACCAGAAGTCGCAACCACCGATAAAATAATATCCGCACCAGCTATCGCCTCTTTCAAATCAGAGGTCACTAAAACTTTGTCTTGCAATTGAATTTCTAAAGGTTTTGAGCAATGTTTATTATTTATCAAATCATCAGAAAGGTCAGCCGCACGACCCCAGACAGAAACCTCTTCAAAATTATCTGTCAACAGCCAAGCCAAAGTAAGCCCCCAACAACCTGCACCTAATATCGTCAATTTCATAACTTATACTCCCTTTTTCAATTCCTAACTAACAACTTGTTTTTCATTAATCAAACTACGCAATACTCCACGATGCTTTCTCAACGCTTCACGAGCTTGAGATGCATCAAGGTTTAACTTGTTACAAATAATTGCTGTTTTAACTTCCCAATCACACTTTAAAAGTGTATGTAAAGCCTCACTATGAGAAGTTTCAGCGATATTAGCAACAATTCTTATCGCTCTATCTTTTAATTTTTCATTCGAAGCTTTCAAATCTATCATGAAGTTCTCATAAGTCTTACCGATTTTAATCATAGCACCAGTTGACAACATATTCAAAATCATTTTTTGAGCAGTTCCAGCCTTCAATCTAGATGAACCAGCTATAACCTCAGGACCAACCTCAACACAAATAACATGCCCTGCCTCTTCGCTAATTTGAGCTTTTGCGTTACAAGTTATAGCAATAGTTTTGCAACCAATCTCCTCTGCTTTTTTCAAAACGCCCAACAAATATTTTGGATTTCCACTAGCCGATATGACAACCGCTACATCTTTTTTTGCTAATACACAAGCATCATCATAACCAGCTTCAAAATCGTCCTCAGCACCCTCGATAGCAAGAGTTAAAGCTTTCTCGCCACCTGCGATTACCCCTTGCACCATATAAGGTGAAACACTGAAAGTAGGTTGACACTCAGATGCATCTAGAACACCCAAACGCCCAGAAGTACCTGCACCAAAATAATACATATTACCATTTTGTAAAAATTGTTTAGCTATTATATCAATAGCGACCGCAATATTTTCAGCTTCATCCTCTACTGCAAGTGCAACAATTTTATCCTCATTATTCATCTTCTGAACCATCTCTAAAGTTGAGATAATGTCGATGTTTTTCGTATTCTCATTACGATATTCTGTAATTACTTCACTCATAGCGTACCTCCTTAAATATAACACATAACCTTACACTAATTTCAACAAGTTAGCCATTTCAATTGCTGATTTCGCAGCATCTGCACCTTTATTACCAGCTTTTGTACCTGCACGCTCAATAGCCTGCTCAATATTATCAGTCGTCAACACACCGAAAATCACAGGTACTTCGGTCTGCATACCAACACAAGCTACACCCTTAGACAGCTCTGCACTTACATAATCAAAGTGAGGAGTTGAACCCTTAATAATAGCACCTAATGTAATAATAGCATCGTATTTTTTTGATTTAGCACATTTTAATGCTACCAACGGGATTTCAAAAGCCCCTGGAACTTTTACGATTTCAATATTATCCTCAGACACTCCATGACGTTTTAGTTCATCAATAGCACCTGATAAAAGTTTTGAACCTATAAAATCATTAAACCTAGCAACTATAATGCAAAATTTTTCACTACCTGCAACAAGTTGCCCTTCATAAATTTTCATTTCATTTTCTCCATATTCTTTAATAAATTTATTTTACACTATTTATAACTATTTTACAAGAAGTGGAGCGAAAATTTTATAAAAAAGATATATTGAAGATAAAACCAATAATCCACCACTAATTTTCAACAAATAATCTGAAAATTTTTGAAAATTTGATGATTGTTTAAAATGAGATGTCAAAAAGCCAGCCAATATCAAAATCAACCCCTGACCTAACGAAAACAAAAATAACATTATAATAGCGTCCAAAACACTTGCCGACAATGTAGCAAATGCCATAATCCCCGCCAATATCGGCGTTGAACAAGGAGTACCCGCAAGAGCGAAAACAGCACCTAAAATAACAGGATAAATAAAAATGCTCTGACTGTTACCACGAGGAATTTCTTTGACTAAAATTGGCAGTTCAAAATCAAGCATGCCTGTTAATTTAAGCCCCATAACTAAAATAATTCCCGCCACAAAAATCCCAAAATAACCTCCAGCATAAGAAATAAAAACCTTACCCGTAATCGCACAAATTATCCCAATCACTGAAAAGACAATCGCCGTACCAAAAACAAAAAACAGCATCTGCACAAATGTTTTCAAAGGATTTTCTTTAGAATAACCGCCAACATAACCCACGATAATCGGCAACATTGCCAAAGAGCAAGGCGACAAAGAAGCTATCAATCCGCCAATGAACGAAAGCGTGAATAAAATAACCAAGCTCCCATTTTGTGTAAATAGTTCAATATAATTCTCCATCAAATCACCTACTTATCTCAAACTTTCAAGATATTTCGTCATCTCATCTTGAGAAATTGCACCCTCAATACGCTGTACCTGAGTACCATCAGAATTCAACAAAACAATTGTAGGAACAAGTGTTACATTATATTCTTTGATTTTCCCATCATTGAATGAATTTTTATTCTCAACATGAATTTCTGTTAGAACAATTTTATCCTCAAACGCAGGAAAAACATCTTTGATAATTTTATTCATCGTTTGGCAATCCATACACATTGAAGATGTAAACTTGATCATCTCAGGCATCTGCGAATTATTAACCTGAACAACTGGAGCTTCATTTTTAGAAAGCATCGCAAACGCTATCGCTGGTATTAAAAAAATTAACAGAATTACAATAAGATTTTTTTTCATTTTATTTCCCCTTTTACTTTATTTTAGTATAAAACAAATAGAGATTTTCACAAACTCCAACAAGGGAATATGAGAGCATTATAATTAAACAAACTACAAATCCTCAGGCAAATAAAAATCCGCTTTTGATAACAATTCACGAGTATGCTCGTAACAACAAGTTTTTTTGCACACCTCCTGATAATTTCTAACAACACTAATAACATCATCAACAGATAATCTAATAATTCTACGCTCATTTTCAATAATTTTTGCCATAAAATCCACCTCCAATTTATAATAATTGGTTACGGCACAAAACCTACGAAAATTTACAAAATCATTTATAAAGCATAGAAATCACCATTGTAATTTGAAGAAAATTTCAAATAATAAACAATTAAATATATAAAATTTTGGAACAAATAAATACTTATCCCACATCTATATTTAAAAACCATCAATTAGCACATTCTGCAGGAGTAAAACAAAACGATTTTAATGAAATAGTAACACCCAATGCACGTAAAATTTTAGACAATGTATCAAAGCGTGGGCTTGTTTTATTTGCAAAAATTCTATACAAATTTTGACGATTTAATTTCGTTTGCTGTGCTAACTTAGATATACCACCTTGAGCTTCTGCAACCCTTTGAATAGCACGCATCAATGAGCGAGTATCACCATCTTGTTGATATTCTTCAAATGCAACTTCCAAATAAGACATTGCCTCACTGTTATCATCAAGAGCTTGATTCATATATTCATTCCAAGATACTAAATTATTTTTTTGAGGCATAATTTTCTCCTTTATAATCTTTTAAGTATTTCTTTGCTTTAGTAATATCATCTACCTGCGTTGACTTATCGCCACCAGTAAAAAGAATAATCAAAACATCATCATCAATTGCATAATATATACGATACCCCGGACCAAAAAATAATCTGAGTTCATATAAATTATTTCCTACAGATTTGGTATCGCCAAAATTCCCATCAATTAATCTATCAACTCGCAACTTTATTCTTCTCTGAGTTTTATCATCTTTTATTGAATTCAACCAATTTATAAATGGCATTTTACCATCATTAGTTTTATATATGAATATTTTATATTCTTTCATAGCCTTATTGTATCATATATGCGACACTTTGTCAACTAGCATACTGATACGAACAACACATATAAGAGCGTGGCTAGTACATACTAGCCACGAATTTATCTATAATTAAAACTAATTAATCCTCAAAGAATGACTTTACAGTGGCCTCAACATCTAATTTAAAATCTTCCCATTCTTTTATTTTTTGCTCTTTTGTATATTCTTTATAATAATCTTTATTATTATCCATATATTCTAAATAAGCTTCTTTAGAGGAAACCATTTTTATGAATTCTGCAACTGGATCTAATTCATATTTACTTTCAATATAAAGTCCCTTTACATCTAATTTGAAATCTTCCCATTCTTCTTTTCGTTTTGCTTTTGCTTCTTCTTTTTGTTCAATTTCACGTTCTTTTATATAATTTATCAATGCTTCTCTACTAGCTTTTTTCTGAGCTATTCTATATTTCAATTCTAAATCTTTATATTCATCAAGTTCTGATTTAGAATCTTTTTTTGCTTCCGCCTTAAACATTGGTTCTTCAGTTGATTTTTCTTTAGTATACTTTGACACATCTACAAAATTATGAATTGAATTGATTTTATTAGCAGGTGCCTCAGTTACTGGACCTAATCCTTTTTGCTCTGTTTGCAAGTCTACAACTGGTCTTACAACTTTTGTTGAATCCGCTTGAATTGTCATTTCATTTCCCATAATAATTTCCCCTTTTAATTTTCCCTAACATTGTGTTTATTCCCTATGCTCTTATAAAGGATTTTTTTAATGAAAAATTGCCTAATCAAACTTCTATTCTATTCTATTCTATTCTATTCTATTCTATTCTATTCTATTCTATTCTATTCTATTCTATTCTATTCTATTCTAGAAGCCATTATCAGTGGGTTTTACCCTCATGTCAAACAATTATAATTCCACTTCACAATTTGTTACAATTCACCTTCGTGAAATTTAGCACAACAAAAATCCCCCTTATAAAAGAGGGATTTTAATTTTATTCAACTACCAATTAGAAATTAATCTTCTTGTAATTGGAAATCTGGAGCTCCAAACATACCTTCGATTTCTTCTAAAATCGCAGATGGTTTTCTAGCTTGATTTCTTTGAGCTACTGCACGTTTTCTTTCTTCACGCTCTTTTTCTTCATTAGCGTTTGTCAAGTGGTGGAAACCTGTACCAGCTGGGATTAAACGACCGATAATAATATTTTCTTTTAATCCACGAAGTACATCTTTCTTACCGTCAACCGCAGCTTCTGTCAAGATTTTTGTTGTTTCTTGGAACGATGCCGCTGAGATGAAACTTTCAGTTTTCAATGAAGCTTTTGTGATACCTAACAACATGTATTCACAAGTTGCTGGTTGACCACCGTTTTCAACTGCTTCTTTGTTTTCAATCTCAAAAGATTGTAATTCGACTAACTCAGAAGCAAGAAGTTTCGTATCTCCGCCTTCGACTATTTTAACTTTTTTAGTCATCTGACGTACGATAATTTCAACGTGCTTATCAGCGATTTCTACACCTTGAGAACGGTAAACTCTTTGAACCTCGTCCACTAGATACTGTTGAACTTCTTCTGGTCCACACAATCTGATAATATCATGTGGGTTCAATGGTCCACTAGTAATCGGTTGACCTTTTTTAATTACTTGTTTGTTTTGAACAATAATATTACTGTCAACAGTGTACTTGATTTCGACTCTACCATCTTCGCTTGCGATATATAATCTTGGAGAATCATCTTCCATTTCAATTTCAGCAACACCATCTTGCTCTGCTAAAATTGCACAATCTTTTGGTTTTCTACCTTCAAGTAGCTCCTCAACCCTTGGAAGACCCTGAACGATATCGCCAGTTTTTTGTCTTTCAAAAACCAATGTCGCAATGTTATCACCACGTAGAACAAGTGCTTTGCTTTCAACTTGAAGCATTGTACCTGGACTAATCAAATAAGGACGACCTTTACGAAGAGTAATTTTATCTTTATTTACTGCTATAACTTGACCAGAAACTGTTGATTTCTCGCCACTATCAGCCAAAATAGAATCAATTCTAACAAAATCGCCTTTTTTAACACTAGCTTTTGCTTTAATAGCAATTGTCGTTTCATAAGTTTTACTTGTTAACAACAATCTTCTTGCGTCTTCTTTTTCTTCTTTAATAGACGCAACGCCATCGTTAATAGCTAAAACTTGAGTTTTTGCAACAGGTGTTTTTGGATTAATCGTTTGACCGTCTTTTACCAACAATTCTGTTTGAAGTGATGATAATAATTTTGAATTACCTTCAAATTCACGGCGGACAATCAAATTCTCTAGTACAACAATTCTCAAGCTTCCAACTTCATCAAGTTCAACCATACCTTTAAGGTGTGATAAATAGCCTTGCATTTGAAGAACTAAACTTGTACGAGTAATTGTAGAACCATCTAAGTTTCTTACTCTAGCACCATCTTTATATTGTAATTGAGTAACAGGAACGATATCGATTAACTCATCTGATGTGTTAAATCTAACCGAAACCTCTTTTTGCTCAACATGCAATAATTGAACTGGTCTCACTAAAATTTGAATAGGTTGATTAGAAATACTATCTTCATCTAATGATAACGAAGTATCTAACTCTTCATCAAGATCATCAATATCAAGCTCGTCCATAGATGAATCCATAATCGTAACGATTGAAGTTTCCTTAGCTTTAATTCCATCAGCGATTACTGTACCTTTTTTAATAACTTCACCTTCATCAACTTTCAATTCAGAAACGCTTGATAAAGTATGAATTTGACCAGGTCTAATAGTAATCTCATGAATTACATCGTTATATTCTTTAAATTCAACGATACCATCAAGGTGGCAATATAAATCTTTAACGATTTCAGTACCAGCAGTAACTGTTGTACCATTTTCAACCATTTTTAAAGATGAATCTTTATTTACTTGATGAATTTCTTCAGGAATAAATACTACTGAACCAGGCTTCATGATAATTTGGTTATCATCAACCTCTACATCAATATATCTAATCTCACCAGATGATGAAACTGAACACTCGTCATCAACTAACTCAGCGATAATCATACCGTTTTCAACCGTAGTATCAACTGGAGCTTTAACGATATATCTTTCACCTGTCGAATCTACTGTCCATAATTGTTCTTTTTTAGTTTGTTCAAAACTTGCATTTTGAGGCATCAATGAAGCAATTACAATTGTCAATTCTTTACCTTGAACGATTTTTTTAATTTTCTTACCTTCAAATTTAACATCTTCAATAATCAAATCGTCACCAAAACGAACTTCTCCACCATGTTCAGAAATTGTTAATGTCTCAGCTAATTTTTCGCCTTCAGTAATTTTTTGTTCATCTTTTACCAAAACTTTTGAACCACCTGGTAAGTTATAAACGTCACCGCCTAAAACCCAAATGATACCTTGTTTGTTAGATGTTCTAGAAATGTTACCTTGTCTGTCTTTTCTTTCATCAGCGATAAAGTCTTCAAATAAAATCTCACCAGGCAAATCAGTTGTAATATCTTTTGTAGCTTTTTCTGTCAAACGAGAACCGTCCATTTGTGAAGCTGGTTCGTAAGTCGCTAATTTATAGCCTTTTTTAACTTTCATACCATTTGTGAACAATACGTTTGCTCCAGCTGGAATATGGAATTTTTCAGATTTTTTATCATTTTTAATCTCAATATCAGCTTCGAAAATAGAAACGTTGTTAACATCACCATGACGTGTTCTTAATTCTTTTGTTTTTACATTAGAAATAATTTCACCATCTATAGTCGCAACAACTTCTTTCATTTGTTCTTTAACGTCAACCGCACCACCTGTGTGGAACGTTCTCATCGTCAACTGCGTACCAGGTTCACCGATTGATTGTGCTGCGATAATACCGATAGCCTCACCAATATCTACCATTTTTTGAGTTGTCAATGCCCAACCATAACATTTTTGGCAAATACCGTACTCAAGTCCACAAGTCAAACCTGAACGAACTTTCAATTCGTCAAATTTACACTCAGAAGCTTTTTTAACGTCTTCACGATCCATTGTTGTTCCTTTTGCAACAACAACATTTCCACTAGCATCAACGATGTCCTCAGCAATTGTTCTACCTAACAATCTATCGATTAAAGGAACAACCACGTTATCACCACTCATGATAGGTTTCATGTTAATATATTTTTCAGTTTGACAATCAAAATCACGGATAATAACGTCTTGTGCAACGTCAACTAAACGTCTTGTCAAATAACCTGAATCGGCTGTTTTTAGGGCTGTATCTACAAGACCTTTACGAGCGCCATATGATGAAATGATGTACTCAGTAACTGAAAGACCTTCTTTAAAGTTTGATTTGATAGGTAAGTCGATGATTTGACCTTGTGCGTCTGCCATCAACCCTCTCATACCAACCAACTGAGATACCTGCGATAAGTTACCTCTCGCTCCAGAGAACGCCATCATATAAACTGGGTTTAATTTATCAAAATTGTCTACAACAGATGCAGTTAATTTCGCAGTAGTTTCAGACCAAGTATCGATAACTTTTGTATATCTTTCAACTTCTGTGATTTCACCTTTTAAGTATCTATTTGTAGAAACTTCTATTTCTTGTTCTGCTTCTTTAAGCATTTCTTTTTTGATTTCAGGAACTTGTAAATCTGCAATAGAAATAGTTGTACCTGATTTTGTAGCATATTTATAACCTAAATCTTTTAAGTTATTAGCTAATTCAGCGGTTTTTGCACCACCAAACTCTAGATACATTTGTGATAACAAGTTATTTAGACCTTTTTTGTCCATTTGCTTGTTAATGAAATCAAGAGTTTTTTTAGAATTTGTATATGTTTCCATTATTAATTTTCCTTTTTTTGTTATCTTTAGTAATCTTTACGAATTTATAATTAAGCCAAAGCTTTTCTTACAGCCTCGTTGAAGATAATTCTACCTGCAGTCGTTTCTATTCTAACGCCTTTTTCATTTCTAACTGTGATTTTATCGTGTAATTTTATATTACCGATTTCTAATGCAGAAATTGCATCATCATAGCTAAAGAAATAACCTTTTGAATCAGATTCTGGATTTTTCAAAATCGTTAAATAGTACATACCTAAGACCATATCCTGAGTTGGAGTGATAATAGGTTTACCAGTAGCAGGAGCTAAGATGTTATTAGTTGCTAACATAAGCATTCTTGCTTCAGTCTGAGCTTCAATCGAAAGCGGTACGTGAACAGCCATTTGGTCACCATCGAAATCGGCGTTGAATGCCGCACATACTAATGGGTGTAACTGAATTGCACGACCTTCTACTAATTTAGGTTCAAATGCCTGAATACCCAATCTGTGAAGAGTAGGCGCACGGTTTAGTAACACTGGGTGTCCTTCAATAACCTCTTCTAAAATATCCCAAACAACCGCTTCTGAACGCTCAATACGTTTTTTCGCAGATTTAATGTTTTGAACATAACCTCTTTCGATTAATTTGTTAACAACAAACGGTTTGAATAACTCAATCGCCATTTCTTTTGGAAGTCCACATTGATTTAATTTCAACTGAGGACCAACAACGATAACTGAACGACCTGAATAGTCAACACGTTTTCCTAACAAGTTTTGACGGAAACGACCTTGTTTACCTTCAATAATGTTAGATAATGATTTTAACGCACGGTTATTAGGTCCAACAACTGTTCTTCCACGTCTACCGTTATCAATCAACGCATCTACTGCTTCTTGAAGCATACGTTTTTCGTTTCTTACGATAATCTCAGGAGCGCCCATTTCCAACAATCTTTGTAAACGGTTGTTTCTGTTGATTACACGTCTATACAAATCATTCAAATCTGATGTCGCAAAACGTCCACCATCTAATTGAACCATTGGTCTTAAATCAGGAGGAGTTACAGGTAACACGTCCATAACCATCCATGTTGGATTTGTATCTGATGAAATCAATGAATCTAGCAATCTTAAACGTTTGATAAGTTTACTTTTTCTTTGAACAGAATTAATCGTTCCAGATAATTCTGTACGGATTTCTTCAGCCATTTCTTTTGTATTAATTTCTGCTAAAAGATCTTTAACAGCTTCTGCACCAATACCGACTTTTAATGTAGAAGTTTCATTTTCCATAATGTAATCTTCATACTCTTCTTCGCCTAAAAGTTGGAATTTTTTAAATGGGCTTTCTCCACCATCTAAAACAACGTAATTGTTGAAATAAATAACTTGCTCAAGATCTTTTAAAGTCATATCCAAAAGCAATCCTAAATAAGATGGGATTCCTTTTAAAAACCAGATATGAGAAACAGGAGCGGCAAGTTTGATGTGTCCCATTCTTTGGCGTCTAACTTTTGAATCAGTAACCTCAACACCACAGCGTTCGCAAATGATGCCTTTGTGTCTTACTCTTTTATATTTACCGCAATAGCATTCCCAATCTTTTGAAGGTCCGAAAGTTCTTTCGCAGAACAAACCATCACGCTCAGGTTTTAATGTACGGTAGTTAATTGTTTCAGGTTTTGTTACCTCGCCATAAGACCATTTAAGTATTCTATCAGGCGATGCTATACCTATTCGTATATAGTCAAAATAATCTATACTTGTTGACATTTAAGTTTTCTCCTTTTATAAGGGGGGAGTATTCCCCCCGATTTTAATTAATAGTCTTAGATTTCACCAAAAGTAGCTGGTGTTTCAAAGAAATTGATATTTAATAACTCAGAATCGATATCAGATAAAGTTCTTCTTGGAGCAGATTTTCTCATATCGTCCATGTCAGTCATCAAGTCAACCTCAATACCATCTTTTTTCGCAACAGTGATATCCAAACCGATACTTTGCAATTCTCTTACAAGAACTTTAAACGATTCAGGAATACCTGGTCTAGGAATATTATCACCTTTAACGATTGCTTCATAAGCTCTATTACGTCCGCTAACATCATCTGATTTGATAGTTAACATTTCTTGTAAAGTATAAGCAGCACCGTAAGCTTCTAATGCCCAAACTTCCATCTCACCAAATCTTTGACCACCAAACTGAGCTTTACCACCCAATGGCTGTTGAGTTACTAATGAGTATGGTCCTGTTGAACGTGCGTGAATTTTGTCATCAACTAAGTGAACAAGTTTCAAGATGTATGACAAACCAACAGCAACTGGCTCATCAAATTGCTCGCCTGTTCTACCGTCAATAAGTCTAACCTTACCTGATGTTTCAACCCAATCACAACCAGAAGCCTTAATACCTTTTACTAATTCTTCTCTCGTTGCGATTTCTGATTGATTATCACCATATCTCTCATCAAACGATGGAGTTTCGTAATAATTACCAGTCAAGTAAGATGCCAAACCTAACAATAATTCATAAGTTTGACCAACGTTCATACGTGAAGGAACACCAAGTGGGTTCAACACGATATCAATTGGAGTACCATCTGGCAAGAACGGCATATCTTCTTTTGATAACACTCTTGAAACGATACCTTTGTTACCATGACGTCCTGAAAGTTTGTCACCAACAGAGACTTTACGTTTTTGTGCGATGTAAACTCTGATAACTGTATTTGCACCTGGTGGTAATTCATCACCTTTTTCTCTATCAAATACTTTTACGTCAAGTACACGTCCACCCTCACCGTGAGGAACTCTTAATGAATTATCTTTTACATCTCTTGCTTTTTCAGCAAAGATTGCACGAAGTAATTTTTCTTCTGGTGGGTGTTCTGATTCACCTTTTGGAGTAACTTTACCAACTAGAATATCATCAGCATAAACCCTAGCACCAATACGAACAATACCACGCTCATCTAAATGACGAAGAGTGTCTTCTGATACATTCGGAATTTCACGAGTAATTTCTTCTGGCCCTAATTTAGTTTGTCTTGCATCGATTTCTAATTTTTCGATGTGAACTGATGTGAATACATCATCGTGAACACAACGCTCTGATAGTAAAATCGCATCTTCATAGTTATAACCTTCCCAAGGCATGTACGCTACTAAAACATTTTTACCCAATGAAAGTTCACCACCATCAGTAGAAGCACCATCAGCGATAACATCGCCAGCCTTAACCTTATCGCCTTCTTTAACTAAAGGTTTTTGGTTAATACAAGTATCTTGGTTACTTCTAACATATTTCATCAACTGATAAATATGAGGAACTTTTTGCTTATCACGAATAATAATTTCTTCACCAATAACACGTTCAACAACACCATCAACTTCAGAAACAGCAACCATACCTGAATCTTTTGCTGCTCTTTTTTCCATACCAGTACCTACAACAGGTCTTTGTGTGATTAAAAGAGGCACAGACTGACGTTGCATGTTCGAACCCATAAGCGCACGGTTCGCATCATCATGTTCAATAAACGGAATAAGCGATGTCGCAACTGAGATGATCTGAATTGGAGAAACCCCAACGAAGTCAACTTTATCAGCTTCTGAAATGATAAATTCTGAACGATATCTTACTGGTACAAATTTATCTTTAATTGTATTATTTTTATTTAATTGAATATCAGCTGGAGCGCAACGATAGTTTTCATCTTCATCAGCTGTTAAATAAACAACTTCTTCAGTAACTACGCCATCTTTAACAACAAAGAAAGGTGCTTCTACGAAACCATAGTCGTTAACCTTTGCGTGAGTAGCTAAAGAACCGATCAAACCTGCGTTCGGTCCTTCTGGAGTTTCAATCGGACAAATACGACCATAGTGAGATGGGTGAATATCACGAACAGCAAAACCTGCACGCTCTCTCATCAAACCACCAGGTCCAAGAGCTGAAATACGTCTTTTGTGAGTTAATTCAGCTAACGGGTTGATTTGGTCCATGAACTGAGATAACTGTGAAGATCCGAAGAACTCTTTTAATGAAGCAACTAATGGTTTAGTGTTCAACAAACTCAATGGAGTAAGAGTTTCTGAATCTTGCAAAGTCATACGTTCTTTTACAATACGCTCAATTCTTGAAAGACCAACTCTGAATTGGTTTTGAAGCAATTCACCAACTGAACGAATTCTTCTGTTTCCTAAATGGTCAATATCATCAATAGAACCTTCATCAAACGTCAAGTTGATTAAGTATTCAATAGATGCAACGATGTCTTGAACTGTTAAAGTTCTTTGACTATTAGGAACGTTCAAGTTTAATTTTTTGTTTAATTTATAACGACCTACACGACCGATGTCATATTTTTTCTCATCAAAGAAACGAGCTTCTAAAATAGAACGTCCACCTTGAGGAGATGCAGGATCACCTGGTCTTAATTTTTTATAAACTTCAACCAAAGCGTCATCAGTAGTTTCAGCAGTATCTTTTTCAAGAGTTTTTCTTAAAAATTCGTAGTGAGTGAAAAGTGATTCCATCTCAGATGCTGTAATACCCATAGCTTTTAATAAAGTCGTAGCTAAGATTTTTCTGTTTTTGTCGATTTTAACATAAATCAAATCATTAGCATCAGTTTCAATTTTCAACCATGCTCCACGGTTAGGAATCATAGTTGCATTGTATAAACGTTTTCCAGCAGGTGAAACTTCACGTTTGAAATAAACACCAGGAGAACGAACGATTTGAGAAACGATAACACGCTCAGCACCGTTAACAATAAATGTACCTTTGTCTGTCATAGTCGGAATATCACCGATATAAACTTCTTGTTCTTTGATTTCACCGCTATCACGGTTAACTAAACGAACCATTACACGCAATTGTTTTGCATAAGTTGTGTCATGAATTCTAGCTTCTTCAATTGTGTATTTTGCATTGTCGAATGTATAATTCGGCAAGAAATGCAATTCCATACGTCCAGTGTAATCTTTAATAGGAGAGAATGAAAGCAATTCTTCTTTCAAACCTTCTTTTAAAAACCATTCAAACGATTTTTTTTGCACTTCAATAAGGTCTGGTAAATCATCCAAGCGAGTATGCGGAATACCCATTGGTGTTACTCTGTTTGCGTATTTTTTGTTAGACATTAAATTACCTCGTCTATAAATTGGTGTAGTACATCATGTATAAATTGTAATTTCTTACAAAAATCTAACTTGAGGCTGTAAACCTGCTATATTACTGAACTTCAGTCTTATAGACTTGTGTAAACTATTGGGGCATGCGGTTTTTGGCATAGTTCACCCAAATTAATATACTTAAACATCTTAGTACATAAATATCAATAGTCAAGCAATTTTCCACCACTTTCAAAGATACTCGTTACATGTCGTAACAAATACCAAACATTAAATACAAAAGTGTGAGATAATTAATTACCCCACACTTTTGTATTTAATATGTATATTATTCTACACACAATGTATAAAGAGATCTTGAACCACGATTTATTTGTGAATTAGCTGAATAATTATCTTGAGTATAATCTTCAGCAAATGTCCGTGTCACTGCATACCCAGAGTTTTCATACACGCTATTTGCCCACACACTCGCACCTACACTAATACCTAAGATATCTATATATATATCATTCAACTCTCCAACTAATGAAACACGACTTTTATCAGCATTAACAGTTGTATTATACACCAAGCTCGCAAGCTCAGCTAAATCCTCAGGTGTCGCAACTTTATCAATACCACCACAAGCCACTACTGCACTAAACCAATTATCTTCAGGATTACTACCAGTGTAACAATAGTTTACGCCGTAATCTTCACGCATACTTTCACAATCTGAATAAGATATAGTAGGTGCAACAAAAGCTGTTTGATTAAAACAAGTACCAGACTCAGATAAATAGATACAATCTATTACTGCATTTAGAGTGTAGATATCGCTCCCTGCGGTATTTTTACCTTTTTTGCCGTTCAAATCATAGATCATAGATAGGCAATTAGAAGCATCTGCTCTACTAGCTCCGCCATCATAAGGATCCAACCACTCACAATCTTCACTATAATTTAATAATGCAACTACACCATCAGCAAATATTATTCCTAAATTATTTGAAAATAAGCTTGCTTTTAATAGTGCCGTACCTATATCAGCACCACTATTTAAATCCACATCAGTCATTTTATATCCATTATACGTATGCACAGTATCTGGAAAACATTCTGTTAGTTCATCATTATCGCAAACCTCGTTTATTTTAATATAATTCCCTAACTCTTCAACGAAATCCATCGCACTGGTATATCCAGTTAGTTTTTCATGAAACCTCATTTGATTCATCGCTTCTTCAATACGACCATCGAATAATTCTTGTTTTCGCTCAAGTGCCTCTGATTGCATATTAC
>JAWXUD010000025.1:0-23668 GCA_044432945.1 Candidatus Gastranaerophilales bacterium
GCTAGTTTTTACTATTGATTTATTTTTTAAATATTTTTTATTTTTTTAATCTCTAACAAATAATTTATAAAACTTTTTGTATTATAACCAATTCCATAACAAACATCTAACAAATTGATTTGAGATTTTCTATTGAGGTAATATGAAATATCAGCAGGCAAGACAAATTTTTCATAAGCCTCGCTTAATGCACCATTTGTTGAATGGTAGATATCTTCATCTTTTGAGCTATACAACCCCACTGAACCATCATTAGTAAAATATGGATAAAAGTCCTTCATAGTCTAATTATAAGTCATTTTTAAGCTTCTTACAAATAATTAATATTTCTTAATTTTGATTATCTGTATATTTTTGCTATAATGGTATAAAATGATGAGGAAAAAATGAAAATTAGTATAAAAGTACCCGCTACATCAGCGAATTTAGGACCAGGATTTGATTGTATAGGCTTGGCATTGCCAATTTATAATATAATTACAATAGAAGAAACTGTTTTACCTGGTACTGGAATAGAGATTAACCTGATAACAGACGGGATTGATGCAGACGAGTTGTCGCTTGAACATATACCACTTGATGAAAACAGTATTATTTATAAGGCAGTTGAGCTTTTATATAACTCGATAGGACAAACTCCTAGTGAATTAAAAATAACAGTGCAGGCTCAAATCCCAATCACTAGAGGGTTAGGAAGTAGTTCATCAGTGATTGTTGGTGGATTATTAGCTGCTAATGAGCTTTTAGGCAAGCCCGCTGATGAAATGGCACTTTTGTCTATGGCTACTGAAATTGAAGGACACCCTGACAATGTAACCCCTGCTATAGTGGGAGGTTTGGTCATATCATCGCAAGAAGATGATGGCTCTGTTTTGTATCGAAAAATTCAATGGCCTGATGAATGGCAAATAACTATTTGCGTGCCTGATTATGAATTATCGACTGATATCGCTCGTTCTGTTTTACCAAAAGAAGTTCCTATGAGTGATGCAATATTTAATGCACAAAGAACTGCAATGTTAATTCAAGCTCTAAATACTAAAGATGAAGAATTGATGAAAGCTGCATTAAAAGACAAATTACATGAGCCATATAGAATGAAATTATTACCTGGTTTTGAGCAAATTAAAGAAAATCTTCGTCATGAAGAAAACGTTTTAGGTTGTGTGCTTAGTGGTGCTGGCTCAACACTTTTGGTCATATCTTCTAATAACAAAGTTGATAAAATTCATTCAATCGTTAAAGAAACTTGGGCGGATTTGAACGTTAGAGCAAGTGTTAAAACTTTAAATATCGAAGAGACTGGTGCAAGCATACTTTAAACAGAAATTATTTAATCAATTATTAAATTAAGACATTAAAAAAGCCCTCTTTCGAGGGCTTTCGAATTTTATTGTCCTGTGTAAGACATAACGTAACTCTTGTCTGATTTTTCTGCTTCTTTGTGAGCTTCGTAATCGGCAGTTGCGACTTGCAATTGTGATTCAAGTGAGTCTTTTTGAACTTGTAATGAATCCTCAAGAGCTTGTAATGGTTCAAGTTGAGCTTCTCTGAACGTTTCATAGTTTGATTCAAATAGTGCCAATGCTTCAGTGTACTGTGCTTGAGCCATCTGTTGATAAGATGTATACTCTTGTGTTGCAATAGTACGTTTCTCTGTACTCATTTTCTGTATTGCACCGCCATTTGTGAAATCTGTTGTACCAAAACTTTCTTGATATTGTGTACTTAGCTGGTTATTCAATGTCGACTGCATTGCTGCTTTTTTAGAATTAAAATCTTTAGTAAGATTTGATTCCATTTTGGCTATATTTTTTGTGGCACGAGTAAGTTGACGTGTAATTGTGCTCATCTGATAGGTGATTGCACGCATACGCTTGCCAGCTGATATTTTTGCTCCTGCATGTAATAAGAATGACATCTCGCGTCCTTTACTTTTATAGTCCTCGTAATAATATAAAGTATTTCAAGAGTATATAATTGCTAAATTAAGTATATATCGCTTTACAAAAGTTAACATAGTTGTTGAAAAAGCTTGAAAACGTTGAAATATTAGTATTTTCGTTTTATTATAAGGATTATATAAAAAGGGAGAAATTTGCCATGTTTAAAAAGTTATGGAGTACTAAAAATATTATATTTTCGGTATTAGTTTTAACATTATTATATTGGTTGCCAAAGATTTCTGGCATAATCATGTTATTTTTTGCAGCATATGTTATTGCATGTGCCTTAAACCCTTTCGTAATAAAGCTTTCTAAGAAAATGAGCCGTGTTGCAGCATCGACTTTAGTATTATTAATTTCTATATTATCAATGGTTCTACTCTGCATACCTGTTATATTTTTGTTATATAACGAATTAAAAGGGTTTTGGACAATTATTCCTGATAAAATATTGCAATTAACAAATTTTCTAACCTCGTTCACACTGCACGGACGAAATGTCTTTGATTTTTTAGAACCAAATGCATTAATTAGTTCTAGTTCACACATCGCACAAAACCTTTTCAATCAGTCTTGGAATTTGACGATAGGTGCGTTTCAGCTGATCATGTTATTAATCATAATGACGATGATTATATATTATATACTTAGTGATAAACCGTATCTTAGAAGTAAATTTTTAGAATTTTTTCCATCAACTTTAAAAGACAAAGCTGGACATATTTTAAGTTCAATTAGTGGGAAAGTCGGTGGTTATGTAAGAGCGCAAATCCTGTCTATGGTTGCTATTGCTATTATGATGACTATTGGGTTATCACTATTAGGCGTTCAGTATGCGACTTTGCTTGGCATAATCTCTGGTGTCCTTGATATTGTACCTATTTTAGGTCCTACTATAGCGTTATTATTAATAATTTTAATCGCTTATCCCGTATCATTAGTAAAATTAGCTTTAATAATCGTATTATTCTTAATAGTTCAACAATTATCAAATTATGTTGTTAGACCTGTATTATTCGGCAAATTCATGGCACTTCACCCATTGATGGTATTTTTTGCGTTATTTGTTGCTGAACAATTCTTAGGGTTTTGGGGCGTGATTTTATCACCAGCAATCGCTGCTACAATATGCGTTTTAATTGATGAACTTTATTTATGCCAAATAAATAATAAAAAAATTAACGTCCAATTAGAGAGTAATTTAGATGGCAAATAAAGAGATATATTTATATAATTCTTCAAAAAATAAGTTTGCTGATTTTAAAATATGGTTGGCATTTCCTGGCATATACTCATTTTCAATGTCATCTCTTGGGTATTTATGGATATATAAAACTATTGATGAACTTGAAGATGTTTCTATTGAGAGGATTTGCTCCGATAGTGAAAATACGTTATTTAACAGGGAAGAAATTAACCTATTAGGTTTTTCTTTTTCGTTTGATACAGATTTTTTAACAATTTTCAGTATGCTTGAGAAATATGAAATCCCACTTTTATCAAGCGAAAGAACTGAAAATTCGCCGTTGGTATTTTCTGGCGGACCTGTTGTTACTGCCAATCCTATGCCATATAGTGATTATTTCGATTTTTTTATCATCGGAGATGGTGAAGACGTTAACTTAGAGGTTGTAAAATTATGCAAGGATAATGCCGATAAACCACGAAACGAGGTTTTAAAGCTTTTAAGCGAATTAGATGGTGTTTATGTACCTAAATTCACAAAAAAGTCTGTAAATAAGCTTACAAAACACCTTGATGAATGTATTTACACACCAGTTCTTAGTGAAGATGCATTTTTTGGAAACACCTTTATCCTTGAATTAGCACGTGGGTGTTCAAATCGATGTGGATTTTGTTTAGCCTCTTATCTGAATTTGCCACTAAGGTTTATGCCATATGATGATGTGTTAAAAACAATTGAAATGGGATTAGCGAACACTAATAAAATAGCACTGTTGGGTGCTCAAATTTCCGCTCACCCTAACTTCAAAGAAGTTTGTAATTATATTTATCAGAAAATTCAAGACGGTGAAAAAATTCAAATGAGCGTGTCGTCACTTCGTGTTGATGCAGTTGAGCCTGATGTCGTTAAAACCCTTGTCGCAGCAGGTCAAAAGAATTCAACTTTAGCAATTGAAGCTGGAAGCGATAGGTTACGAAGAGTTATTAATAAAAACCTTAGCGAAGAGCAGATATTTGAAGCTGTTAGAATTGCCAAAGATAATGGGCTTAAAGGATTAAAATTTTATGGAATGATAGGCTTGCCTACTGAAACTCAAGAAGATTTAAATGAAATTATAAGCTTAGCTAAAAAATTGAAGCAAGAACACAAAGGATTTAATATTTCATTTGGATTTTCAACATTTGTTCCAAAACCTCATACTCCTTTTCAATGGTGTGGTAGAGAAGCTATTAAAACTTTGGAACAAAAATCAAATTATTTGAAAAAAGAGCTACATAAATTAGGTGTAACCGCAACTATTTCAAGCCCTAAATGGGACTATTATCAAGCTGTATTATCAAGAGGTGACGAAAGCTTAAATAAGTATATTTTAGAGGTGTACAAAGCTGGTGGAAAGCTTGGAGCGTTTAAATCAGCTGCTAAAAAGGTTGGAATTGATACTGATTATTTTGCACTAAATAATTATGATTTAGTGCAAACTTTACCTTGGGATTTTATCAAAGTCCGCCCTGAAAAAGGGTTTTTAATCGAAGAAAATAAACGCTTATTAAATATAAAATAATAATTAGGCAGGGATGTAATTCGAATATTTCAAGCTAGCCCAGCCGTTATAATAGGTAATTTGTGTTGCCGTACCAGTTTTAATATAAAATCTTGACATAGATGTCACTGGCAAGTCAATTGACGCTATAATGGCCGCCTGAATGACCTCAGGGTGGGTTATGATAATAACCCTATTACCTGTATTTGAATTTACAATTTCTTCAATTGTGTTGCTAATCCTATTTATAAATTCATTCAGGCTTTCACAACTCTCACCTATTTTCAAATCTGGTTCAAGAAAAATATTTTGCACTTCATTAGGATTTTTTTCAATAATTTGATTTAGTGTCAGACCATTCCAATCGCCACAGGCTCTTTGTCTTAATTCATTTTTGATAATTATTTTCTGTTTATAAGCTCCAGCAACAACTTGAGAACTTTGGACGTTACAAGCCGAAGGCGAAGAATAAATTATATCATTTTTGATCCCTTTTTTCTTTAAAAAATTAACCATTTTTTCCATCTCATGTTGCCCAGCATCATTTAATGGTGGATAATTGATATTATCAGAGTATCGATATTCATCAGAATAAATCGTTGCTCCATGGCTTATGAAAGTTATTTTACATTTTCTATCAAAATACATATATACCCCATTTGTTTGTTACCATCACCATCTTTTATAATTAGCCAAAACCCCTAAAACATTAGCTACTGATTTATCTTTAATTATAATATATTCTTTTTTACGTGGGTTTATAATACAAAAATTATCGGCACAAGATTTTAGAAAAAACGATGCTTCTGAATGATTAGCCGCTTTAGTCCTTTGTTTATTACAAGTTGCTAATGAGTTACAAATCTTGAATTGACCATAATCATATGCCTTATTCAACGATTCGAATTTTTTATTAGTAAAATTATAAATCATATAAGAACCTTTATTAGAATCAACATAATCAACTATTTTATCATTCAATCTTAACCCATCAGAATTTGTATCATATGCATAAAAAATAACTTTTTTATTAGTATTTAAAATATTTTTCCAAGAATTATAATATTTAATACCCTCTATAACCCGATCAGATAGATTTCTAGGTTTAGTGCTAGATGGCAATATAAAAATATCAAAATCATTAGTTGCTAAATTTTTAAAAGTCGCATTATTCTTGAAAAAATATTTAATTTTTTTATCAAAAGTAAAATTTATAGATGACGATTGAAGTATAAAATAAGCCAATGCAACTACAAAAATTGTCGATAATGTATAACCAATTATATTTTTAACTTTCTCATTCATATTTCTCATTACATAATTATACAATATATTTTATAAAAAAACAATATTAGTTGACAATTATTTTTGATTATAGTTAAATATATGTACACGCTTAGCCGAAATTTTCGTGCTGGATTTGACGGTTCAAGTAGCAAGTGTAGTTAACAAAACAGCATTAAGGAGAAAAACAATGCCTACAATTAATCAGCTAGTACGCAGAGAGCGTAAAAAGCTTATTGACAAGACAAAATCTCCAGCTTTGATGGAATGCCCTCAAAGACGTGGAGTATGTACAAGGGTTTACACAACAACACCTAAAAAACCAAACTCAGCTATGAGAAAAGTTGCAAGGGTTCGTTTAACTAACGGATTTGAAGTAACTTCTTATATCCCAGGTATCGGTCACAACCTTCAAGAACATAGTGTTGTTCTTATTCGTGGTGGTAGAGTAAAAGACCTTCCAGGGGTTAGATATCACATCGTACGTGGTACGTTAGATACAGCTGGTGTTGCTAATCGCAAACAAAGCAGATCTAAATATGGTGCTAAAAAGAATGCTAAAGGAGGTAAGAAATAATGTCTAGACGTTCTAAACCTGAAAGAAGAATCCCTTTAGCGGATCCAATTTATAACAGTGTTGATATTTCAAAATTCATCAACCGCATTATGCGTCGTGGTAAAAAATCAATCGCTGAGAAAATTTTCTATGCAACATTAGAAAAAATTAAAGAAAGAACTAATGAAGATTCTATTGAAATCTTCCAAAAAGCTCTTACTAACGCAACTCCATTGCTAGAAGTAAAAGCTAGACGTATCGGTGGTTCTACATACCAAGTGCCTATCGAAGTTAAAACTGATCGTGGTTTTGCTTTAGCATCTTCTTGGTTGATTGAATCTGCTAAAAAACGTGGTGGAAAATCTTTCATCGATAAATTAACTAATGAACTAATTGATGCCTCAAACGGCTCAGGTGCAGCGGTTAAAAAACGTGAAGATACACACAAAATGGCTGAAGCTAACAAAGCTTTCGCTCACTATAGATACTAATTATAAATATATAGTTAAAAGCGAGCTGTTTTTATTAAAAACAGCTCGCTTTTTTATGCGTAATAATTTATTGCTTTTCTTTGATATATTCAATGATATAATCAGATTCATAAATCATTTTATCACCATCAACCAAAAACGGCACTTGAGCTTTGCCACCTAACTCAACTAATTTATCTAAATTTTCTTGTAATGCAACATCAAATTTATTATATTCAATATTATTCATTACTAAAAAATCCATAACTTTTCTACAATATGGACAAGTTTCCATTACATACAAATCAAACATTATCTAATCTCCTTTTATACAGTCTTATTATTACTTTAACTTCATGATAAAGCATTACCTAATATATTAATTTATACAAAAAAAAGCTCACCTTAGTGAGCTGGAAAATAATTTATGATTTTTTTTGTTAAACAAACGATTTGTTATTGTTTTTATATTCTCTAATCGTTCTACCTTTGTTTAACGAGTTGCTCATATATGCCCTTTCACGAGGATTGTAGTTCATTACAGGCATCTTTCTAGCAAACTTAATTTCTTGACGTAAATTATTATACATAGTCATCTCTCTATCTATAATAACCTTTTGTTCATAATTATATAAAATATCATCAGTCTTATTCTTTCTAGCTGAACGTGTAACTAAAGCTAAAATTAGCAATGAAAAAATTGTCCACAGAATTTTTGTAGAAAATGAATTATCATTAACAAGAATCGGTGCAGAATTTGGTACTTCAAAGAATATTTTGGCTTTTGATATTTTTGGTGCATGAATATGTATTTTAGCACTATTATTACCAACGTTCTCAACAATAACACCATTTATATCTGATATATCCTTATAAACTGTATTAGTATCATTTGAAGTAGTGATATTAGAGAGTGTTAAGACTATTTTATCATTTGCCTCAATAGTTTTCTTAACCTTTGATAAACTATCTGCACGCAAAACTATTTGATAGCCATTTTCACCCTGTCCTAACACTACTGAATTTAAAAAATTCAAGTCGTTAGCACTTGCTACATTATAATTAATAATCATTACTAATAATATAAATAAAATCTTTTTAAACATTTCCCTAATCCTTCTTATACATTAATAATATAATATTCTTTTATACTATAAGCATCAGCCAGTTTATGGAAATCTTATCAACCAATGGATTGATATAACTACATGCTCAAAAGTTTTTCAGCAAGTTCGCTTTCAGTTCTGCCATTTAGCGATTTATTAATTTGTTGAAGCTTCTCAGCTATAACATTCATGTTTTCAGTCCAAACAAAATGCTCATTAACATATTTTTCAGCCTCTAAAAAATCACCGTTAATCTGGATACGAACGATTTCAGATAACATTTCTTTAGCAATTTCAACAACTTTTTCAATATTAACTTTAATTTTGCCATCAATTAATTCATAACCACCACGTTCTGCAAAATATTTGTTCTGCATAACTGTACGAACTCTATGTGCCTGACTTAGTGTCGGTTTTGATTTCAAGAAATTATCTGCAATAGTTGTTACAATAATCTGTAATTGCTCTTCTTTGGTGTACATACCTAATTCTGTCAACAAATCAACAAATGCCAAAGCACCCATATCTGCTTTATTTTCTTCGATAATATTTCTATATTTACCTAAAGTCTCACATGCTTTTTTAGGTCCGAGTGAATGTGCGTTTTCATGTCCTATCGTAAACCAATGATCAGCCTCATTATTATAATATTTATGTTGTTCTTCTACCAAAATGGCATCTAAACGCTCTTGAAGCTTTTTGTAATCACTAACAAAACGAATTTGTCTGTGATAAACGTTTCGTCTACCGCCCCCGATAGTCAAAGATAATTTGTCATCGTTTGGCAAGTTTTCAGCTAAAGTTATTCCTCCACGAAACTCACCAACGTCCCCTGTTACAGCGACTAAATCGACATCAACCATAGTTTGATTTGCCTCTTTATCTGCGGAAATATTTTGCTCATATTCATCTGCAAACGGCATATTTTTAGCCAAAGTTGGAAGATAATCTTTAATTTTTAATAACGCTACAGTACCTTTTTTGTTAACAATTCCAACCCTGCCACCTAAAAAATCTTTAGGTGTAGCCGAAATACCACTTTCATCTAATAATTTTAAAAGCTCAGCATTTTCAGCAATAGTTCCAGTCATCTCATCTTCATAGTTTTCACGAGTAATTGTAAATTCAAGAGGAGTATCTTGCAAAGTTGCCCATTTTTTATCTGCATAAGCATCTAACATCGCATCGGCAGTTCTCAACGCTTTTGCCTGCAAAATTAAATACTCATTAAAATCAGCGTTTGTTGAATATTCAGAAGCCTTGTCTATCAAGTCAGCCATCTTAGAAAAATCTTCACTAAACTTGTCAATGTAATCTATTCCAACAAGTTCGTCACCGCATCTCTCAACGACAGAACGTCCTGTTAATATATTTTTAACCTCTTCTATTTTAGCTGATTTAACCATTTTTGTAATAATTGCATGAAACTCCTCGACTGATAAATCCTCAGGATAAGCTCCTTTACCAGCAAATTCAACAATACCTTTTGCTAGGTTAATCTTTGTTGACATGGTGTCAATTGCATTCATTCCTTTTTGAGCATCAAATAAAATCTTTGTTAAACGAGCCTGCTCGCAACCTTGAGCTATTTCATTTTCTAAAAATGCTTTAAACTCTAAATTATGATGACAATCAATTTGCATGTTTATTTTTTCTAAAATATAAGCAGCTTTAATGAGATATTTCAATGCTTCTTTATCGCCATCATCAAGTGCTAAATATTCATCAGCATCAACTTTTAACATTTTTTTTGTTACTAAATAATCCTTATGTGTACGTTTTTCTAGCTCTTCTAACGATAAATTATACTCAAATTTTGCCATGTTAACCTCTTTTCTTATTATTTTCTTGTATTATAACATAGCTAGCAGAAAAATTTATTACACCATTTAAACTAACTTTAATAAATATTATTTATGATAAGTTTCATTTTTCAAAATCTTAAACGCTCTATAAATTTGCTCAACAAGCAATAATCTTGCAAACTGATGTAAAAAAGTCATCTTAGACATACTCATTTTTAAATTAGCACGGTTAGAAACAATCGGAGATATGCCACAAGACGAACCAATGACAAAAATCAATTCCGCAGTGCCAGCATTAGCCAATTCACTAATTTTTTCTGCAAACGCTTCAGAGGAAAACATTTTGCCCTCAATCTCTAACGTAACAACAAATGAATGTGGTTTCACATACGACAAAATCTTTTCACCTTCTTGAGATAAAACCTTTGATATTAGATTTTCGTCCTTTATCTCGATTGGCTGTAACTCAACAACCTCAACACTAGAGTAAGGTTTCAAACGTTTTAAAAACTCATTAATACCATCTTTTAAAAAATTCTCTTTGATTTTACCCAACGCTATAATTTTTATATTCATAAAGCGATTATACTAACTAATATCAACAATTGCAATTATAGCAACTTTTTTCCTGCACGGGTTTTAGTTGATTTATTAGAAAAATCTGTTATTATTATAGTGTATAAATTTGAAAGGTGTTTTAATGAACGATTTAAAAGTAAAAGAAGTAAGCAATTTTATAGAAAATGACATCAAAAATACTCGCCTTATTCTAGAAGAAAACGGTAAGGAAACCGAAATTATTTTACAAGGTAATGGCGAAATTAAAACTGCCGTTTTAGTCTAATTCATCTTTTTCAGATATTGTCCAGTAAATGATTTTTTGCATTTCATTATCTCTTTTGGTGTACCTAAAGCAACGATTTCACCGCCACCATTGCCTCCTTCTGGACCTAAATCTACAATATAGTCTGATACTTTTATCAAATCCAAATTATGTTCAATTATCAATATTGAATTTCCTTGATCTGCAAGTTTATGCAAGATTTTTATGAGTTTATCCAAATCGTGCCAATGTAGCCCTACCGATGGCTCGTCTAATAAATAAAGCGTTTTTCCAGTAGCTCGCTTGTTCAATTCTGATGCAAGCTTAATCCTTTGGGCTTCACCGCCAGACAAAGTTGTCGCACTTTGACCAAGTTTAATATAATCAAGTCCAACATCATTTAAAGTCTGCAATTTATTTTTAATCTTTGGTATATTTTCAAAAAATCCTAAAGCTTCTTTCACGCTCATATCAAGTACTTCAGATATATTTTTACCTTTGTATTTGACCTCTAAAGTTTCACGATTATATCGTTTTCCTTTGCAAATATCACATTTTACATAAACATCAGATAAAAAATTCATCTCGATTTTAACTAGCCCGTCACCTTTACACGCCTCACAACGTCCACCTGAAACATTAAAACTGAACCTGCCCTGCTTGTATCCACGCAACTTTGCCTCATTAGTTTTAGCATAAAGCTCACGAATATTTGTAAATACATCAGTATAAGTCGCAGGATTTGAACGAGGTGTGCGACCTATTGGAGATTGATCAATATCAATGACCTTATCAATATTTTCAAAACCTAATATTTCATCAACACCTTGCGGTTTGGGCTTATTTCCACGAAGCTTATGAATTGCATACTGATAAATTAGATCCTGCATCAAACTAGATTTGCCTGAACCTGAAACCCCAGTAAAAGTAACTATTTTCCCTAAAGGTATTTCCAAATCAAGGTTTTTCAAATTATTCTTATGAGCATTTTTGATCGTCAAATACTTACCATTGCCCTCACGAACTTCTTTAGGAGCAGGTATAAAATATTCACCACTAAGATACTTACCAGTAATTGATTTATCCTTTGCGATAATATCCTCAATTGAACCTTTAGCAACTATTTTACCGCCATTCACTCCAGCCTCAGGACCAATATCAACTATATAATCAGCATTTCTAATCGTATCCTCATCATGTTCCACCACAATAAGCGTATTACCCATATTTCTCAATCTAATAAGTGTCTTTATCAATCTATCGTTATCACGCTGATGAAGTCCAATAGAAGGCTCATCAAGCACATACAAAACACCAGACAAACCACTACCAATTTGTGTCGCAAGCCTAATCCTTTGAGCTTCACCACCAGACAATGTCCCTGCCATTCTAGCCAGGTTTAGATAGCTTAAACCAACATCGTTTAAAAACTTTAATCTTCCACGAATTTCGTCTAATATCTGCTTTGCAATAAACATTTTATGCTCACTCAATTCTAAGTATAAACCTGAAACAAACTCCAAAGCCTCATCAATTGGCATCTGCGTAAACTCAAATATGTTTTTATCGAGAATTCTAACAGCTAACGGAAAAGGCTTCAACCTTCCTCCATCACATTTGCTACAAGGTTTTGTGACCATATACTTTTCTATTTCCTCACGCCAATATTCAGCGTCTGATTCTTGATATTTCTTCATCAAATATGGCACAACACCAACAAATTGCTGACACCTCGTTTCATAACGCTTTGTCGCAAAACCTCTGACACGCATCTTTACCAAGTCTTTCGAGCCAAATAAAATAACGTCCTGTTGCTCTACTGATAAATCCATAAACGGAATATCTAAATCTATCCCAAAATGTGATGACACACTGCTCAATATATCCTTATAATAATTTGTTGAAGATTTGTCCCAAGGATAAATCGCACCACCATTAATGGACTTAGCCTTATCGGGAATTACTAAATCTGGCGAAACCTCAAAATCAACTCCAATACCAGAACATCTTTCACAAGCTCCATATGGACTGTTAAACGAAAAAATACGAGGTGCTAACTCTTCATAACTTAAATTACATTTTGCACAAGCTAATTTTTCACTATAAACTATTTCTCTATCACCAATAACATCAATTACAGTAACTCCATCAGCCTTTTGCAAAGCGATTTGTACACTATCAGCAATACGTGACTGTGAGCTTTCTTTGAGGACAATTCTATCTATTACGACAAAAATAGTATGCTTTTTATTCTTATCAAGCATAATCTCATCTTCATCAAGATTATAAACCTCACCATCAACCTTAACACGTGCAAACCCTTCTTGACGCAACTCTTCAAATGTTGAAACAAATTCACCTTTTTTGCCACGTGCAATAGGAGCTAAAATTTGTATTTTAACCCCCTCACCTAATTGCAAAACGCTATTAACGATTTCGTCAATTGTTTGAGGTTTAATCTCATCGCCACATTTAGGGCAGTACGGTGTCCCAACACGAGCGTATAAAAGCCTTAGGTAATCATAAATTTCAGTAACAGTACCTACAGTGGAGCGTGGATTATTGCTAGTTGATTTCTGATCAATAGATATCGCTGGAGAAAGCCCATCAATGTATTCCACATTTGGCTTATCCATCTGCCCTAAAAACTGCCTTGCATAAGTCGATAAACTTTCGATATAACGCCTTTGCCCCTCAGCAAATATCGTGTCGAAAGCCAAAGAGCTTTTCCCAGAACCTGAAACCCCAGTAAAAACTATCAACTCATTTTTGGGCAATTCTAATGAAATATCTTTAAGATTATGTTCTTTTGCACCTTTGATTTTAATTTTTTCTTGCATATTAAAATTATCGCATAGAAAATATAAATTTCAAATTTACAAATAAATGTTTTATGTTATTATTAACAAGAACCTGTCGATGTGATGGAATGGTAGACATGCATGCTTGAGGTGCATGTGGCGAAAGCTGTGGGGGTTCAACTCCCCCCATCGACATTTAAAAAGCTAGCAATCTTTAAAGAACTGCTAGCTTTTTTATTTTAATATCTGAATATTTTACTATCCTAATTTATTCTTAATAACTTCAATAATCTCATTAACAGCGACTTCTGGAGCAACCTGCTTCATTTCATCAGTTTCTCTGATTTTATATTCAACAACACCCTCAGCTAAAGTCTTTCCTGCTGTAATTCTAAACGGAAAGCCTATCAAATCAGCATCTTTAAATTTAACCCCTGCACGCTCATCACGCTCATCAAGCACTACTTCAACACCAGCGTTTTTCAACTGTTCATACATATCATTAGCAACTTTCATCTGCAACTCATCTTTAATGTTTACAGGTACAATAACCACATGATAAGGTGCAATCGCTAAAGGCCATTTAATCCCAGATTCATCATAATGTGCTTCAACAGCAGCTGCAGCCGTACGAGAAATACCTATCCCGTAGCACCCCATAACATAAGGTTGAGTTTTTCCATTTTTATCTAAATACACTGCATTCATTGGTTTTGAATACTTAGTACCTAATTTGAAAATATTACCAACTTCAATACCTTTTGTAACTTGCAATTCAGCTCCACATTGTGTACAAATTTCACCTTTATTAGCTAATCGAATATCAACATACTCATTAATTTCAACAATATCTGATAAATTAGCACCAACTAAATGTTTGTCAGTCTTATTTATACCAACAACAAAATTCTTCATATCTTTTATTGTTTTATCAGCAACAATTTTGACATCACTCATTCCATTAGGACCGATAAATCCAACTTCTGCATCAAAACCTTTTTCATTCATCAGCTCAGCAATTTCGGCTGAAGTCGCAATTCTAATATCAATACCGCCAACAGCATTCATCAATTTTGTTTCTTCAATCTCTTTATCTGCTCTTATCAAAGCTATAACAGGTTTTTTGTCGATAATGTATACAATAGATTTTAAAATAATTGTTGAAGGTATATTTAAAAATTCACAAAGCTCATCAATCGTATGCGTTTGAGGTGTATCAATAATTTCTGTTTTGCTAAAATATTTTGCTCCATCTGTTTCAACTTCAATCAAATTTGATATTGCATGGTTTGAATTAGCCGAATAATCACAATTATTACAATAAAAAACATCGTTTTCACCAGCATCAGTTTCTGTGATAACCATAAATTCATGAGAAACACTTCCGCCGATAGCACCCGAATCAGATTGAACCATTTTTGTATCTAATCCACAACGATTGAATATATTTTTATAAGCCTGAGCCATATTTTCATATTCAACATCTAATCCTTCTTCACTAATATCAAAGCTATAAGCGTCTTTCATAATGAACTCACGTCCTCTTAACAGACCATATCTAGGACGAACTTCATCACGGAATTTCGACTGAATTTGATACAAATTTACTGGCATCTGCTTATATGATTTCAACCCATCACGTGCAATTGCCGTTATGACTTCTTCATGTGTTGGTCCTAAGCACATATCACGATTGTGACGATCTCTTAAACGCATCAATTCCTTGCCATAGACTTCCCAGCGACCTGATTCGTCCCACAATTCTTTAGGCTGAACAAATGGCATCAATAATTCTTGCGCACCAGCTTTATCCATCTCATCACGCACAATCGTTTCAACTTTTTTCAAAACACGCCACATCAAAGGCATATAACTATAAACACCAGATGTTAATTTTTTGATATATCCAGCACGTGCAAGCATTTTGTGAGAAACAACTTCTGCATCTGATGGAAATTCTCTCATAGTTTGCACAAATAATTTTGACATTTTCATAATTTTGTATCCTTATATTAGGTAAATCTATACAATTACCTTAACATAAACAAAAATCATTGCATACTATCTAACTCTTTTTTTACATCTTTTGGGCTAAGTGAAAGAGTAGCATAGAATTTCAAAGCTTTACCTAAGTTTTTTTTAGCTCTTTCAATATTATTTTTCTTCATATAAATTTTTGCTCTAATGTAATATAAATCACCAATATCACGACAATTCTTAACTGCTTTATCAATAATCTGCATCGCATCATCATATTTTTCTTCACCCATAAGAATTTTTACATAAATCTTATATGCCTCTAAATCCTTAGGATTATACTCTAAAGTTTTATCTAAATAATTAATCGCAGAACTAAAATCATTTTGTTCAAAGTAAATCGATGCTAAATTAAAATATGCCCAACTATAATCTGTTGAAATTTCAAGAACCTTGTTAAATTCTTCTATTGCCAATTCTATTTCATTTTCGTCCTTATAAATATTCGCCAAATAAAAATGTGCATAAATATCATCGCAATTCAGGTCAATTGCCTTAATTAAGTTTTCTTTTGCTAAAGAGTACTCTTTTAATTTAAAATAAGCCAACCCCAAGCTAAAATAAGCATTGCAATCCTCTTCATCACAAATTAAAACAATCTTCAAATGCTCTATCGCTTTGCTAAACTCTTTTTTATCTATGTAAACAAGTCCAAGATTGAAATGAGAATCTATATCATTAATATCGATATCTAAAGCATTTCTGTATGCTTCTGCAGCTTTATCCAAATTCTTCAATTTCTCATAAGTTATGCCTAAGTTATAAAAAATCCCTGCATCATCAGAAAAAATTCGTGACAAGTACAAAAATTGAGCAAGTGCTTCTTCATTAAACCCTTTATTTAGAAGTAAAACAGCTAATTCTCTTCTCACTTGATAGTTAGTTTTGCTAATCTTTAAAATACTTTGTAATTTTTTAATTTTTTCCAAATCTGACATGCCTAAATGTTATCAAAATCTATTTAATTAGGCAAATTGTAAATTTCAAATTAACATATATTTATCACTTGCCTTTTAATAAAAAAAGATATATTATATAAAAGGTAATATGGGAGAAAAACAATGAAATTTAAACTATGCACACTATTATTGTCATTAATATTAATTGGACAAAATTCAATTGCAGCATCATTTGATGCTAATGCAAAAACTAAGAGAATTCCTGCAGGTACTGAGTTTTCAATTCAATTATCAGAGCCAATAACGTCAAATAGTGCGTTCAGTGGCATATCTTTTTCTGCATTATTATTAGAAGATCAAAAAACTGATTATGAAACGATATTACCAAAAGGTTCACTAATCCGTGGGACTGTAGAGAAAATCGTTCCAGCAAAACGTCTATCGCAAGGTGCAATAATGTATTTAGATTTTGATCATATTGTAGCACCTAATGGAAGACATTTACCAATTTCAATGTCAGTAGTTGGTCAGACAAATATGACTTATGACGGTGGTATTACGACAACTCGTGGGTATACTGACGCCATGGGGAATTCTTGGGAAACAACAAAAGACATCGTTAAAACTTCTGTAGATTGGGGTAATGATAATTTTGAAGATGTCGGTGGCGGATATTGGCGTATAATAACGCTTCCTGTATCAGCCATAGGCGGTGGCATAGGCGGTGCAGGATATTACGTATATAGCGGAGTCGCTAATGCTATCAAAAAAGGTGAGGACGTTATTTTAAAACAAAACGAAGTTTTAAAAGTAATTTTAATCAATCCTGTTGATGTTCCTGTAATTTAGTGAACGTCTTCAAATTTAGGCTTAAATATTTTATTATATAAAGTTGTAAAAGGATTTTTTGATTTTTGCGATTTATTTGCAATCTGACTTGATGTATTTTTTGCTTGCATTGAGCTACCAACTTCGTTGACTAATTCAACCATTACATCAACAAATCTTCGTGCTTCATGCCCTTCATCTATTTTCGTTTGAAACTCATCTATTTTATCAGAATACTTCACAAACATGTCATCTAACCCCTCAACAGGTTTATAAGGTGCATGCTCAAAGTAAAATTCTTTTGCACCATGCTTTTGATATTCTTTTGTGATCTGTCCGCACATCAAATCACACAACATCGCAAATGGGTTTTTGACAGTATTTTTTAACGGTGGCTCAGGCACATAATCATATTTTGGGTGATGAGAAGAAATATCACGATGAATTCCACGAACCGTATCACGCTTCATGCCCAACCCAAACATCACCATTTTGTCACTATCATGTAAATAACCATTCAATGAATTTTCACCCTTCAAAAAACGCTCAGTATAAAGGTATGCTTGCTTATGACGTGCAGTATAAACTAGTTCTTCGACATAATTATTCTTAACCTCAGCTAAACTTTTTATAGCAGTAGCTGGACTGGGTAAATTTATTTTCATTTCGTTCCTAGAAATATTCTATTTGTTCTTATATAGTAGTGTGAATTTTTTTTTTTGCTATTATGTAAATTTATTTTTACAAATACTTACTGAACAACAATCGATTTTTCAATTTTTGATAAAATTTCTTCAAAAATATTCGATTTCAAATTGTTATCATTAAGAATATTTAGACATTCTTCAATCAATAAATTCAATTTTTCACAAGCACAATCTATTCCATACAAACTAACATAAGTAAGCTTATTCGATGCTTTATCTTTACCTAAAGTTTTCCCCATTTTTTCAAAAGTAGAAACCTCATCTAATATGTCATCTGCTATTTGAAACGCAAGCCCTAATTTTTGAGCAAATATTGTAATCAAATCAAGCATTTCCACATCAACATCAGCGATAATAGCTCCAGTTCGAAGTGCCAAACTAAACAAATCACCAGTTTTGTGTTTATGAATAAATTCAAGCGTTTCCTTAGGATTTTTTGGGTAATTTGTTTCGCATTCAATATCAACAACCTGCCCTGATATTACGCCAAAAGCCCCTGCAGCTTGAAAGTATTCTGCCATTATTCTTATAATTTTATCACTAGATAAGTTCGAATTTTTTAAGATAATCTGAGGAGCAAAAGTCAATAAAGCATCACCAGCCAAAACTGCGTTAGCTTCACCAAATACCCTATGATTAGTAGGTTTTCCACGGCGAAAATCATCATTATCCATACAAGGCAAGTCATCATGGATTAAAGTCTGCGAATGAAGCATTTCAATAGCACACGCTGTCGCTATAGCATCATCATAATCTCCGCCAAACATTCTGCAAGCCTCTAGGCACAAAATCGGACGTAAACGTTTGCCAGGAAGCATCACAGTATATTTCATCGCTCTAAATATATTTTCAGGATATTTAATAAGTAAAAACTCATCTAATTTTTCATTAATCATTTCAGCTAAATTATTCATCAATATCCTCAAATTTAGCCTGTGCTTTCAAATTATTTCTTGCACTTTGACGTTTTCTTTCACTAATTTTTACCATAGCCTTGTTATTAACTATTTTTTGTGATTGCTCCACCTTGCGTCCTTCATATTTAACTTTTTCCTTGTAATCCTTTGCCTCATTAACAAAATCCAAATAACTCTCATAACGAGAAGCATCGATTTTATCAATATTTGCCAAAACATCACAGTCGAGTTCGTTAATATGTAAGCAATCAGAGTACTTACAATTTTGCTTATATACAAAAATCTCGTCAAATAAAGAATCTACCTCAATTGGCAATAAAAAATCAAATCGCACATTTGAAAACCCAGGGGTGTCAATAATTCTCGCATTATTACTGATTTTTATAATCTCACAATGACGAGTTGTATGAGTTCCACGTTGAGTTTTTTCGCTCACCTGATTCACACGCAACTTAAAATTGGGATTTATTGAATTAATCAAACTAGATTTCCCAACACCTGAATTTCCACAAAGTACGCTAATCTTGCCATTTAGCAATTTTTCAAAAGCCTTGATGCCAGAATGTTCAGTAGCTGAGGTTATAATTATTTCAAACCCTAAAGGCTTATAAATATCTTCGATCTTCTTTTTAATCTCATTATCGAATTCTAAATCACTTTTATTAAAACATAATTTAATATCAATTTTATAAAACTTAGACAAAGCGATGTAACGATTAAGTTGTTTCAAATCCAAATCAGGCTCTTTTAACGCTGAAACAATAATAATTTGATCAATATTGGCAACACTAGGACGAGAAATATAATTTTTTCTCGGTAGGATTTTATTAATAACCCCATTATCAAATTCAACAAAGTCACCAACAAGAATTTTTTGTTTTTGCTTCTTTAAAACCTCACGAATTTTACACTCAAAAAAAGTAACGCCATCATCAACGTAATAAAAATCCGAATGAATTTTGAAAATCTGTCCTTCGCTCATTAAATTCATATTAACACAAAATTTACATTTTTAAATATTATTGTAAAGAAATTTGGAAAAAATTTTTTTTTGTGTTAGCATTGGGAAAAGACTATATATATTTATAAAAGGGGAAATTATGATTTCAGTAAACGATTTAAAAACTGGTTTAACACTAGAACTTGACCACGGACTTTGGTCAGTAGTAGAATTTTTGCACGTAAAACCTGGGAAAGGTGCAGCATTTGTACGTTCAAAATTAAAAAATGTTATCACTGGACAAGTTGTAGAAAAAACTTTTAGAGCTGGTGAAAAAGTAGCAAAAGCGATGTTAAACAGACGTGAGATGCAATATTTATATAAAGAGGGTGCGGATTTCATCATGATGGATAATGATTCATATGAACAACTTTCTTTAACACAAAACCAAATTGGTGACGGTATTAAATACCTAAAAGAAAATATGATTATTCAAGTATTGATGCACGAAACTAGAATTATCGGTGTGGATATGCCAAACCAAGTTCAGCTTGAAGTTGTCGATACACCACCAGCTGAAAAAGGTAATACAGCTAACGGAAGTACAAAACCAGCAACTCTTGAAACTGGTGCGACAGTTAACGTACCTTTCTTCGTTGTTAACGGTGATGTTATCAGAGTTGATACAAGAACTAATGAATATCTTGATAGAGTATAATTAAAATAAGGAAAAATAAAATGAAATTTGATGTTGAATATATTGAAAAATTAGCTAAAATCCTAGACGATGCTTCTTTAACAGAAATATCTTTAGAAGATGGTGAGCAAGCTATCACATTAAGAAAAGAATGCCCTATGGTTGCTTCTATGCCTATTGCACAACCTATGGCTCAAGCACCTGTTGCACAGACTTCTACTCCTGCAACAACAACTGAAGTAGCTGCGATAAAAAAAGGTACAGCAATTACTTCTCCTATGGTTGGAACTTTCTACTCAGCACCATCTCCTGATGCTAAAGCATTTGTTGAAGTTGGTAAAACAGTTGCTAAAGGTGATGCTGTTTGTATCGTAGAAGCGATGAAACTTATGAATGAAATCGAATCAGAATTTTCTGGAAAAATAATTGAAATTTGTATTCAAGACGGTCAACCTGTCGAATTTGGACAAGTTTTAATGTATATTGAAGAATAGTTTTTTAGATAAAAAGCGGGAATTCCCGCTTTTTATATTTGAAAGGGCGACTTATTAGTCGTAATTAGGGAAGATGTTAAAAAAAGTATTAATAGCAAACCGTGGCGAAATCGCCGTAAGAATTATTAGAGCTTGCCGTGAATTAGGCATTCCTACAGTAGCAATTTACTCACAAGCTGATGCTAATTCGCTACACGTTAGACTAGCAACCGAAGCTTATTGCATAGGTCCAGCAAAAAGTGCAGACAGCTATCTTAGCATTCCTGCAATCATTTCTGCCGCTACTGTTTCTGGAGCAGACGCTATCCATCCTGGCTATGGTTTTATGTCTGAGCGTGCAGATTTCGCTGAAATTTGTGATAAACACGGAATAAAATTTATCGGTCCTAGTGCCGAAGCTATGAAAAAAATGGGCGACAAAGCTACTGCTAGAAAAACCATGGTTGAAAACAACGTACCTGTAACTCCTGGTACTGGAATTTTAAAAACCGTAGAGGAAGTTAAGGCGTTCGCCAACAAAGTCGGCTACCCTATCATCTTAAAAGCGACTGCAGGTGGTGGCGGTAAAGGCATGAGAATAATCAGAGCCAATGAAGAAGTTGAAACTAACATGAATTTGTGCCAAACTGAGGCAAAAAATTTCTTCGGAAACCCTGATGTCTATGCTGAAAAATTCCTTGAAAATCCTCGTCATATTGAGGTTCAAATCATTGGTGATCAATATGGAAATGTCGTTCACTTAGGCGAAAGAGATTGCTCTATTCAACGCCGTCATCAAAAATTAATCGAAGAAGCTCCATCACCAGCGATTGACGAAAAAACTCGTTCTGAAATGGGTGCAGCGGCAGTTAGAGCTGCTAAAGCGATTAATTATGAAGGTGCTGGAACTTGTGAATTCTTGCTTGACAATGATGGCAGTTGGTATTTTATGGAAATGAACACACGTATTCAGGTTGAACATTGTGTTACTGAGATGATCTCTAATGTTGACTTAGTTCGTGAACAAATCCTTGTAGCATCAGGTGAAAGACTTGATTTTACTCAAGAAGATATCATATTGAGAGGGCATGCAATTGAATGTCGTATTAACGCTGAAAATCCTGAAAAAGATTTTATGCCAAACCCTGGTAAAATCTCTGGTTACTTAGCACCAGGTGGTTTTGGTGTTCGTGTTGACTCTCATGCTTATCAAGATTATCAAATCCCACCATACTATGATTCTATGATTGGTAAATTAATTTGTTGGGGTAGAACTCGTAACGAAGCGCGCCGTAGAATGTATCGTGCGTTAAAAGAATATGTTGTTACTGGTGTTGAAACAACAATACCATTCCATCAAGCTATTGTTGAAGATGAAGTATTTATTAGCGGAAACTTTAACACTGGTTTTATCGAAGAATACTATGAAAGAATTGGTAAAACAAAGAAATAACTAACACAAAGAAATAACTAACACTAAACTCTCTTTATTGCAAAGAGAGTTTTTTATAATATTGATTTATATAAAAGAGGCGATAATTTTTAATTATCGCCTCTTAAATTTACTTATTTAAATCTAATTAAACTTTTCTTTTTCTAGCTGCTTCAGATTTACGTTTTCTTTTTACGCTTGGTTTTTCGTAAACTTCACGTTTTTTAACTTCTGAAAGGATACCAGCTTTTTGAATTTTCTTTTTGAAACGACGCAATGCACTTTCAATTGATTCATTTTCGCCAACTTTAATTTCTGCCATTTATTTTTTCACCACCTTTCAGAATGGATTTCTAGTGTACTTGAATATTATAACTCAAAAAAAATAAATTTCAAGTCCTATCAACATTTTCAAGAATTTCTGATAATGAAAGTTCTAGAGCATTTGAAATTTTATATAATGTGTAAATAGTAGGTGATTTCTCAGCACGCTCAATACAGCCAACAAAATTTCTAGCTGAATTAATCCTAAACGCTAATTCCTCTTGAGATATATTTTGATTTTTACGTGCAGTTTTAATATTTTCAGCTAAATTTGATAAAACTATTTCTTTAGATAAACATACTTGACCCATACCACCTATTATGGTACAGTGACAATGTGCTAACTACCACCTATAGGTGTCATGGTTGAAAGAGGATATGTTATGTGTAAAACAACTAATCAATGAAAGGGGATTATTTATGGTAAAAGAAACGAACAAAAGTAGCGTCATTCCGAATTTATTTCGGAATAGCATAGTCGAAAAATTTAACGGTGATGAGATGCTGAAACCATCTTGGATTATTCGGGTTCTCGTGGGAGTAACGTCCCACTCGAACAAACGGGTTCGCTTCTCTCACCCTACCGAAAATCCGCAAGTTCAGCATGACGAGAACCCTTTATTAAATCGAGTTCAAGGTGGCAATCGCATTCCCCTGCACTCGAATGCAAACGAGCAGGGGCAGAAAGCGAAACCGTCTGCTCGAGCGGGAGTAATTCCCCTCCGCTGGAGGGGTGGCAACGAAGTTGACGGGGTGGTTTCAATTGCGAAACGTTCTGCGTTTACATTGGCTGAGGTCTTGATAACCCTTGGTATCATCGGCGTTGTGGCGGCGATGACGATGCCGAGTTTGATAAGTAATATGCAATCAGAGGCACTTGAGCGAAAACAAGAATTA
>JAWXUD010000026.1:0-22630 GCA_044432945.1 Candidatus Gastranaerophilales bacterium
CATTAAATGTAATTCCTGAAGTAATATTAGTAGTATCCCCAGGTGTGTAATCTAGGTCATATAAATATTGTGTCAAATAAGCAAGTTCTGACAATGTAGGCAACGATTTGCCCGCATCGCTGCATGCTTTTAAAGCACCTGCCCAATAGTTAGTAGAACAGCTTGTTCCCATATCATAGTTAGTGTCACCCGCATATGTCGCACTAGATTTAAATGCACTATCCCAAGTATTTGTACCATCGCAAGTATTAAGTGCGGTGATTGGCGTGTCAGAAGTGTCCCAACAAGCGTCTAAACTTTCAATATTAATGCCTAACGATGAATTCAGTGCAACGATATCACTTCCAACCATGTTTTTACCAGAATTCCCATTCACATCAACGATAATCGCAACGCATTGAGTAGCCTCTGTTCTATTCAGTCCGCTCTCATATGGGTCAAGCCACTCGCAATCTAGGTCATAATTAACGATAGCTTTTGTTCCATCTGCTAGAACTATCCCAACATTATCACTTTTAAAATCCCTGTTTAGAACGTCTGCTGCAAAATCCTCACCAGTAACTAAATCCTCAACATATACTTTCTCATCACACGAGCTTATCGCAACATCAGGAAAACAATCTGTCATATCGGTCAAATCACAAGTTTCATTTATTTTTAAATATTTTCCTAATTCTGCGACAAAATCTTCAGCATCTGAATATCCAGTAAGTTTTTCATGAAATCTCATTTGATTCATCGCTTCATAAAGTCGTTCTTGAAACAACGTTTTTTTAGTGTCCAACGCTTTATATTGATAATTGCTAACTAAATTTGGTATCGTCATCGCTGAAACAACGCCGATGATACCAAGGGTTATTAAAACTTCTGCAAGAGTAAACGCAGAACGTTTCGCAATTGAAACCACCCCGTCAACTTCGTTGCCACCCCTCCATCGGAGGGGAATTAATCCCGCTCGAACTCGAATAATCCAAGATGGTTTCAGCATCTCATCACCATGTTTTTGTTCATTCTTGTTCGTTTTCATAAATAATATTCCTTTCTAAATCCTATTTTCATGTCCAATTTAACATGCAAAAAACAAATTGTCAAGTCGTTTTTGCGTATTTAAATTTATATTAACATTAACTACAAAAGGACATTTAAATGGATTACAAAAAAGAAATTGGCCTGAAAGTTAAGCAATATAGGCTTTTAAAAGGATATCGACAAAGCCAGTTAGCTGAAATTGTATCTGTTGAAGACAGAACCATTAGTCGCATTGAAGTTGGTGGTAATTATCCATCTGTTGATTTGATGATAAGAATTTCAAATGCTCTTGATTGCAAGCTTGTTGATTTAGTTAATTTTGAAAACGAAACAATAAATTCTACAAACTCAATCTTGACGAATAAGATTAATAATATTAGAAAACTGGTTAATCAATTGAAAAAAGAGCTTGATAAATAACAAATTTAAAAATTTAAAGATAAATTTTAATCTTCAAAAAATTTGTTCAACAACACAGGAACGAATTTTGAATGCAAAGCACTAAAGTCAAATACAAATTCATTAACTCCAGCTTTTTCTAATTCTTCAACCATATCAAATCGCTCTAAAATAGTATCCTCAAACATATGCATTCTGCAAAATCCATCGCAAACAAAAGGCAAAAGCTTGTCTAAAGATGGATCGTGAAGGGCAAACCCACCACCGTGACAAGGTGCGCTACAAGACAGACGTGAGGTTATTGCACTATCATTATTTAGTGGGCATAATCCTAAGCTCGGAACTCGAATGTTGCCAGCAATAGTATATTTTCTATGTTTGACGTCATTTTTAATTTTTTTAATAGTTTTTACAACCTGTTCAACCTCGCTGAACGATGTAAAATCAACTGTCGAAATCTCTGATACATTATTTAAACATTTTATAGATAAACTATTTAAAAGATTTATTCCCTGACCAATTTCTATCGGAATATGGTTGATGTCAGGATCATTAATCGCTGTCCAGAAAAAACCTATGTTATTTATAATCAACGATGATGGTGCGGGAGTTGTTAACAATATTTGTTTTACATACTCATAAACTCTATCAAAATCACGCTCAATCAAAATCATTGGCGTTGATAACTGGAATTTTATATCATATTTTACGCAAAACTTTTTAACCTTCATGATTATTTCATGAAAACTACTTGTCGACAAATCACTAGTCGATAAGATTTCTCCATACTCAATTGAGTATATCGGATTGACGCCAGTTTTTTTAATAAATTTTTCTAATTCTTTTAAATGTGCTAATTCAGATAAGCGTAAATTCAAATGATATTTGTCTTTTTTAGAATAATCGCCATCGGTCTTTATTCTAGGTTTTTTGATATCCCACTCAAAACTTTTAATATGTTTGCTGAATTTAAAATCTTTACCATCAGCACTAACAACTTCACCTAAAAAATGATTTGTTTGATAAATACTTTTGCGAACATGTTTGAACGGTAATTTTTGATGTTTAAATAACTTAGGTTTTTCAAGAATTTTTTCTATAAGTTCAATTGCTTCATGTATCTCATCAGAATTGGCGAATTTTCCTTTTATTACAACACTATCAATCGCACGAAGCTTTTTTATATCCTCAGCACAATATGGCAAATTATCACTATCAATCGCAAGCGGTAATCTTGTATATTGCTTGATTTTGGCGATGTTTTTTAGATAAATTTCTTCAGTAATAATAACTTCATCAACCTTATGGAAATTATTTATAAAATCAATTCCAGCAAGATTGTGAATATCGAAATAAGAATCAACAATAACCCTAAACGGCAGATTGAAAACCTTTATCGCTTCTAAAATTGCAAAACTATTTATAAAAATTCCATCAATTCCAGCAGTTTTTAAGAACCTAAGCATTTTTTTTATCTCAACCAAATTTTCTTCAGTAATGTTATGTTTGAAATTTATATAAATTTTGCAATCATTTTTCTTAGCAACTTCCACAAATTCATTTACATATTCAAAGTTGTTATTCAAAAACTTTTTGTAATAAACATAATAATCACGACAAGAAGTATTTTTAGCGAAAACCTCAATATCATCAGGCTTTTTTATCGGTGAAATAATCTTTATATTAACCATAGGATTATTATATCACAACTAGTGTAAAGTTTTGTTAATATCTTTTTAACAAAAATAGCAATTATTTTAAGAGTAAATACTTTATATATACATAAGGAATATTTAGAGATTAAATCACATCTATAATTTTTTTAGAAAATCAATTTAAACAGGAAATCATACGTACATAATTAATGTACACACAAAACACGTAAGTACACACTCAATTCGGGAGGACACCTATGGCAATAAGAGCTGAGGATTATATTGACCAGTTGTTGGTTAAAAAATACGCACAAGAAAAAGTCGACAACCACGACAACATGGAATCAATGGTTAATCCACACAAAATGATGGACGCTATGAACGATTATGCAAGTATGTATCGTCACATGGCAGGCTTGAAACAACGATTAAACATTGCTTGTTATGCAATAAATGCAAAATCAGCAAGATACGTAAAAACTGGGCAATAGATAACATTGCACAGTTTTTTGCTGTTTTTTCCCACAGCAGAAAATAAAAGATATGTCGGTTCCACTTTTTTGATATAGTATTAAAAAAGATAGAAAAGGAATGCGAAAATGGGAAAAATTATCTTAGCTTCTTCTTCACCAAGAAGGGCAGATATTATGAAAATGATGAATTATGAATTCAAAATTGTGCCGTCCCCGTATGAAGAAAAACATACGACGACGGTTTTTTCTTACGAATTTATAGAGAATTTGGCGTATGAAAAGGCAAAAGCAGTTGCTCAAAGTCTTGATGAAGAAGCTTTGGTAATTGGTGCTGATACGATAGTTGTGTTAAATGATGAGATTTTAGGTAAGCCTAAAGATAAAAATGATGCACTCAAGATGTTGAAAAAACTTTCGGCAGTAAAACATTCTGTCGTCACCTCTATTGTTGTTATAAATTCTTGCACAAATGAAGTTTATAAAAACTCTACGACTAGTTATGTCGAATTTGAAAACTTATCTGATGAACAAATAAATTTTTATATAGATAATTTCAAACCGTTTGATAAAGCGGGTTCTTATGGGATACAAGAAATGCCAGCTAGCTATATTAAGCACTACACTGGCAGTCTTGAAAATATTATAGGTATGTGTTCAAAAGCTCTTGAAGAGCTTTTAGGGCAGGCTTTGAATTAAGCGTTAGCACCACAACATTTTTTGAATTTTTTTTCGCTTCCGCAAGGACACAAGTCGTTTCTACCAACATTTGAAAAATCAACTTCAGATGAGATTTCAGGACGCTCACTTTCTTCTTCAATAATACCTAATGTTTTTGAAAATGCTTGTGATTGGTACAATACTGAGGTTGAAGAGAAGATTTTATTTTCTATGTAACGAGCTTTGTATTTGTTTAAAAGCTCTTCTAATGTGAAGTTTTCGCCTAAAACTTTGTTTATTATTTCCATAAAATTCGAATGTTTTTCAGCTACACGTTTAATGATATTTGCTGAGAATTTGTCGTTTTCTAAATAATATTTAATACATTCTTCGTAGTTGCCAATCTCAGATAAATTTTTTGCTTCAAAAATTTTGTTAAATGTTCCAAAAAATGGCACAGCGTAAAGACCTAATTCTTTATCAAAAATTACGCCAACATCATAGGTTTCTTTGTGCGAAGAGAAACCGCTTAAAGAATTTTCTAAAAAATCGTCATATGAATTGTTAAACTCAGACACCTCAAAATAATTATACATTTCAGGCTCTTGAATTTTATCAGCATAATCTGATTTAGTGTCAAACTCCGCATAATCATTAAACATACCGATTACATCATCAGCAAATTTGTTAGTTGTTATAAGTTCTTCGGTATCAAAAAATTCGATGAATTTTTTATAAATGTGAGCAATATTAGCCTCAATTTCTTTTTGCTTTTTAGGGTTGTCAAGATAAACCAATTCAGGGTTTTGGATAATTTTTGCCACAGAATATCTAAGTGCGTCATCTTTTTTCGCTGATGGTAAAACGCCAGAAATTTCTAACAAGTAATGATTTTTTTCAAATTCAAACACTCTTGCGACAACAAATTGTCCCACGCCCATTCCACGAAAAGCTGACATTTTGACCAAAGACGTTACGTTATAATTCTTTTCATTAATTATATTGTTTAATTCAAAACCATTTTTAAGAATTTTTTTGATTTCATATATTGAAGAAATAGACTTCATCAATGATTTAACGATGTTTTTAGTTTCTTTAGGCATTTTTTTTGTATTTTTAATAAATATTTCTAAAATACTTTTTTTGTCTTCGCCTAAATTTCTTTCAAAAATATAATTAAAACAAGCCGATTGAAAATTTGTATTGCTCCCATTCATCGCACCAATAGTTTTCATGTATTCATTGAAATCATTTTTAACAGTATCATCATTTTGAACAAATTCTGCAAGCTCTTTTATTACATCATTAATTTGCTTTAAGTCTTCTAATATCAACATAAATTCCCCTTATTTAAATATGTATTACCAAAATACTTTAAAAAAAATCAAAACTCAATAGCTATAAGGATAAATTTATTATTTAATATTCAAAATTCATTTCTAGATTAAATTTGTCTACATCTAAATTAGAAAAATCGCATTCTGGGCAGTAAAATTTTGCCATTTGAATATCAGAATTTGAATTATTATTATCGTTTAATTTTCTATAAGTCAAACCACGTTTGTAATATATAGTTTCTGGTCTAATACTCAAGGCTTCACTGATTTTAAAGGCTTTAATCAAGATATTATAATTAACAAGTGCATTTTTATAATCCTTTAAATTATATAGATAATTAGCTTTTGAATACATTAAAAAATACTTATCAATGTTTCTTGGGGCATTAAAAATCGCTTCATCATAATTTTTGAGCATCTCTTCTGGTTCTAAATATAATTGTTTTACTAAAACAATATCGTCATTATAAATTTGATTTTTTGAATAATTATTTGCCAGTTTAAAATGTTCAATAGCAGAATCATAATCTTTCAAATACACTTCTGTTATAGCTGTCAAAGCAATATTCATAGACGACACAGGAGTAAGATTTTCTGCAAAAGTTGCAATATTATTTGCTTTTTGGTAATCTCCCTGTTCAATTAAATTCAAAATAATTTTTTCAGAATTACTTAAAAGTACGCCGAAAATTGTTATTGTAGAAATTATTATAAAACAAAAAATTAGCTCAATAAAAAATCTTACTTTCATGAATTTTGCACCAACAATATTTTTTTCAGAAATATTAAAAGGGACTTTAAACTCTTTTTCTTGTTTTGTAAAATTACCAAAAGTTGATAAATATTTATTAAAAATTTTATCCATAACAAAATAACAACCTGTAATAATTAAGATTACTGGCAAAGAAAGCACGAGTGCAAAAATCACGCTAGGCAGTTCAGATAATGCTAAATAGTTTTTAAAAAACACACCATAAAGGTAATATATAAAAAGCAATGTTGTCATTAAAAAAGTTGCATACGATAAAAATGTCAATGTAAAATCAAGATGCATCAATTCTTTTTTTGAGAATTGCTTGTTGAATTTAAAGTTTTGCTTCAGCAAGCCTTTGACATAAGTAGTATTTCCGTCACTACCGAAATAATATTTGTAACTATCTGTATAAAAATTAAATTGTTCTTTTTCCATACAATCAAATATATCATTTATTTGTAATTTTATCAACTATTTTAATGATTTTTACATAAAGTAATTGATATTTGTCAAAATAAGTAGTATAATATTCAAGTAATTTAAAAAGAAGTAAGAGGTTAAAATATGAAATTGCATATGCAAATCCTTATAGCATTGGGCTTGGGGATAAAAAGAAATTGGCACATTTTCGCTGGTATTATTTTAGGTATTTTGGTTGGTGCATTTTTACACACGCACGATTATGTAACGATATCTAAAGTTTTAACATTTATTGGTCAAGTATTTATCAGAATAATTCAAATGGTAGTTATTCCTTTGGTTGTATCAGCCATAATTATTGGTATCACTAGTGTTGGCGACAACCGTCAACTAGGGAAATTCGGTACTAAAATGATATTTTATTACGGGATTATCACGGTTGCAGCCGTTAGTATCGGAGCTATTTTAGCATTATTAATGCAACCAGGCGAAGGTGCAGCACATTATATTAGTAATCATAGTGCGTTAGCTGTTCAAGAACAAGTTGCACACGCCATGGCACAACAACAAGGAAATATCTTAAACATATTCTTAAACTTCATACCTAGCAATCCATTCCATTCATTATCAACAGGTGATATGGTTCCGATTATCGTATTTGTGTTGATTTTTGCAATAGCGTTGGCTAAAGTTGGCGAAATAAATCGTCCGATTGTTTCGTTCTTTGAATCAGTTTTTGCTGCTACAATGAAGATTACTGATTGGATTATGTTCTTTGCAGCACCAGGTGTTTTTGCATTAACTGCAAGTGCTGTTTCAAGTTTTGGTATTGATATTTTTGCAAGTATTTCAAAATATTTATTGGTTTTAGTTATAGGTTTTGCACTTCAATTGTTTGTTGTTTACCCATTATTCTTGAGATTTTTCTCAAAGCTTTCTATCGTAAATCTTTATTCTGCGGTTGCAGAAGCGATGATGGTTGCATTCGGTACAGCAAGTTCATCAGCGACTTTGCCATTAACTATTGCGTGTTGTGAAAAGCGAGGAATTTCTCATAAGATTTCAAGCTTTGTATTGCCTATTGGGGCGACACTAAATATGGACGGAACAGCATTATTGCAAACAGTTGCGGTAATATTTTTAGCACAAGCTTATGGGGTTGCGTTGACACCGTTCTTGGTAATCCAAATTTGCTTGTTGGCGATTGTTGCATCTTCAACTTGTGCAGGTATCCCAGGGGCAGGCTTGATTACAATTGCCTTAATCCTTAATGGTATGGGGTTAAGTCCAGAACAATTGGTAGCAGGATTTGCGTTCTTGTTCACTATTGAAAGAATTACAGATATGATGAGAACTCTTGTAAACGTCACATCTGACACAGTTGTCGTTGCGGCGATTGCTGATAATGAAAACGAAATTAATCATGAATTGTTCAACAATGTAGCAATCGAAGAAAAAACTACTTAGTTGGATTTAAAAATTATTTTTTTTAAGCGGCTCGATTTGAAATCGAGCCGCTTTTAATATTGTTTACACAAAAATATGCTTTTGCTAAGATTTATTTATGAAAAATAAAATTGGTTTTTGGGGATATCCCAACCCTGAAATTTCAAAACAGATTATAAAAGAATATCCAGATGTTGAATGGCTGGATTTAGACATTGATTTTGGCTATGCTGATAGACATATTTTGCCAGAATCTTATTGCAAGATTATTAAAAATATTTTAAACAACGCTATTGAGCTAAAAGATGAATTGATAAAAATAGTTGCTCCGATAGGTAAAGACAAATGTGATAGTGGCTGGTTTGTGGCGAAAGTTTTAAAGGATTTAGGGTTTGATGTTGTAGAGAGTATTTTTGAAGAGATTGATAATAAAAAAAATCCACTTATATCGACAAGCAACATGCCTTTATTTGACAAGGTTAATGTCATAATGGGTAATATTGCAAAATTTCCAGAAGGTTGTGATGAAGGTGTTGGGCTAGGCGATTATGTACAATGTGAAGCTAAATTTGGATTTTGGGGTGTACCACCAAATGATTTGGAAATCTTAAAATTATTTCCTGATGAAACTCATGTGTATGGTTGGACACGTTGCACTGAAATGGGAGTGCCTGCTGACATTGAAACTGAAATGTATGTTAATAGTAGCGTTCCAACTGTTTTTTATGCACAGGCTTTTTGTGCGAAATGCCAATTAGCAAAATATTTAGCCGATAAATATAACGGTTTGTACGTAGATATTGATGATGTTGCTAACAACTCAATAAAGACAAAAATAGAAGCGTTTTTGAGGTTAAGATGATATATTTAGATGCAGGGACTACATATTCAAAAGTTATATCAGATTTGAAACCAATAGATGAAAAATATTTGATTAAAACTCACAATGGTTTTAATTATTATATTTTGCCATCTAAAAAATTGAAAGAGTTAGGGCTGAAATTCGACAAAACTTGTGGGCATATGAGTGATTGTAAAGTACACGAAAACGAAATTATTGCACTTGCTAACGGTTGTAAAAACGAAATAAATTCGGACGCAACGATTTTGGATTTAGGCAGTCGTGATGCAAAATGGATAGGCTTTAAGGATAAAAAATTCCACGATATGGATTGGAACACATCTTGTGCAAGTTCGACTGGTGCAACCGTTGAAATGCTTCTGAAATTTTATGATTTATCAGTTGAAGAATTAGAATTCTGCTCCGAAAAATTCGCTGTTACTTGTGGCGTATTTGGTTTAGAAAAAATTATGGACGACATCTCAAACGGAATTGAAGCAAAAATAGCTGTTGCAAAGTTCATACACGGCATCGCTTATAACGCTTGGAATTTTGCTAAAAAACCTGACACCATATATTTGTCAGGTGGTTTTTGCCATAACAAATGCTTTGTCGATAGTCTGCAAAATTATTGTGAGGTCGTTTTGTTTGGTAGATTTAAGCTCTGTGAAGGTTTGATGATAGATGAATAATCGTAAACTTGGAAATATCGGTGAAGATTTAGCTTGTGAATATTTGATTAAAAATGGGTACGAAATTCTTGATAGAAATAAACATTTTTCTCGACTTTGTGAAATAGATATAATCGCTAAATTCAAATCAACAACGGTTTTTGTTGAAGTGAAAACACGAACCTCAAACTCTTTTGGCACTCCATTTGAATCGATTACAAAAACAAAATATCAAAATATCAAAACAGGTGTCGAATTATATTTGGCTGAAAATAAAGTTAAGTCATATCAAATTGACGTCATCGGCATAACCCTAAACCCTGAATTGAAAATCAAGCATTTGAAGAATATATATCTATAAATTTTAATCAACTCTTGCTAAGTTGTGTTTTTGCGATATGATATAGATTATGAAATATAGAGAAAATGTAAGAAATTTTTGTATAATTGCCCATATCGATCACGGAAAATCAACTCTTGCCGATAGATTGTTAGAACAAACTGGTACTGTCGCACAAAGAGATATGCAAAATCAGATTTTAGATTCGATGGATATCGAGCGTGAACGTGGGATTACAATCAAATTAAACGCAGCACGAATGAATTATAAATCCAAAGAAGGGAAAGAATTTGTACTAAATCTTATCGATACCCCTGGTCACGTTGATTTTTCATACGAAGTTTCACGTTCTCTTGCTGCGTGTGAAGGTGCTTTGCTTATCGTTGACGCTACTCAAGGCGTTGAAGCTCAAACCCTAGCTAACGTTTATCTCGCTATGGAACAAGATTTAGAAATCATTCCTGTTATTAACAAAATCGATTTACCATCTGCTGATGTAGAACGAGTAAAAAAAGAAATCGAAGATGTTTTAGGAATTGATGCATCATTAGCAATTCCTGTTAGTGCTAAAACTGGCTTAGGCATTCAAGATGTGCTAGAAGCAGTCGTTGAATTTGTGCCACCACCAATCGATACAACTGAAAAACCGCTTAGAGCAATGGTTTTTGACAGTGCGTACGACCAATACTTAGGAACATTATGCTTTTTTAAAATAGTTGATGGCAAAATGAAACTTGGCGATAAAGTCAAATTTATGGCATCAGGTAAAGAATATGAAGTCGTAGAATTAGGTTATTTAACTCCAACAAGAGTTCAAGTTGATGAACTAGTTTGTGGTGATGTTGGCTATTTTGCAGGTTCGATTAAAGAATTAACTCGCTTTGTAGGTGACACAATTACACATGCTAATATCCCAGCTCTAGAACCGTTAGATGGATATAAAGAAGCACTACCAATGGTGTTTTCAGGAATGTATCCTGTTGATAACGAAGATTACCACGATTTGAAAGAATCGTTGGAAAAATTAAAACTTAACGATAGTAGCATAACTTTTGAACCAGAAACATCTTCAGCTCTTGGCTTTGGCTTTCGCTGTGGGTTTTTGGGAATGCTTCATATGGAAATCGCTCAGGAACGCTTGGAACGTGAATACAATTTGTCACTCGTTACAACAGCTCCTTCTGTAATATATAAAGTTTATAAAATTAATGGTGAAATGATTGAAATCGACAACCCCGCTAATTTGCCAGCACCACAGGTTAGAGATTATATCGAAGAACCTTATGTGCGTGTACAAATTATTACGCCAAACGAATATGTTGGCACATTAATGGATTTATCACAATCAAAACGTGGTATTTTTATTAATATGTCTTATATCGATACAATTCGTGCTAATTTAGAATATGAAATCCCGCTATCAGAAGTAATTACAGATTTTTATGATCAGCTTAAATCACGCTCAAAGGGTTATGCAAGTATGGACTATGAGTTTAAAGATTACAAACGCTCTAAACTTGTAAAGCTTGATGTCATGTTGGCTGGTGAAATAGTTGATGCACTTTCTGTAATCTGTCATGATGACAATTCGTTTTATATAGGACAAAAATTGACAGCGAAATTAAAAGATATAATTCCACGTCAAATGTTTGAAGTGCCAATTCAAGTAGCTGTTGGTGGCAGAGTAATCGCTCGTACTAACATTAAAGCTATGCGTAAAAACGTATTAGACAAATGCTATGGTGGCGATATCTCTAGAAAACGTAAACTTTTAGAAAAGCAGAAAAAAGGTAAAAAACGTATGAAATCAGTAGGACGTGTAGAAGTTCCACAAGAAGCTTTCATGGCAGTTTTGAGCCTTGAAGAAGATTAGGATTTTTTCAAATTATAACAAACCTAAGTCACGAGCTTTCATTGATGCTTCGACACGATTTGTGACGTCTAATTTTTTATAAATCCCACTAACATGAGCCTTTATCGTATGATGCGTCACGAATAATTCTTTTGCTATCTGTTTATTCGACAAGCCCATACTCATTTTTCTTAATACAATCAATTCACGTTCCGTCAACTCTTTATTCTCATTTATACCAAATTTATAATTAGACATGTATTACCCCTTTTAAACAATGACTTTATATTAATCTTAACAAAACTTCACCAATTGGCTATTAGCTATTTGTCTAGTTTTTCCACCAGATAACCGCTAATAGCTAGTTATAACAAGGTATTCAGGGACTATGCATGTAACAATATGTTAACATTATGTAAAATATATATACGTTTTACGCAATTTTTAGATACGAAAATACTTTATATAAATATGGAAATCAAATAAATCAAAAAGGATTTATAAAAAGAGTATAAAACAAAACATTAGATACTATTACAAATATGTTAAAATAATTGCTTTTTAAGAAAAGATTATTAAATATATTAAAATAGATATAATGTGAGTAAATGGAGAAAAGAAATGACAACTATTGGTAATGGAAGTTCGAATTGGTTCACAAGAACACCAGCTGAAAAAACGGAGCGTGCAGAAGCACGTGAAGAGAAAAAAACCGAACGTGCAGAACGCAAAGAAACCAGACAGGCTGAACGTGCAGAACGTAAAGAAACTCGACAGGCTGAGCGTACTGGAACAGAAGAATTATTAGATGGCAAAACATTTACTAATGCTATTGGTTGGCAAGGTAGCGTAAATCAAGTAAATAAAGCCGATGAAACAGATATAGCACAAATATACGAGCTTACAGGTATGGATTTAACAATGCCAACTGCAGGACAATATGCACGAATAAGTAATGATACAACAATGATTGCTGACAATATTGATGAAGCTGGAACATATGCAAATGCAGAGTACTCAACGGCTATATTTGAAAAAGCTATGTTAGGTTAAAAGACTTATAAATATACATTTTACTCACAAAGAGGTTGATAGTTATCAACCTCTTTTCTGCACTAAAATAACGTAGAACGCACCATTTGTCCATAGGTGTAAAGATATGTAACGCTTTTTTAGAGGTTTTTAGTGGAATTATTAAAGTTATCGCTAATATTAGCCGTAATAATAATTGTGAGTAAAAGTGGAGAATAGGACAATGAACAATGACATTAACAAATTTAGTACAGCCTGGTTCACGCAAAGTGGTGTTAGACCAAAAAATAAAGCTGAAGAAGCAGTTAAGGCTGAAGAGGTTGTAGAAACTACAGTAGCACCTGAAACAAAAGAAATCGGTGAAGATTTATTGACTTCTAACTATGTTAATATAGTTAGCGTTAAAAGTGGTATAAGCAAAGTAGATAGCGAAACTGAAAAAGATTTAAAAGCATTAGCAGATTTATCAGGTTTAAATTTTGATAAATATATTACAAGTGAAAACTATAACAGAATTAATGCTTTTGTGATGCAAACATCAACAAAAATTAATGAAGCAGGGATTTATGCAAATGCCGAAGCTTCAATGGCTGAATTCGAATCATTATTTGGCTAAAAAGACTTATAAATATACATTTTACTCACAAAGAGGTTGAAAATAATCAACCTCTTTTTTTTAATTTTTAATCAATAGTCCAAAAATTTAATGATCAAACTGTAACAATTTAAGCCCACGTTTTTGTTTTTCAAGTTTTGCATCAAGTAATTCATAGCATTTCACACAACGAGCTTCATAAGTTTCATCGCCACCAATCATAATCAGTGGTGAATTTTTATCAGCAGGTTTGCCATCAATTAATCTTTGCGTTCTTGTGCCATGTTCGCAACCACATTTCATGCAAACAGCGTGAAGTTTTTGAACACTTGTTGCAATACACATCAATTCAGGCATGCTTCCAAAAGGCTCAGCTTTGAAATCTAATTCTAGCCCAGTGCCGATAATCTTTTTACCATCGTCCATAAGTTTTGTGATAACTTTAACAATATTTTCATCGAAAAATTGTAATTCATCAATCGCTATAACTTCATCATCAGACTTTACAAGACTAAGGATTTGAATAGAATGTTTGACCTTGATAGCATCAAGCCAAAGCCCGTTTCTTGATTCAATATAATCACCTTTAGCACGTGTATCGACTTCTGGTGAAATGACTTTCACCTTTTTCTTAGCGATGATACAACGCTTAATTCTTCTCAACAACTCTTCAGTTTTGCCACAACTCATAGGCCCTGAAATCAATTCAAAACTATAACTTTCCATTCCCTTACCCAATATTTTGTCTACAAAATAATCATACAATCTTTATATTATTTTGCATAGTTAATTTTTGTAAACAATTAATAGAAAACTTTATCACGAAGTTTTTTTAATCCAGGTCCATAGAAATATCTTAAATCTTCACCAAAATTATTTTCAATATCAACCAAATACATATTTCTAGCGATAAAAGCTTTTGTAAAAGTCGTCAAATCTTTATTTTTTGTCCAAACTGCACTAATATTTTCCATCTGTTTCGAGGCACTTTTTCCAAAAATGCATTCTTCATCGTCTGCTAATACATAAATCATTTTTTCACCAGCTTGTTGGTCAATAACAATAGCTCCATCGTTTTTATAAATTGTGCCAAAAACAGAATTGAGATTGTCGTGTCCAACGATTTTTATCTCAACCCCACGATTATAAGCCTCAAAAAGTTGTGCTTCAATAAGTTTGTGATCTGTCGAATGGATTTCGATATACAATGTTTTTTTTGTGTTTTTAATTAATTCAACAACTTTTGACAAAATTTGTTCTCTCGTAAAAAGTGTTAAAATTGGTTCTGAATAATTTTCTTTAACACTCGGCAATTTTTTCTCTAAATAATTTATTGTATTATCAACTTTTCGTTTATATCTTTTGGTCAAATCCTTAGGATTTATCGGAGAATAAGTTTGTGGTTTTTCGCCAGAACTTGTAACGACATGCTTAGCTTCTAACGCCTTCAAAGTGTCGTAAGCACGGGCTTGTGGTACATCAGCAATTTTACTAATTTCATAACCAGTAGCTGGATATTTTTTTAACAATGCCAAATAAACCTTTGCCTCATAGGAGTTCAAGCCAATATCTTTAAGTTTCTCAATTATTTCTTCCATAAGCTTTATTTTAACAAATTTTCATCTAATATGCAAATCATCAAGCACGAGGGTGCGTTTCGTTATAAACATCTTTTAAATGTTGAGTAGAAATATGGGTGTAAATTTGGGTGTTAGAAATGCTTGCATGTCCTAAAAGTTCTTGAACAACACGTAAATCAGCACCATTTTCTATTAAATGAGTAGCAAAGCTATGACGAAAAACGTGAGGAGTAACTTGTTTTGGCAATTCGATTTTATTAACAATTTCATTAATAACATTGCGAATAGTTTTGGTTTGCAAGCGATATCCTGTATTATTAATAAAAACGGGTGATTTTTCTTCTGTATCAACATCATAACCCTTTGGTATCAAAGACCTTGCGGTTTCAATATAACGCTCAAGATAAGATTTAGCACGGTTGCTCACAAGCACAATTCTTTCTTTTGAACCTTTACCTAATACACGGATTTCATTATCTTTTAAATTCAAGTCCTCGAAATTCAATCCAGAAAGTTCTGAAACCCTCATTCCTGTCGCCCATAAAAGTTCTAAAATCGTGCGGTTGCGATAACCAGATGGCGTGTTGATTTGAACATTATTAAGAATTTTTTCGACCTCGTCAGGGGTTAAAAATTTCGGCAAAGATTTTGAACGCTTTGGCGTATTCAAATTTAAGGCAGGGTTTGTTTCAACTTTTTTTTCTCGATACAAAAATTTATAAAAAGTTCTTAAACTAGCGATTTTTCGAGCGATAGTTGTTTTTTTATAATTGAATTTTTGGATAAAATGCAAATATTCACGGATTTTAGCATAAGTTATATCCTCGCAAGATTGTTCATCAATCCAAATAAGAAAGCTTAAAATGTCACTATAATAGGCTTTTGCCGTATGTAAAGAGAAGTTTTTTTCAACTATCACATAAGATTTAAAGTCTTCTAAATTCTGTTTAGAATTAGCATTTATACCCATTTTAACCATTCATTTATATTATTGCCTTTTTAATACAGTTATTATACAATACTTTTATAATAAATGGAATAGATTATTATAAAATAAAAGAGTAGGAGAAAGTATGGATTATAAAAAATTATTAATAGCAACAATCGCTACATTGACAGTTATTTCAACAGCACAAGAAAGCTTGGCACAAGAAATTCAAGCTCAAGTTCAAAAAAATACTGCAAATAGCTTAATTCCTATAGACGCACCAGTTTTGACAGAATATCAAAAAATAGAAGAACAAATCGAATATGGTGATTATAAAACTGCTGAAAAGAATCTTAATAAATTAATAGCTACAAATCCTAATGATATCGAAGCATTAGCATTACGCTCAGTCTTATTGGCAAAACAATACAAACTTGATCCTGCTCAAAAAGAAATCGATGAGCTTTTAGCAAAAGACCCAAAAAATGCAGATGTTCATTACGCTCAAGGTTTGATTTATATGAAACGTCAAACATCATCTGATGCAAAGTATCTTAATGATACCGAAAATTTATTAAAATCTGCGATTAAAGAATTTGTTAACGCTATTAATATTGATTCAAGTAATTACCAATCATATAATGCGATGGGGGTTGCGACATTAAAATTAGGTAATGTTAACGATGCTAAAAATTTGTTCAATATCGCACTAAAATACAACCCTAATTATGCGACAGCATATGATAATTTAGGTTCTATTGATTTGGTGAATGGTGATTATAAAAGTGCAAGAAGCAATTTTTTGAAGTCTATTGAATTGAACTCACACAATCCAACAGCCTGGTATCATATGGCACAAGTTGAAGCGGCATCTGGTGAGTATTCAAAAGCACTAAAATACATAAATGACTCATTGCACGTAAACCCAAATTCTTCACCTAACCTGAATTTACAAGGTGAAATTTATTTGAAGCAAAACAATCAAGCTGCAGCAATAAATTCATTTAAAAAAGCGATGAATGTCAAACCAGAACATTCAAGTTCTTACTTAAATCTTGCAAACATTTATGCAGATCGCTCTGATCGTGAATTTGCAATCGCACAACTGAAAACAGCTGCATCTATTAATGCTAATGACATGGAAAGCATCGCTAAAATTGCTAAACTTTCATATAATACAAAAAATTATGAGCAAGCAGTTGATTATTACTCAAAATTATTAAGTTCTGATAAATATAAAGATGATGCTATTTTAGGTTTGGCTGACACATATTTTGAAATGTCAAAAGAAAACCTAAAAGGTGCGAGTGCTTTAAGCAACAAAGAATTATTAATGGCTTTTGATTATATTAACAATGCAATTGAACAAAATCCAGAAGATTTAAAACTTTATTTAGCAAGATTAAAAATAGCTAAATTGACAAATGAAAGCACAATTTCTAAAGACGCTTTTAATACGATTATGCAAAAATCAAGCGATAACTTGGTGGATAATTTGATTAAGGCGGAAGCGTTTTTAACTTTGGAAAACGAAGCAGAAGCGACATTTGCGTTTGAAAATGTCCTAAACTTTAGTAATAGTATTCAAGATGATTTGTATGTCGGCGAAATCTTGGTTTATCATAAAAAATTAGATACGGCTAAATTGGCTTTTGAAAAAGTTTTGATGAAAGATCCAAGCAATAGAGAAGCTGGTAATGGGTTAGCTTATATTAAAGTTTGCGAGAAAAAAGCGGACAAATTCATTGAAATAGCAAAACTTCAATACGCAGAAAAAAATTATACTAGTGCGATAGAGGCTTGTAACCAAGCAACAGAATTCTTCACAACTACATCAGAAATCGCTTTATTAAAAGCTCAAGCAAGTGAAGATGGTGGTTATTATAGCGAAGCACTAAATAGTTATAGTGAATATTTAGCACTTACTCCAAACGCTGAAAATAGTGAAGAAATTACTAAAAAAATATCTAAATTAGAAAAAAAAGCTGGAACGGAAACCCAAAATGCTGGATTTTGGCAAAAGTTTTTGAACTTTTTTGGCGGAAATTAATAGGATAAAAATTATATAATAGATGAAAAAATTTGATATTCGCAAAACTTTTGAAATATTTTGGACAGAGCCTTTAAGTGTATTCACTAAAGGCTTGTTCCAATTGGTGAGCATCGAAAACAATATTTTTTCGCAAAAACCAGCAATGCATGTTGACTTTGTGAATAATCAAGCACAAATAACATTTGTTAATAATCAAAAAATGTACAACACTTTTCAAAGCGTACTGATAAGGCACAAAATGAAAGAACAAAAACAAAAGGTAATAAGCAATGGCAAAATTTAGATCAATGAACGCACAATTTTTAATCAGTGCAGAAAAACTTTCTCAGTGTCCTAATTATACGCTACCAGAATTCCCGCTATTGGGTCGTTCTAATGTTGGCAAATCCTCGTTTATCAACGGTTTAGCAAATCATAAAAAATTGGCAAAAACTTCAAACACACCTGGAAAAACTCGTTTAATAAACTTTTTTCAATTCATGGATAAATTTATGCTTGCAGATTTACCTGGTTATGGTTACGCAAAGGTTTCAAAAGAAGCCCAAAATAAATGGCAACACTACTTGGAAGAATACCTTCTTGAGCGTGAGCAAATCACTTCACTCATACATCTAGTCGATGGACGCCACGATATCCAAAAAAACGATTACCAAATGCGTGAATGGGTTGAAGCCTATGACTTGCCTATCTTTACAGTAATAACAAAAATGGATTATGTGCCAAAATCAAAAACCTTAAACGTTATTCGCAATGTTCAAAAAGAATTCGGTGGTGTAGTGCTTCCATTTAGTGCAGTCGAGAATAGATATAATCCAGCAATCTTTGATCATATAATGAATGGCGATTTTAACTAAATTATTTTTTATACCAAATGTTATCAACTAACTCTATCGCTTTTAGGTAATCGGTTAATATTTTATTATCACAAGAAAGTATTTTTTTAAATATTTTATCTTTTTCTGCACTTGTATTAGATGCAATTTGTACCCCAAAACTTTCGATAGATATGTTTAGTTCTTCCAAGATTCTAAAAAAATTGTTGACTTGTGGAAATTGTTTGCCATTCTCTATATTTCCAAGATTTTTATCTGACATACCTAATTTTTCAGCAAGTTGAGCTTGGTTTAATCCAGCTTTTTTCCTTGCATTTTTAATTACGTTACCTATAAATTTTTTATCATCGTATAATTTCATACATTTATTACCTTTTTAAAAAATACCAAGTATGTCTTGACTTATTAACCCTGCATGTGTTACATTTTATAGAAATACGAAGCATGCTTCTGATTATTATAATTTATACACACATGGTTAATGAGAATTTGAAAGGAATATTATTTATGAAAACGAACAAGAATGAACAAAAACATGGTGATGAGATGCTGAAACCATCTTGGATTATTCGAGTTCGAGCGGGAGTAATTCCCCTCCTGTGGAGGGGTGACCGTGAGGTCGGGGTGGTTTCAATGACGAAGCGTTCTGCGTTTACATTGGCGGAAGTATTGATTACATTAGGCATAATCGGTGTTGTTTCAGCGATGACGATACCAAATTTAGTTAGCAATTATCAATATAAAGCGTTGGACACTAAAAAAACACTGTTTCAAGAACGACTTTATGAAGCGATGAATCAAATGAGATTTCATGAAAAACTAACGGGATATTCAGATGCTGAGGATTTTGTCGAAGAATTAGGAAAATATTTAAAAATTAATGAAGTTTGTGATTTGACCGATATGACAGATTGTTTTCCTGATGTTGCGATAAGCTCATGTGATGAAAAAGTCTATGTAGAAGATTTAAAAACTGGTGAGGATTTTGCTGCGGATATTTTAAACAGAGATTATACAAGTGATAATGTTGGGATAGTTTTAGCAGATGGGACAAAAGCTATCGTCAATTATGATTTGGATTGTGAATGGCTTGACCCTTATGAGAGCGGACTGAATAGAACAGAAGCTACCCAATGCGTTGCGATTATCGCTGATATGAATGGTAACGCTGGTAAAAACATGGTTGGTAGTGACATTGTTGCATTGAATTCATCGTTAGGGATTATGATTGAAGATGTTTGTTGGGACACTTCAGACACACCAATCACCGCACTCAATACTTGTGATGGATATAATGGTTGGGATAATGCATTTACAACTACCAATCAAGAAAGTTGGGCATATGATGGAACACCAGATTGCTCAAAAAATTACTGGGCGGGTGCTTTGAAAGCATGTGACGATGCGGGAAAATCATTGCCAACACTATCTGAACTTGCATATTTAACACAATACGTGCTTGATCTAGATTATGTACCTGGAAATACTGTCGGAATTTCTAACCCAACATATAATGAAACAAGAATGAATGAACTATCAATGACATTTGGTGGTAGCGGTGTGGGTTATTCTCGTTACTGGTCTGCTACGTCATCAAGTAACCTAACGTCCTATCATAAAGTTTTTGGAATTAATTCGGTATTTATTGACGGAGGCAGCGGTAGTAATGACTCAGATGCTTGCGACAATTTAAAATCAAACTCATTGCCACAGGCTCGTTGTGTGAGATAAATAAATAAATTTTCAACTAAATAGACGATGGAAATTCAGGAAAAATAAGCCATACTTAAATAGGATATTTAAGTATGGGAAGATTTTAGATGAGTATAAAAAAATTTGACATCGAAGTTGAAGAATTCTATCCGCAAACTAATGGCGAAATTTCCGAATCGATTGTTCAATGCTGGACAGAACAAGCACTCGAGTGCTATTCACTCAAATGTGATTGCACTAGATGCTCAATCAACTGCAATAAATATTCGTTCAAATGCCAGATGGCAAAAGTTGTTACTAAATTAATCGATGTTATAGGTACGCCAGAGCAAAAATTTGCATAAGGCCATATCAATAACGCAAAAATTATTTTGTTCAGGTTTTATTATGTTATGGAATAAAATAAGGCATGAACATGATTAAAGAGAAAATATTATCGTCAATTGAACGAGCTTATCCAATAAAAATCACAAAAAAAGATAATCCTCATTTATATGATTATTTTGGCACAATACAAAAATCTTTACCTAAAAAAGACTATTTTGGGAAAATGAATATTGCATCAGGAGATGTCGATTTAGTAGTAGAATCAAAACCAGTACTATCTAGCATATTAAATAATTTAAGAAAAAATAATGTAATACGTCATAAAAATTTACCGTTAGATAAAATAATCTAATTTTATTTTTTGTGTATAATGTTAATAAGATGAAAAAGTTTTTATTAATATTTTTTACAATAATTATAACGATTTTGCCAAGTTACGCCGAAATTGAAAAAATCTCTATTGACGAAGCTGTTAATAAAGCACTCGAAAACAACCTGTCACTTCAAGCAAAACGCAAAGAAATAAACGTTTTAGAACAAGAAGTAAAAATGGCAAATGCCCTGAAAAATCCACAGTTTCAATCGAATGTGTTGGTTGGTTCAATCGCCAAATCTAACGCAAGCCAATTAGGGGCAGCTATTCCTGTTGAAATCTCAAAACGTGGAGTTCGTAAAAAAGCCGCACTTGCAAATCTGAATTTGATACAAAACGAAGTTCGTCAAGCCGAACACGACTTGAAAATAAACGTGATGAACGCATATTTTGAAGTTTTATATATGAAATCAGTTGTCGCAATTATGCAACAACGTGAATTGCTGTATAAAAACCTAAAATTCCTAACAGAAACGAAATCAACAACTTCAAATAACTACGAAATTGACAAATTACAGGCTGATATTAAATATAAAAAACAAATTATATTACTCAACAAAGCAAAAGCTGATTTGCTATACGCTCAGTTTCATTTGAACAATTCACTAAACCTCGAATCAACCGAAACGATGTATGACGCAAAAGAAGAATCTTTATTCGCTGAAAATATATCACTGTTGAACATAACTTTACCAGAATATTCAGTTATCGAAGAAATCGCAACGAAATTTAGCTACTCAATCCGTATCGCTGACAACAATATCGAAAAATCTGAAAAAGAACTGGACGTTGCAGGACACAAAGTTATCCCTGACTTGACGCTAGTTGGTGGATACGCATTTTCTCACGAACGTGATAATTTAGGTGGCTATGTTGGTGCTTATCTCGATTTGCCGATTTTTTATGCATATAGACCAGAAGTTAATCGTGCAAAAATTATTCTAGAAAAAGCAAAAACAGATAAAATTTCATTTGAGAAAAAATTAGAATTTGCACTGAAACAAAACTTTAATCAATTCAAATACGCTAAAGAAAATATGGGTTATTACAAAGATATTCTCAAAGAATCCGATGATATTTTAAAATTATCGACCGAAAAATATGAAAGCGGTAACTTGAATTTGACCAATTTAATAATTATTGAATATACTCATCAAGATATGTTAAATGAATATATAAGTGCAATGCAAGTTTATTATCATTCTTATTTAGACTTGATGCACAATATGGGACACGATATTTTACTAGAACAAGATATTTAAACCTATCGAGTAAGTAGTTTTGCGGGCGTTGCGGGCGTTGCGGGCGTTGCGGGCGTTGCA
>JAWXUD010000027.1:0-22092 GCA_044432945.1 Candidatus Gastranaerophilales bacterium
ATAAAATTCTCCTTTCATGAATTAATAATTTCTAGATTTAATATTTTTATGGATTACCACGCTCTAAATTCCCCTCCTGTGGAGGGGTGCCTGTAAGGCGGGGTGGTTACTATTTTATTTCTTTACCATCGAAACCACCCCGTCAACTTCGTTGCCACCCCTCCACGGGAGGGGAATTACTCCCGCTTGAATAGACGGGTTCGCTTTCTGCCTCTGCTCGCTTGCGTTCCAGCGGAGGGGAGTTACAACTCCGTGATAGCCCGTGATAACAAGGCTACCCAGTTCTTTTTGTTCAAATTCGTTCCTCATGATACTTACTCCTTACTTAATTATCTCTAAATTTTAATTGTATTTATAATTTGATATACACATATTTAAAATTAACGCATGCTTAATATATATTAAATTATAACTCAATTATGATTGTAGTCAAGGAGTATGCATTATGATAAGAAATCTATACGCAATCGGTAACGGTTGGGCAGTATCAATGAGTATGAGTTTGATAAAATTGTTAGGGATTGACCCTATAAACTCATATTTTATATTTCAAATAAGTAATCAACAATTAGAAATCCGTGAAATAGTTGGGGAAGAATTAAGCAATTCAAAAAATAATCTAATTCGTAAGTTCACTAAAAATGGTAAAGGTTTTGCACTTTATTTGCCAAATTCTGTATTAGAGCTACTTGAAATAGACCCCGAAATAGATAAGATTAAAATCGCTGTCGAAAAAAATATTATGATTATTAAAAAACATATTATTGCTGGATAAATTTTGTTGATAAGAAATTATATTTTAATTTCCAGTTGAACCAAAGCCGCCAGAGCCACGAGAAGTCGTTGTTAACTCAACGCTAACTTCAATTTTAGCTTGTTCAACTTTGGCAATAACCATTTGTGCAATGCGTTCATCTGGATTGATTATGTATGTTTCGTTAGAAATATTGACCATAGGCACGCAAACCTCACCACGATAATCCTCATCAATAGTTCCAACGCAATTAATCAAAGTCATACCGTGTTTTATAGCCATGCCAGAGCGAGGACGAACCTGAGCTTCATATCCGTGTTCTAATTCGATCTTAATCCCAGTCGGCACTAATTTTCGCTCTAGTGGTTTAAATTCCATTGGCTCTGATATCGCAGCGTGCAAGTCCATTCCCGCTGAACCTGCCGTTTGATACTCAGGTAAAAATTTGTTATGGTCTAATTTTTCTATTTTTAATATTGTCATAAATTTTCCTATATTATTATATATTAAGATTTAACTAATAATGATTTAATTTCATTCTCTGTTTTTTCAAGAATTTCGTTGATTTGTGATTTCTCTTTAACCCCGCCTTGTGCAAAATTAGGTCGTCCACCACCGTTTCCACCTGTTGCTTTTGCGATTTCACCAACAATCTTACCTGCGTTATAACCAGCTTTAACAAAACTATCTGTTACATTCGCCAAAACACAATTGCCAGAAACTAATATAATAATGCTTTCACCTAATTTTTGAACAAGTATGTCAACACCTGCTTTCAAAGCCTTTGGATCGAAATCTTCAAGGTTAGATATAAACAATCTTCCACCCTCAATCTCTTGAGCTTTTGATATAAACGATGCGAATTTTGTTTGAGCATTTGCTTCTAATGCACTAGTTAATTTTTTCTGTAAATCACGGTTTTCTTCTTGGATTTTCTCAACACGCTCAATGATTTCACTATATTGTACTTTTAAATTTGTGGATAATTTATCTATTTCTCTTACTTTATTATTCATAAAATCAAAAGCCGATTTTGCAACAACTGCCTCTATACGGCGTGTCCCTGCTGAGATTGCACCCTCTGATACAATCTTGAACAATCTTAAATCATTAGTGTTTGAAGCGTGCGTACCTGCACAAAATTCTCTAGAAATACACGGTTCGCCGATTGAAACAACCCTAACTACCTCATCGTATTTTTCGCCGAATAATGCCGTAGCACCAGTAAGCTTAGCCTCTTCGATATCCATTTCTTTTGTATTAACTTCTAGCCCATCATTAATCCAATTATTAATAATTTCTTCAGTTTTAAAGATTTCTTGAGCGTTCATGCCACGAGAGAACGAAAAGTCAAAACGCATTCTATCCTGTTCTACCTGCGAACCCGCTTGTTTGACCTCGTCACCTAAAACTTTTACTAAAGCTGATTGTAATAAGTGAGCTGATGAGTGATGAACACGTACTTGTGAGCGTTTCTCCGTATCAATAGAAGCCTTAACCGTTTCACCGATTGTAATTTCGCCATTAATAACGTTCGAGCGATGCACGAATAATTTGTTAACTTTAAAAGTTGTCAAAACTTCGGCTTTAAGATTTCCGTTTTCGATATAACCACTATCACCAACTTGTCCACCGCATTCAGCGTAAAATGGTGTTTTATCTAGCACGATATCAACATAATTCTCATCTTCAATAATCGCTAAGATTTTTGCATCAACTTCAAACTCGTCATATCCAACAAATTCAGTAGAACCAACTTCATCTTCCAATTTAGCATATTTTATATCGCCAGTAACGCTAATTTTTTGTGTCGCAGCTTTCGCTCTATCTTTTTGAGCTTGCATTTCCACTTTAAACCCAGCCTCATCAATATTTAATCCGTTTTCTTCTGCGATTTCTTTTGTAAGCTCAAACGGAAACCCAAAAGTGTCGTATAATTTGAAAGCACTTTCGCCATCAATATCTTTTTTGTTAGCAATGAATTCATCAAGCATTTTGTATCCACGATCAAGAGTTTTTGCAAAACGCTCTTCTTCTTTTTTAATCGTATCGATAATCTTAGCCTTATTTTTAGCAAGTTCAGGATAAGCCTGTCCATAATTTTCAACAACAACATCGACTAATTTATACAAGAATGGTAAATCCATACCTAGAATTTTGCCATGTCGTAACGCACGGCGTAAAATCATTCTCAAAACATAGCTTCTGCCTTCGTTGCCTGGAATAACTCCATCTGATATTAAAAATGAAACACAACGAGCATGGTCTGTGATAATTCTTAATGACACATCAGTTTTCTCTGATTTTTTATACTCTACTCCGCTCATTTTGCAAACTTTGTCCATAATCGGTTTTAATAAGTCTGTTTCAAAAGTCGAATTCACGCCCTGACAAACCATCGTAATACGTTCTAATCCCATGCCTGTATCGACATTTTTGCTTTCAAGCGGTGACTGATTACCTTCTTCATCTTGGTATAATTCAGTAAATACTAAATTCCAAATCTCAACCCAACGATCACATTCACAAGTATCAATCCCACAATCATCAGAGCATTTGAAGTTTTCGCCTAAATCATAATGTATTTCAGAACACGGACCGCAAGAGCCTGATGCACCTGGAGGTCCCCAGAAATTATCTTTTTTACCTTTGCGTAAAATTCGCTCAGGTGTAACACCGATACTTTGCCAAATTTCATCAGCTTCATCATCAGTTTCAAATATAGTAATCCATAATTTACTTTTATCTAGTTTTAAAACTTCTGTAATAAATTCCCATGCCCAAGTGATGATTTCTTTTTTATAATAATCGCCAAAAGAAAAATTCCCCAACATTTCAAAGAAAGTATGATGACGAGGAGTGCGTCCAACGTTTTCGATATCAGAATCTTTTCCGCCAGCTCTAGCACATTTTTGACAAGATGCCGCACGTGCAGGTTCATAAGGCGATTTTTGAATTCCTAAAAATATAGGCAAAAACTGTAACATGCCAGCAGTGGTCAACAAAACAGTAGGATTGTCAGGGACAAGTGATGAACTCTCGACAATTGTGTGGTTGTGTTTTGTTTTAAAATAATCTAAGTATAAACTTCTAATTTGATTTCCTGTAAGCATGTTCTAATTTCCTTTAATATTTTGGCTAACTATGTATTAATTATACCGCAAAAAAAGAATTTATAAAAAATAAAAAACCACAATATTTATTATTGTAGCTTTTTATAACTTGATTAAATTTATGATTATTTATAAAGAACTTTTCATGCAACGAGCAACAGGTACTGAATATGATTTTAGGTTGTCGTCATAAACTATACTGGTAGGTGACAATACTTTGCCATCAGCATCAGTGCTTGTATCAAAGAAATATCTATTATATACTGTCACCTCACTCGAATCTTCTGAAGAGAAAAATCTATAACCATTACCAGCCATTGATAATTCAGACGCTTTTGTGTCGTTAAAAGATATGTTATATATATAAGCACCATAAATATCAGAGATAGCATCATCTTCTAAATCATATACGTATATTGCTAATGAAGCCAACTCGTCCATAGTCGGCAATCTTTTTCCCGCATCGCTACATGCTTTCAAAGCACCCGCCCAATAATTATTTGTACAATCAAAACCAGTGTATCCTTGAGCTTCATAACTAGCTACTGCACTACTTGTATAATCACTATCCCAGCTAGAGTTTCCATCACAAGTGTTTATGGACGAAAATGGGGTGTTTGAAGTGTCCCAACATGAGCCATCAATAGTTATTCCTAGTGATGAATTTATTGCAACGATATCACTACCAACAGTGTTTTTACCAGAGTTGCCATTAACATCAGCTACTATCGCAATGCATTGAGTAGCTTCACTTCTGTTTAACCCGCTCTCATATGGGTCTAGCCACTCGCAATCTAGGTCATAGTTAATAATTGCTTTTGTCCCGTCAGCTAAAACTATCCCAACGTTATCACTTGTAAAATCCCTGTTTAGAACGTCTGCCGCAAAATCTTCACCCGTTTCTAAATCCTCAACATAAACTTTTTCATCACATGAGTTTATTGCAACATCAGGGAAGCAATCTGTCATATCGGTCAAATCACAAGTTTCGTTGATTTTTAAATATTTACCTAATTCTGCGACAAAATCCTCAGCGTCAGAATATCCAGTAAGCTTTTCATGAAACCTCATCTGATTCATCGCTTCATACAATCGCTCTTGAAACAACGTCTTTTTCGTGTCCAACGCTTTATATTGATAGTTGCTAACTAAATTTGGTATCGTCATCGCTGAAACTACGCCGATGATACCTAAGGTTATTAAAACCTCAGCCAATGTAAAACCTTCTTTTTTAATAATTCCCATTACATCTCCTTTCAAAAACACCCTAATTGGCATGTATTATTTGGCACTATCATGACACGCTATACATATTCTGTCAATATATCACACAATTGTTTTAAACTTGGAAAAAAAGTTGTGGGGGATAAATGATGGGTAGTAACAGACGTATCAAGGAGAGAATAAAGGCATTATTTGTACTGCGTAATGTTAGCTTTACGGGATATGCAGAGTATATGAACGAAAATTTTGGGAAAAAATATTCACAATCTGGGCTATCGCACAAGCTTTCACGAGAAACAATTTCGTTTAAAGAGGTTATAGAAATAGCTGAAAACCTAGGCTATGACGTTGCTTTTAAGCCAAAATTAGATTGGGAAGGTTTAGGCGAAAAATAATTAGTTGCGTTAATTTTTTTTTGTGATAATATAGTTTTGTGAGGAACTAATCGGGTACCCCAGATGACCGTAACTCGTTTAACCCCCACGAAAAATAAGCCTTGGTAGCTCAGCTGGATAGAGCAACCGCCTTCTAAGCGGTAGGTCATTGGTTCGAATCCAATCCAGGGTAAATTTATTAAAGAGGGTTTCAGCCCTCTTTTTTGTTGCGAAAAATTTATCTAAATATATTAATATATTTTTCAAACACAAAATATCGGTTTCTGTTAAATCCAGTTTTTTCTTCTAAAATCCTTAAATTTTCAAAATCCTTTAACAAATTATTTGCACTCACGATCGAAATTCCTAATTCCTGTGATACAAATTTCACATTAACTTTAGGATTTGAATACAACAATTCAAGCAATTTTTTCGCAGTTTCTATTTTTTTACCAAGCACTAAAATTTTACTTTCAAGCATCTTTTTAATTTCAATAATCTCATCAAATGTTTTGATACTACTTTTTGAAGTTTCAATCACTCCGCTTAAAAAGAATTTCAACCATTGCGTCATATCGTTTGATTTTTTAACGTAAGCAAGCGAGTCATAATACGACATTCTATTTTTTTCAAAAAAGTCAGAAATATACAAAACAGGCTTATTCAAAAGCTTTGTATCTATTAAATATAAAATAATAAGCAATCGTCCTAATCTGCCATTTCCATCTAAAAACGGGTGAATTGTTTCGAACTGGTAATGTGCAATGCCAGCCTTTATTAATTCAGGAGCTTTCAAGTTTTCATTATGTAAAAACTTTTCTAAATCTGATAATAGCTCACCTAAAGCACCTGGTTCTGGGGGGATGAAAAAAGCGTCTTTAAGTGACGAACCACCAATCCAATTTTGCGATGTTCTAACCTCGCCAGGCATCTTGTGCTTGCCACGAACTCCTTGCAACAAAGTCCTATGTGCTTGTTTTAACAACCTCAATGATATCGGTAAAACATCAAGACTTTCGATTGACGAATTAAGTGCTTTAATATAATTTTGTACCTCATGCCAGTCATCGCAAGCTTCAGGCTTTATTTGCTCAACTGGAGAAATCGCATCATCGAAAGTTGTTCGTGTGCCTTCTATATGGTTAGAATTTGTAGCCTCTTTTGTAGCGTACATTTTAATAAAAAAATCAATATCAGGAATTAAATCAGCATAAGAATTCAACTTCCCAAGCCATAAACTAGCTTCTTGCAAAAGTTGTGACAAATCTTCCAATTTCCAGTCAATTTCTTCATTGATTAATGATGGACAAAATAGCTTATATCCTTTATAGGTAATGTTTTTGCCAGCATTATATGGCTTCATTATAAAATCCTTATATTAAAGTTTAATTGATTTAACTTAATTATAACATATTTGTATTAAAGTTTCAAGTGGTATTTGTTTTTCTTGACAATTATTGTTATTTCTATAAAGTTTAAAACAATATATTTCAATCAAAAAGATTAATATTGTATGTGTTTATAAAAAATCAGGGTAAAATATATGGGTTTTCACGATCATAGTAAAAAAAAATTAGGATTGTTGAACTATTGCAAACGTTGAAATAATGAGGCAAAATATGTACAATCTGTTTTTTTTAAAATTAATCTAACATCTTATTGGTACAAGCCATAAACTCACCCAAACAACAAACTGCCAAACTATAATAAACTTTTAGTCCATCTTTTCTATCTTTTATAATGCCTGCTTCTTTTAATTTAATAAGGCTTTTAGAAATATGTGGTTGCTCATAATCAAGTTGTTCAACAATCTCACAAACACATCTTTCACCCTCAATCAAAAAATCTATAATCTCAAGCCTTACAGGGTTCGCAAGTGCTTTAAATATTTTAATTTTCTTTTCGTACAGATTTTGATTCATCTTTCCTCTTGACAATATTCCAACTATGGAATATGTTAATAATGTCAGTATGCCCATTATGGCATATAATGAAATTAAAGTCAATTTATAATGGAGGAGAATAATGTTTTTAAAATTCGCAGATTGGTTAATATATGGGGTATTTGGTCTTAGTTCTGAAACAAATTATGTGGCAGCGTTACACTTTTTTGTTTATGATGTCATTAAGATATTGTTTTTGTTGTTTGTCATAATATCTGTAATTTCATTTTTACGTGGTCAAATTGATAATGATAAATTCAGAAAATTTATTGAAAAACAACCTCGACCAGTTGCACATTTTCTAGCCGCAATATTGGGGGCAATAACTCCGTTTTGCTCTTGTTCATCAATTCCTATCTTTATTGGATTTTTAGAGGCTGGATTGCCATTTGGGGTTGCGATGACATTTTTAATAACTTCTCCAATGATTAACGAAATTGCCATTTTAGTTTTAGCGAGTGTTGTTGGTTGGAAAATCACAGCCCTATATCTTGTAACAGGGGTTGCAGTCGGCATGATTGGCGGATATTTGATGGAGAAATTTGGATTTAAAAAATATTTACAAGATTATTTAATTAAGCCGAAAGCTTGTTCTTGTTCTAGTGGTCAAGGAAAAAAGGAAAAGTCGACACTTAAAACAAAAGTTGTTGAGGCGATTGATTACGCAAAAGACTTGATGGAAAAAATCTGGCTTTTTGTAATGCTTGGTGTGGGAGTTGGGGCGTTTTTGCATGGGTATGTTCCAGCAGAATTTTTTGTAACCCATCTTGGCGATAACAATTTTTGGGCAGTGCCTGTTGCGGTTTTAGCGGGAATTCCACTTTATGCTGATGCGACAACAATCATTCCTATCGCACAGGTTTTGATTAATAAAGGTGCGGCCATTGGTACGGTTTTGGTGTTTATGATGGCAACGGTTGGGCTTTCATTACCTGAGATGATAATCATTTCAAGGGTTATGAAAAAAGAATTAATCATTAGATTTGTTGTATTTATGTTTGTCACATTTATTTTAGTTGGTTATCTGTATAATTGGTTAATTTAAAAAGGGGAATATTTTTTAGTCATTGTAAAGAGACACATGGTTTGAGAATAAAGGACGGATAGTTTGAGAAAAAAGATTAATTTAATAGTTTCATTTTGACGTAAATGGATAGTTATTACTTGACATAGAGAATGAGAAAAAGTGACAGAGGAGATTGAGAAAAATAATTAATATCATTTAATTTTTTCAATTTTTCTTTTTATTTATAATGCCATCGGGGCTATAAAAAGCATATTTTTCATGTTACCATTAATGGTAGAAAAGGAATGTTTTATTATGGCTTGGGTTGATAAATTTAAAAACTGGCTAGGCGAAGAACCTTCAATAATTACAAATGAAAACAAGATTGTGCGTATTTTTTCCTTTAAGCATAATATTGTCGATAATTTAATAATGTCGGATTGGGCAAAACATTTCAGGGAACATTATTGTCTAGATACGGAAATTGACATAATGAGGGATGGTACGGGGTTAACACGTTCTGAATATTTAACAAATATGAAGTTTCCAGATAAATCAGCCGCTCCTGGTCCAAGCATTAGAGCTGGGGACTTTGGGGAAATTTTGGTTGCTGATTATCTTGAATTTATCATGAATTATTGGGTTCCAAGAACAAGATATTCACGTAAAACAATAAAAAACGAATCCACTAAGGGGTCTGACATTATAGGCTTTAAATTCATTGATGATACTGAAAGCCCAAAAGACACACTCGCAGTTTTTGAAGCGAAGGCAAATTTTGTTAGTAGAATGGACAACAGGCTTAATGATGCGATAAATGATTCAGCTAAAGATAGAATTAGGGATGCAGAATCATTAAATGCAATTAAGCAAAGGTTCATTGATAACAAAGAATTTGACAAAGTTCGAAACATTTCTCGTTTTCAAAATCCTTCAGACAAGCCATATAAAAAAATCTATGGAGCTGTTGCATTATTTTCAAACGATATATTTACTGAAGAGAATATAAAGGAAGCTACAATTGTTAAGCATCCGCATCCCAATAATTTGGAACTGATAACAATTAAGGGTGATGATATGATGACTTTAGTGCATGAACTTTATAAGAGGGCATCGGATGAGGCCTGAAAATTATTCTAACGAACTTTTGGGCATGACTCGTGCTAAAGCCAAAATGTATGAATATGCGATTCCTTTAGAGGCTCATATCAAAGTAGAACCTGAAGAAATTGTAAAACTTTTTCCGTTAGTTATTGGTCTTTTAGGTGATTTTTCTGTTAATTTTTATACTATTGATGATGAAGAATTAATAAATGAATTAAGAAATAAACTTATTTTTTCAGCTCATTTTTTAGATTCTTATTTTAATTCCAAATTATGGACAGAAAATGATGATTATTATATCTTGCTGGGTTCCGCCACTTATTATCTATGTAGCTTGCCTGGAAGCTCAATGGTTCTTGCAAAAAAACTAAAGTTTAATGATTTAAACCTTGAAGCAAACAAACTTGAAAATCTTTTGTTGAGCTTTTTAAAAAATGACTTTAGTAAAAAAGTTGAAGATGGGATTTATATTGATGACATTAACGAAATAATAGAAAAATGGTACATGTTTATTAATACGGGCAATAATGAAAAAACAGTATTCGTAGCAGTCGATAATTTACGAAGCAAAATATACAAAACTGGAACACCGAGAGAATTGTTATTAATTGATGTTATCAGTGCTGTCATTAAAGAAAAATTCCAAAATTCAACTTGGCATTGTTTACCACTTTATTCAGAACTTTTGCCCCAAGAATGGCAACCAGTTATAACAAAAAACAATTTTATAAAAGAATTATGGCAAGCTCAGCACCTTATAGGGCAATACGATGTTCTAAAAGGAAAATCTGCTACAATCCAAATGCCTACAAGTGCTGGTAAAACGAAAGCTACTGAATTAATAATTCGTAGTGCATTTTTATCAGATAGGACTGATTTAGCTGTCATCGTTGCACCTTTTAGGGCTTTATGTGCCGACATTAGAGATAGCCTTTATGAAGCATTTATTGATGAAAATATCAATATTACCAATGCAACAGATGTTTACCAAAATGATTTTGAAATTAATGATTCAGAAAGTAAGCAAATAGTTATATTAACTCCTGAAAAGTTATTGTATATTATTCGACAAACCCCAGAATTGACTAAAAAAATTGGTTTAATAATTTATGACGAAGGACACCAATTTGATAGCGCTGTAAGAGGTACTAATTACGAGCTGTTGTTATCTTCGTTGAAAATAATGATACCTAAAGAGTCCCAAACAGTTCTTATTTCGGCAGTTATGAGCAATATTGAAGATATTAATAATTGGTTAAACGAAGAAGACTCAAGTATTGTTCAAGGAAATAATTTGTCACCAACTTATAGAACAATTGCTTTTACTAGCTGGAAAGATAAATTGGGAAGAGTTGAATATGTTAATATAAATAACCCCGATAAACAAGAATACTATGTTCCAAGGGTGATTGAACAAGAAAAATTACAGCTATTTGGCAAAGAAAGAACACCTCGTTATTTTCCCGATAAAGAAGATCCTGCCTCAATTTCTTTATACATGGGATTAAAGCTTGTTAACCAAGGCAGTATTGCAATATTTTGCGGACGAAAAAATTCAGTACCAAGACTTTGTGAAAACATTTTGGATGCCATACAGTCGCAAATTATCTTTAAACACCCCTCTCCCTTATTCCGATAATGAAGAGATGCAAAAAATTCATTCACTATATGCAAAGAACTTAGGTGATGAATGCGTTTTAACCAAAACTGCTAGACTCGGTATTTTATCACATTACAGCAATATCCCACAAGGCATAAGATCCTCTGTTGAATATGCCATGAAGACTGCTAAAGCAAAATTTATAATTTGTACATCTACTCTTGCCCAAGGCGTAAATTTACCATTAAGATATTTGATTGTATCTAGTACGCAACAAGGAGTAGATCGTATTTCTACAAGAGATTTTCAAAATTTGATTGGGAGGGCCGGCAGAGCTGGAATGTACACTGAGGGGAGTATAATTTTTGCAAACAATTCTTTGTTTGACAAAAGGATGCATTCTAAAGGGCGATATAAATGGAATAATGTTAAGGAACTTCTAGAATTCAATAATACAGAACAATGCAATAGTATATTATTTAAAATATTTGAACCAATTCACAATAATCACCAATGGGACAAGTACAGATATATAATTAAAATGGATGCGTTAAAATTTGCAATACATTATGTCAATGACACAATAAATGAGTTTATAACTGAAATAATGGAACACGAAACTAAAATAGTGGATGGACAAGATATTGGCTTTAAAATAGATTCTGTTAAAAAACAATGTGAGGAAAAGATTAATATCATTAAAAGTATAGAAGGTTTTATTCTTTCTCATATAGATTTAAATGATTTTTCAGAAGAAAACCTTGTAGCTTTAGTGCAATCAACGTTAGCTTATCATTTGGGTAATAAGGAACAAAAAACTCAGTTTATAGAATTATTTAATTTGATTGCACAAAACATTAAAAACAAAGTACCGGAAGCTAAAAGAAGAATATATTTTTCAAAAACTTTGTACGGGGTCAATGCGACAATAGAGCTTGAAAAATGGATTAAAGATAATGTTGAGCAATTAATATTGGCAACAGAAATTCGCAGTTTTGTTAATTTAATTATGCCCATTTTTTCAAAAATTGTACAAAGTAAATATTTTGATAGATGTAGCTCCAAAGATTATTTAGAAAAAATTATGGTTGACTGGATTAATGGCAAAGCTTATTATGAATTACTGGATAATCTAAACAATAATAAGATATGTTTAAAAACAACAAAACAAACACATAACTTTACTATAGATGATGTTATCAATTTTTGTGAAAATACTTTGGCTTTTGATGGAAGTCTTTTTGTTGGTACATTAATTGAAATAATTCAAGGCATTTATGGTGACGATATTTCATCTGAAGTTATGGAAGATTTAAAATTAAAACAAAAGATGATAAAGTATGGATTAAATAATGCCATTTCTATAAATATATATGAATTAGGATTTGTCGACAGGATTATTGCTCAAGATTTAACAACAATTATGAACAAAGTTTCATTAAAGTATGGTAATAAAAAAGAGCTTAGAGCAATGTTTAAACATAATAAAACATCTACTCAGGAATATTTATCAAAATATCCATCATATTTTGTTGAAAAATTAGATTTTTTGTAATTAGAAATCAATAATATATTTAAAACAATCTTTCCCAAATATCTTCAAGTCTTTTGGCAATATGATAAGCAAGTAATGGCGGTACTGCATTTCCAATAAGCTTATAACCACTACTTGCACTTAGTAAATATCTGCTAGAAGAATTTTCATTTTTTTGAACAAATTTGTAGGAATCAGGGAAAGTTTGAAATCTTGCACATTCTCTTACGGTTAGTCGTCTTTCGGGTAAGCCCTTATTCAATTCTTCAAGCATTTTCCCTCCTTTATCAAGTCCCAATCGGCGATACTCAATATTTCCGTGATGCTCTGCTCTAATAGTTGGCGACAGTCCATTTAGATTGATTTCCGTCTGCCCTTGTGATTTAGGGCAATATTTTGCTTTCGAATAATGAATTTGAGCTAAATCCTTGCTTTCAAAATCTGGTTCATTTAAGTCTTTTATCACCTCATAAGTTGTTGAATATGGCTTTAACGAGGTTAAGTCATGAGTTAAGCATAATTGAGTGACTTTTTGTTGATTATAGTGTGTAATTCTTGGGTAGGGGTTGTAGCTAGAATTAATATTTTCTTTACTCAATTCGCTAAAAGCTTCTTTTTTTAAAAACTTTTTATTGAATCCAATAAAAATTACACGTTCTCTTCGTTGAGGAACACCATAATCACCTGCAAATAAAACTTTAGCAGGTACAACCAGATAACCGTTATCGATATTTCTAAAATCTCTTTCTATGATGTCTTTTACATCCTTAAAAGAAACTAACCCTTTTACATTTTCAGCAATAAAGACCTTTGGCTTAGTTATCTCTATAACTTCTTTCATCCATAAATACAGCATTCCTCTGGTTTCTGTTGTCGGAACATCCTCTGCATTTAATTTACCATTATGACTTTTATGAGAATTAAATCCATTTCTTTTTCCTGCAACACTAAAGTCTTGGCACGGAAAACCTCCCGTTACAATGTCGATATTCTCGGGAAACTTATATTCGCCATTTTTATGAGCCTTAACGAGATCTACTATACTCTCAAGATGGAATATGTCATTTTTTTTATTTTTATTAAAATAAGAATTCCAAGCCACTTTTGCAAAGGGAAGAATATCATTTGCAAAAACAGTTTCAAAGGAGGTTTTTTTTAGCATTACAAAATCATTATTTGATTTATCTATCCAATGTACATTCAATTTTTCGTTAACACAACTGCTATGTACCTCAAAGCCTCCTTCAAAGCCTAAGTCCATTCCTCCACAGCCACTAAATAGCGATAAAACTTTTTTTGTTTTTGCCTTTGAGTTTTTCATAATATAGATTATAAATCAAAAATATAATCTTAATCTAGTTTGTGTTAGAATGTTAAGAGAAAATTGAGGTGAGCTTCATGGCAGATATATATACTCATTTGCGAGAGCTCGGTGTAGCTTTTTCTTTCTTCAATAAAAATAATATTGAAGAAATTTCACCTGTTTATTTTTTACAAATTTGCAATAAACACATTAAAAGTGGTACTACAATTAACATTTCACAAATAGCTGAAAATACTTTAAGTTTTACAGGTAGAGAACTAGAAACCATTAAAAATGCAATTAAATTAGGTGATGCCATTAAAGAACAGTTTAAAATCTCTGACAATCCTAAGATAGCTTGGCTAGGTAATGATACACAATCTGACTCTCCTGTAGATTTAATTATAGATGAATATAAGTTTTCATTGAAAGAGGAAAGTTTCATTCTTGAAAATATGGGGTTATATAAATTACTAAATATACTGTTGGACGATGAAATATACACCAAAGGGGTACATGTCTTTAAAGAATTTGCTAAAGAAGAATTTGATAACTGGCTTAGGGTAACATGTAAATTATTGGTTGATTCTGATGAAAGTTTTGCAATAGAAAAACACGGCAAGTATGAAGCAGGAGGAAACATCGAAAGTGGCAATATAATGCTCGCTTATAATGAACAAAAAATTTGTTTGGATGACCCATTGAATATAAATTGTGAAAAGTTTGAAAATATTACAAATGCAAAAATCAGGGAATATGCCTTTAGCAAATGGCTTAAAGTAAATATTGAATCTAATCCTGAGTATGTTGCGGCAAAGAAACATTGTGCAGAGCAGGCTGGTTTAAATCTATTAGAATTAGTAAAACCTAGTGAGGAAAGCTCACCTAAGATGTTAAAAAGATTTTTCAGAATAGAACAAGATGAGTACTATTATGCAAAAACTACTTCAAAAGAGATAAAAATTTATAAAGTCCCATCCGCTTTAGAGGCAGAGCAGAACATTAAAATAAAAGAGGTTAGCACTGCAGTCCCAAAATCTCAGTTGAATTTCTATACGGAAATAGAGAATATAAAAACTAATAAATCAATAACATTTAGAAATGAACTTAGATATTCGCATGGGCAGTTCAATGGCACCCCAGAGGCAAAATGTTATATTAGCGAAGGTGATTTAACTGCAATGTATGAAAGGGTTTTGTGATTTCAATATTATGAGCAATCAGGAACTATACCAAAGATTAAATAAAATACTTGAAGAATTGGTCCCTCAGCTTAGAGGGACACTTGACCTTTCACATGACTCTAGGGTTAAAAGATATAACCTTGCAGTTGAAATAAGACAACTTTATTTGGAATTAGACTTAATGGATACTCCATACTGGCGAAGTTTATATCCCAATTGGAATGTATTAAATGAACAGAGGCTCACAAATGATGACATATTTTTTGTCATTCAAAACTTAAAATTAGTGAAAAACAAATTTTTTACTAATTATTTCGATAAAATCTTTATAAGTCACTCTGAAAAAGATAAAGTCTATGCTTCAAATATTATTTCATTATTACACGATATAGGAATTAAAAAACCGAGCGATAATGATAAAGAAATTATTTTCTGCAGCTCTTATAGTGGATATAGTATAAAGAATCGAACAGATAATATTGAGCAGATTAAGTCGATTTTTAACTCCACAGACAGAGTTCTTGCTCTAATGTTGTATTCGAAAAATTATTTTTCAAGTCACGCTTGCTTAAATGAAATCGGTGCAATATGGGTAAGCAATATAGCATATCAGCCAATTTTATTAAATGGAATGGAGTTTGAAGAGGTTAAGGGTTTTCTAAATCCAAATATAACAGGTTTTAAAGTTTTGGATAAATTTAGGTTGAATGATTTTAAAAATGAAATTGGCAAATATTTTAATTTGCCAAAAATAAAAGAAAATATTTGGGAACACGATAGGGATGACTTTATAAATAAGGTATCTAATATTGTTTAAAATCTGGTAGTATTATGTCCTTTTGTTTCTTCTTACTCTAACTTTCAACTTCTTTTGAGTCTTTCATTGTAATGTGTTGTTGCACAAGGAGGACAGGCATGGAAGAAATTAAAAATTATCAATTATCTGAGAAAGCGTTTATCGAATTGGAAGAAATTGCAGAACATTTATTTTGCACAAGTGTTATTTTAGACTATTTTTGTAAAAATCAGCCAGAAAGAGAGGATTTATATTATATAACGCCAATTATTAAATATCTAAAACAGAAGGCTGATAAAATAAATTCATTTTTTATAAATTTTGGAGTCGATGAAGAAGATTAAAATCGCTTTTAAAACCTTTTTAACTCTTTTTAAATTTAACGTTTAGGGTGCTTTTGATATCTTGGTGTCGCTTGGCTAAAAACACCCTTTAAAAACGATTTAAATGCGTGATATTTTTTTATGTTGTTTTGATACGAAATCACAAAATAGAGTTCCATTTTTTCTAATCTCGAGGGATGTATGTTGTAGCAAAATGAAAGGATAAAATATGTATTATAAAAATCAAGACTACACTCTGTTTGGAACAAAAATTAAAAATAATTTAAATAATGAAATTGGACTAGTTATTTTTACTTGGATAAACACCTACGCTGATGACGAGGTAAAATTTGCAACTTGTGTAGATAGAAAAGGCAAAAAATATAACATTGAATTAGATAATATTACACCACTTGAGGATAATTATGATTATTAAAAACAGAAGAACAAACGAAAAATTAGAATTAAGCTATGAAGAATTTAGGCAGAAATTCAAAAAAGAAATAGAGGTTTCATTTCAGAGTTTTAAGAAAACTGAGCTTGCAAAAACATTTTTTAACTACCCCGATGACAATATGTTAGAGTCGAATTTTTACTTCAGTCTACGTTTTAATTTCAATAGTTTTGGGAACTCAGCTTGGTATATTGATAAGATATAAAAAAGGCTCAAAATTCAATTTGAGCCTACAGAATATTTTATTATCCGAAATATTGATAATTCGGTATTTTGTATTTTATTCTTACCGATTCATCCATTTTCTTCCAAATCTCATATGCATTGCCTTGATATAATGGATTTGCGGAATCTTTCAAATTTGGGATAATAGGAATTGTCTCAGCGATTGTTCTATACAAGCGGTCATTGCGCTTCATCATAAATTCTAGTGTTGTGTATTCTTTAAGGATTTGTGCAAAAGCTTCACCTTTTTCATTGAATTCATCTTCTAATTTACTGAGTTCTTCCTTAACCAGTTCTTTAAAAGCGTGGTGGGAATTATTTCTTTTGGCGTGAAGTTCATCTTTTACTTTTTTAAGTTTTTCACCAATACCAATAATTGCATCTTGATTAATCTCAATCTCTTCGTCAATACTTTTTAAACGTTCATTCAATTTGCTGATATCTTTGTTATGGGCAATCATCATTGGTCTTTCTTCCTTTAATTCACTTTTTAGTGCTAATAATGTCAGAACATTACTCTCGGCAAGTACTAGTCTAACTTCTAAGTTTTCTTTTAGTTGCTCAAGTTCTTCCTTTTCTCTGTTCCATTTTTTGTAGTTTCTGCGTACGCTTGTCATAAGTTTTTCTCCTTTCTTTTATAGTAAATCCTTATAATCAATTCCTAAATGGTAATAAATAAAACTTTCAAATACTTTGTTATACCTTTCACCATTTATTAATCTTGTAATGTAACTTTCTGATAACTTGAGCTTTTTTGCTAACTTTTTCTGAGAAAGTTGTTTGGCTCTTAACTTGCCAATAATGTTGCCTTTTCTTTTTTCTAAAAACATATTGTGCTCCTTTTGTTTTTTATCTCATATTCGCTAAAATTGTTGAGCAAATATTTCTTGTATCTTCGCCTTGAGGGAGTTGTATTTATATCTACATCAAAACATTTTGCGACTTCTTCCATACAGGTTAAATAACTTGGTTTTAGTGGTGATAAATAAAGTTGAACAAACAATTTGTAGAAGTGCTCATTTGCCTCTAAGTGCTTATGACTTCTGTCATTATTGTATTTGCCTACAATCCCTCTAGCTCCATAGTGCATATAATTTTTCCTAGCTTTCATTAGACTCGAATAACTTGTTTTATCGTCTGGATTTCTTTGATTGTATAATTCAATAAAATTCATCAGCTCTCGCCTATTCATATAATCTGTCAGCAAAAACAACTTCATATATTTATGATATTTTTTCTTATTAAACTCTGGAATAATAGCTAAAAATCTCTCATCCTCTTCGCTCCAAGCTTTGTTTTCATATTGTTTTAAATCGCCTGTTAATTCTGTTTTTATAGGCAAGCTTTTATTTAATTCATATTGTTTTTTAGAAAAAACTCTAAAATCTTCTTCCAAATATACATAGCCATGAATGGTATTCTTTAAAACACCTTCAACAACTAAATCATTGAGATATTGTCTCAGCTCAGTTTCTTCTAATTCAGAAATAATAAGCATTTCTCCGAATGTAAATGCCTTCATCTTTTTTACTAAATAAATAATTTTGTCCATATTTTTCTCCTTTCTTGGATTATTCGGGTAGTCGCAAAAGCGTAGTTTTGCTCCAACTAACGGGCTCGTTCGGCTTTGCCTCAACTCCGCCCTACCGAAAATCCGCTACATTATTTTCTTTAATTCTTTTATACCTATTTCTTTTAAATCGTTGGTTTCGGCTATGTTTTCTGCTTTATCAATGAGTTTTACGATTTGTCTAAAACGATTGCCATTTTGATAAATATATTGAGTTGCTTCCTCTGTAAAATTAACTTCTGCCAGTTCATTTAAAAGAATTTTCACATCATCACAATTAAAACTTTCAAAATGCAAAACTTCTGAAAACCTGTCAAATAAGTGCTTGTATCTTTTAAGTTTTTTGTCTGCCATACTCATTCCAATAAGTAAAATTGGGTTGTGCGTCCTATCGTGAATATCTCTTAAAATCTCAATCGCACATTTATCAGTTGCAAGATAATCAATCTCATCAACAATGATTAACTGAGGCTTTTTAATGAGTTCTTTTACGATTTGTTCAAACAGTGTAAAAAGAAAGTTAGTTTGACTATAAAGAACGGTTAGTTTGACAAATAAAAACTATTCCTACAAATTTGTACCACTAAAATATAAGGAATATTTCAACTAATTTCTGGGTAAATTTTATCCTTAATAATAACCCTTTTTTTAATGCGATGTCTTAATTAAACACTTTTGTTGTAAAATAGATTTATGAAGAAAAAGGTCGTTTTATTATCATCACTAATAGCATTGACTAATTTTATAACACCAACTAATTGTGCGGAAATTTCCGTTCCACAAACTCAAGAAACGTATAAAGTCTTAAGAGTCATCGACGGAGACACGATGTACATCGACTTCAATCGTGACGGCTATTATCAAAAAGACGAAAAGGTTCGAGTGAACGGCATTGATACATTCGAGGTAAAACCATCTTACTGGCTCGACAATCAGATGAAGCGATTTAACTTCACCCAAACCGAAGCTCTAGGACTTGGCTATTACGGAAAAGAATTCGCAAAGAAAAATCTTCTCAATAAAGAAGTAATTGTAAAATTTTCAACAAATCCAGCCACCGAAAAAGAGACATCTGATTTGATAAAAAATGATACGGAGGGCGTAAGCCCGACCCCCAAAGGGCAAGAGATAGGCACAAAAACTCACGACGTGTTTAATCGTGATTTAGTTTCGATTTATTTTACTGACGGTAGAAGCTATGAACAAGAAGTTTTAAAACAAGGATTAGCGACGGTTTACGAAAAATCCAATCTAGCTGAACAACTGAAAGAATACGAGAACCTCGATAAGGTTTATAAGAACTCTGAAAAAGCACGCAAGCTAGATCTTGTGCTATTGAACAAAAAGAATGGCAAATACCACAAACCAACCTGCAAATACGGTCAAATGGCAAGCAACGCCGAACTAGTTGAAAAACCCGTATTTAGTCTAAAATACAAGTTTGCTACATGTTGTTTAGAAAATGCATCAATTCCTGAATATGCCAAAAAAGCAAATAATTTATCATCTAATAATAAAAAATACAATTCAAAAGCTTTGAATCGTCCTCTTTTTGCGAAAACAGAAAAAGATGAACCTGATATAAAAACTGATAATATTGAATTTTATTTTATTGATGGCTATAAATATGCTAAGCCCGTAAGTTATTGTAGAACATCTGCTGTGCAAGCTTTAATTCGAGAAATAAATAAAGCCGAATCAACAATCGATTTTGCTGTGTTTGGATTTTCAAGTCAACCTGAATTATTAAGCGCAATTCTTGAAGCCAAAAGTCGTGGGGTTAAAGTACGTTGGATTACGGATATGACTCCTTGGAATTTTAATTTTTATAGCGGGACAAAAGAAACTTTAAAAATCATACCTGACTATAAAACAGATTATTTAACTGATAAAATGCTACTTGAAAAATATCAAAAGCGTGGCAAAACTACCTATAATGGAACTCTAATCCACGATAAATATTTTGTTATTGATGAAAAAGTCGTTTGGACTGGCTCTACAAACGTAAGCTCTTCGGGAACTGGTGGTTATAACACTAATTTATCAACGGTAATTTATTCAAAGGAAATTGCACAATTGTTTGAAGAAGATTTTAATAAAATGTATGAACAAAATCTTTTTCACAAAGCTAAACAACCGCTAGATAAACAAAACATTAAACTTGCAGACGGCTCAATTGTTGACGTTTATTTCTCACCAAATAAAAATATTGCAACTAATGGAGTTTTACCGATAATAAAAAACGCTACTAATTATATCTATGTGCCAATTTTTTATTTGACAGACAAAAATATTTTCAATGAACTGGAAAATGCTAAAAATAGAGGTGTTGATGTAAAAGTCATCGTAGATGCTCACTATGCTAATACAATGCATTCCAAAATTGACGAAATCAGAAAACTCGGTTTGAAAGTTAAAGCTGAAAACTGGGGTGGAAAAATGCATATGAAATCTTTAGTCGCTGACGATAATTACGTAATTGTCGGGTCTTGTAATTTTACGAATTCAGGAATGAATAACAACGACGAAAATATGCTTATAATTCAAAATCCAATTTTAGCAAAAGAATTTAAAAAGAAATTTGAAGAGTATTGGAACGTAATTCCTGAAAAATGGTTACTAGCCACACCAAACGCAGAAGGACCTGACAGCATAGGTTCTTGCACTGACGGGCTTGATAATGACCATAATGGATTTACTGACGATGAAGATTTCAGTTGTAAGGCAAAATAAATTATAAAAGATTGTGAAATAAAGACTTATCTATTTCTATTTTTTCTTTAGTATTTGATTTTTTTATTTTATTTATTGTACTTTCCTTTTTGAGTTCACTTAATGACATATCTTGACACCAAGTAAACGATTTTCCACGTTTATCTGCTCCAATTTGTTCGTACTGCAAGGCTTTTTTGAATAAAGTTGGATGATTTTCTAATAAGCCAATCCATTCAATTTTCTTTTGAAAGAAACAAAAAAAACAGCCTGATCGTGAACGCCAATTATAGTAATCAGGTAAACCTATCCCATTTTTAAGTAATATTTTTTCAACGTCTGATTTAATTATGCTGTTATCGACAAAAGGGTAGATTTGCTTTAATTTCTCCGTATCGTGTGAGTTATTTACTCTACTAGCTTCATCCGCTCGAATACCGATATAAATACGAACATCTGAATCTTTTGCGAGTTTGTCTTTGAGATATTTTTGAAAAGTTTTAGTTTTCATTTCAATTGTACACCAACGCTTCATTGCAGAGGGCAAAATTCCATAAATAGTGAAAAAATGCTCAAAACTTTGTTTTGGCTTTATGCGTAGTATTTCTTTGTTAAGAAAAACTTCTATCTTGTTTAGATAGTCATAAGTTTCGGGTAAATCTACTTCTGTATCACAAAACACAAGTTCTATTTGCTCGAAGATTTCGGGGTTGTTCTCTTTCATAAAAAACGCCAAAGCGGTGGAATCTTTGCCACCGCTTAGACTTAAAATATGATGAACCTTTTCGTCATTGCTGGCGTCAGCGTGACAATCTAGCATTTGCCCCTGTTCTTTTGTTTTATTATCCATTGACAATTCTCCTTAAAATAGTG
>JAWXUD010000028.1:0-21677 GCA_044432945.1 Candidatus Gastranaerophilales bacterium
TTTTTGTCACCCTGAACTTGCGGATTTTCGGTAGGGTGAGAGAAGCGAACCCGTTTGTTCGAGTGGGACGTTACTCCCACGAGAACCCGAATAATCCAAGATGGTTTCAGCATCTCATCACCGTTAAATTTTTCGACTATGCTATTCCGAAATAAATTCGGAATGACGTTGCTTTGTATAAATTCTTCTTTGATTTTAAACATATAAACCTCCAATCCTTTCTTGTTTTTATCCCTTACACGGGATAACGCAATATGATATTAGCATTAAAATTGTTAAAATGCAAGAGAATGAAAAAAAATTATCGAATATAGTTGCAAAAATTCTTGTTGATATAAGAAAATCTCACAACAAGAGTTTAAATCTTTTTTGTAATGAATATTCTATTCCTACATCGACATTGAATAATTTAGAATTAAGTAAAACAAGTATAAAATTGTATACATTGATAAAAATTCTAAGAGCCTATAATTATAGTCTTGTTGATTTTGTGTCAGAAATAGAGAGTGCGTTACCAGAAAATTTTTTGATGCCCGAAGAATGAAAACTTAATTTTGCGTTTATGACGCAAAAAATTAATTGAAAAAATAAAGTTTTGTAAAAATTATATCTAGCTATCAAAAAAAAATATTCAGGGATTTTGTTATTAATCTGGAAACTAATTTGAAATGATAAAGCCCGTAAATCAAATAAAAACTAATTTGTTAAGCCAAGCAATTTCTAAAAAATTGCAGGATAATTCTACAAATAAAAATGGGCAAATTCAGACAGAGCCGACAAGAACGAGTATTTTTTATATAAATGATTTTCATGGCAAATCATTGAACATGGAACGTGCGGTGAGTGTGTCTAGGGTTTTTGATTCTTTTGAGCCATCACAAAAAACTGATAAGTTAAAGCTTTCATCTGGTGATATTATGATTGGTGAGGATTTAGCATATAACAAAGTCGCAGCTGAGGCACAAAGGGCGATGGGGATTATGGCGTCAACTATGGGCAACCATGAATTTGACACCACAAATGATATTAATAAATTAATCCCAAGTGTGGGGTATGAATTGGTTTCTTGTAATATTCAAATCAACCCTGATAACCCCCTAAGTAATAGGATTAAGCCATCGTTTATCCAAGAGGTAGATGGCAATAAATACGGTATCATTGGGATTTCGCCAGTTGATTTGTTGTCAAGGATTAAGCATGGTACGGTTTTTAACCAGTTGAAAGTTGATGATATTGAAGAAACTATCGATAACGTTCAACAAGAAGTAAAGCATTTGCAGTCACAAGGGGTTAATAAAATATTTTTACTATCGCATGTCGGTTATGATTATGATAAAAAGATTGCAAAAGAAACGAATGGCATTGATGTTATTTTAGGTGGGCATTCGCATCACATGTTAAAAGGTGTAAAACCTGATGTGAATTTGTTTAAATCGAATAAAGATGAACCTGTTGTTATCACTCAAGCAGGGCGTGATGGCAACAATTTAGGGATTTTGAACGTTGAATTTGATAAAAATGGTATTATGACAAAAATTCAAAATAATATTGTAAATACGTTTGGATTTAGGCGTGATGGAGTTGTTAAAAAAGTATTTGAAAACATTTTAGGCAAACCACAAGTTGTCGGGAGAATAAATTCTGCACCGATGCCTCAGGAAAATGTGTTAACAGAACCAAGGGCGCATGCTAATTTTATAACGGATTGTATAAAAGAAATGCATGGTACTGATATCGCAATAGTCGGCGCACCAACTATTAGAGGGTATTTTGCTGAAGGTGAGATTGATACTCGAATGATAGAGGACTTGTCACCGTTTAAGAATAAATTGGTTATCGCTCAATATAATGAGGAAGAAATTGTTAAAGCTCTGAAAACTGGTGCAGAATCAGAGGTTAATCGCTATAACAAGCCAGGCTTGTTACATGTTTCTGGTATGACTTATACTGTTTCAAAAGATGGTAAGCTTGTTGATTTGAATTTTATCGATAAAAATGGGGATAAACAGCCGATTGATATAGACAATCCTGATAAAAATAAAACTTATCGTGTTGCTACTACAGATTATTATGCAAGTGGAGAAGACGGATTTTATACTTTAAACAAAATTGAAGAGGCTGAACAGATTTTTGATTATGATCTTTGTAAGTGTGTAGAAAATTATTTCTTGACGCATAAAGAACCAGTCGATATTGTTGATGATGGTAGGATTAAAATTGTAGCATAGGTGCGTTGAGCAAATTTATGTTTGTTATAAAATAGATTTATGGATATAGAAATTAAGCAACAAATAAATAATTTATCAAGTCGTTTTGAATTGATTAAGGAGTGTCTTTGACCCTAGTAAGTTAGTGGTCGAGTTGGAAGATTTAGAGATGCAAATGCAAGCACCAGAGATATGGAACGACCAGCGAAAAGTTTCAAAATTAGGTGCGATGATAAAAGAGATTAAAGAAAACTTAGAATTTGTTAAAAGTTGTCAAAATACTTTAGACGATGCAAGTGTATCGTTAGAATTGGGCGAGGTTGAACTTATTGAAGAGAGTGCAAGATCGCTTCAGGAATTACAAAATTTATTAGATAAGTTTGAGATTAAGCAAATGCTTAGCGGTGAATATGATGAAGCAGATGCGATATTGACAATTAATGCTGGAGCTGGTGGGACAGATGCACAGGATTGGGCGTCAATGCTTTTAAGAATGTTTTATCGTTGGGCTGAGGCTAAGGGGTATAAAGTAGATTTGTTAGACAAGCTTGATGGAGAAGAAGCTGGGATTAAGTCAGCAACGATTAAAATCGCTGGCAAATTTGCGTTTGGTTATGCGAAAGCTGAAAAAGGGGTTCATCGTCTGGTCAGGATTTCACCTTTTAACGCTAATGGTAAACGTCAAACAAGTTTTGCTTCATTAGAAGTTTCGCCAATAATAGAAGATTTTGAAAAAAATATTGAAATACCAGCTGATGAATTAGAAATTGGTACGATGCGTGCAGGTGGTGCTGGTGGTCAAAATGTTAATAAGGTTGAAACAGCAGTTAGGATTTTGCACAAACCAACAGGAATCGTTGTAAAATGTCAGCAGGAGCGTTCGCAGTTGCAAAATAAAGCGAATGCAATGCAGATTTTAGCATCGAAACTTTTAGCGATAAGACAATCAGAGCATGAAAAGAAACTTTCTGAATTGAAAGGTGAAAATGTTGATATAAATTTTGGTTCACAAATTCGTTCTTATGTGTTTCACCCCTATAAAATGGTAAAAGACCATAGGACTGGTTTTGAGATGGGTAATGTTGATGCGGTTATGGACGGTGAATTAGATGGATTTATCGAAGCGTTTTTAAGGGCTAGATAGCTCTTAATGCCTCAAGGCGAGGGTGGAAAAATTGTGAAGATTACCTGTTTACATAATAATAAAGCGGTTTTGATAAATCAAAACCGCTTTTTATATTTTAAAAAGAACTAATTAAGCTTTGTCGCTTTTGTTTTTGTCAGCGATACCTTTTACTAAGCCAACTGTTGCTAAAGCTGCAGCACCATACATAGCGTATTTTTTACCAACTTTAGTTGTCATTTCGCCAATAGCTGATTTTGCTGTTTTGAATTTATCTTTTAATTTTGGAACAGCATCGTCAGCAACTGCTTTTAATTTTTTGCCATCAAATAATTCAGCTAAATCTGCTTTTTTAGCAGTTTCTCCTAATTCTTTAAGAGTTTTTTTCTCAGGTTCAACTTCAACTTTTGCTACTGTTCTAACGAATTCATCGTTTATTTTGCCTTCTTTGTCTAAATGTGGAGTTGTAAGATATTTACCAACGCCATAACCCGCTGCACCACCAACAACAGCACCACCAATCATGTTTGGAAGTACTCTACTTTTTTGTTCATTGTTAACATTACTTACCATGTTCTTTTTCCTTTCGTTGTAACACACTTATCTAATCTATATTTTTTATTTTATATGGTATCTAAAAAGCAAAAATTAATTAATTTGCTATTTTAATGCAAGCATGTAAAGAAATTGTTACATTTAGTCCTTTTTTCTTTATATAACTCTATTATAAACACTTTAGTTATTATAAAAAGAAACATGAATTTTGTCAAAGTGTAACGATTTTTATACATCTAAAACTATAGATGAGTTTAAAATTTTCGTCTGTTTAGTCGATGTGAGAAAAATTATATCCGCTACAATGTAATAGTAATGAAATATTGGGTGGGTAGATGAGTCAGGGTTTCGATTTTACATCGTATAACAATATAAAGCGTTTAGAGCAAGAAGAGCTTGTGTTGCTTTGGGAAAAATATTTTGCTGACAAAAATGATAAAGTTACTCGTGATGCCTTGATAGTTCAATATATTTATTTAATCCGTTATGCGGTTAGTCGTGTCAAGGTAACTTTGCCAGCTACAATTTCGTTAGAAGATATTGCGGGTTATGGCGTTGAGGGCTTGATGAATGCTATTGAGCGTTATTCGCCTCAAAAGAACACTCGTTTTGAAACTTATGCGTTGATAAGAATTCGTGGTGCAATATTAGATAGAATTCGTGCTCAAGATTTTTTGCCGAGAAGCGTTCGTGAAAAATTAAAAAAGATAAAAGCTGTTCAAGAGGGGTTGAAGCAAGAATTGGGTAGAATGCCAACTACACGTGAAGTGGCTGATGCCGTTGATATGGACCCTGATAAGGTTACTCAATTGCTATCTGATGATATGAGCATGACGTCAATTTATGAAAAAAGAGGTAGTAGTGAAGATAGTGTTGAAATAATCGATACTATTCAGGATACTAAAAAATTAAACCCGCAAGAGCAAATGGAAGAAAAAAATGTTAAAGAGGGATTGGAAAAAGCTTTAAAAAGATTGCCAGAGAGAGAACGAATTATCATGGTTTTGTATTATCAAGAGAACATGACTTTAAAAGAAATCGGTTCGACTTTGGGAATGTCAGAATCTCGTGTTTGTCAGCTTCATGCTCAAAGTATTGTTAAATTGAAAAATATCCTTAGTGAAACTCGTGTTTCTAGACTTAATCAAAGTATTATTGCTTAGTTTTTGGTGTTGTAATTAAGTTTGTTCAGTTTTAAGTTGTGAAATTTATCTTTCGGTTTCGTATTCAAGAATTACGATATCAATTCGGCTGTCCATCTTTGAGGTTCTTGCTACGTTTTCTTTAAACGGCATTATTTCGCCAAACCCTAGTGCGAAAATCCTTCTGGAATTGAGTTTGCCACAATCGATTAGGTATTGTGCGATGTTACCAGCTCTGGTTATGGAGAGTTCCCAATCGTATTGGTAGTCACTATTTTCTGGGATTTTGTCTTCTGTGTGGTCTTCTATTACGCAATCATTTGATATTTTTTTTAATTGCTCGGCGATTAGGTTTAAAATCAGGTATGAATTTTCTTTTAATTCGTCTTGTCCGACTTCAAAAAAGATTCTTTCATCAAAGCTCATAATCAAACCTCGTGGGACTTTTGTAAAAATTATCCCATGTTCGAGGTTGACTTTTTGCTTAAACATTTCTTCTAATCTATCGACTTTAGGTTGATAGCTAGAGATTATATAAATATTTTTCATGTCAAAACTTTTGGCTTGTGCAGTATTTTTGCAAGCGAGCATGCTCAAACAAGATATGGATATTATTAAAATTTTAGACAGACGCATTTTAATAATTATTCATTAAAATATGAAACTTTGAATTGCCTATTGAGTTATAAGTAGTGCTATTTTATGGTTTTAAAATAGATAGGACAAAGTTATTGTTAATATATTTGTTAGCACAATCCATGATATCTTGCGAAGTTACGTTTTTGATTAACTCTTTCGCTTTATCTAGGTAATCAAACCCGATACCATTAACGCCATAATGCCCAAGCCAGTTTGCTTGTTGGCTGTTGGTTTCTGTGATGAATGCCCATTTGCCAATGATGTTGTTTTTTGCGTCTTCTAGTTCGTCAGCTTCTACTAAGATTGTTTTGATTTTTTCAATTTCTTCGTTAAATCCTGCGAGAGAAACCTCTATATTTTTAGGTTCTGTTGCGATATATATTGAGAAATTTGCACAAAGTCTTACAGTGTCATATGAGCTTCTAACGACATAAGCTAGACCTTTTTTATCTCTTAATTCAAGGAATAGTCTTGATGACAAGCCACTAGCTCCTAGGATTACATTCAAAAGTGCTAACGCTGGATAATCTTTGCTACCATAAGTTGGAACAAGCCAGCCTTTTATGATATGTGCTTGATTCATGTCAGGTTTAATTATTTCAAGATTTTTTGATTCAGATAATGTTGGTGGGTTAATTGAAGGTATTTCATCAATTGATGGTGCTAAATCGCCAAAGTTTTTTTCAAGTGTTTGATAAACTTCGTCATAGTTGATGTCGCCAACAAAAGATATAACTTTGTGGCTGTTGTTCATGAATGAATTATAACCATCGATTACGTCTTGAAGTGTAACTTTTGGAAGGTTTTCTAGGATAATTGTATTTGTGTATCCATAATAATGATTTTGGTAGATGTTTTTGTAATAGTTGTCAACGACTTTGCTTTTTGGAGAATCTAGATCTGCTTCGATTTCGCCAAGCATTTTTGTTCGTTCTTTTTCAAACTCTTCAAATGTTGTGTTTTTGATGATGTCTGTTAATATTTCGATAGCTTTGTGGAAATCCTCGTTAAGACATACTATTTTAAATTTCAAATAATCGAGTTTTAATTCAGCAGAAAATTCGATTGCGTATTTGTCAAGTTCATCAGCAAGTTGTTGTGAATTTTTAGTTTTCGTACCTTGCATAAAAAGTCTAGCCATTAATGAATAAGCACCAGGGCAGTTCGTATTGCTGTTAAGTGAAAAGTTAACGCACATAGCGATGCGTGGCGTATTTTCGTTTTGCTCAAATGCAAATTCTATATTATTGTTTAATTTCGTAAGTCTATTAGTCATAAATCTCTCCTTGTTTTTGATTTTAGCATGATTATTGTAAAAACACAAAAGTTGTTGTAATTATAATTTATTTATTTTATAATTTTTGTTATGAATATGAATAAAATTAAACTAGGAAATTTTGAGATAGGTGGAGATAAGCTTACAATTATAGCAGGTCCTTGTGCTATAGAAACAGACGAAATATTAGATGTGACGGCTAAAAAATTAAAAGAGATTGCTGAAAAATTAGGTATAAACTTTATTTTCAAATCTTCTTTTGATAAAGCGAATCGTTCTTCAATAAACTCTTTCCGTGGACCAGGAATGGAAAAAGGTTTGGAAATGTTGCAGGCGATCAAGGATAGATATAATGTCCCTATCGTAACTGATATACATACGCCAGAACAAGCAGAATTGGCAGCTAGTGTTGCTGATGTGTTACAAATCCCAGCGTTTTTGTGTAGACAAACTGATTTGTTGGTAGCTGCTGGTAAAACTGGCAGAATTGTTAATATTAAAAAAGGTCAATTTCTTGCTCCAGAGCAAATGGGGACTTTGATTAAAAAAGTTGAGGATTGCGGTAACAAAAATATTTTGGTAACAGATAGAGGAACTTCGTTTGGTTATAACAATTTAGTAAACGATTTTCGTTGTATCCCTATTATGCAAAATTTCGGTTATCCAGTCGTTTTTGATGCTACGCATAGCGTGCAGTTGCCAGGTGCTAAGGGCGAATGTTCTGGTGGTGAGCGTAAGTTCGTTCCTATATTAGCGAAAGCGGCAGTTGCTGCTGGTGCTAATGTTTTATTTTTCGAGGTTCACCCTGATCCTGATAACGCACCTTGTGATGGTCCAAATATGATTCCTTTAGATAAGGCAGAAGAGGTTTTTGCTGTATGTAAAAAAATCTTTGACGCAGTTAGGGGCTAATTCGTGATTGTAGAGCAAATTGTAGTAGGGCAGTTAGAGAATAATATTTTTTTAGTCGTCGATGAGAAAACTAAAAAAGCTGTTTTGATTGATGGGACGGCTGATGTGGTTGAGATTGCTGATAAAGTTAAATTACATCAGGCTGATATTGAATATGTTTTGTTGACCCATGGGCATTTTGACCATGTTATGGGTGTTAATGCTTTGAAGAAAACTTTTGATGCAGAGGCGTTGATACATAAAGGCGATTTGTTAATTTCTGATAATATCAATGAGTATGGCAGTTTATTCGGTTTGGGTGAATGTGATATCCCTAAATATGAAGGTTTTTTCGAGGATAATCAGACAATAAAAGTTGGCGAGATGGAGATTAAAGTCATTCATACTCCAGGTCATACTGAAGGTGGGGCTTGCTTTTTAATAGAAAATCAACTTTTCTCAGGTGATACATTATTTAGAGATTGTATTGGTAGAACTGATTTGTTTGGTGGGAACTATAATAAACTTGCTAACAGTATTAAGACGAAATTGTTCACATTAGATGAAAATATTTTAGTTCATTGTGGACACGGGCCTAGTACATCAATAGCTTATGAGAAAAAATATAATAAGCACGTATAAAAAATAAATTTTAAAAAAGAGGATTAGATGCAACAACAATTAGAAATGATTTATAAAAATGCGATTAGTGATTTAGAGGCGGTAGCTTCTATTGCTGATTTAGAAGATATTAAGGGTAAATATTTGAGTCGTAAGGGTGAGTTTAACGAGATCAAAAAAAATCTAAAAAACTTGTCTAATGATGATAAAAGAATTGTTGGTGCTTTGGCGAATGAAATTACTCAAAAATTGGAAGATGTAATTAAAGCTAAGCATGATGAATTTTATAAAAAAGAGTTAGATGAAAAACTTTTGTTAGAAAAAATTGACGTGACACTTACTGGTAAATATACGCCACGTGGTAAGGTTCACCCTTTGACTTCGACTACGAACGAGATTGTAGAGATTTTTCAAACCTTAGGATTTTCGTTGGTATCTTCTGAGAAATCACCTGAGGTTGAAACAGAGCATTTTAATTTTGATGCTTTGAATGTGCCAAAAGATCACCCTGCACGTGATGTGCAAGATACTTTCTTTACAACGTTGGCTGATAATGTTGTTTTAAGAAGTCAGACTTCTAACGCTCAAATTCATTCGATGGTTGATAACAATCCGCCAATTAGAGTTTTAGCTCCAGGTAGAGTATATAGAAACGAAAATATTAATGCTCGTAAAAATAATTTCTTCCACCAAATCGAAGGGTTGTATGTTGATAAAGAAATCACTTTTGCTGATTTAAAAGGTGTTTTGAACGAGTTCATCAGACTTTATTTTGGTGCAAGCCGTCCGACAAGGTTTAGAAATAGTTTTTTCCCATTCACAGAACCGTCTGCAGAGATTGATGTTCAGTGCATCATATGTGAGGGTAAAGGTTGTCGCACTTGTTCTCAAACTGGTTGGTTAGAGATTTTGGGGGCTGGTATGGTTGACCCAAATGTGCTTAAAGGTGTTGGGATTGATCCTGATGTTTATTCGGGTTTTGCGTTCGGTATGGGGGTTGAAAGACTTGCTATGTTAAAATATGCAGTTGATGATATCCGTTTGTTCTTCAACAACGATGAAAGATTTTTAAATCAGTTTAAGTAAAATCAAAGTCAGTTCAAATAAAATCGGTTTGAATTATTTAGTATGCTTTGTTGACCAATGAAGTATGGGTTTTGGTTTCAAATTCATCATCAAGCTTGGATAATTTTATTGTATTGCCATATCTTTTTTTGATTGCTAATTCTATTAAATAATCTGCAAAGTGTGGGTTTTTGGGCAAAAATGAGCCGTGGAAGTATGTTCCAAAAACATTTTTATATCGTCCGCCTTCAAAACCGTCTTGACCATTATTGCCGTTTCCTGTCAATATTTTTGCTAGTGGTTTAGTATCTCCGTTTAAGAAAGTTAATCCACTGTGGTTTTCAAACCCAACTAATGTGTTAGGGGTTAGGTAATCAATAGATGCTGTAACGTTTCCTATAAATCTATTATTGCCAGCAGTGGTGTATGCGTCCATAAGTGACATGCCTAGAAGTTTTTCACCATCAAATGGTTGGTAGTAGTGACCGAATAGTTGAAACCCGCCACAAATTCCAAGAAAAACGCTATCTTTATCACGTTGCTCGGTTAAAAAGTCTTTGTGCTTTGTGAGTTCTTTTGATACTTCAATTTGTTGAAAATCTTGTCCTCCGCCAATAAAATAAATGTCGCTTTCAATCATTTTATCGCCTGAATTTATTTCGTTAAATTCCACTTCAATTCCTCGCCATTGACAGCGTTTACGAAGCGTCAAAATGTTTCCAATATCACCGTATAAGTTCAACAATCTTGGATATAGATGAGTTATAGAAATCTTTAAATCTTTTTTCTCCACATTATTAATATATCACAAAACACTAATCGTGGTATAATTTTTTTATGGAAAAATTAGTCGATACGCATTCACATATTTATATGATAGAAAATGATGAGATAGAAAAAGTCGTCAGCAACTCTATTGATTTTGGTGTTGAAAAAATCATTGTGCCTAGTGCTTATGCGAAGGATTTTTCAGTGGTTATCGAGTTGACAAAAAAATATGAAAATGTTTATGGAATGCTTGGTATTCACCCGACTGAGGCTAAGGATTGGAGCGATGGGCTGTTTGATGTGATAAAAGATGAAGTCGCTAGAAATAAAAAAATGGTCGCAATTGGTGAAGTTGGATTGGATTATTATTGGGACACGAGTTTTAAAGAGTTGCAGAAAGAGGTTTTTATCAAGCAGATTAGGCTTGCAAATGAATTAGGTCTGCCTTTGAATGTTCACGATAGAGAAGCTCATAAGGATACATTTGATATTTTGCAAGAATATAATAAAGGTTCAGAAGTAATTCTACATTGCTTCTCAGGTAGTGTAGAGTTTGCACTTGAGTGTGTTAAAAAGGGTTATTATATTGGTCTTGGTGGCGTTGTTACTTTTAAAAATGCAATAAAAATGAAAGAGGTCGCAGTGCAAACCCCTTTGGATAAATTGTTGGTGGAGACCGATGCTCCATATCTTGCACCAGTGCCTTATCGTGGCAAGGAAAATCAACCTGCTTATGTGAAACTTGTTGCAGAGGAGATAGCGAAACTTCGTGGGATTAGTTTTGATGAAGTCGCTAGGATTACGACAGAGAACGCAGAAAGAGTGTATGGGTTATGAGTAAAGAGAGATTAGATAAATATTTAGTTGATTTGGGTTATTTTGAAACTAAGAGTAAGGCTTCTTCTGCGATTATTGCAAAACAGGTTAAGATTAATGATGAATATATTACCAAGGCTGGTTATCAGATTAATTTGGCAAAGGATTATGAGATCGAGATAAAATCTATGCCTTATGTTTCTCGTGGTGGTTTTAAATTAAAAAAAGCGTTGGATACTTTCAATATAGATATTCAGGATAAAATTTGTTTTGATGCTGGTGCATCAACGGGTGGGTTTAGCGATTGTTTGTTGCAAAACGGTGCGAAATTCGTTTATGCGGTGGACGTTGGTTATGCACAGCTCGATTGGAAAATCCGTTCTGATGTGAGGGTTAAGACTGTCGAAAAAACTAATTTAAAAAACTGTAAATTCGAAGAGGTTTATGCTGAAAACGAGCAAGTGGCAGAGCTTTTGGTTAGTGATTTGTCATTTATTTCTTTGACAAAAGTTTTAGCGAATTTAAAAACTCTTTTGAATCAAGAATTTCATGAGATGATTTGTTTGATAAAACCACAATTTGAGGCGGGTAAAGATAAGGTTGAAAAAGGTGGAGTTGTCCGTGATAAAAATGTGCATGTGGAAGTTATTCAAAACGTTTTAAACTTTGCTAAAGATTTGGATTATGGCGTTAAGGGGTTGACTTTTTCATCAATAAAAGGGCCTGCAGGAAATATTGAGTATTTGATTTGGATTTCAACAGAAAATATTTCTGATAATAAGATAGATATTTCAGAAATTGTTGAATTAGCTTTTGACACATTGAACTAATTGTTTTCGTTGGGGCTTATTGTTTCTATTGATAAATCTTTGTTTAATTCAATATATTTAAAAAAGTTTTCGCTAATACCAAGTGGGAAAAAATAAATATTATCGGTAGGAGTAATTTTGAGTAGTGAGCGATTATCATCGATTTTCACGACTGTCGCTAAAAATTCTTTATTATTGGCTTTGAATAAAACATAGCCAGTTTTTGATTGAATTTCAATTATTTCAAATTTGTTCGCATTGATACTAGATAGTGTTAGAAAAAAAAGTTTTTCAGCAGGTATTTCATAGTGTTTGTTACATTTTGAAAAGCTAATTTGTTGAGCAGTCGTCAAATCAGTGGTGTCAATGCTTTCAGAGAGTGCTTTTGGGGCTGTACAAAACAAGCAAAGTAGGATAGCTAATAAAATTTTATTTATTCTTTCCATGATTTCCCCCAATTGACATCAATGATTAGAGGTACAGAAAGTGGTTGGTCAAGCTCCATTGCTTCTTTAACCATTTTGCTAACATTTTCTAAATCAGATTTGTCGAGTTCTAGTACAATTTCATCATGAACCTGCATTATAATTTTTGCTTTAAGGTTAGACGCTTCTAGCATTTTTGAAAATTTAATCATTGCCATTTTCATCAAATCAGCCGCTGAGCCTTGAATTGGGTGGTTTATTGCTGCACGTTTTGCAAATTCTCTTATCATTGCATTGCTACTATTTAATTCATTAATCAAATAGCGTTTGCGACCTAAGTAGGTTTCTACTTCGCCAGTAGCTTCTGCTTTTGATACAATTGAATCCATATATAATTTTATATTTGGATATGTATTGAAATATTTATCAATAAAATCTTTCGCTTCAGTTGGTGTAATATTTAGAGCCTTAGCAAGCCCATATCTGCTTTGACCATAAATAATCCCAAAATTAACAGCTTTTGCTTTGCTTCTCATCGCTTTTGTGACTTCTTCAACTGGAACTTCAAAAACTTTAGATGCAGTTAGTGTGTGAATGTCTATATTTTCTTTAAAGGCTTCTATTAACTGCTTATCTTTAGAAATATGAGCTAAAATACGTAACTCTATTTGAGAATAATCAGCAGATAAAATAATCCCGTTTTCGTTATCTTGAGGAACAAATGCGTTTCTTATTTTGCTACCTTCTTCCGTTCTTATAGGAATATTTTGTAGGTTTGGGGTAGAACTCGAAAGTCTTCCCGTCACAGCCACTGTTTGATTGTAACTTGTGTGAATGCGATTGTCTTTGTCATATTCTATCAATTCAGGTAAGCTATCTGTATATGTTGATTTAAGTTTTTTATATTTACGATAATCTAAAATCAAGCGAGCGATTTCATGTTCATTAGCTAATTCTTCTAGCACTGTTGCATTCGTTGATTGAGCTTTATTGCCCTTTTTCTTTTTTGTTCCAATATTTAATTTGTTGAATAAAATATCGCTGACTTGAGATGGTGAGTTTAGGTTGAAATCGACACCCGCTAGTTCGATTACTCGTTTTTTAATTTTATCAACAGAATTTTGTAATGACTTTGATAGTTCTTCTAAGTATTTTGTATCGATAAAAATTCCATTATATTCCATCTCAGATAGTACAAATAATGTTGGTATATCTATTGCTTCTAACAGTTTTATTTCTTTTTCATCAAGGTTGCTTGACCAAAATCTTGTTAATTTTAATATCATATATGTTTGCTCGCAAATCATAGAAAATATTAAATCTAAAGGAGCATTGGAAAATGTTATTTGCTCTTTTCTTTTACTTGTGAATGGTGGAAAGTCTTGCATAGTATGGTTTAAATGCTCAAGTGCTTGGACTTCAATCTCTTGTTTTCTTGACGCATTTTTGATATAACTTGCAAGCATCGTATCGCAAATAATTCCATCTAATTTTATATTATAAGATTTTAATATATTGATCTCTGTTTTAAGATTATGTCCTGTTTTTTTAATAGAAAAATCTTCTAAAATGGGTTTTAACAAATTTAAAACGTCATTTTTATCAAGGCTATTCTCAAATTTAGAAGGTGAAAAAGGGATATAATAAATTTTAGCCGAATTGTTTATATCCTCACTTGTTTGATTGTCGCACTCAATACCGATGCAAACCCCATAAATCTCTGACGAAATCGCATTTTTAACATCAGAAATGATTTTTAATGCAAATGTTTTTTGTGTTTTTAAATCATTTATCAAATCGCTAAGCTGATTTTTATTAGTAATTAACTCTTTCTCGAAACTTAATTCAACAGATGAAGCTTCTGCCTGAGCTATAGTTTCTTGTTCAAAAAAGCCTAATTGGAGTTGTGGTTCATTTGATTTTTTTGTTACAGGTTGTACTATTTTAGGTGTTGTTTCTATTTCAATAACAGAATTTTCTTTGTTGAAATAACCTAAAATAGTGCTTAGATTTTTGCTAAATCCGTGAAATTGCATTTGTGTAAGAAAGTTTTTAGCCTTTTCGATTTCTGGCAATTTGATTTTAGAATCTTCTAAATCAATATCAATTTCTAAATCTCTTTTAATAGTTGCTAAAAATTTGCTTAATTTTGCTTGCTCATGACCATTTTCAACTTTTTCACGAACACCTTTTTCAGGTATTTCAGAAGCTTTTTCTAAACAAGTTTCAAGCGTTTTAAATTTTTCTAACAACTTACAAGCTGTTTTTACCCCAATTCCTTTTATCCCAGGAATGCAGTCAGAAACATCGCCACGCAAGCTTTTATAATCAATTACTTGATCGGGATAAACCCCCATTTTTTCATAAATTTTATCCCAATTATATTCTATTAATTCACCTTTATAAGGCAAAATAACTTTTACACAACCTTCTTTATCAACTAACTGAAATGCATCTTGATCACCAGTTAAAATCAACACATTATATCCAGCTTCACAAGCGATTTTGGATAATGTTCCAATTACATCATCAGCCTCAAAACCCTCTTTTGTATAGATAGGAATGTCAAACGCTCTTAGCCCTTCATAAATCAAATCCATTTGAGTTTTCATAGGGTCAGGCATCGCTTTTCTATTCGATTTGTATTCAGCAAAAGTTTCGGTTCTAAAAGTCTTATGGCTTACATCAAAAGTTACAGCAAGAGAGTGTGCATCTAGTTTAGGGTTTTTTAATAAATCAAAAATAGCCTTGAAAAACCCGAAAACTCCCCAAGTCGTTACCCCATCAGAAGTACTCATATTTGTTCGCTCAAGAGCATAATACTGACGAAATGCCAAAGCATGTCCATCTATTAAGATAAGCGTTTTTTTATTTTCCATTAAATACCTACGATTTATGCAGTATGTTCTTTTTCATCAACATGCTTTGTTGGAAGTTGGATTAATTCAGCGTTGTTTCTGTTTTTAACAATCTCAGCAGTAACTGTGAATTTTTCCATATCACCTTTCAAAGGTACATCATACATAACATCAAGCATAATCTCTTCAACGATAGAACGTAATGCTCTCGCACCAGTTTTACGTTTAATAGCTTCTTCTGCAATCATTTCAACAGCTTCTGTTTCAAATTCTAACTCTACTCCGTCCATTTCTAATAAACGTTTATATTGTTTAACTACTGCGTTCTTAGGTTCTGTTAAAATCATTTTTAACGTTTTTTCATTAAGTTGATCTAAAACTGCATAAACAGGAACACGACCGATAAACTCAGGTATCAATCCGAATTTTAATAAATCTTCAGGTTGTAACTTTTTAAGAATTTTTGCAGCATTAACATCTTTTTCAGCTTGTGTCAAAGGTGTTTTTGCACCAAACCCTAATGAAGTGCCTTCGCCAGCTCTATGTTCAATAATTTTGTCTAATCCAACAAACGCACCACCAACAATAAATAAAATGTTGCTAGTGTCAATCTCGATAAACTCTTGATGAGGGTGCTTTCTACCACCTTGTGGTGGAACATGTGCGACAGTTCCTTCAATCATTTTCAACAACGCTTGTTGAACCCCTTCACCTGATACATCACGAGTGATAGAAGTGTTTTCTGATTTTCTTGAAATTTTATCGATTTCATCGATGTATATAATCCCACGTTCTGCTTTAGATGAATCAAATTCTGCATTTTGATATAATCTTAACAAAATATTTTCAACGTCATCACCAACATAACCCGCTTCAGTCAATGTCGTTGCGTCAGCTACAGCAAATGGTACATCTAGCATTTTTGCAAGTGTTTGAGCCAATAATGTTTTACCAGAACCAGTTGGTCCAACTAATAAAATATTAGATTTTTGGATTTCTACATTTTCTTTCAAATCCACAGATTTGTTGTGTTTTAACCTTTTATAATGGTTGTAAACAGAAACTGCCAAGACTTTTTTAGCATCATCTTGCCCAACGATATATTCATCTAAATAAGATTTTATTTCGTGCGGTTTAGGAATAGCTTTTTCAGCGTCTTCGCCTTCAATTTGTTCAGCATCTTTATCTTTGTTTTCAAAAAATTCTTCATCAAGAATTTCGTTACATAACTCTACGCACTCATCACAAATATAAACTTCAGGACCAGCTATAAGTTTTTTCACTTGGTCTTGAGATTTTCCACAAAATGAGCATTTTAATCTGCTATCGTCATGTTTTGCCATGTTTTATTCTCCAATATAATAGGATTATTTAACAAATAATCTAATTTTTAATAATATCTTTTGATACAACTTTATCAATCATACCATACTCAAGAGCTTCAGCAGGAGTCATGATATAATCTCTATCTGTATCTTTTTCGATTTTTTTAATTGATTGACCTGTGTTAGAAGCCATAATTTCGTTCAATGATTTTTTAATTCTGATAATTTCAGCAGCTTGAATTTCGATATCAGTTGCTTGACCTTGTGCGCCACCAAGAGGTTGGTGAATAAGCACACGTGAGTGTGGAAGTGCCATTCTTTTGCCTTTAGTACCAGAGCATAAAAGGAACGCACCCATTGAAGCTGCTTGACCTAAACAAATTGTTGAAACATCAGCTCTAATGTGTTGCATAGTATCATAAATCGCTAAACCAGCTGTAACAGAACCACCTGGGCTGTTAATATATAACATGATATCTTTTTCAGGATTTTCGCTATCTAGCAAAAGTAATTGTGCAACGATTAGGTTAGCAACCATATCATCGATAGGTGTTCCTAAAAATATAATTCTTTCTCTCAACAATCTTGAAAAGATGTCGAATGAACGTTCGCCTCTGCTTGATTGTTCTACTACTACAGGTACAAAACTCATGATTTATTTCCTTTCTTATTTTTTCTTATAAATATTATACTTTATTTTTTAATTTTTGTTCCACACCAAATGGACTATTTTTCGACAGCAACAACAATTTCTACTTTGTTGTTTTCCATCAAGAAATCTCTAACTTTATCGTTCATAGCTTGTTGCGATATAGAAGCTAAAGCATCTGGAGTTTTACTCAATTGTTGAATTAATTCTTTAACTGGCATTCTATATGTAGCTGCTAGTTGGTTGAATTTCTTTTCAAGGTCTTTTTGTTCTAATTTTAAACTTTCTTCTCTAGCAATTTTGTCGATAACTAAAGAGTTTTTAATTCTGTTAGTTGCATCTTCTGTTAAAGTTTTGATTAGTTCAGCTTCGCCTTGGTTTTCGATTATTTTTTCCCAGCTAATGCCTTGAGCCGCAAATCTATTTTGGTATTCTTTTTTAAGTGATGTCACTTCTCTTTGAATCATAGTTTCAGGGATTTCAACTTTAGCGTTCTCGATAACTGTTTTGAAAACTTCAGCTTCTGAGTTCATTTTGTTAGTGTTTTCTTTTTGGCTGTTTGCATACTTTTTAACATCAGCTTTTAATTCATCAAGATTTTTGAAAGGACCAACTTTTTGAGCAAATTCATCATTCAATTCAGGAGATTTTTTCTCTTTAATTTCGTTGATTTTAATTTTAAAAGTTGCAGGTTGCCCTTTTAATTTTTCATCGTGATATTCTGTCGGGAATGTTACTTTGATATCAAATTCTTCTTCTAGGTCATGTCCTACAATTTGGTCAGCAAATCCTGGAATAAAGCTTGAATTTCCTAGGTCAAGAGCATAATTTTTAGCTTCTCCACCTTGAATTTTTTCACCATTTGCACTGCCGTCAAAATCTATCATAACAGTATCAGTAGCTAAAGTTTTTCTGCCTGTAACTGTTTCTAGCGTTGTGTGTTGTTTGATTAGATTTTGAAGAGATTTTTCTTCCATGTCATCAGTAGAAGTTTTGTCTTCAACTTTTAATGATAGGTTTTTGTATTCGCCAAGAGTAACTTCTGGTTTTAACTCAGCCATAGCGGTAACTTCTAAATCTTTGCCTAATTCAAATTCATAAGCGGTGATATGTGGTTGAGCAATGATATCTAATTTGTTTTCTACAACAGCGTTATTAATAGCTTTTGGCATCAATAATTCGATAGCTTCTTGTTTAATTCTATCTATACCAACATGTCTTTCGATTACTTGACGTGGGGCTTTCCCTTTTCTAAATCCGTCAATATTTACATATTGAGCAATTCTTTTAGAAGCACTATCATAAGCACTACTAGCTTCTTTTGCTGGAATTGTGATGTTTAATTTTACTAAATTCTCTTTTTCTTTTTCTAAAGTTACTTTCATTATTTTATCCTTTTCATTGTTTATTTGTATATCTTTTTAAATTATATCGCAAAAAACTTTTTGTGCAAGTTCTCTAGCTTTCGCTATTATTTTTCACAAAATGAATGAATTTTTATTTTTGTATTATAATTTTTAGTATGGTTAGATTGATGAATGGTAACAACGTGCATAAATTTGCGAAAGTAGCTTATTTTTTCATGCACATACAGGAATATTTTACGCATATTGTAGAAGTTAACAACCCAATGATAGAGCCTTGTGTCTATGCAATGTGGCATGAAAATAACTTTGCTGTTTATGGGATATATGATAAAGAGCGTTTGAATGTCATGGTTAGTAATTCTCTTGATGGTCAGATCATATCGCATGTTATTGAGAATATGGGGTTTAAAACTGTCCGAGGTTCTTCGGGAAGAAAAGGAGCTGTGTCTTCTACGATGCAATTGCTTGAGCGATTGAAGGGTAATGAGCGTGCTGCGATTATGGTAGATGGTCCACGTGGACCTAAGTATAAAGTTAAAGATGGTGCTATAAAAATCGCACAGAAAGCTGGTGTGCCAATAATTCCAGTCAATTGGTATTCTGAGGACAAGACTTTTATTAGATTGCCGTCTTGGGATAATATGACTACACCATTTTTGCATTGTAATATTATGAATAATTATGGTGAGCCAATATATGTCAAGGCTGATGCTAGTGATGAAGAGATTGAGCAAGTTAGGGAGCAGATTAAATCGTCATTGTTCAAGTTGGCTGAAGAAGCACCAGAGTTATATAAAAAAGCAAAAGAGCAAAAATTATGGAGCAAAAAAAAGTAATAATATCAGCGTTGCAGATGAATTCAGTGCTTAATGATAGAAGTGCTAATTTTGTTAAAATTGAGAAAATACTTGCTAAAAACTTAACCTTCCCAGTCGATATTCTGGTTTTGCCAGAAGTTTTTGGGGTTGGTTGGTCACCAAAATTCTTTTTAGAAAATGCAGAAAGTATTGAAAATAGTGAAACGATTGCGTTTTTGAGTAAAATTGCCAAGAGATATAATTGTAATATTATTGGCGGTAGTTTTGTTGAAAAAAAAGCTGATGGAAATTGTTATAACACTTCTCCTGTGATAAATCGTTGTGGGCAGTTGGTGACTAGTTATTCAAAAAATCATTTATATTCATATGAATGTATAGAAAAAGATATTTTGCAAGCAGGGAGTGAGCCTGTGATGGTTGACATTGAGGGCATTAAGGTAGGTTTGAGTATTTGTTTTGATATTCGTTTCGCTGAAATTTATCGTGCTTATAGAAAGGCTGGAGCTGATTTGTTTGTGAATGTTGCAGCTTGGGGGGCGAATAAACCTTTGGTTTGGGAATGTTTAACGAGGACTAGGGCTATTGAAAATCAAACTTTCATGATAGCATTAACTCAATCGGGATATATTGAGGGCGATGAGTATAATATCGGACATTCTCGCATAATCGACTTTATGGGTGAAACTGTTGAAGAGATTAAAGAGCAAGAAGAGGGTTTGATGACGGCAGAGGTTGAGTTTTCTTTGATGTATGAATATCGTAACAAATTTAAAATATTAGAGGATATTAAAACAGATTATGAGGTTAAGATAATATGAAGCAGTTTATAAATATATTTTTTGTAATAACTTTTTTGTTAACAAATATGCTTTCGGTTCAGGCTGAAAGTATTGATGACGTTATAAGGAAATCAAAAATTAAAAAGGCAAATGTGTCGATATCGGTAAAAAATGTTCACACTAATGATGTTGTTTATGAATTGAATTCGCATCAGCCGATGTTGCCTGCTTCAACGCTCAAATTGATAACCTTACCCGCTTCAATCGACACGTTGGGCGATGATTATGAATTTGTTACAAAGTTGTATAAAAGTAATGACGAGTTGTTCTTGAAGCTTAATGCAGACCCGTTTTTGAGGACAAAAGACTTAGGCAATTTGTTGAAGTCAGCTAAGAAAGACGATTTGTTGTTACCTAAAGCGATACATATTGATGCTTCTATTTTGGACGATAATGAATGGGGCGAAGGCTGGCAGTGGGACGATGATTTAAACGTGTTGATGCCGAAATTTAGTGTCTATAATCTTGACGGAAACCTTTTGGAAGTTTTTATTGACCCAACTTATAAGGGTTCTCCTGCGGTTATAACTACTTCAAAAAACTATCCAACTGTTTTTATGAATTTTGTGACAACTGGTGATTATAATCTCGTGAATTTTTCTCGTAACAATAGCGTTGCATCAAATATTATCACGGCAGAGGGGGTAGTTTCTAAACGAATGGCTAAGCAAGTTCCAGTCAACGACCCTAAAAAATATTTCATCGTCAATTTAAATTCTGAATTAGCAGAAAAAAACATCAATTGTTATGAGGATTATATTTTCGAAGATATTTCAGGTGTAGGCTTGGTTTTGCTCGCTGAGGTTAGCAATCCTATTTCAAAAGCAATTGTAGAGGTTTTTGAAAATAGTAATAATTTAGTATCAGAAACAGTTTTTAAATTAGCTGGTGCAAAGTTTGCCGATACAGTAGGAACTCAAAAAAATTCTGTTGAAATGGTAAATAATTATTTGATCAAAGAAGGGTTTGATGCTAGTGATATTAAAATTGTTGATGGCAGTGGGGTTTCAAAGAATAATATTATGACGGCTGATTTCATGAGCGAGTTTTTGTTGAAGCAAGCGAAAAAAAGCGATTTCGAAAAGTTTAATAATCAGTTGCCTACAGCAGGTGCGGGGACTTTGAAAAATAGAATGCTTTATTTTAAAAATAATATAAGAGCAAAAACAGGGACTTTGTCGGATTCTTCTGCAATAGCTGGGTATTTGACAACGCAAAATGGTGAGTTTTATGCGTTTGACATTATGATTAATTACCCGATTGCAAATATGAACGATGTCAAATCATTAGAAGAATATATTTTACGTGCAGTTTATACGAATTATTAGATGTTTTAAAACCTCCTACGTTCAAATGAGTAAAGGGTCTTGAAAAATTTCAAAAAATAAGTTATATTAATAACATAATTAAAATGAGGAATTAAAAAACAAAGTGATAATGGCGAGTTATGAGGATTTACAAATGATTACTGACGCATCAAGAAA
>JAWXUD010000029.1:0-21386 GCA_044432945.1 Candidatus Gastranaerophilales bacterium
GGCGATGACGATGCCGAGTTTGATAAGTAATATGCAATCAGAGGCACTTGAGCGAAAACAAGAATTATTCGATGGTCGTTTAGAAGAAGCGATGAATCAAATGAGATTTCATGAAAAATTGACTGGATATACCAGTGCGATGGATTTCGTCACGGAGTTAGGTGAATATATTAAAATAAACGAAGTATGTGATAATGATGAATTAACAGAATGTTTTCCTGAAACTATCACAACGGCACTTTCAACGTTAGTTGTTGAAGACGATCTAGCGACAGGCTCTCAAATGGTTATGAAATCAAAAAAAGATAAATTTACGAGTGATAACGTGAGCGTTATTTTTGCTGATGGCGTTTCTGCTCTAGTTAATTATCAAGATAGTTGTGATTGGCTAGACCCATATGACGGCGGAGCAAATCGAGGCGAAGCTTCTAATTGTATTTCAATGGTATATGATTTGAACGGTAAAAAAGGTAAAAATACGCTTAATAGTGATATCCTGACCTTGAACGCTCAAATTGAGTGTTCGTTTATACTAAGCAACGGCACTTGTGCAACGACAACACCAGTTATGAATTCAACAGTAGGGTATTTAACTTCAACACAATGTAATGCACAAAAAGAAGATTTAGGAATTAAAGATTGTTGTCCTGATGAAAGTTGCAGTGGAACAGATTATTGGGCAGGGGCTGTAGCATATTGTGGTGGAGTGAGTAACATGCCAACCATGGAAGATTTAGCACTAATTGGTTCTAATGCATATGACGTCACATTAGGTCAATATAATTCCGAAAAATCTGGTACGCCTAATGAGGATATTCTTACAAGTTATGGTTTCCCAATACCAGGCTCCTATGGAATTTGGTCTGGTGAAGAAAATTCGTCTGATACGATTTTTGATTTACACTTACATCCAACTAGGGTACTTACGAGTTATAATCCTCGTAGTTATGCTTATCGATATATATTTTGCGTAGAAGAATAACTAGATAAGAAATTAATATAATATTTAACAATAAATCTTTTTGTGAGATAATTTTGTTATAAATATTGATGGAGAATTAAAATGTTAAATTATTTTGCTGGTTCATATGTCGTAACCCTTTTGGGTCTAATTGGAGCTTATTTTTGGGGCGAACACGCACTTGTTGGTAGTGGCTTGAGCTGTATTTTTATCGTAATCGTGTTATCGATTTTAGAAATCAGCTTGTCGTTTGATAACGCTGTTGTTAATGCGATGAAACTTGAGCATATGTCTGCTAAATGGCGTCATAGGTTTTTAACTTGGGGGATTGCGATTGCTGTTTTTGGTATGAGATTTGTCTTTCCAATCTTAATCGTATCGCTATTCGCAAATATTAATATGATTGAGGTTGGCAGAATTGCCTTAACTGATTCTGATAAATATGCTCATTATCTACATCAAACTCACGCTCCGATTGTGGCGTTTGGTGGTATGTTTTTGGTTATGCTTTTTCTTAACTACTTTTTCAACCATGAAAAAGATGTCCATTGGATTAAAAAAATAGAAGAACCACTGTCGCATCTTGATCATGTAAAAGGAATTGATGTGATAATAGCTTTATCGATGTTGTTGGTTACTGAAAGTTGTGCAAGTGATGCGTATAAGCTTCCTATCATAATCTCTGGTATAGCAGGAGTGTTGACTTACTTAGTTATTGATGGTTGCACTCATTACCTTGAAAAACGTGAAGAAATGCGTATGGCAAAACTTGGCGAATGTGTTAAATGCTCAGGGTTAATGGGATTTATTTATTTAGAATTGATCGATGCATCGTTCTCGCTAGATGGGGTTTTAGGAGCGTTTGCTTTGAGTAAAGATATTGTGATTATTTCAATAGGTTTGGCGATTGGTGCAATGTTTGTTCGCTCATTGACGATAATGCTTGTTGAGAGAAAATCTTTGACGAAATTTTTGTATTTAGAACACGGCGCACATTGGGCGATTGGAGCTTTGGCTAGTTTGATGTTGGTGTCTTCTATCAAAGAAGTTCCAGAGGTTATAACAGGGTTAATCGGGTTAGTGTTTATCATAGGAGCGTTAATTTCTTCTATTAAACATAATAATAAAATGAAGAATTTAATAGCATAATTTTAAAATTCTATATAGTTATTAAAAGAGGGCGAAAATCTTTCAGATTTTCGCTCTTAATTCATTCAATTATATAATAATTACATTTTCCAGCTATTCAAATATTCTTCTTGTTCAGCTGTTAATGTGTCGATTTCAATACCCATTGATTGCAATTTGATTTCAGCGATTTTTAAATCAACTTCGTGAGGTAATGTGTGTAATTTATTTTCTAGTTTACCTTTGTTTTTAACCAAAAATTCGATACCTAGGGCTTGGTTAGCAAAGCTCATGTCCATAACGCTAGCAGGGTGTCCTTCAGCGTTGATAAGGTTTACAAGTCTGCCTTCAGCGAATACGTAAACAGATTTGCCGTTATTTAATTTATATTCGTGTAAGTTTGGTCTAATTTCATTAATTTCAATAGCGTTTTCTCTAGCTCCAGCAACGTTAATTTCCCAATCAAAGTGGCCAGAATTTGCAAGAAACGCACCGTCTTTCATATTCATGATGTGTTGAACATCGACTACGTGTTTGTCGCCAGTAACTGTCAAGAAGATGTCACCTTCCGTTGCAGCTTTAGCAATTGGCATTACTCTATAACCTTCCATTGCGGCTTCGAGTGCTTTTAGCGGGTCAACTTCACAAACAATGACGTTAGCACCCATTGCTTTTGCACGCAATGCACAGCCACGTCCGCACCAACCATAACCTGATACAACAACAGTTTTACCAGCGATTAGGATATTTGCACCACGTAAAATCCCATCAAGTGAGCTTTGACCTGTTCCGTAGCGGTTATCGTATAAATGTTTTGTTAAACTTGTGTTTACGCCAACTGCGGGGAAACCTAATTTGCCTTCGTTTTCTAATGCTTGAAGTCTTATAATCCCTGTTGTCGTTTCTTCAGTTGAACCGATTATTTTCCCGATTAAGTCAGGTCGTTCTGAGTGAATTGTAGAAACCATATCGCAACCATCATCGATTATTATGTCAGGGTTGTGTGCGATAGCTTCTTGAATATGAGCTTTGTATTGTTCAACGCTTTCGCCAGCGATAGCGAATGTTGGGATTTCGTAGTGTTTTACCAAAGCTGCAGCAACGTCATCTTGAGTTGATAATGGGTTTGATGCAACTAATACGGCATCAGCTCCACCTGATTTCATTACAACACATAATGCTGCTGTTTCTTTTGTAACGTGTACGCAAGCTGATAGTTTTAACCCTTTAAAAGGTTGTTCTTTTATAAATCTTTCTTGAATTTGTTTTAGTACAGGCATATCTTTAAACGCCCATTCTATTTGGTTTTTACCTTGATCGGCTAGGTTAATATTTTTAATATCATTTTTAAGTTCTGTCATTATCATTAATTTTCTCCTTGCACTTCATTGTATGTGAAAAAAAATAAATATCAAGAAAACTTATTTGTATTGGTTTGATCGGTTATTGATGATTTTTTGTTTATTTGTAAATATTTTGTAATAAATCATAATAATATGGCAAAAATATCTATTCACTTGAGTTATAATTTTAGCAAGGAGTGATTCTGTGAAGGTTAATCTAAATCTAGATAAGCAAAATAACAAAATAAATAACAAGGCGAATAAAACAAATTTTGAAGGTTACAAGCCCGTTAAATCTGATTATGGGTATGTTGAATATGAGTTCAATTATCCATATGATGAAAATAAATACGATTGTTATTTGGAGGTTTTTGATCTAAAAAAAGATAAAAGAACTGAGTATTATGATATAAATACTCTTTTGACCAGTACCGATAAGCTTGATGATAAAGATAGCCAAGAAAAAGGTATTCAGCTTCGCAGTGGAAAAAATCCTATTAATTTAACCAATACTTTTGGGCTGAATGAAGGTACTCCTTTTGCATACCATTATAAATTATATCCAAAAAATAATCGTAACAATCCGATATTTAGGGTTGATACTGGTAATGTTATCGATAAAACTTCTCAAACTGGCATGGGGTATGAGATTTATAACGTTGTGAATACAAATGGTTCGTTGGTCACAAAGGGTGGTGCGATGAAACATGTGCTTCCTGACAGTTATAATGCGAATTGGGTTTATGACGAGAAAAATCCGACTAAGATTATTGAAAATCCTGATGTTGACGAGGCTAAAAATTCTATAAAAAATACTGCTAATAAAATTGGTGGTTCGTTAGCGGGATTAGAAAAAGATGTTGAGGCAGGTAAGTTCGATAACTTTTCAAGAATATTGGCAACTCCAATTTTTACAGATGATAGTTTAAGTGCGCATTCTTATTGGAACAAAAACTGCATGCAAACTTCTCAGTCTTTGGGTAATATTAATAATTATTCATCTTTGCAGAAAAAAATGTTTGCAAAAGATATAAATTTTGTTTCTGATGGTGCGTTCGTAAACGAAGGTTTAGAAGGTGTTCACTTTAAACATATTTTAAAATGGGGTGAAAACTCTCCATATTTTTATTGGTTTAAGGTTACAGCGTTGCAAGATAGCCCATTTGCACTAGGTGTATTTGGAAAAGATAACAAAAACATTGCACATCGTGTTGTCAATCCGAAAAATACTTATAAAACTGAAAACGGAGCTGTGAAAAGTACTAAAAATCCAAATTATGAAGATGATAAGCCAACATTTATTCAGGTTTATGATAGACGTTTGGTGAAAGACCCTGAAAAATTAGATTCTCAAAAACTGATTAAATCATATAAAAATTTGAGTACAGAAAATCCATTTGAGATTAACAACCATAACGATACAGTTGTTCCTTATAGTTTTGAAATTAATCCAGAAACTTATGATAAGAACATGAATGATTTTGTTGAGCTTAACAAATCTAGTAAGAAATCAATTGATTTGAACAGTTTTGAGGCAACAAGAATGTTGACAAAGTTTGAAACTTTTGAGTTTGAAGAAAAATTTGAAAGTGGTATGGAAACTTGGGACGCAAATGCTGATATTGCAAAACTGAATTATATCTATTCTCATACTGATACGCTTAATCTTAAACAATCGCTTGATGTTGATGAGCAGCAAGACATGATTTCTGTGCTTAAAAAACGCAATTTTGAGGTTCAGGATTATGCCATAACTTCAGGGCAGTATTGGACGAGAAAAACTAATCAAATTTTGATGACGCATATCGCTCAAAACCTTAATAAAACAGATTTACAAAAAACTTTAGAGAACAATAATAGCACTATTACTTCAACTGCTCAATTATATAAAAAATTGATAGAAGAAAAAAGTAATGGTGAAATTTTCCCAACAAACTTGAAATCTAAAATGAGTGAAAAAGTCATTGAAAATATTTTAGTAGATGATTATTATTCAAAAACCCTTGATGGTGACGATCACGGCTATAGTTATAAAGAATTAGTTACAAAATCATTGATGGATTTGCCATTAGATAGTATTGAGTTGAGTGATAGTGTTACAGCGGTGTTTGCTTCGCCATTTTTGACAAAACGTGCTAATAACAAAGAAGAATTAGGTATGTCACGTTATGATTATTCAATAGAGAATGCCTATGAGCCTGACGAACAATACCAAAAAACTTTCAGTGAAATGAATAGGGTTTATAAACATGAGATGAGTACGTTGGCATCGGAAGTTTTAAACACGATTAATGACGAGCTTATGGCAAAACCAGAAAAAAGCCCATTATATAATGTTGATGATAAAGATGAACCGTCTGATTTGGGTAAATTCGTAATCCCTATAATTTCTGCTGAGATTGCAAAATTTGCTATTATAAAATCAATTTATCCAGAGGCAAAATTTAAAGTCGATTCGCAATCAGGCGAGATTAGTTATGATTATAACAAATTGAAATCGATATCATTAAACGAATTAGGTATTTACCCGTCATCGCCAAAAGATGAAGCAAGACAGTTGTTGTCAAAAGTTCAAAAAAATATGACAAGAATAACATCAGATGATAAAGTTGAGTTCGCAAATGCTATTCTGGCATCTATTTCTGATACTACTGTTGAAAGTTATAAAATTGCAGAGGCTATTATTGATAGAACAGAAGCTGGTCTTGACTGGAGAATAGATGCCGTCAAAGATATTGCTGATGTTGATGCATTGCGTAATGAAAAAAATAATTTTGAACAAACTTGGGATAATATTGCTGAGTTTTGGGGTGAATTTAATAAAAATATATTGAATGAAAATAGAAATTCAATGCTTATTGGTGAAGTTACAGGTGCTTGGCCACTTTTAAACCAAACTAATTCACCTTCATCTGAAAAATATAGTACAGCTAAAGAAGCTGAACGTCAGCTTATTTCAAAAACTGGGTTTACAACATTAGCGAATTATGGATATTTCTTTACTGATATTTCAAAAATATTTAGTAAGAATTTCCAAAATGGTACAGCAGGTGATATTGGAAACGCCGAAAGAATTTTTAATTTATTAGTGGGCAAAGTAGATACTGACCAAAAAGAATTTTTATATTCTTCGTCTTTGCCTTCAACAACGTATTCTTATAATGTTATAGGAAACCATGATGTATCACGTCCATTACATGTGCTTTCTCTTGATACAGAATTGTTTTATGCGGATTTGACAAACGAACATAATCATAAAAATCGTGAACTTGCGTTTAGAATTCTTAATGATAGATTTGATGGTAAAGCTATTTCTAATAATGAATTAAAAACTCAAAACTGGTCTGATGTTAGTAACAAAGCTGTCGCAATGGGTGATTCGTTAAATCGTGGGTTTGGAAAATCTCTAAAAGATTTGTATGGTGATGGTAGCAAACAACAAAAAGAAATTTGGGAAAAAATATCACCAGCTATTTCAGATTTAGCCAATGGTGTGTTCAAGGGACAAAATTTTGAAGCAGAAGGGTTTGGTGTTAAGCCTTTTGATGTTACAATCGAAGCGGTTTTAGCACAGGCTGAACATTCTTACGGATTGGAGCTTGATAAAGATGACAGAAAAGAGTTAGTCGATAAAACTTTTGAAAAAATTATTGATCCTGCTTATACAAAATTGTTAGGAATGATGAAATATTTAGTAGCACTTCCTGGTTGTCCGACATTATATTCTGGTGATGATTTGGCTGCTACTGGTTATGAAACAGAAACGAAAAATGTTTATATGCAAAATAGAGCGTTCTTAAATCATCAGTGGGTTGATGAAAAAAGTTCTGAGTATAAAAAGTTTGTTGCTGAAAAGAAAAATGCAATCGATGCACTTTTTGCGTTCCGTAATCGCCCTGAATTGCGTGCGTTAAATGACGGTGCTTCGTTTGTACTTAACCCAATTGAAGCAAGTATCAATGGTGGTTGGCAGAAAACAAAAGTCACTGGCTTGTTGAAAGCTAGTACGGACGGTGCGATGACGATTTCATTATTTAATGGGGCTGGTATGCATGATGATTTTTCAAAAATTTACTCTCCATCTAATATTACAATGAATTCAATAAATATAAGTGGTGATAGCTCTAATCAAAGAGTTGGCTTGGCAGCAGGGTTAAAAGTAGGTGCTATTTTTGCAAATGCTCATGACAAAAATCAAAAATATGTTGTTCGTGAATATAACGGTCAATACTTCTTGAAAAAATATAATGGAGCTGGTAAAGATGATGGCGATATAAGTTTTGCTGATACAACTCTAGTCTTATATCATACGCCTGAAATGCAACAAGGTAAACAAGAAGAATACAAGCCATCTTTTAATGGACGTAAAGTTTTATACAACCCTAAATATAATTTTGTTTCAAACCCTTATTCAAATGTTTCGAATACAAAAAATGTAGATTTGGGTAAGAATTTACAATTGACTTGTAAGTAATTAAAAGAAAAATCGCTTCTTGGTATGTTCATAAAAAAACAAATTTATACATTAAATCTAAAATGTACTAAGTCACCATCTTGCACAATATATTCTTTACCCTCAAGACGAGTTACACCTTTTTCTTTACAAGCTGTGTATGAACCGTGTTTAATAAATTCTTCATAAGGTGTGATTTCTGCTCTAATAAAACCTTTTTCAAAATCCGTATGGATTACGCCAGCAGCTTGTGGAGCTTTTGCACCAGCAGGAATTGTCCAGGCATGGACTTCTTTTTCACCAGCAGTAATGAAGGTTCTTAAATTTAAAAGGTTGTAAACAGATTTAATCATACGATTTATGCCACTGTCTTCAACGCCTAGTTCTGCCAAAAATTCTGCACTATCATCACCTAATTCTGCCAATTCTTCTTCAATTTTAGCTGAAATAATAACCATTTCAGCGTTATGTTTATTGGCATATTCTTGAACTTTTTGAGTATATTCATTACCTGATTTCAATTCTGTTTCGCTCACGTTAGCTGCATAAATTACAGGTTTTGTTGACATCAAATTAAGAGAATTAGCAACAGCGATTTCATCGCCTTCAAAATGGTCGCTAATTTTTATGAATGTCGCATCAGATAGCAATTCTAAGACCTTTTCTAAAACTTTATTTTCTAAAATAGCTTCCTTATCGCCACTCTTCATTTGTTTGACAATACGTGCTTTGCGTTTTTCGACAGAAGCCATATCAGCTAAAGCCAATTCAGTATTAATTATTTCAATATCAGCAATCGGATCAACTTTTCCAGCAACATGAATAGTGTTCTCGTCATCAAAACAACGTACAACCTGAATTATTGCATCAACTTCACGAATATTATGTAGAAATTGGTTGCCTAACCCTTCACCTTGACTTGCACCTTTTACCAAACCTGCGATATCGACAAATTCAATGGCAGTTGGCAAAACTTCTTTGCACCCACAAAGATTTTTCAAAATCTCTAATCTCTCATCAGGTACAGTAACCACGCCAACGTTCGGTTCAATTGTGCAAAATGGATAGTTTGCACTTTGTGCATTTTTTGCACTTGTTAAAGCGTTGAATAAAGTTGATTTTCCTACGTTCGGTAACCCGACAATTCCTGTTCTTAGCATTATTATAATTCCTTTTTATATTTCTTGTGTATTATTTAATCTTATCACAAAAATAAAATCTGTTAGATTTGGCTTTTAGCTCAGATGTTATTATAATAAAAGGCGAGAAATTTTCAATTTCTCGCCTTTTATTTATTATTTATTATAAATTAATTAAAATCTATTCAGCAATTTGTTCAACAACTTCTTCTTCATTTGCTTGAGTTGTTTCAGTTGTTTCGCTTACTTCGCTAGATTTTCTTCCACGTTTTGATTTTTTGTCAAAAGATATTTTTTCATCAACTAACTTCAATACGATTATATCACCAGCATTGTATTTTCCAGAAAGGATTTCTTCAGCCAACATATCTTCGATTTTGCGTTGGATTAATCTTCTTAATGGTCTTGCACCATAAGCTTCTGAATAACCATTTTTAGCTAAATGATCTTTAACTTCGTCAGTTACTTCGACAGACAATTCTCTTTCAGCTAAACGTTTGAATAAATCTTTTAACATCAATTCAACGATTTCTCTAATTTCTTCTTGAGAGAGGTGTGCGAATACGATAGTTTCATCGATACGGTTCAAGAATTCAGGTCTGAAAGCTTTTTTCATTTCTTCTGAAACTGTATCTTTCAATCTTTCATACTTGTCTTTGCCGTCATCACCAGAGGCAGAGAAGCCAAGTTTAGTACCAGTCGAAATCATACTTGCACCAACGTTAGAAGTCATGATAATGATAGTATTTTTGAAGTTAACCTTGCGTCCTTTTGCATCAGTCAAATGACCATCATCAAGGATTTGAAGCATGATGTTGAATACGTCAGGGTGAGCTTTTTCGATTTCATCAAATAGGATAACCGAGTAAGGCTTTTTACGAACAAGTTCAGTCAAATGTCCACCATCATCATATCCGACATATCCTGGAGGAGAGCCTATTAGTTTTGAAGTTGAATGTTTTTCCATAAACTCAGACATGTCAACTCTCAACATATTTTCTTCAGAGCCGAAAACTGCTTCAGCTAAAGCTTTAGCCAGTTCAGTTTTACCAACCCCAGTCGGTCCAGAGAAAATGAAGCTTCCGATAGGTCTGTTAGGGCTTTTCAATCCTACACGAGCTCTACGAATTGCTTTTGAAATCGCAACAACGGCATCATTTTGACCGATTACACGTTCATGAAGCGTGCCTTCAAGTTTTAGCAATCTTTCGCTTTCGCCTTCTGTCAATTTTGTAACAGGCACACCAGTCATAGTGCAGATAACTTCAGCGACATGCTCACTAGTTACGGTAGCTTTGTTTGCTTCGTTTTCTTCTCTAAATTTTTGAGAAATTTCACGAATACGATCTTTCATATCGGCTTCGTCATCTCTAAGTTGAGAAGCTTTTTCGAACTCTTGGTTACGAATAGCACTTTCTTTTTCTTTAATAATTGTTCGTAATTCTTTTTCAAGCTCTTTTCCTTCAGGAGAAAGATGTGAAACTTTCAGGCGAACTTTTGAAGAAGCTTCATCGATAACGTCAATTGCTTTGTCTGGTAAAAATCTATCAGTGATGTATTTATTAGATAGTTTTACAGCAGCAACAATTGAATCATCAGAGATTATTAATTTGTGATGATCTTCGTATTTTGGTTTCAACCCTTTAATAATTTCAATAGATTCTTCTTCATTAGGCTCATCAATGATTACAGATTGAAAACGGCGTTCTAGAGCAGAATCTTTTTCAACATATTTTCTATATTCATCAAGCGTAGTCGCACCAATAACTTGAATTTCGCCACGTGATAGGGCAGGTTTTAAAATGTTAGCGGCATCAATTGCACCTTCAGCCGCACCCGCTCCGATAAGTGTGTGCATCTCGTCAATAACAAGAATAATATTGCCTGCTTGACGGATTTCGTCCATGATTTTTTTAAGACGTTCTTCGAACTCGCCACGATATTTTGTACCAGCAACAAGCAGTCCCATATCTAGTTGGATAACTTTTTTGCCATCAAGAATATCAGGCACTTCTGCGTTGACAATTCTCGTTGCCAATCCTTCAGCGACAGCAGTTTTACCAACCCCAGGTTCACCGATAAGAACAGGGTTATTTTTAGTACGGCGTGCAAGTATTTGAATAACACGTTCAATTTCTTTTTCACGTCCAACAACAGGGTCAAGCCTAAGCTCTTGAGCTGCCATCGTCAAATCACGACCGAATTCATCTAAGCTAGGGGTTTTTGTTTTGCCACCTGAGCTAGAAGAAGAACTAGATGGAGAAGATGAGCTTGAAGAACTAGAAGATGAAGCGGGCTTAGATTCACCAAGCATTTTGACTACGTTGCTTCTGATTTTGTTCAAGTCAACTCCAAGATTTTCAAGCACTCTAGCCGCAACGCCTTCGCCTTCACGGATTAGGGCTAACAATAAATGTTCTGTGCAGATATAATTGTGTCCGAATTGCCTAGCTTCGTCCCAAGATAATTCAAGAACACGTTTTGCTCTTGGTGTGAAAGGGATTTCTACAGCAACAAACCCAGAGCCTCTGCCGATAATTTTTTCTACTTCAGCCCTTGCGTCTTTAAGGTTAACCCCCATAGATTTTAGGGTTTTAGCCGCAACGCCAGTGCCTTCACCGATTAGACCAAGTAGAACTTGTTCGGTTCCGACAAAGTTGTGACCAAGGCGGCGAGCTTCTTCTTGTGCTAACATTATAGCTTTAATAGCTTTTTCCGTAAAACGTTCAAACATTTATTTTATTTCACTCCTATTCTCTTTTTATTTATATATAAATTGTACATAAAAAATAAAAAAGTTTCAAGTATTTAATTTTTGTATAAAAAAAGTATTGACAATAAAAATTCTTTATTATATTATCAGATAAGTGAAAGCAAGATACATGCTCCCATCGTCTAGAGGCCTAGGACACTTCCCTTTCACGGAGGCGACGGGGATTCGAATTCCCCTGGGAGTACCATTAAAAAAAGAGCCGAAATCGGCTCTTTTTTTGTGTATAATTTATCAATATAATTTATCAATCAGTTTCATAACAATTATTATAATTTATCAATCAATTTCATAACAATTATTATAATTTATCAATCAGTTTCATAACAATTATCAAACAGTTTCATAAATTTTTATAATTTATCAATCAGTTTCATAACAATTATCAAACAGTTTCATAGATAAAAAGTTAAAAAAAGAATTGTTAAGTTTTGTAATGGAAAGGTTTTTCCTAACAAAATTATTTACAAACACCATAGCAATTTATTTTTGTATAAATATTAATGGAAAGGTCTTTCCATTGTCGTTTTTCCTTGTATTTACAAGCATTTACCCCTGCATATAATATTATTATAAGTTCAAATTGCCATTCAAATAAAAAAGCCACGATAACAAGGGGCTACTTGCCATGCAGAATTAACCAGATGGCTAATTGAATTTATATATTATCTAATTTGCGATTTAAAATAGCCCTGTTGGGCAATCGTGAAATTAATCGCAAGAGGAATGTAAAATGCCATACAACGTAACCGTAAAAGAAATGTTAATAAAAACTTGTTTGATCGCTTGCAATTTAAAGCAAGCTGAAATTGCTAGAACTTTGAACATATCTGAAGGACAAGTTAGTAAATTAATTAAAGGTACACAAAATAATGAAAGATTTAATTTGCTTATTTTAAGCAAGTTAGGACTATATCTTGGAATGAAGGTCAATATATAATCTATGCAGACATCAACAAATGAAACTTGGATATCAATAGATAAGTTTTGTGCATTAACTGACGTAAAAAAAGAAACGGTTAGAAGAAAATGCAAAAACGAAAATTATGTTGTTAAATTCGAAAAACAGGGCAGAAATAAAATTTATTATATCCTTTTTAGTTCGGTTGAATTAGAACTGCAATCAAAAATAACAGCATCAAATAATCAATTAGATAATAAAGCACAACAAAATATAAATACGTATTCCGATGCACCATCTTGGGCAAAAGAGCAGGTGGACAAATATTTAGGGCTTTTTAATTCAATTGAAAATTTAAGCTATAACGAAACTTTAGATTTTATACAAAAATGGAACGAAAAAAATCCAGATAAAAAAACGTCATACCCTGCAATAAAACAGCGCTATAAAAAATATAAATCAGGAGGCACTCAAGCGTTGCTTCCTAAATATGGACATAAAAATAACTATGCAGTTATCGAACAGAATTATTACGATTATTTCAAAACACTTTATTTAAAAGATGGTGCTCCAAGTGCGCAATCATCATGGCGTATCACTCTCGGGTATGCACAATCAACAAACAACGATTTTGATTTTGCAACTTTTCCAAGTTGTTTGACTTTTGTAAGGAGATTAAAAAAAGAAATTCCTGAACAAGCAATTTACCTTGCACGATACGGTGAAGCTTCTTGGAATAAAAAATATGCTTCATATATTCCCCGAAATTATTCAAACATTAGTGCGGGTAGTTTTTGGGTGTCTGATCATGCTCAAATAGATGTTGGTGTAGTTTTTAACGGCAAAACTTGTTTTCCTTGGGTGACTGTATTCAGAGATGTTAAGACTTCAAAGTGGCTAGGATGGTTTTTGCATGCAGAAGCACCTAACTCAGATCATATTTTTCAAGCATTTTATTACGGAGCTTTGAGATTTGGCAAACCTAATGACATCTATATCGATAACGGAAAAGATTATCGTTCGAAAGATTTTGCAGGGGGTAGGCGCAAGCCGTGTGTGGAGTCGAGTTTGGCTTGTGAAAGCACAAGACAAACTGACGAACCGATCGATAGCGACGTAAGAGTTTTTGAAAAAAACTCCACAGGAGCAAAAAGACGCTCAATAAAGGTTGGACATAATAAAACTCGTGAGAACTCTTTGATGGCAAATCTCGGAATCAACGTGCATTTTGCACTTCCATACAACGCACAGGCAAAACCTGTCGAGCGTGATTTTTTGAAGATTAAAAGTTATTTATCAAAACATATGGTTGGTTATCGTGGCGGGAATGTCGTTGAGCGACCAGAAAAATTAAAACAAGAAATAAAAGAGAATAAAATTATGCAGTTCGATGAGTTTAAAACTCTATTTGATGATTTTATTTTAAATGTTTTAAATAAAATGCCATCAAAAGGCAAAATACTTCAAGGGAAATGCCCTGATGAACTTTGGGCTGAAGAATTTGTTGTGAAAAATGTTTTAAATAAGGACGCTTTAAAACTATTCTGTACACGAACTTCAAACGATGTAAAAATTGGACGCAATGGAGTTTACGATTCAAGCCTTAAAATAACTTATTGGTCTGAGTGGATGATTGCCCACAAGGGCAGATGCGTATATTTAAGACGAGATGTCAACGCTTATCAAGAGGCTTGGGTGTTTGATGCTGCAACCGATAAATATATCGATAAAGCCAATGTTTATCAGGCGGTGTCGTTTATGGCGACAACAAATGTCGAGAAATCAGAATACAAAAAAGCAATTGAGAAAAAAAACAGAGAAAAAAAAGTTTTGAAAACCTATCTTGAAGCTAAGCATAACCCGACAAACGCAGAGATTATAGAAAATTACAAGCGAAGCCTTAAAGGTGTTGAGTTTAAATCAAATCCTAAGATTTCAAAGATTTCTAATACAAAAATGGATCAGGTGATAAGACTTGAACGTAAATCGAAAACCAAACCACAAAAATACGTAACATCGCTTGAGAAAAAGCCAAAACTTTATTTAACAGAGAGCGAAAAAATGCGGGCAACAAAACAATGTGCAAATTAAGGAGAAGTTAATGGACTTAAAAGAGAATTTAAAAAACTTATTAAAACAAAAGAAATATGCAGTTTCTTACGTTGCAAAAGCGATTAACGTATCAAATGCGACTTTGCATCTTTGGTTAAAAGGCGATTACAAGGGCAACGTCAAAAAAATAGATGATGCAGTCTCAAATTTTATCGAGATAGAAAAATTAAGAGAGGGCAGAGTTAAAGTTAATTTTGTAAAAACTTCAATCGTCGATGATGTCTATGATATCGTCAAAACTTGCCACATCGAAAATGAAATTGGAGTTTGTTGTGGTGAAGCAGGACTTGGAAAAACATTTGCAGTCAAACGCTACGCAATAGAGAACACAGACGTCATACTTGTTGAAACTGATTTGGGTTACACTCCAAAAGTTTTGTTCTCAGAAATTCACAAAAAACTCGGGTTTGACGGTTGCGGTACGATCCACAGTTTGCTTATGGATATTATTGACAAATTAAAATCGTCAGGGCGATTGATTATCGTTGACGAAGCCGAACATCTTCCATATAAATCATTAGAGCTTTTGAGAAGAATCTATGACAAAGCTCAGGTTGGAATTCTGCTTGTTGGAATGCCACGCTTGATCATGAATTTAAAAGGTGAAAAACGTGAATATGCTCAACTATATTCACGAGTTGGCATTTTTTCAAGGCTAAACAAATTAAATGAAACGGATAAAAAAGCAATCATCTCAACCATACTTCCTAACTCCAAAAGCATTTATCCCACACTATCTGAATATTGTGCAGGTAATACGAGAGTTCTGACCAAACTTCTGGTCAGAGCTGTACGTATTGCTGAAATCAATAATATGGAAGTTAACGAAGATGTTTTGCAGGCGAGCATAAGTCAAATAATTATTTGAGGTTTAAATGGACGAAATAACAAAATTAGAAAAAATATTCTACATATCACTATTTGCCCTAATTATCTTTATTTTAGGGGTACAAATTGGAATTGCACGAGGACGCACATTAGAAAAACAGGGTTACTATGATTACGTATATGCAAATTAAACGAATACATATTTTGAAAAATCTATTAGGTCTTGATGAAACACTTTATCGAGATATGCTTGCAAGTTTTGGAGTTTGCAGTTCAAAAAACCTTACTTTTACTGAAGCAAGCATATTTATTGAGATTTTAGAAGAAATGGTTCAGGACTTAGAGAAATTAAACCTGAAAAAATACGACGAGCTTACTAATCGAGATGAAAATATGGCAACACCTTTGCAGTTGCGAAAAATTGAAGCTTTATGGAAACACTTAGACAAATCTGAGAATAGACATAAAAACTTACGAACTTTTATCAAAAATAAATTTGGCGTGAGCGATATTCGATTCACGACTAAAAAAATCGCATCATCACTAATTTTTGTGATCGAAAAAATGATTTATAAAAAGAGTGTAAAAGGGGTTTAAAACCCTTTTATGAGTATAGTTCATAAAAAAGGAGAGAAAAAATGAACCACACAATCGAAAAACAAACAACACAGATGAACGGCACCGTATTCTATGGAGAAATGATGCCCGCTTCAAACAAACTTTCTGATGCTGAAAAAATCATGAATTTGGTAAAAACCCAAATAGTTGAATGCGAAGAACAACTTGTCGAAGCAACTTATCAACTTGGAAAAATTTCAATGAACGAAAACGATTGGGCTTGTAAGAACAATCGAATGATTGAATGTAAGAAAATTGAGGCTGAAATTTACATTTTAAACAGCGTTAACAACTCAATCACCGAAATGTTTTCCATGCAGGAAGTTGTCGCGTAAGTTTTATCAAGAAGATTATTGCGAAAGTAAAATTTTGCAGTAGTCTTCTTTTACCCCTAAAAGTCCTGAAGTAAGAGTTTAAGAGGAATTGATTTTGCAAAATGAATACGACAAACCTTGGCTAAAAGATATCGAAAAAGATGATTTGCCCAACGAAGATTTAAAAATTGTCGCCGAACTCATCGGAATTTCTGTTGCGATAAAAATGATGTGCGAGCTACCTGGAATAAACATTTCAGTACCGAAAAATGCCACATTGAAAGCTCGAAATAAGTATATTAAAAAGCACTACGATGGCACAAAAAAATCAAGATACCATTTAGCAAAAATCTGTGACGTATCCGAAAGCTACATTTACAAAAAATCTAAATACAAATTTTAATACCCAATCTTTTTACCCTAAACACCCCTTTCCCCCTCCATCTCGTTATTACAGCGAGATTTTTTTTACGCAAAAACAATTTTTGTTGTAAAATGGATTTATGAAGATGAAAAAGTTTTTGATAGCGAGCTTAATATGTTTAATCACGCAAGCAAGTACGATCGCTGCGGAGCAAGAAACGTATAAAGTCTTAAAAGTTATTGATGGCGATACGATGTACATCGATTTCAACCGCGACGGTTACTACCAAAAAGATGAAAAAGTTCGCATTAACGGCATTGACACGTTCGAGGTAAAACCCTCTTATTGGCTCGACAATCAGATGAAGCAATTTAACTTCACGCAAACCGAAGCTCTAGGACTTGGCTATTACGGAAAAGAGTTCGCAAAGAAGAACCTTTTAGATAAAGAAGTAATCGTTAAACGCACAGCGGAAATCCCCGATGACACGTTTAATCGTGGTTTAGTTTCGATATATTTTACAGACGGTAGAAACTACGAACAAGAAGTTTTAAAATCAGGCTTGGCGACGGTTTACGAAAAATCAAATCTAGCCCCACAATTGAAAGAATACGAGAACCTCGACAAGGTTTATAAAAACTCTGAAAAAGCACGCAAACTAGACCTTGTGCTATTGAATAAAAAGAATGGCAAATACCACAAGCCAACGTGCAAATACGGTCAAATGGCAAGCAACGCCGAACTCATCCAAAAACCAAACTTCTTGAGTGAATACAAACCTGCAAGTTGTGTAAAGAATAATATGGCATTTGATGTTAATTCTGATTATATCAAACCAGAGAATTTAATATATAGGCATAAAGAAAAAGCAGAAGAAATCAAAAAATTAATAAGTTCAAATTATATCGAGCCAAACAGTAATATTGATATTTTTTTAATTTATCCATCTAAGCAAAGAACTTTAAAAGGTGAGACGACGCAAGCAGGCAAAGAGCTTGCTAAAATGATAAACGAAACAAAATCTACTTTAGACTTAGCATTGTTCGGATTTGAAAATCAACCTGAAATTTATAATGCATTGATTAATGCACAAAAGCGTGGCGTTCAAGTGCGTGTCGTCTTTGATATGAATTATAAAGGCAACAACACTTATTACAGGACAATTGATGTGATTAATTCACTTGAGAATGGCACTGTTCGAACTGATTATTTAATTGATTACAATGCAAAATCGAATAATGACAAAATTCCTGGTGCTTTAATGCATAACAAATATGTGATTTCTGATATGCAAAAAGTATGGACAGGTTCTGCGAATGTAAGTGACACTTGCACTGGGGGCTACAATGCGAATATTTCTGGTATAATCACTTCAAAGATTGTCGCTTGGCTATACACACGTGATTTTGAATATATGTATGTTGATAAGAAATTTCATCAAAACAAGCCTGAAACGTATTTGCAAAATATTAAATTAGCAGACGGTAGCGAATTGCAAGTATTTTTCTTGCCTGGTCTTTCGGCTAACAAATTAGGCTTAATTCCAATGATGAACAATGCAAAAGATTATTTATATGGTCTTACGTTTTTCTATACGAACAATAAGTTAATTAGCTCGTTAATTGAAGCTCACAGTCGTAATGTCGATACAAAAGAAATAATTGACGCCGTTGAAGCTAACGCAATTCACAGAAAGAAACATTATCTTTTGAGAAAAGCAGGTGTTTTGGTTAAATCAGAGAATTTTGGTGGGAAAATGCACTGCAAAACGTTCTTAGCTGATGATGAAATATTTAGTTTTGGCTCAATGAACGCCACAACTACCGCTGAATATTATAACGATGAAAATTTAGTCATTGTTAAAAATCCTAAATTTACAAAGCAAATAAAAGAATACTTCAACACATTATGGCAAAGTATTCCCGACCAGTGGCTTTATGCTGACCCACAACCTGAAGGACCTGATTCGCCAGGCTCTTGTAGTGACGGAATTGATAATGACCACGACGGTAAGCGTGATATGGGTGATGTGAAATGTAATTACGAATTAAATCCAGCTTATAAGTAATGATTTAGGAATTTGCACTTTACATTTTTTTATTTTTTTTAATTCATCAGATTTTATTTTTTCAATATTTTCAGGTTTTATCATGTCCGACAATGACAAATCGATGTTCCAACCAAATCTTTTTTTCATTCCATAATCTGTTTTTATATATTCGTATTCAATAGCTTTTTGATAAAAATCTGGTTGATTTTCGTATAATTTTATCCAATCCATTTTGGATTGATAGAAACAAAAATAACAACCTGAACGTTTACGCCATTTATAATAATCAGGATAACCAATACCAGTTGAAATTAAAATATTTTCAATGTCATCTCGAGCTTGTAAGTGTTCTACAAATGGGAATTTTTCCTCTATAAATGAAATTTTATAATTTTCTCTGTTTTGTGAACGTCCAATTTCATCATATCTTATCCCAATATATAAAAAAACTTTTGAATTATTATCCGCAAATCTTTTTTTAAGAAAATCGTTAAATGGTTTTGTTTTTAGTTCGACCGTACACCAACGATTATTAATTGAAGGAATTATTTTTCTAGTTTTAGTTATATGATCAAAAGATTTTTCGGGTTTTAGGCGAGTGATTTTTTTGTTGAGAAAAACTTCGATTTTATTTAAATAATCATAAGTTTCAGGGATTTCGCATTCAGTGTCGCAAAACACAAGCTCCATTTGCTCAAAGATTTCAGGATTGTTCTCTTTCATGAAAAACGCCAAAGCAGTTGAATCTTTCCCACCGCTTAATGAAAGTATGTGATGCGTTTTTTCGCCTGTGGTATCTGGCGAGTCGTCCCGCCCCGCCATCTTTCCTACGGCGAAATTAGAAGAAGGCTCGTCATTACGAGCGTCAGCGTGGCAATCTAGCATTTGCCCCTGTTTTTTTGTTTTATTACCCATTGACAATTCTCCTTAAAATAGTGTTTTTCTCAATTTTCGACAAGCTCAACAATTTTTCTAAAAGCTCTAATGCGTTTTTATTCAGTTTCGCAACCTCATCACTTGCAGTCGCTTCGATCGTCAAAAACTTCAACGCCAACTCTTTCGTCTTGACCTTGAAATCCGCCACATCATTATCACTCCAATCAGAAGGCACACGTGATTTATTGATAAATGTTGCAATCCTTTTTATCCAAAGCGTGTCGTCAGAACTCGTTTCTGCGATATTATTCGCCAAAATCTTCAGCTCGTCTTCGTTTAAATATTCTTTGATTTCCCCAGTCCTTGAAACCAAATTCGCACGTTCAATCTCGTCAAATGCCTTAAAAAAGAACTCCGTAATCTCCGCAATCATCTCATCGCAACAGTTTAAAAGCTCATTAATTGACGTTTTAAAAGCATTTATTAGCTCTTCGTTGCAGTCTGTGAGGTCTTTCCCGACAAGGATTTTGGGAATATCTCTATTAAATAATGAAATCGGGTCTTTCGCATTCATCACGCAATTTCTGAAACGTAGGGTTGGCTTTGAAAGTCGCTCGGTGTTGAGCGTGTATTTTTCGAGCTTTCTAACCAAATAAATTAATCCTTTTGTTACATCAAGAATATTTTTTGACGGCTCAATCGAAAGAGCTTCGCTCAAACCCTCTAAAATCGGCAGGTCAAGAACAGTCTTTTGCAGTTCAAAATTCTGTGGGCAATAAATCATTCTATCAAACATCAGCTGATTGAGTTTTAGCTGAAATTGACCTTGCTCGTAAATCGCTAAAACATTTCGGTGAGTTGTGATTACATCAAGTAAAAGAATTGCTGTAATTGATTTTGTAAGCCCATAAGGAGCTTGGCTGAACCTATCAAAAAGCTCTGTGAGTTTAACTTTGCCGTAACTAGCTCCCTCTCCCTTTGCGGGAGAGGGTTGGGGTGAGGGGTTTAATATAAATTCTTCAATCTCTGTTTTTAAGTCTTTGCAGTTGGAAGTTTCGCTCAAAAATTCACGTTGTAAATAATCTTCATTCGAGTTTGGTTTTAAATCTTCACCCTCGATTAAATGTTTAGCTAATAATCTAATTGCACGAGTGAGAGTCGGCGGTGCTTTTTCGAGTTTCAGCGATTCGATATTGATTTCAGGACGTTTTGGCATTTCCTGATTACACCAAGACTGAAGTGGGTTTTCTTCTAAATACTCAATTCCTAAATCGGTAAGCGTGATTTCACGTTTGCAGTCTTGAATAAGATTGTTTTCAAGTACGTATTTTTTCAGCTCTTTGATTTGGGTGTTGGTAAGCCCTGTGATGTGGTTGATTTCAGGGTTTTGGAATAATTTTGCATCGTTTTTGATGCACGACAAGATTTTGTTTAAATAGTTCATTTAAACTCCTTTCATAAAAATAGGCATATCGGCACGACGCCTTTATGCAGTAATAAAACGACATTTTAAGATGTTTGTTGAGGGG
>JAWXUD010000030.1:0-19972 GCA_044432945.1 Candidatus Gastranaerophilales bacterium
ACATGAGCTAATCGCAACATCAGGAAAACAATCTGTCATATCAGTCAAATCACAAGTTTCATTAATTTTTAAATATTTTCCTAATTCTGCGACAAAATCCTCAGCATCTGAATATCCAGTAAGTTTTTCATGAAACCTCATCTGATTCATCGCTTCATAAAGTCGTTCTTGAAATAACGTCTTTTTAGTATCCAACGCTTTATATTGATAATTACTAACTAAATTCGGTATTGTCATTGCTGACACAACGCCGATGATACCTAGTGTAATCAATACTTCTGCTAGAGTGAACGCAAATCTTTTTGTCATAATTTTCTCCTTTTCTTTATACTAGTAAAATTGTAAAAAATGTCATGCCTGTAAACTGTTGACTGACGGTTGTTTTCAAGATAAAACGCACGCACAGTCAACAGTTTATAAAAAATATTTTACCATGAAAATTGATATATGAGTAAGCACGATTTGAAAAAATTTGGAAAAAATCTTAAATCATTAAGGATAGAGAATTCTTTAACGCAATTTGAGTTGGCTGAAAAGCTTAATTTTTCACCTAATTTTATCGGTATGATTGAACGTGGACAAAGAAATACAACGGTTGAAAATGTTTATAAAATAGCAAGAGCGTTAAACATAAAACCATCAGCATTATTTGTGGAGTAAATATATATTAATAAATAGTTTGCTATAAAACATGTTTGTGCGATAATTTTATAAAAGCTAGAAAAATAGCAGAAGTACACACATATCAAAATAAAGGAAAAAAAAATGGCAAGAAAAACTCCATTAGAAAGAATCAGAAACTTTGGTATTGCTGCACACATCGATGCAGGTAAGACCACAACTACTGAACGTATTTTATTCTACACGGGTAAAACTCACAAAATCGGTGAAGTTCATGACGGTGCAGCTGTTACTGACTTCATGGAACAAGAACGTGAAAGAGGGATTACGATCCAATCTGCAGCGGTTACATCATACTGGAAAGATCACCAGTTAAACATCATCGACACACCTGGTCACGTTGACTTCACAATCGAAGTTGAACGTTCACTTCGTGTATTAGACGGTGTTGTAGCTGTTTTCTGTGCAGTTGGTGGTGTTCAATCTCAATCTGAAACTGTTTGGCGTCAAGCTAACAGATATGAAGTTCCTCGTATGGTTTTTGTTAACAAAATGGACCGTACTGGTGCTAACTTCTATCGTGTTGTTGATCAAGTTAAATCTCGTTTAGGTGCTAACGCTCACCCTATCAGATTACCAATCGGTGCTGAAGATCAATTCAAAGGCTTAATCGATTTGTTCACTATGAAAGCTGAAATTTATGCTAACGATTTAGGGACTGATATTCGTGAAGAGGATATCCCTGCAGATATGTTAGAAGAAGCTCAAACTTATAGAGATGCGTTAGTTGAAGCTATTGCTGAAACTGATGATGAATTAATGATGAAGTTCTTAGAAGGCGAAGAGATTTCTGTTGAAGAATTAAAAGCTGGTTTGAGAAAAGCAGTTTGTGAAAACAAAATCGTTCCTGTAACTCCAGGTACAGCGTTCAAAAACAAAGGTGTTCAATTGTTATTGGATTCAGTTGTTGAATTGATGCCATCTCCATTAGATGTAAAAGCTATTGAAGGTGAATTAGAAGATGGAACAAAAATCGAAAGACATTCTTCTGATGATGAGCCATTCTCAGCTTTATCATTCAAAGTTATGACTGACCCTTATGTAGGTCGTTTAACTTTCTTGAGAGTTTACTCAGGTAAATTGTCAGCTGGTTCTTATGTTCTTAACGCTACTAATGGTAAAAAAGAACGTATTTCAAGATTAGTACAAATGCAAGCTGATCAACGTAACGAAATCTCTGAAGTTTATGCTGGTGATATCTGTGCGGCTGTTGGTTTGAAAGATACAACTACTGGTGATACATTGTGTGATGAAAAATCTCCAATCATCTTAGAAAGAATGACTTTCCCAGAACCAGTTATCTCTGTTGCTATCGAACCAAAAACAAAAGCTGACCAAGATAAAATGGGTATCGCTTTACAAAAATTGGCTGAAGAAGATCCTTCATTCCGTGTTAAATCTGATACTGAAACTGGTCAAACTATCATCTCTGGTATGGGTGAACTTCACTTAGATATCATTGTTGATCGTATGTTGAGAGAATTCAAAGTTGACGCTAACGTTGGTAAACCACAAGTTGCTTACCGTGAAACTATTCGTGGAAACGCTGATCAAGATTCTAAATTCATTCGTCAATCAGGTGGTAAAGGTCAATACGGACACGTTAAAATCAGAATTATGCCTGCTGAAGAAAATGCTGGTTTCGTATTCGAAAACAAAATCGTTGGTGGTTCTGTGCCTAAAGAATACATCGAACCTGCTAGAAAAGGTATGGAAGAAGCACTTGAAGGTGGTATCTTGGCTGGATTCCCTATGATTGACGTAAAAGTTGAATTATATGATGGTTCTTACCATGACGTTGACTCTTCTGAAATGGCGTTTAAAATCGCTGGTTCTATGGCGATTAAAGAGGGTGTTAGAAAAGCGAAAGCTTGTATCCTTGAACCTATGATGAAAGTTGAAGTTGAAGTTCCTGAAGAAAATACTGGTGATATCATCGGTGACATTTCTTCAAGACGTGGACGTATCGAAGGTATGGAAATTATCGAAGGTACTGGAATTCAAAAAATCAACGCTGTTGTGCCTTTAGGAGAAATGTTCGGTTATGCAACTGATATCCGTTCTAAAACTCAAGGTCGTGGAACATTCTCTATGGAATTCAAATGCTATGAGCAAGTTCCTACAAACATCGAAAAAGAAATTATTGAAAAATCTGGCACAAGCAAAGAGTAATTCGATTAATTTCAAAACAAAATCAAACACCTGTAAGGCATTTGCTTTACAGGTGTTTTTTTAATCTTTAAAATAGTAGCACGCTAGTAATTATTCTGTTCCAATCGATTTTGTGACTTTTATGGTATCGTTCTAAACCTTGGTTATATAATAGATTAAAATCAATCAACGCAGCACGTCAGAAAACCTCGATGAGTATTTTTCAAGTGAAGTTACTGGTATAGATAATACAGTGAAATTTTGAGTTTTACAACAAGCGAAAAAACCGCTCCGTAGGGTTGTGACCTGCGGAGCGGTTTTTTGTTATCTAATAAGTAACCTTATTTTTTTACTGGAATTCTCATTGCGTAGAATGATCTAACAACGAATATCAAAGCGATTACAAAGAACACGCCGCCAACGATTGGAGCAAGCTCTCTGAAGCTTTCAGAAATTGCGATTTCCATAGCCAACAATCCAAACAATGTTGTGAATTTGATGATTGGGTTCATCGCAACTGATGACGTATCTTTGAATGGATCACCAACTGTATCACCGACAACTGTCGCTTCATGTAGTGGAGTTCCTTTTTCTTTCAAGTCAACTTCAACAATTTTCTTAGCGTTATCCCAGCACCCGCCAGCATTAGCCATAAATACAGCTTGGTACAATCCAAATACTGCAATACCAATCAAGTAACTTACAAAGAACGCTACTGGACGGCTGTCAAGCCCTTCAGCACCTGCTGTAGGGGCTGATAAGAATGCTAGAGCTAGTGCAAAAGCAAACAATGCGATAAAGATATTTGTCATACCTTTTTGAGCGTATTGAGTACAGATTTTAACAACTTCTTTTGAATTTGCTAAGTTAGCACTTTTTTCTTCGCTTTCAAGATTGATGTTATCTTTGATGTATTGAGTAGCACTATAAGCACCAGTCGTAACTGCTTGCATTGAAGCACCTGAGAACCAGTAGATTACCGCACCACCTGTTAATAAACCTAACAATGTGTAAGGGTTTAACATATTCAAAATCATTTCTGGTTGAATACCAAGAGTTGATTGGATTACTAATATCAATGAGAAAATCATTGTAGTAGCACCAACTACCGCTGTACCAATTAGAACTGGTTTAGAAGTAGCTTTGAATGTGTTACCAGCACCATCGTTTTCTTCTAAAAATGCTTTTGCATTTTCAAAGTTTGGAGTGAAGCCGAATTCTTTTTTGATTTCTTCTTTAACGTTTGGAACTTCTTCAATTAATGATAATTCATAAACTGATTGAGCGTTGTCAGTTACAGGACCGTAGCTGTCAACAGCGATTGTGATTGGTCCCATTCCCAAAAATCCGAATGCAACCAAGCCAAATGCGAATACACTTGGATAAATCATAGTTTCTGCAGAAATATGATTTGATGCAAAGTATGATACAGCCATTAATAATACAATAACCATACCGATCCAGAAGCCAGAGAAGTTACCAGCAACAAGTCCTGATAGGATTGTTAATGATGAACCACCTTCACGAGAAGCTGTAACTACTTCTTCAGTATGTTTAGCTTTTGGTGAAGTGAAGATTTTTGTAAATTCTGGGATTAATGCAGCACCTAGCGTACCACAAGAAATGATAATTGATAATACGCACCATAAGTTGCCCATATCAGCTAATAACCAGTAGCTTACGCCAAAAGTCATTACGATTGATAAAATTGAAGTTAACCAAACAAGGTTTGTTAATGGTTTTTCAAAATCAAATTTTTCTACTTTTTTTGCATAGAATTTGTCTGCAACACCGTTGAGCCAGTATGCAACAACCGAAGTAACGATCATTAAGAATCTCATAACGAAGATCCAAGTTAATAATTTAACTTGATTGTCAGCACCAACTACCGCTAATAAAATGAATGAAACAAGAGCAACACCAGTTACACCATAAGTTTCAAATCCATCAGCTGTTGGTCCAATAGAATCTCCAGCGTTGTCACCAGTACAATCAGCGATTACACCAGGGTTACGAGGATCATCTTCTTTGATACCAAATTGAATTTTCATTAAATCTGAACCGATATCAGCGATTTTTGTGAAAATACCACCAGCAACACGAAGTGCTGAAGCACCTAAAGATTCACCGATTGCAAAACCGATGAAACAAGCACCAGCCAAATGTCCTGGTACGAATAACAAGATTGTTAACATTAAAATTAATTCAACAGATACTAAGCAAACACCGATTGACATACCAGCTTTTAGCGGAATGTTCATGATGTTTAAAGGTTCGCCTTTCAAGGCTGCAAAAGCGGTTCTTGAGTTAGCAAGTGTGTTCATTCTGATACCAAACCAAGCTACTGCGTATGAGCCTAAAATACCGATTAATGACCAGCCTAGGATTGTTAAAACTTCGCTAACACCCATTTTTTGTAAGTATCCGAAGTAAAATGCAATACATAGTCCGATTAGAACTTCTAAAACTAATAAGAATTTACCTTGTTGAATAAGGTATGTTTTACAAGTTTCAAAAATTGTATTACCAACATCAGCCATCGCTGAAAATACTGGTAATTTTTTGATTTTTAGGAATTCCACGAACCCGAAAATAAGTCCAACTACCGATATCGCAATACCGATTAGTAATAAGTTGAAACTCGCAGGGCTTGCATCTTTGATGCTTGGAACAACTAAATCTGCTTCGCTAGCTAAAGCTGGCGAAAAACCTAGCAACATAGTGGCAAACAAAGCCATTAGTGCTTTTGGTGAAGTCAGTTTCTTCATCTTTTTTTTCTCCCTTCAAAAAAAATATAACTGTAATACTATTGTGATTTTCTATAATCTATGCAAATTATACATAAAAATAAAAGATTTAACAATGCTTTGTTACAAATCATACATATAAATAGTCGTAATAATATTATTTTTAATTTATGTATAAGTCTTCGATTAATTTTATTTCAAATTCTGTTCCAGCAGGAATAGAGATGTTTCCACCTTTTCCAAAAGCACCCAAGACAGGCGATAATATGATGTTACCACCGTAAACGCAAATTCCAGCAACGATAGGAAATGGTGTAAGAATGAAGGTCCAAGGATTTTGCGTTAAAACACTAGTTGCACTCATTGATTTTTTATAAAAACTATAACCTGGATCAGTTGAATCAATTACGTTATCAATATATTTTCTTTCGCCTTTGATGTTGTTTACAAAAATGTTTTTATTATTCGCTTTTGTTACTTTTCCGTGTATCGAATATGATTTACCATTTGCAATCATCTCATCGATTTTTAAAACAATAAGTCCACCATTACCAGATATCTGTGGAGAGTGGCTGTCCGTAACTAAGGCTTTAAATATTGTTCCAGTATGTATTGTCATATAACGTTTCATTACTGGTCGAACAGAAACAAATGAAATTTTTGTGCCTTCTTTAATTTTATCGCTTATGCCCGATTGTAATCTAACTCTGAATTTTGTACCTTTTTTAACTATAGCTGTTGGTTTATTGTCTTGTTGTGGGCTATAAATACTTGGTTGTTCATTCACACCTGTTTTAATAGTTTCGACTTGTTGTATAGGTTGTTGAGGCATTGCTGGTTGTAGTATGATCGGAGTACCATACTGTTGCACTTGTGGTTGCACAACTACTGGTTGTTGTAAAATCGGAGGTAGTATAGGCAAGTCTGTTGTTTCGTTAGGCACATAATTGCTCCTGGCTTCATTATTGTTTGTCGAATATTGATATTGCACAACTGGATAAACAGCTTGTTGATATTCTTGCGAGATAATCATTTGTTGAGAATTGATTGGGGCTGTTTCTGTATATTGTTGGGTCGGATATTGCTCCATAGCATATCCTTGTGATATTGAGGATGAAAATCCCACTAGTAGTAAAAATAGCTTAATATTATATTTCATTTGTATAATTTCCTTATATATATTTTTATAATTATTATATTTAGGAGCATAAGTTTTTATTTTAATAATTCATTAATTGCTTTTGCTGCTTTTTTGCCAGCACCCATTGCGTTAATCGCATTTGATTCGCCAACAGGAGCTACATCGCCACCAGCAAATACAGTTTCGATAGACGTTTTACGGCTCATCTCATCAACTGTTATGTATCCCCAGCGATCAGTTACGATTTCTAATCCTTCTGCAATTGCTGATTTTTGGATAATTGGGTTTGGTCCAGTACCTAACGCTACAATTATTGTATCAAGTTCTAGAGTTTCGATTTTGCCAGTTGAAATTGGTCTTTGACGTCCAGATTCATCAGGTTCGCCTAATTCCATAACCTCTAAATCAATCGCTTTTACATAACCATCTTCACCAATTATTTCTTTTGGAGCGTATAGGAATTTGAAAATAATTCCTTCTTCTTTAGCGTGTCGAATTTCTTCTAAACGAGCAGGTAATTCTTTTTCAGTACGTCTATATACGATATAAACTTCTTCAAATCCAACACGAACTGCTGTTCTTGCTGCGTCCATCGCTACGTTTCCGCCACCAAAAATTGCTGCTTTTTTGCCAACTTTCAAAGGTGTGCATGAGTTTTCTTGTCCAGCTTGCATCAAATTTACACGAGTTAAAAATTCATTTGCAGAGAAAACTCCGTTAAGGTTTTCGCCACTGATGTTTAACATTTTTGGTAAGCCTGCACCTGAGCAAATGAAGATGCTATCAAATCCGTCATCTTTTAATTGTTTTAATGTGATTGATTTCCCTACAATTACGTTAGTGATAAATTTTACGCCCATAGCTTTAAGGTTGTCAATTTCTCTATCTAATACGATACGTGGAAGTCTAAATGGAGGGATCCCGTATCTTAAAACACCACCTAATTTGTGAAGTGCTTCAAAAACAGTAACATCATGTCCTTCTTTTCTTAAATCACATGCTGCAGTCATTCCTGCACAACCTGAACCGACTACTGCAACTTTTTTACCAGAGTTCTTGATTTCTGGCATGCTTGCTTTTGTATTGTCGCCGACATAACGTTCTAACGCACCTATTGCGACAGCTTCGCCTTTTATGCCTAAAACACATTTGCCTTCGCATTGTCTTTCTTGAGGGCAAACACGACCGCAAACTGATGGCAACATGCTTGTTTCACGAATGATTTCGCCAGCTTGTTCTAGGTTATCTTCTTTTATAGCTTGTATAAACTGTGGAATTTTAATATTTACAGGACAACCAGCAACGCATCTTGCATTTTTACAGTTCAAACATCTAGAAGCCTCTAATTTCGCTTGCTCAGCTGTTAAATTGCTTTCTACTGCTTCAAAATTTGAGCGGCGTTGGATTTTATCTTGTTCTTTGACATGTTGTCTTTCTATTGCCATTTTTATATTTCCTTTTTAAATCTTATTTATAATACTATTGTACTTATATAAATATATTGTATATAAAAAATCTAATAGTGCAAGATTTTTACATTTATGATTAAATATTTATATGAATATTCAGGAAAAAAGTATAATATCATTGGAGTTTAACAAAATTGTTGGGGAACTATCAAAGCTTGCAAAGTTCTCTCAAAGTAAGGAATTTTGTCTTGATTTGAAACCATTTGAGGGTGTCGATGAAATTAATGAACAATTGGATTTTACTAAGGAGGCTAAATATATTTTAGATTTACCTGCAGAGCTTCCAGTAGGATTTGTAGCTGATATAAAAAAACTTAAAAAAGGCATGTCTGCGAATTATCTTTCTGAATTAGAGTTGATCGATGTTGCTAAAACGATGAATTCTTCTCGTATAGTCAAAAATTTTTTGGTATCAAATTTAGAGCCAACTGCCAAGCTTAGAGAATTAGGTTCTAGATTGGTCGCTGAGCGTGAGGTTGAAGAGCGTATTCTTAATACTTTTGATGAGAATTTGAATATAAGACAAGATGCAACGGCTGAGTTGAAGGGGTTATATTCGGCATTGAGAGATAATGAGAAAAATCTTAAATCAAAAGTTAGCGAGCTTTTAAATTCGCCATCATTTTCAAAGCATTTACAAGAAAATATTTATACAACTCGTGATGATAGAATAGTATTTCAGGTTATGGCTAGTGCTAAATCAAAAATTAATGGGATAGTTCATGATGTTTCAGCAACAAATAAAACTTTTTATATTGAACCTCAGCAAATAGTGCCTTTGAATAACAAAATTCGTGAAATTAAATCAAATATTCACGCTGAGTGTATTAAAATTCTTGTCGATTTATCTTCGTTGGTGAAACAGCATATTAATGAAATAGCTTTGAGTGAGAGGATTTTAACAGAAATCGATTTCCATTTTGCTAAAGCTCGTTATGCTGTGAAGATTGGTGCGATTGAACCTGATATTGTGTCTGAAAAAGTTGTTGAATTTGAGAATATGAAGCACCCATTGCTTATTGGTAATGTAGAAAACGTTGTTACTAATAATTTAGAAATTGGTAAGGATTTTAAATCTATAATTATTACAGGTTCTAACACTGGTGGAAAGACTGTAACTTTAAAAACTATTGGGTTGTTTATATTGATGGCGAAAGCGGGTTTGTTTTTGCCTTGCACTATGGCAAAGGTTTATCCGTTTAAAAAAGTTTTAGCAGATATTGGCGATGAGCAAAGTATTTTGCAAAACTTGTCTACATTTTCTTCGCACATAACTAATATTGTAGAGATTATAAATAGTAGTGATGAGGAAACTTTCATATTACTTGATGAAATATGTGCGGGTACTGATCCTGTTGAAGGTGCGGTTTTGGCAAGGGTTATTTTAGAAAAGTTTGTTTATAATAAAGCGTTTTCTATAATAACTACGCATTTTGGTGAGCTTAAAGCTTTAGAGTATTCTAATCCTTATTTTAAAAATGCTTCTGTTGAATTTGATACGACAACTCTCAAGCCAACTTATAGATTAAAAATTGGTGTACCAGGGTTGAGTAATGCGATTGCCATTGCTTCGCTTTTAGGTCTGGATAAAGGGATTACAGAGCAAGCTCAAGATTTTTTGAATTCAAAAAAAGATCCGTCAATTTTGGTTGTTGAAAAATTGCAGGAAACTCAAACGAAACTTGCTCAAAATTTAGAACATGCTGAGGCTTTGAAAGAACAATCAGAATTTATCAAGTCTGAGTATGAAGAGAATTTGGAAACGATTAAAAAGGATAAAAAGAAAACCGTTAAGCAGATTAAGGAACGATTTAAACATGAGATATTAGATGTTAAAGCTGAGATTAAGGATATTCTTGAAGAATTAAGGCGTGAGAAGTCTGAAAAAATTGCTAGACGTTCTTATGCTAGGGTTGCACAATTAGAAAATAAATTCTCAGGAAAATTAGATGAATATAGCGAAAAAACAGTTTATGGCGAAATCGATTGGGATAATGTCAAAGTTGATGATAAGTTGATTTTAAAAGAACATAATCAGTCTGTAACTCTGCTTTCATTACCTGATAAAAATTCGAGCGTTTTTATATTGATGGGTAATTTTAAGACTAAGATTAAAATCGATAAGTTAGCGAGTTATGATGCTAGGTTTGAGAAAAAAGTCGCCTCTACGACAAGACCAAAAAGTTTACATGGATTTGAATTAAAAAAAGTTAGTATATCTTCAACATTAGATTTGCGTGGATATAAAGTTGAGGATGCATTAGATAGTTTGGAGGTTTATTTGGACAAAGCTAGTTTGGCAAATCTTGCATCGGTTAATGTGATACACGGGCATGGGACTGGGGCTTTGAAACAGGCAGTGCGTGAATTTTTGTCAACTACGCCATATGTCGCAAGTTATAGAGCTGGTGAAGATGGTGAAGGTGGAGATGGAATTAGTATTGTAAGCATTAGATAAAAGTAGCTTAAAAAACTTTTTGTATGATTAATAATAATTTAGGAGAATAAAATGGATATAAATAAAATAAGAAAAGAATACGAATTGATAGATTTGTTTTGCAATTTAGCAGAAATACCCTCACCGTCATTGGGAGAAGAGAAAGTTGCTTTTTGGATTAAAAAGTATTGTGATGATAATAAAATGATTTGTGAATTTGATGATTACCAAAACGTTTATATTGAAATTCCTGCAACAGATAGTGAGAAGCAATCGTTGTTGCTTTCTGCTCATATGGACGTTATTGGTGATGCTAGTGAGGTTGTGACTTATCTCGATGGCGATTTGATTAGAGCAAAGGGGCGTACGCTTGGAGCTGATGATAAGGCGGGAATTGCGAGTGCGTTATTATTGGCTAAAAATATTCAAAATTCTGATTTTAGTCACGGTGGTATTGAGTTAGTGTTTACTCGTGACGAGGAATCTGGCATGTCAGGAATTCGACATGTGAATTTTTCTAAGATTAATTCAAAATATATTTTGGTTTGCGATAGCGATAGCTTGGGGCAGTTAGAGGTTTCAGGAGCGAGTTATACGCAGGTGAAAATCGAGGTTAATAGCTTTAAGGGTGGGCATTCTGGAATTGATATTGCAGATACTACAAGAGAAAACGCAGCTAAGTTGATTGCTGATATAGTTTCAGATTTACCGCAAGGGGTTTATCATTCACAAGATGGCAGTGTGATTACTTCTTGTAATTTAGGTGGAATTATTTCAGGTGATGTTGCGGTTACGAATATTATTAATACTAATGCAAAAGCGAGTTATTCGATTAGAAGTGCAGATAAGGCATTGGAGGAAGAACTGAAATCTAAAATGAGTGTGGTGATTTCAGATTTTAACAAACAATATGCGGGGGTTGCACAGGCAAGTATCGTGTTTGAACAGCATTTGCCAGCTTTTGAAAAAGTCGATGATGATTTTATTCCGACCATTTTTGAAAAAGTAGCAAAAGTCGTTGGTGTTAAAGAGGATATTTCGTCTTTTCACGCTGGGGCTGAAACACATATTTATGCTAATCAGAAAAATTCTAATGGCGAAGGGTTTGCACCTTATTTGATAGGTTTGGCGGATATTTGTAATATGCATTCTCGTGAAGAAAATGTTGATTATAAATCGATGTTAAAAGGTTATGAGCTTTTGCAAGAATTTTTCAAAGCGTATAATAGTTAGTTTTATTTATGAGATTGTTATTTTTTTGTGTTTGTGCTTTAATTAATTTAAGCCGTACTCCACGGGGAATTGCAATCTCTTGACCCGAAGCTAATGCGGGGTGCAGAGCCTGTTGTGAGGATTTGTGAGTGCTGTGAATGATAATATTATTTGTTGACGTTCAAACTTATAGTGGCGTAAAATACCGAACCGTGTCAGGATAGAGATATAGCAGCACTAAGGTAACCTTTGCGGGTATTATATTTTTGAAAATAGAATGATATTGTTTGAAACTAAGTTCACTTTTTCGATAGACAGTGGTACGGCTTTTTTTATTTTAAGGGATTTGCCAAAACGGGTTGATTTATAATATAATTATATAATCGATTAGTAAGAGGTTTTTATGGCAGATAAAAAGTTTATACTTAGTGCTGATGGCTTTGGGGCTTCAAAAGCTCACAACAAAGCTGTTTTAGAAGGCTATAATAATGGGTTTTTGAATAGTGCAAGTATTTGCGTTAATGGAAAGGCTTTTGATATTGCTGTAAATGAAATTTTGCCAGAGTGTCCAAATTTGTCTGTGGGTATTCAGCTAAACCTTACTGCTGGACGTTCTTTGACAAAATCCTTGTTACTTACTAATAAGAAAAATAAGTTTAATAATACATTTTTTACACTTTTGTTTAAGTCAAATTCATCTGAATTTTTAGAACAGGCAGAAGTTGAGTTGAGAACTCAGATTGAAACATTATCTAATTATGTTTCAATTGATTTTATAACATCGGTTGCTTCGATGCATTCTATACCTAATTTATTTGAGATTGTCGCAAAATTAGCAAAAGAATATAATATCGCATATGTAAGAACGCATTATGAGGAAGTATATTTTATTTCTAGTTTAAGAAAACATTTGAATTTCAGATATCCATTTAATTTGATTAAGATGTTTTTGTTGAATTTTTTCACGCTTAAAAATAATAGAATGATTGAAAAGTTAGGGCTTAAAACTAATAAGTATATTATTGGTGTTGGCTATGCAGATATGATGGACGATTGTGCGGTTGAACAGGGGCTGAAAAATCTTGAAGAAAATACTCTTGTGGAAGCCGTGATATCGCCTTGCAGGTATGCTCGAGAGATTAGAAATTCTCACTATAAAGCGTTTTTAATTACTCAAAATAAATCGCTTGAAGATAAAATCAAAAGATTGGATTTTGAGATAACAAATTATAAAAAAATTAATGAATAAAAAAATAACTATATTTATAATAATTTTTGCGTTTTGCTTGTTTATTGTATTTGATAATTGGCACGCTATTTCATTGAAAAAAGAAATTGAAAATGGAATTTCTGCAGAACACCTTGATTATGAAAGATACGTAAAATTATTTTTTACAGATTTTACTAAAACGTTAAAATTTAGTAACGATACTTGTGATAGTGAAATTTGTCTTGAGTTTTTGGATAGGATTAATTCGGCAGAGAATTCTATAGACATAGCTGCTTATTCTTGGAGTAAAAACGTTATTTTAGAAACTGCGTTGAAGAATGCAAAGGCACGTGGGGTTCGGATACGTTTGGTTTATGATGAAACAAAATCGGGTAATAAATTCAAATATGGGTTTAAGAATTTGGTCGATATTGTAGAAGTAAGTCAGTCAGATAGGTCAATCAAACCTTCTGAAACGGCAAAGTTGATGCATAATAAATTTGTTATATTTGATGAAAATATAACAATGACAGGCTCGATGAATTTTACAGGAACAGGGCTTTCGGGGTTTAATTCTAATGTTGTTATTTTTGTTAAATCGAGTGAAATCGCTAGTCAATATAAAAAAGAATTCGAGCAGATGCTTGATGGTAAGTTTCATTCAAGAAAAATTGAATTTGTTCCGCAAACGGTTAGATTTGATGGTTTATCTATTACGCCTTTATTTTCGCCTAAGAATAAAATCGTTAGCAGATATTATTTGAGTTTGATAGGTGAGGCTAAAAATTATATTTATTTACCGACTTTTATAATAACGCATAATGATGTTGTCGAAGCATTGATTGATGCTGTTAATCGTGGAGTTGATGTGAAGATGGTTATTGATGCGACAAGTGCGATTAATTTTGAAGATAAGATTATTAAATTAAGAGAAAACGGTGTTATTGTTAAGTCTGAAAATTATGCGGGCAAAATGCATTCGAAAATTTTGATTATTGATGATAATGTGGTTGCTATTGGTTCAATGAATTTGTCTTATTCTGGTGAAAATCTTAATGACGAGAATATTTTAATTATTGAAAATGAAGATATAGCGAAAAGGGTTAAGCGTTATTTTGAATATACGTATGACAGTATTGCTGAAATATATTCAACCGTTAATGTGCGTGCTGAAAGTTTTAATTCAATAGGTTCTTGTGAAGATGGTATTGATAACAATTATGATCGCAAAATAGATAAAGAAGACGTTGCATGTAGTGTGCATGAATATAGTGATGTGAAATGAATTTTGGAATATTGATTTTAGTAATGCGGAATGATTTTTGCTTCTACTGTTTTCAAATTCTCTAAGCTTTTTTTAATACTATATGTCAAATCACGAGTATTTTCGGCAGAATAAAATTTCCCGCTAGTGACCATTGATGTGCATCTGAGCTGTGCGATATCATCTTCGTTTTTAATGTTAAACGCTATGACATCAATTGTGATATCATTTCTTGTCCTCACCAAATTCATTGCAAATGTGCAAGGGCTTTCGTCACAATTTTCACCGCCATCAGTAAGCAAAATAATATGTTTTTGCCCCTTAAATCCTACAAAATCGTGTCTTATAGCTTGTTTTAGTGAGTATGTAATCGGAGTCATTCCTTTTGGTTTTACTTTTTGTAAAGAGTTTAATATTTGATATGAATTGTTTTGTGCAATAGGCGTGATTAGTGTTGAAGCCTTGCAGGCATCAAACGGGGTTATCCCTGCTTTATGCCCATACACCCGCAAGCCTATTGAAATGTCATTTCCTAAGCTTGGGATTATTTCATACATTGTTGCAAGCATTAGCTCTATTTTTCGTTTATTGTGTAAACGTTCATTCATACTGTTTGAAAAATCAAGAATGAACAGGACTTTTTTTGAATTAGTTGGGAAGTTTTTGGTAGAAAATTCATCTATGTCTTGAACTCTATAATTTGCAAATACAGGGCTGGCTAAAAATATGAGCGTTATTAAGAATAATTTTTTCACAATTTTATTCTATGAAATTAGGATAAATTTAGGCTTCCATAACTAAATTATAAATTGACGATTATTTTTGCTTGCAATATTATAAATATAATTAGAAAAGGGAATTGAATATGAGTAGCAAACAAATTATAAAATCAGCAGAAAAAAGTCTGATGAACGAGTTCGAACAAATTGAAGATATAAGAGATTTTAATCAAAGAAAAGTTTTAGATGCTTTTATTGATAATAAAGTAGCTCCTGAGCATTTTTATACCGTTTCAGGCTACGGGCATGATGATTTGGGGCGAGAAGTTTTAGATAAGGTTTTTGCTCAAACTTTTAAAGCAGAAAAAGCTTTGGTAAGAATTCATTTTGCTTCTGGTACTCATACCCTAGCTTGTTGTCTGTTCGGGAATTTAAGACCTAATGACAAGTTGGTTTCTGTTGCAGGTGCTCCTTATGATACGATGCAAGAGGTTATTGGGACGGCTGGCGATGATGAAACGAAAGAAGATTCTCTCATGGCTTTTGGGATTAAATATGAAGAAATCCCATTGGTTGATAATTCAAAAATAGATTTTGCTGCCTTGGAAAAAACAATTGATGAAAAAACAACAATGGTTTTAATTCAACGCTCAAAGGGTTATTCTACTCGTAAATCGCTATCAATTGATACTATTGAAAGGATTTGTAAAATTGTTAAGTCGAAAAATCCTAATTGCATATGTTTTGTCGATAATTGTTATGGCGAATTTGTTGAAGAACGTGAGCCTTTAGAGGTCGGTGCTGACTTGATTGCTGGGTCTTTGATAAAAAATCCTGGTGGCGGGATTGTTGAAGCGGGTGGTTATATCGCTGGTAAAGCAAAATATGTTGATAAAAGTGCAAACCGTTTGACAGCACCTGGGATAGGCTGTGAAGGCGGTGCAATGTTTAATCAACATAGATTGATGTTTCAAGGACTGTTTATGTCACCTTCTGTGGTATCCGATGCAGTTAAAGGGGCAGTTTTGGCGTCAAAAATATTTGAAGAAATTGGCTATGTCACTTATCCAAAATTTAGCGAACATCGTACTGATATTATTCAAAATATTATATTCTCTAAACCTGAACCTCTGGAACAGTTTTGTCGTACTATTCAGTCGTTATCACCAATTAATGGATATGTGACGCCGATAGCTGAGAATATTCCAGGTTATGAAGATAAAGTCATTATGGCTGGTGGGACTTTTATTGAAGGTTCTACAATAGAGCTTTCGGCAGATGGACCTATTAGAGAACCTTATGTGGCTTATATGCAAGGTGGATTGAATTATTCACATGTGAAAATCGCATTAGAGTGTATATTGGATAAAATCAATTAATAAAAAACAATAAAAATAGTTAAAAATGACTAGTTTGTAAAGTTTTATGAAGCCCCGTAATAGCTAATCTTAACTAATTCTTAGGGATTAGTATATTGATTATAGCCCGTAATGATTGACGGTTAGTTTTTTATGTTATACTGTTAGATGTAATACTTAAGAAGTATAAGAAAATTAAGTTTTAGTGTAATAAAAAAAAGGACGGTTAATATGTCATTACCAAACGTAGCGTATTTTTCAATGGAAATCGCAATGGACCAATCTCTAAAAATTTATTCAGGTGGTTTAGGATTTTTAGCAGGGTCACACATGTTATCAGCTGGTTATTTACAAATGCCTATGGTAGGTGTCACAATGTTGTGGTCATATGGTTATTATGATCAACGAATCGGCGAAAATGGTCAAGTTGAAATCGCTTATATTAGAAAATATTATGATTTCTTAAAAGATACTGGTGCATCTACTGAAGTCGATATTTTTGGCGAAAAAGTTAAAGTTAAAGCTTTCTTGGTAGAGCCAGAATTATTCGGAGCTTGCCCAGTATATTTATTAACAACAGATGTTGAAGGCAACAGTGAATGGGCTAAGAGCATTTCTCACAAATTATATGACGGAAATGAAAAAATCAGAATCGCTCAAGAAACAGTTCTTGGTGTTGCTGGTGTAAGAATTTTACAAAAATTGAAATACGAATTTGACGTTGTTCATATGAACGAAGGTCATGCACTTCCTGCAGCATTTGAATTGTTGCAACAAAATAATGGTGATTTAGAAGCTGTTAAAAAACAAACCGTATTTACAACTCATACTCCAGTTGCTGCGGGTAACGAAGTACATTGGGTTGATACATTATTAGACGGTGGTTTCTTTGCAGGTTGCTCAAGAGAAACAGCGGTAGCTTTAGGTGGAGAAAACTTCTCTCTAACAGTAGCTGCTTTAAGAATGTCTAGAATTTCAAACGCAGTATCACAATTGCACGGTCTAGTTGCAAACAAAATGTGGGAATGGGTAGAAGGCAGATGTCCTATTAGAGCTATTACTAACGCCGTTAACTTACATTACTGGCAAGATGAGCGTATTAAAGCTGTAGCAAATGATCCTGAACAATTATTAGCTACAAAGCGTGAAATGAAAGCCGAATTGTTTGAATATATCGCAAACGTTGCTGGTAAAAGATTTGATCCAGATGTTTTAACTATCACTTGGGCGAGAAGATTTGCTGATTACAAACGTGCTTGGTTAATCTTGATGGATAAAGATAGAATTAATAAATTGTTGGATTCTAACAAAATCCAAATTATCTTTGCTGGTAAATTCCACCCAGATGATGTTATGGGTAAAGAGATGTTTAACAAACTTCTTAACCACTCTCACAGCTTGAAAAACGTTGTAGTTCTTCCAGGTTATGAATTAGAGTTGTCAGCTCAACTTAAACGTGGTACAGATATTTGGTTAAACACTCCACTAAGACCGTTCGAAGCTTCAGGTACTTCAGGTATGTCAGCGAACGCTAACGGTGCTTTACACTTCTCAATCTTTGATGGTTGGACTGTTGAAGGTACGTTTAACGGAATTAATGGTTATACTGTTGAGTACGCTGGACTTGATGATGAAATGCCTTGGGAAGAACGTCATTGGAAAGATCATGAATCTGTTATGGATACAATTGAAAACGAAATTATTCCAACATACTATGATAACAAATTAGAATGGGCTAGATTGATGCGTCAAGCAATGAGAACAGCAGAAGCTTATTTCAATTCAGATAGAATGGTTGTTGAATACTATAATAGATTGTATAAGCCAATCGCTCATGATGATTCATCAACAGGTAAAGAGAAAAAAGAGATGAATATTTCTGAAACTCCTACCTTTGATGCTTGGAATTATGCAAATATTAAATAATATTTAGTTATATTATACAAAATTAAAACTCGTATTAGAGAATTCTCTAATACGAGTTTTTTATGTGAGCAAAAATTATTATTAGGGGATTTAGACTAATATGCAAATATCATCTATAAGACAAAATATTTATAAAAAAGAAGCTCTTGACAACGCTCGTGAGAAAATAAATGTAATTACTCAACTAAAAAGCGGAATAACTCGCTATTGCTCCCTTTTTCTTTACGGGAGTGGGCAAGAAGGGTGAATATCGCTCAAACAAATTCCGCCTTGAAGTCGTTTCGTAAACATTTTCTAACCTCACTTCGCTAAAGTCAAACTTTAAATATCAAATCCAATATGGCAATTTTATTTCATCTGCACCGATCCGTCATTTCGTGCTGTTAATTCCCCTCCCGAGGAGGGGTGGCAACGAAGTTGACGGGGTGGTTACGATGCACCAGTTACAACGCCCCGCCGTTTGTAACGAAATGTTAAGCGTTTTCTAGTGCTGGATTAAAGTTTTCACCTAAACGTTCCGTAATATAAGACATAAGGAAATTAACAAAAGGAAACGTATTATGGGAATGGCAGCATCACAGGCTAGATTCTTGGGCCTAACAGCAAGAAAATCAAATTGTGAATATGAAGGACAACAAATTAACCAAGAAAGAACTACTTTGTCTAACCAATCTGCAAACTACTATACAGAATTATTAGGCTTGACTGTTCCAACAGTTCCTTCTACTGATGATTATACTACAACAGTTTATACTTTTGATGATGGCTCATTATCAAACACCATCACGTCATTAGTCGCAAACACTAATGGTGAATATATAGTTAGCTACTTATCTAGCTGGACTGATGATTTCGCAGTTGTTGCATCTACTTCATCTTTGGTAACTCAAACAACTTCATATGATACAGATGGAAATGGTGATAAAATTCAAGAAATTGATGAAAATGGTGACCCAGTTGTAGATGGAAATGGTGATCCTGTATATCAAACTTCAAATAATTACTCAATCGGTTCTTCAGCTTTAGAAGCACTTGATCCTAATGATGCTACTGAGGCTGAATATGAAGCGATGTTAGATGAAAAATATGGACCTGGTACTTGGTTAGTAAGATATGTTGAAAACACTTCAACTGGTGTAAGCACTCCATACTTTTACAAACAAGAAGATTTAGACAGTGCAACTTATAACGAGTCAACAGGCGTTTCTCAAAGTAACATCAATTGCTACACAATTGGATCAGCTACTGAAAATGAAGAGATTAAAAACGTCACATCAACTCTAGAACAAGATTCTACTGGTCGTTTGATTAGTATCACATTGAACTCTGATACAACATCAGCAACAACATATACATTAACAACAAATACAGTAACTGATGATGATGCTTATGCTGATGCAATGAATCAATATGAATATGATAGTGCTTTATATGAGCAAACATTGAATTCAATCAATGCTAAAATTGCGATTATTCAAGAGCAAGATAAGACATTAGAATTGCAGTTAACAGAATTAGATACTGAGCAATCAGCAATCACAACTGAGATGGACGCTGTAACAGCGGTTATCGAGAAAAACGTTGAATCAACATTCGATACATTCAGTTAATAATTAATTAAAATGATATTGCAACAATGTATTATTTTCAGGTTGCA
>JAWXUD010000031.1:0-18805 GCA_044432945.1 Candidatus Gastranaerophilales bacterium
CGCAACCCGCTACAACAATGAATATACCCCACTACATTCCCCCTCAATTTCCCCAATAAAGATTTTTTGCCCCGAATAACTAATAAAAAACATATCAAATTTTTCTCATATTTAAACAACATAAATACAAGATTATACAAATGATTTATTAACCATCTATACGGTAAACAACTTTGCCATCAAGAGCTTTAGTCTTATCCGTTCTACATTTATAAATATAGCACTTTTAAAAAATAAAAATAGTCCCCAAAAAAACATACATGAATTCATGTCCCCAAAAATACGGACAAAGTATTATAAAAAACAGCTTAAAAGAGAACCGTGTCAAAGCTTAAAAAACATATTTGCAAAACTATTTAGTGGATTAAAATCAAGCTCATCCAAATAAATAGCATGCCAGAAATTATACCAATCATCGACAAATGCCAATTTCCATACTCTCTAGACAACGGCAAAAGAGTATCAAAACTGATATATATCATAATCCCCGCCACAGCGGCTAAAAGAATCCCTACCAAAATTTGAGGGACAAACAAACTGAACAAAAACATTCCAATCAATGCCCCAATCGGCTCAGAAATCCCAGACAATGCTGCATACATCATTGCATAACGCTTTTTACCAGTAACATGATATATAGGCAAAGCAACAGCAATCCCCTCTGGAATATTATGAATTGCAATCGCCAATCCAACAGAAACACCCAAAGAAACATTTTGCGTAGTAGTTAAAAAAGTAGCCATACCCTCAGGAAAATTATGAACACAAATTGCGACCGCAGTAAGCAAACCCGCACGTTTGATTTTATGCTGATGCTTGCAAGGAGCATCAGGCTCTAAAATTTCATCAGGATCAACGTGATCTGGCAAAAAATAATCTATTAAAATAGCCACAATAACACCCACGATAAACCCAGCAAAAATCAACCATTCATTAGTTTTAGGGAAATTTACAGCCAACATATCACGAGCCGCAGGCAAGATATCAGTGAAAGATAAAAATATCATCACCCCAGCTGAAAAACCCAAGCCAATTGATAAAACCCTTAAATTGTCACGCTTTACCATAAACGCAACAACAGCACCAATCGCAGTAGCCAAGCCTGCAAGAAGTGTGATTGTCATCGCTATAAAAAAGTTTTGAGGTAATATCATTTTGACTAGTTTCCTTCAAAAAAATATTAACACAGAAGTTTTTTAAATTAAATATCAATATTTCTCATCATGTTAATCAAATTATTTATCGTACTCTGCATATCAACACTATCAGAAGTTCTTTGTTGTAAAAACGCATTCACCTCAGGAATCATTTGAATGGCAATATCAAGTTTTGGATTAGAACCCTGCTGATACATACCAACATCAATCAAATCCTTATTCTCTCTATACATCGCAAGTATTTTTCTCATCTTCGCAGCAGCATCTTTATGCTCATTACTAGAAATCGCAGACATCAACCTCGAAATACTTCCTAATACATCAATCGCAGGATAATGGTTAGCCTCTGCAACTTTTCTAGACAAGAAAACGTGTCCGTCAACAATACCACGAACCGTATCTACAATTGGATCAGAAATATCATCACCTTCCATCAAAACAGTATAAAGTGCCGTAATAGAACCCTTAGGAGAATTCCCTGTACGCTCTAAAGCTTTTTGCAACCAAGAAAAAATTGAAGGCGGATATCCTTTCATCGTAGGTGGTTCACCGATTGACAACCCAACCTCACGCCCAGCCATCGCACAACGTGTAATAGTATCAGTCATCAAAAACACCTTTTTTCCCTGATCCCTAAAATATTCACAAACCGCAGTAGCAGTCAACAAAGCTTTTTGCCTAATCAAAGGAGGTTGATCACCAGTAGAACAAACCAACACTGATTTTTTCATACCCTCAACACCCAACGAATCCTCAACAAACTCCTTAACCTCACGACCACGCTCCCCAATAAGAGCCATGACGTTTACATCAGCATCAGAATTTCTTGCAATCATACCCAAAAGCGTACTTTTACCAACCCCAGAACCAGCAAACAACCCCATACGCTGTCCGCAACCAAAAGTCATACAACCATCTATCGCACGAACCCCAGTTGAAAACTGTTCATGAATTATAGGACGCTCAAAAGGTCCTGGCGGTTGCCCCTCAATAGGTCGCCAAACAGCCCCTGTTGTATCTAATGGCTTGTCATCAATAGGATCGCCCATAGGGTTTATCAACCTACCTAGCAAAAATTCACCAACAGGAATAATTATAGGCTTGCCAGTAGAAGTAACCAAACTTCCCTGCCCAATGCCTTCACCATCATATAACAATAGCAATTGTGCAGCTTCACCTTTGAACGCAACTACTTCTGCAGGTTTTTGACGCCCGTCCGCCGTCTCGATAAAACATAAATCACCTATCTTCAAACCAGGCAACTTAACCTCAACAGTCAGACCCAATAACTTAGAAACAGTGCCACGAAATTTATATAATTGCGTATTTTCTAACTTATTTCTAACATCACTTTTCAATTTATCTAAATATTTAGTATCAAGTCCGTCCATATACCTTATTATAATCATAATCACTACAATAATCAAATTGTAACAAATTATGTATTTACAAAAAAAGGCTTGATTATTGGTTTTTTTTCTGCTTTAATGTTCTTGGAAAAGACAAATCCTCTTGGCTTTTTCCTGAATTCAATAAATACAGCGCGGCTGCCGTGTTTAGGTGAATTCAATTAGTACAAATTAAAGAAGGAAAAATCAAACAATGTTAAAAATCAGATTAAAAAGATTAGGTGCAAAAAAAGCTCCTACATACAGAATTATAGTAATCAATTCTACAACAAAACGTGAAGGTAGACCTGTTCAAGAATTAGGACACTACAATCCAAAAACTAAAGTTATGAAATTAGACTTAACTACTGCTCAAGATTGGATTAAAAAAGGTGCTCAACCAACTGAAACAGTTGCATACCTAATCGCTAATTGTAACGCTGATGGTACACTAAACTACAAAAAAAGCGAAACTGTGAAACTTTCTAAAAAAGCTCAAGCTAAAGTAGCTGCGGAAGCTAAAGCTAAAGCTGAGGAAGAAGCTAAAGCGGTGGCAGCAGCGGCTGAGAAAGAAGCGGCTGAAGCTGCTAAAGTTGAAGCAACTGAAGAAGAAGTTGTTGCTGAAGAAGCTACTACAGAAGCGTAGTTCAAAAACAATTTATAAACAAAAAACCTCTCAGATTTCAAGAAATTTGAGAGGTTTTTTTATGAATGATTTTTATTCTTTATTATTTGTTATATTTACTAATCTCTTGGAAATAGCTCTCCAATGCCAAATATCCCTTATAAATCTCGTTAGAGATAGTTGCATAATGATTAGCGATAATAAATTTTAATTCCTTTGCTCTTATTTCAAGAATAGTATCAGCATCATTTTTAAATTTTTCATCAGGGTATAACGCCCATTTTTGCAACAACGCCAATTCTTCATACATCTGTTTAATAGTTGTAAACTCTAATGTATTAAAATCATATTTTGATAACAAAGATTTTTCAACATTCGAAATTCTTGATTGAACAGCTTGAAATTGAAAAATGCGTTTGATGATAACATAATTATCAGCAATTTTTTTATGAGAATATGGAATAATATTTTTTGCAAGCAAGGCAGTAAACGAACGTGAAGTAAAAACTTCATTTTCGCTTGAAAATGTGCTTTTTGAGGTTAGGTCAAAATTTGATTTTTTCTCTAAAATATTATCTATCATTCTATTCTCCCGAACTGTTATTATAATATATTAATCATGTTTATTTGTCATGTATTTTTTGTCAAACCCTTAACATCTGTTTACAAGTAAAGAGTATTTGATTTCAGCAATAAAGAGGCGATTTTTGTTAACAAAAATCGCCTCTTTATATTATTTTATATTCTTATAAATTACCTAATTAATTATTAAATTGTTCAATAATTTCAAAAGGTTTTTCAGCAACTTTTAAAGTGGCTTCATCAATAATACCTCTTTTAAGTTCAGTGAACGTTGCTTTTTTTGAATTAAACATTTTTTTCAAAAATTCATAAGACACTTTCGGATCGCACTTGTCGCCACAAGTAAATAAATCTACTGCTGCGTAACCAAGTTCTGGCCAAGTGTGAATAGCCAAATGACTTTCTGAAATAATTACAACTCCAGAAACTCCATATGGGTTAAACATATGAAAACATTTCTGAACGATTGTCGCTCCGCATTCTAGTGCTGCGTCAACCATGTGTTTTTCAACTTTGTCAATGCTATTTAGTGTGTTAGGGTCGCATTCAAAAAATTCTGCTAGTACGTGTTGTCCTAAGTGGATTTCTTTTTGTCCGTTCTCTTGAACTAATGTAAAAGGTGATGTTATTGCCAATTCATGTGCCTCCATTCTATAAATGTATATGTTCTAACTTTTTTTTGCTTTCGCAATTAATATATTACAATAAAAATCCAAAAATTTGTAAATTTTACACTTATTTTTATTTTTTTTATTTTAGATACCAATCAATAATGCCTCAAGTATTGATTTGATGCATTATTCAGGCGACTTAATTCAATTTAACAATTGTTAACATTGTAGTAAATAGATGTAAAAAAAGCAGTTTTTTGTATTAAAATTAATCTATGAATAAAATTTTAGTAATCGATGATGATATTGCAATAAACGAACTTATTCGTGTCAATCTTGAACTGGCTGGATATGATGTCATATCCGCACTTGATGGAACAAAAGGGTTCGCACTCTGCAAACAAGAGCGACCATCGTTGGTTGTTTTAGATGTCATGATGCCTGATGTTGATGGGTTTGCAGTTGCACAACGCATACGGAACAACGAGGATACAAAATACACTCCAATAATTATGCTAACAGCACTTTCGCAATTAAACAACAAATCAACTGGGTTTGGCATTGGCGTAGACGATTATTTGGTAAAACCTTTTGAGATGGAAGAATTATTAATGCGAATTCGTGCATTATTAAAGCGTTCAAAACAAATTCCAACTAGTGCTTTTGTGCAAGAGGTTTACACATTAGGTGAGATTACGATTGTACCAGAGATTTATAGTGTAAAAATCAATGAAAAAACTGCTAAATTGACGCCGATTGAATTTGATATATTCAATTTATTATTTCAAAATAATGGCTTAGCAGTATCTTCATCACGCCTTTTAGAAGAGGTTTGGGGTTATGCTCCAGATGATGAGGTTGAAACTTTACGAGTACATATAAAACATATCCGAACAAAAATAGCTAAAATTGCACCTGATAAAAAATATATCGAAACGATTTATGGTGGTGGCTATAAGCTTAACGCTTAATTCACCTAAATTTTGGACAAAAAAAAGCCATTCTCGAAAAGAACGGCTACCAGACTTGGGGGAGGAATAATAAATCTTTATGATTTATTATCATATTTAATTAATCGCCCCTCAAAATCGAAACTTTAATCATATTTAAAAAATCTCATACATATAGATGAGAAAGAAAAAACTAGATTAATTTAAAAAAATTTGTTATAATCAGTTTATGGAAAATCAAAATCAAGAAGATTTCATCTCAACCGTAAGCCATGAGCTGAGAACGCCACTGACATCAATTCGTGGGTTCTCGCAAACGATGCTTAATTCTTGGGAGAAACTTGATGATGAAAACAAAAAGAAGTTTTTAAAAATTATTGAAGAGCAATCAAATAGGCTCATCAATCTTGTTGAGAACATGCTTGCAGTAAACAAATTGCAAGATAGTAACAAGAATTTTCATCTTAAAGAGGTTAAAGTCAAGCCGATTGTGCAAGCTATAACAACAATATTAAAAAATGAATATAAAAATTGTAGTTTTGAAGTGTCAATTAACGACACAATTTCGATTTTAGCTGACAGAGATAAGTTTGAACAAATCATGACAAATTTAATCGAAAACGCTTCGAAATATTGTGACCCAAATTCTGTGATAAAAATCTATTCTGATTTTTGTGAGAATAATGAATTTGTGTCAATTAGGGTTACGAATAATGGTATTGATATTGATAAAAATGATTATGAAAAGATTTTTGAAAAATTCTCTAGAATTGATAACCCATTAACAAGACGTGTTCAAGGGAGTGGGTTAGGTCTTTTCATCACAAAAAACCTAGTTGAAAAAATGAATGGAAAGATTTCTGTTAAATCTGAAAATCATCAAACAACATTTGAAATAATCCTACCAGCATCTGATATTGAACAACAAGCGAGGAGTGCATGCAATCAGTAACTTTGATTATCGATAAAAGAAGAGAGCTTTCGACAAAATATAAAAAATTGCTTGAAAGCAAGACTAACAACGTTCACATAACTAAAACGCTTATATCATCGATGAAATTTATCAAAGAAAACGAACCTGATTTGATAATCATATCTGATAGTATTGACGATAATTTATCGAATTATTGCAAAAAAATTCGTGCTTTAACATACAACATGCGTCCAATTATTGTAGCACTTTCAAAATCGGCAGAAATTGATGATAAATTAAACGTCCTTGAAAACGGTGCTGATGATTTTATCTCTGAACCAGTTAGCTCAGAAGAATTTGTGATGCGAATTAAAGCACATTTACGCCGAGAATATGAATCAAATTTTGATGAGAAACGGATTTTGCCAAATAGAAAATATTCACTAAGAGCTATAAAGCGGATTTTAAACAAAAAAACGCAGTGGGCTTGTATGCTTGTGAGCATCGATAATTTCAAGGATTACCGTGAGATTTATACCGAACTAGCTTCAGATAAATTGTTGCAAACTTATAGTGCAATAATAAAATCGTCATTGGATTTGAATGATTATTTAGGAGTGATTTCTGACAACGAATTTTTGATTATCACAGATGCATCAAATGCAGAAATTTTGGCGAACTACTTAACGTTTGCATTTGAGAGTATTTCAACAAAATTTTACTCACAACAAGATATTAAGCGTGGATTTATCATGATGCAAGGTGATGAGATAGCTGGTAGACGTGCGAATTTTGTTCATACAACAATAAGCGTTGTGACTAATGAGTTTATGAATTATAACGAACCGATACATTTGCTTACAACACTTTTGACTAACCAAAATCTGGCAAAAATACCGACACGCTCAAATTATTTTATTGAAAGACCACAAATTACGGCAGAGGACGCAATTTCAATTAAAGAGTTTAATAACAAAATATTAATAATTGAAGATGATGAAGCGATGACACTGCTTTTGACAACTATTTTGAACCTGCAAGGACATCAGGTCGAAGTCATTAACAAAACTAGAAAAGTTGAGATCGACAATTTCTCGCCCGCATTAATAATTCTAGACGCTGGAAATATCGAAACCTTAAATGGAATAGAAATTTGTAAAACATTAAAACAAAACGAAAAATTATTAAAAACAAAAATAATAATGACGTCAATTTTTCACGATAAAGAATTAATCCTTAGCGTTGGTGCGGATTTATATTTACCAAAACCTTATGAAGTTTCTAACCTAATCAAATGGGTTGAAATCTTTATGAAAGAATTCAACAATTAAAACCTAAATAAAAAACTGTTTTATAAAACTTTTATTTCAACAAATCTTCAAGCACTATCGCATTAGCAGAAGCACGTTCAGGGTTTATAATATTGTTACGTTTAATATATGTACGCAAAGCTTCTCTAATTAGTTCGCTACGTGATCTTTGCTCATCAACTGCCACACCATCAATCTTTTGTAAAAATTCATCAGGCATCGTCACTAATACTTTTGCCATAACACACCTTCCTTTATCTTTTGTATCTAATATAGATATATTAACACTTTTTTATTTATTTATCAACTAGCAATATTTTATGATAAAATTTTTCTATGAAAAAAGTTCTAATCGTTGATGATTCACCCAATTGGCTAAAATATCACACTCAAATGATAAATATAATTTATTACAACAATGTTAAAATCGACCTTGCAAATTCTGCGATAGAAGGCGTTGGTTGCATTGAGCGAGAACTTGACACACCATACGATTTGATTTTGACAGATATGCAAATGGAAATGAATTTCTTGCCACTTTTTGCTGGTGAATGGTTTATAAAAGAAGTCAAAACGTTTAAAGAATATAACAACTCTCAAATAATAGCAATTTCTGCTGCGACAAATTTAAGTGAAATCGCTTCAAAATACAGCGTTGACTTCTTGCCTAAATACAATTGTGAAAATATAGACAACTATAAAAAGGTTATTAAAAATAATTAATAACCTTTCTATTTCCGACTACACTTCCCCTCATCTGTTACATAAGTAAACAGAAAATAGGAATTATGTAGTTTTTTATTTTACACAACGTGCAACTACCTGTGATACAGCTCTTGAATTCTCTGAACTAGCATTATAACTTGATGACGTACTATTAAAATGTCTATAATATGCTCTTAGACCATCTGCATCAGCGTCATCTGACCAAAAACGATAATAATCTGCTATACCAGTTGTTGCATTACCATAAAATGAATTACCAATATTAAACTCAGCTAATTTATCCGTATTAAGCGTTAAACCATTTACACCTGCTGAATAAGCTGAAATCTTATCTGTATCAAATATATAGTTATTCATATCTGCTAACTGTTGCATAGTCGGTAGGCTTTTGCTCTGCTCACCACATGCTTTCATCGCACCTGCCCAATAATCATTAGAAAAAGAAGTTGAGCCGTCACAATATTTTATCGCATCTTCAAGTCGACCATCGAATAAAAGTTTTTTCTTAGCAAGAGCTTCTGATTGCATGTTACTAATCAAATTTGGCATTGTCATCGCCGCCACAACGCCTATGATACCGAGGGTAATTAAGACTTCTGCAAGAGTAAACGCAGAACGTTTTTTCATTGAAACCACCCCGACCTCACGGTCACCCCTCCACAGGAGGGGAATTAATCCCGCTCGAACAGACGGGTTCGCTTTCTGCCTCTGCTCGCTTGCGTTCCTCTGGAGGGGAATGCGACTGCCACCTTGAATTCGGTTTAATAAAGGTTTTTTGTCACCCTGAACTTGCGGATTTTCGGTAGGGTGAGAGAAGCGAACCCGTTTGTTCGAGTGGGACGTTACTCCCACGAGAACCCGAATAATCCAAGATGGTTTCAGCATCTCATCATCGTTGAATTCTTACCATAAAGCTTATCCTTATTTTTACAAAATTCTATTACTTATATCTATTTGCATGATACATTGTATCCTTTATCTTGTCAATATCAATTGCATTTATCGTTTTGAACCCATAATTAATACTATAAACTTGATTAATAACAATTGAAGGAGCAGAGATGTCTAAGGTGAAAAAATTATTTGGTTTGCGAATAAAAGAATTAAGAAAAGAAAAAGAAATAACACAAGATTATTTTGCAGAAATGATTGAAATTGCTACTAGAAATTTAAGCAAAATTGAAACAGGTAAATGTTTTCCTTCACCTGAAAAATTAGAAAAAATTGCAACAAGCCTTGGCTGTGAAATAAAAGATTTATTTGATTTTGAACACCATAAAGAAAATGATGATTTGATGAATGAAATTATAAAATCTATTCAACCTATATCAAGAAGTCGTTTACAGGATATTTATAAAATAACTAAAGCCCTTATAAAATAAACATTCTTGCGATTTTATTTACAAAACTTCACAAATCTGCACAAAATATTAAAGTTTCTTATCAAACCTTCCGTAATTAGAAATACGGTTAGTCAATAAGGAGTGAAAATTATGAATCAATATAATTATTGTTTTTGGCCAGGAGCTTATAGTTTCAAAAACGAAGTAAGTATGTTTATCAAATATATTAAGGAGCAAATAAAAGACATTATGGAAAGAATGGAAAAAGTGGAGGATCAGACTGCACAGTAGCTGATTGATTAGGTTTTATGTGAAATGTAAGGATAATTTTTAGACTATGAAAAAGATTATTAAAGGTTGGTATAAGGAAAGCCAACCTTTTTTTTGCCTTTAAAAATGGTTTAAAGATTATAAATTAATGAATAAGGCTTTGATAAATAATCTTTGAAGCTTCAACGATAAATTCTTTACCTTTAATAGAATTGTGAGGGCGTTTTGCAAAAATAGCAACAATATATTTTTTACCATTTGGAGCAAAAACGATACCCGCATCACCCAACATAGTGCCTATGTCACCAGTTTTGTGTAAAAACTTAGCCCCAACAGGCACCCCTGCACCAATAAGGCGATTGTTGTGAACGTGTCCCATATAATCAAACATCTTTTCACGAGAGTCGTTGCTTAAAAAATCAGGGTTATCTATGTTGTATAAAATTCTTCCAATCTCACGAGCAGTCGTCCTATTTGTCCCGCCTAAATCAGGTAACCAAGTTTGCAGATAAGTTTTTTCTAACCCCCAATCACGGGCTGCACGGTTGATATCAGTCATCGAACCTAATTTTGAAACAAGCATATTTGTAGCAGAATTGTCAGAATCAGTAATCATTATTTTTGCTAAATAATCGATTGAATATGCTGAATTAGAAGCTTTGTATTGCAACCCACCCGAACCACTTGCTCTATAATAGTCAGTCAAAACCATTTTATCAGTTAATGAAATTTCGCCTCTTTCGATAGTTTTGAACAGCTCAACTAAAACTGGTAATTTGATTATGCTCGCTGTTGCAAAAATTTTATCTGCATCAATATCAACAAAATTGTTGCTATCATAATCCCACACATAAATAGCAGGTTTCACGCTCGGATAAGTAGAAGCGAGGTTTTTCAATTTTCTCTCTAAACCTATCAAGCGATTTGCTTCAGACATAACAGTCATTTCAGGAGATTTGATATTAGTTTTTAGCATCAAATCTTCACCCATAAACCAGTGATTAGCGACAATATTTGTCGCTGGGAAGAGCAATTGATTATAATCCATTTTAAGCGTTTTGTGAGGTGTTGCGATAAACATTTGCTTAGTAATATTTTCGAAGTTTTGTGGCAAAATCGTAAACCCTATTGATAATACAACTATGGTTGAAATCAATTTGTGTAAAAAATGATTTAGGGCGACCTTTTTTTTGTTCGCTTTTAAATCGTTTAGTTTTTTGCGTTGTGTATAATCATAAGGAGTTGATTGAGAACGAATTTGTCTAAAAGAAGTTTCTCTAAAGCGTGTAGGATTTGGTTGTTTATATTTATAATAAGAGTTGTTCTCAACATTAATATTATAGTAATTACTAGAATAACCACTAAAATTGTTGTCAAATTTATTCGCAGATTTCGACATTAATAAATATTTCCCCTACAAGACTTGTTTAAAAACATTCTATCTCAATACAAAAAAATTATCAATAAAATTGAATTTTTGTAAATTTTAAAATAAACACAATATTGATTTTTAAGTTTTATCGTTATAAAATTTATAAAATGATTTGAGTAAAAAAGAGGTAAAAATGGAAAAAGATTGTATTTTTTGTAAAATCATAAACGGTGATTTTAGTACAGAATTTGTTTATCAAAACGATTTTTTGGTGGTATTTGAAGATATTAATCCACAAGCAAAAACTCATTTGCTTGTAGTTCCACGCTTACATGTTGCAACATTAAATGATTTAAAGGACAAAACATTAATGGCGGAGCTTTTGGCTGGTGTAAAAACTGTCACTAAGCAAATTGGGTTACAATCATACAAAACTCTGATTAATACAGGTAAAAAAGCAGGGCAAGAAGTTTTTCATTTGCACTTGCATATTTTAGGCGAATAAGAAAGGAAATATAAAAATGGCAATTCAAAACGGTATACAAAACGGTTATTATCACGAAATCACACCAGCGGGATTTGGTTTGGTTATTGAGGCTGGAGAGGTTTTATTTTCGGCTCAATCAGAATTCCAAAAGGTTGAGGTTTTTGAAACAAATTCAAAGCTAGGACGTGTTTTAACGCTTGATGATTTAATGATGACAACTGAAGGTGATGAGTTTCATTATCACGAAATGATTGCTCACGTACCTATGATGCATCATATGAACCCTGAATCAGTATTAGTTATCGGCGGTGGTGATGGCGGTACTATCAGAGAAGTTTTGAAGCATAAATCTGTTAAAAAAGCTGTGTTGTGCGAAATAGATGGTATGGTCATCGATGCTTGTAAAAAGTTTTTACCAACAATCGCTTGCGATTTAGAAGATGCACGAGTTGAAGTGAAAGTTGAAGATGCGATTGAGTTTATTAAAGACAAAGTTGCCGAATATGATATCGTTTTAATTGATTCAACAGATCCAATGGGTCCTGGCGAAGGGCTTTTTACAGAAGAATTTTATAACAATGTAAAAAAATCTTTAAAACCAAACGGGATAGTTGCAGCACAATCTGAAAGTCCTGTTGTAAATAAAGTTGAGATTAAAAAAATGTATGAATTATTAAAAAAAGTTTTCCCAATTTGTTCAACATTCACCTCAAATATTCCGACATATCCAGGTGGTTATTGGGCTTGGGCTTTTTGTTCTGAAACTGTAGCACCGTTATCTTATTTAGATAAAGAGCGTTGTGAGGAGATTACAAAAACTTGTAAGATTTATAACAAAGAATACCACAACGCACGTTTTGCGTTACCTAACCATTTGAAAGAGTTATTATAATTCTAATAACTAGATTAATATTAAAACAGTTGTTTTGATGGTAATTTCATTACAACTGTTTTTTTATGTTACAATTGAAATTACAAATTTAAGAGAGGATTTTATGTCAGTTTTAATAATGATTTTATTACTTAGTATACTAATTTTAGTTCACGAAGCAGGGCATTATTTTGCAGCTCGTGCATTTGGTATGAAAGTGCAAAAATTTGGATTTGGTATGCCTATTGGTCCAACATTGTTTGAGAAACAGGTTGGAGATTTAACAATTGTCGTACACGCATTTTTACTAGGTGGTTATGTATCATTTCCTGACGATGAACCTGAAACGACTTTGCCAAAAGATTCAATGGATAGATTTTCTAATCGTCCGATTTATCAACGCATGATAGTAATTTCAGCTGGGGTTGTCGCTAATATAATTTGTGCGTTCGTTTTAGTATTATTAACAGCATTTTTGTGGGGGAATATTCCATCTACAAAATACGACATTTATATAAACAAAATTGTTGCCGAAGAAGGTGCTTCCGTTTGGAGTTCTAATTTACAAGCTGGTGACAAGATTATAGAGATTAATGGGCTAGAGGCTACGAATAGCTCAGCACTTACCAAAATGGCACAATTAAGTAAAAAATATGATGGTAAAGTTGCGATAGATTTTGTTGAACAAAATTATAATGCAATAAAAGAAATAAACCCTGCTTTTACACATGATGAAATTATCCCACAAGATTTGGTGATAAGAATTCCTGCTACGGACCTTGAAGCACCTATAACTTTGACAAAAAATCAGGTTTTAGGGTTAGATAAAATTGTTGATAACAAAGTAGAATTATCTAAAAAACAAATTGAATTGAGAGATAAACTGATAAATAAAACCACTTATATCTCTGATGGTGAAACGACTTTAGACGATATTGCTAATGCTATTTCTGATACTGCGATGAACCTTAATTTAAAAGTTTTGCGTAATGGTGAAGAAATTGAGCTTTTGCCAATACAGCCTGATGAAGATGGAACAATTGGAGTAGAATTTAGTATAAAAGAAGTTTTAATGCCAGTAACGAGTGTTAAAACAGCATTTAGTGCTAGTACGAAATATTTAGTTGATCAAACTGGACTTTTATTCTACGGATTAAAACAAATATTTACTGGAAACGTTTCACCAAAAGATTTACACGGCGTTGTTGCTATCACTAAAATCGGTGGTGATATAATTGATCAAAGTAGTGATGGGATTTTTTATGGCTTGTTATTAACAGCGATTATTTCAATGGATTTGGCTATAATAAACTTTTTACCGATACCTGCCTTAGATGGTGGACACTTTGTATTTTTAATTCTTGAAAAAATACGTGGTAAAAAACTTAATGAAAAAACAGTCAACTTCATCGGCAACGCTTGCTTTATGGCACTAATTGTCCTGATGGTATTGGTTGTATTTAACGACATTTATGCACTTGTAATGCATCAGATTTAAAATAAAAGATATAAAAATTAATTTTTAAAATTCTTTAAAGCAAAGTCTATACATTGCACGATTAGTTCATTGCGACTAATATCTGTTTTATATGATAGATCATCAATATTTTTTAAGATTTCAGTATCTATTCTGATACTTATTACAGCTTTTTCTTGCTTTACTGGCTTGAATTCATTCATATATTTCCCTCATTATTATTGTATGGGAATAATAGCATTGATTATATATTCTTTTTACAGAGTTTTTTTGTATTTATGTATGTAGTTGATTTTGTAATACAAATATGCTATAATTATTTTATACTCATAAATCAAGGAGAATCATATGTTTAAAATTAAAAAAGCCTTTACTCTAGCTGAGGTGCTTATTACTTTAGGTGTCATCGGTGTTGTATCGGCGATGACCTTGCCTACATTGTTTAGCAATTACCAATCAGAAGCTCTTGCTAAGAAAAAACTTTTATTTGATGGTCGACTCGAAGAAGCGATGAATCAGATGAGATTTCATGAAAAACTTGCTGGATATTCTAGTGCGACAGATTTTGTTGATGAATTGGGAAAATATTTAAAAATTGATGTAATTTGCGATAATGATGAATTGACGGATTGTTTTGCTGACACTATTCATACAAGCACTCAAGATTTAACTACCGAAGATGATTTAGCGACAGGTCCTGATTTAATATTAGGTCCAAACGAAAAATATTATTCAGGCAATAATGTTGGGATTATATTCGCTGATGGGGTTCATGCGATATTGAATTACAAAGACGGTTGCGACTGGTTAGACCCTTATGATGGTGGTGCTGATAGAGCGAAAGCTGGTGATTGTGTATCGATGGTATATGATTTAAACGGTAAAAAAGGACTGAATTCAACAACTAGCGATATAAAAACATACAACGCACAGATTGAATGTGTTGCAATATTAGATAATGATACTTGTATTACAACTACTGCTACTCAAGCTAGTGCTTTGACATATTCTGAGTGCATGTCACAAAAAGACGATTTAGGGATTGATGAATGTTGTTCGACTACTGATTGTTCTAATTCTGACTATTGGGCGGGAGCAGTCGCATATTGTGGTGGAGTTGATTATATGGCAAATGAAGATGATCTCTTAGAAATAAAGAATATGACATATAGCGAAAGTAATACAAGCTTAGAGGATCCTGATTACCTATCTTCATTAGGACTTATACCTACTTTTAGTATATATTCTAGCGACGAACATTCAGCTATTGGTGCATATTATTTAGTAGGTTATGATACACATGCTGAGTATGGTTATTATTGGTCTAGTTATCGTTATAACAGTCGATACGTTTTGTGTAAAGAATAAAAATGATATAATTGTTAACAAAAAAATCCTAATAGATTAATCTATCAGGATTTTTTTATGATTTAAAACTGATTTTCAATAAGTATTATTTAATATTAAACGCAATGATTGAATTTGTGCCTTGCACAGCGATAAACAACGTGTAGTTGCTCACATGCAACCCATACGGTTTGTCGATATTACTGATAAGCACAGAAACACCACCCGTACTGCTAACTTTTAAAATATTATTTTTATTATAATTTGATATGTAAAAATTCCCTGTATTATCGATTGCGATATCAATCGGACCATCAATTTGTGGGGTTTTTAGAAAAATAATTTTTTTACCATCTGGTGTAATTTTATAAATCGTATTTTCTGAAAAACTAGCATAATAGATATTACCATCAGCGTCAGATGCAATACCTGTAGGGCTTTTTGCCTCAGCAAAAACTCCATTAGGAAGCGTTTTTTTCTGATTTGTATCAGCAGAAGCCAAGCTTGAAGGTGCTGGAACTGCTTGTTCTTTTGTTTTTTCATTAATCTGATAATATGGATCTTCTTTTTCCAACAATTCTTGAGCTTTCGCATACATCGAATCTTCTTTTGGGATTAGAGCCAAATAAGATGCCGCTTTTGCTGGCTGTTTCATTCTATAACTCAAATAAGCCGCTTTATAAACAGCCTCATAATCATCAGGCTGACGCACAATAATCTGCTTGAACACAGTCAATGACGCATCATACTGTTTCAAATACTCCAAAATCGAACCCAAATTATAATACGCATCGATGTAATCAGGATCAAGGTTTATCGCCTCACGAAAAGACGCCATCGCCTTGTCATATTGACCAATCTTATAATAATCGATGCCCATATTATATTCTAATTTCGCATCGTTATTAAACACCTCAACCTGAGTATCCTCAGCGAACACACAAGTTGAAGTCATAATAATTATTGATAATATTATCAAAGTTTTTTTCATTTTAACCTGAAATTTTCTCTAACTCATCTATCATTTTTTGATTTTTATTAGCAAATTCACAACCTCTATAAACGATTGCTAATTTTAAGATTTCTGCAAGGTTTATAGCTGTCAAGTCTTTATAATTGTTAGGCAATCTTAAACACCAGTTGTCATCGCCAGAAGTCCCTGGTCTATTATAAACATCATATATGTTAAAATAATCAGTAAAGAAAATTTGAATATTTTCAGCTTTCGATACAAACATTTCAACTAATTTTGTTTGAGCCAAAAACTCCGCATCATTCGTAAGTCTTACGATAACATCATCTTTGTTTTCAACTTCTGAAAACATATCATCAACCAAATTCTTTGCGTGCAAGTAGCCAACATGCGTATTAATATTAGCGTTAGCCCACATTTTAATAGGTTCATTATCGTGAGTTCCCACCATAGCCCAAGCACGTGGCGTGATGTTGCAACATCTATAAGGATCTTCAGGCTTGTCCTCTTCTACGAATTGAGTAAGCTTCATACCTTGAAGGTTGTACGCTTTCATAACCTCAGCAACTGGTTTTGTCAAAGTTCCCAAATCCTCACAAACAATAGCATCTTTGTCTAACCCTTCTTCTTTCGCAGCAGCAATAACGATTTTTTCAATCAAACGACCATAAGCTTTAATCTGTTTTTTATCCAAAGATTTAATTCTTTTTTCTTTATCAGAAGTAACTTCCTCGTTCAAATCCTCCATTTTAGCAATAGCATATTTTGACAATTCTGAATGCTCTGGAGAAGAAAATAATCTACCAGCACCTTGTTCCAATTTAGGCTTTTTACCAACCTTATAAACCCAAGGATCAATCAACCCTACAATATGGTCAATTCTAACCCCACCAGGATTTTCTTTAAACATTTTTTTATAAAGATTTTTAAGTAGTTCTCCACCCTCATCAAGCGAACCATCTTCGTGATACAATCTTTCAGGGTCCATAACAGGAAATCCCCAAGCTTGACCATCTTTAGAGAAATAATCAGGCGGACAACCAAGCAACCAACCTTTCAAGAACAACGATTGATAAGCCCAAATATCACGATCAGAAAACGCAACCTGACGGTCAGCAATCATTTTTACATTATTACTTTTTGCGAACTCTCTAGTTTTTTCGCCTTGAACGCTTAACACAAATTGAACGAATTTATAAAACTCAATTTCATCAGCATAATCTTTAGTAATCTCTTCAATACGCTCAGCATATTGCATTTTTTCTTCAATTGATTGAGGGTTGAACAAATTTTTATCAACTTCACTTCCCCAAAGTGGCCAGTAATCGTTGTTATGAACAGTCGATAATGCTTCATACAAACTATCTTTGTCTAACCAAAAATTATTTTCTTTTTTGTATTTATCAAACTCTTTTAAAACTTTTTTACTAGCAGAAGTTTTGAAATTTTCATAAGCTTCTTTTAAAGCTTCATTTTGTTTTTTATAGATATATGAATAAGCAGTTTTATTCTCATCTTTGCGTAAGTTACCCTCAACAATAGAATTGTAAGTTTCTTCTGATAGAATTTTGCCCCAAGCCTTAGTTGTCAAATCTTTCAAATCAATAAACAATGGATTTTCTGAAAAAATCGTACCTGTATAAGGTGAAGAATCACACGCTTTTGTTTTGCCCGCAGGTCCTAATTGAATTGCATCGAACAAGCCTGATGAAAATTCAATAAACTCTTTTCCTGCATCAGAATAAATGCTACCAAACCCTGTATTTTGCCCTTCAACCGAAGGAAAACTACCGTTGTGCATAATAAACGCAATATTTTTTTTGCCTAAAACCTTTAATGCTTTTCTTAACGTTTTTTTAGTTTTATCACATAAAACAGACGACTTTTTTTCAAGTGTTGCGACCATAATTCTATCCCCTTATTAATATAACTCTACAGTACTAATGTTATCACGCTCATGTTTTTTTTTCAATAGTATTTTTAGCTTGAGATTTAGTAAACATAAGAGGGGGCAATTCTCAATGAGAATTGCCCCAGTTCTTTAATATTCAATGTAGTCAGAAGATGACTAATTTTTTACACAACGAGCATTTGTTGCTGAATGAGATTTGAAATTATCAGTATATTCTGAAGTTTCAGTTGCAAAGCCGTCTGTAAAAGTTGAACTACTTCCAAAAGTTCTTTTATATGCCGTTACATCACTTGATGATTCATTGGACCAATAACGATAGCTACCTGCACCACTACCACTATATGTCATTGATAATTCATTACCTTTTGTCTCATTAAATGTAATTCCTGAAGTAATATTAGTAGTATCCCCAGGTGTGTAATCTAGGTCATATAAATATTGTGTCAAATAAGCAAGTTCTGACAATGTAGGCAACGATTTGCCCGCATCGC
>JAWXUD010000032.1:0-17500 GCA_044432945.1 Candidatus Gastranaerophilales bacterium
AGAACAAGATAGTTCTGGACGTTATATCAACATATCAATACCAGTTTATGATTCGAGCGGTACTGCAACTGGAACATATACGACATATGCCCTAACAACAACGACTGCGACTGACCAAGATGCATATGATGATGCTATGAACCAGTATGAATATGAATGTTATGAATATGATCAAGCATTGAATGAAATCAACGCAAAAATTGAAATAATACAAGAACAAGACAAGACTCTTGAACTTCAATTGACTGAACTTGATACAGAACAAAGTGCAATTTCGACAGAGATGGATTCTGTTTCAGCAGTAATCGATGCTAACATCGAATCAACATTTGCAACATTCAGTTAATAAAAAATAATTCTACTAAAACTACTTATTGGAGTAAAATCCAAAACAAATTTTCCTTTCCCTTTTTCCTATTGATTTTCCAACGGCGACTTAACACATCGTCGTTTTTTTTATGCTAAAATCAATTTATGTTCAATGAAAAATATCTAAAAATCACAAAAAACATTTATACCGATATCAAAAAAGTCGAAGCTGAACTTTTTAGTTTATTTGAGAACAAAACTTTTTTGAGAGAAAAAATAAATCTTTTCTTAAAACAACCTTCAAAAAGAATTCGTTCAACATTAGCCATACTTTTATTAAAAGCAAATAATATTAAGATTACTCAAGAACATTATAAATTTTTAAGCATAATCGAGCTTATACATAACGCTTCATTAATCCACGATGACATCATTGATAACAGTGATTTGCGAAGAGAGGTCAAAACTCTTAACTGCGAATTTGACAATCATCTAGCAGTAATCGTTGGAGATTATTTATTATCAATCGCACTCAAAGAAATTAGCTCAATTGAGGCTAAAAATCTTTCAAGCCTTTTAGCTCAAACCTTAGAACAAATGTGCTTAGGCGAGTTTTGTCAATACTTCAACAAACACAAACATTTAACACTTGAGCAACACATTGAAAAAACGTATCAAAAAACAGGGAAATTATTTCAAACAACACTTGATGGTTGCTTTGATATATCTCAAGTTCAAGAGCAACAAAATATCCAGGAATTTGTGAAGAATTTCGGGATAATTTTTCAACTTCACAACGATTTTATAAACTCAACTACCTCAAAAAGTGATTTTAACGAAGGCATATTCACAGCACTAGATATTTTCACTAAAGAAACCAATTCAAAAGATTTGGGAATTGAAAAAACAAAATGTTTAATAAATAATTATATTGAAAAATCGAAAAAATTATTAGAAGAAATCGAGCAAAATAAATACAAATCTTTATTAATAGAGCTATTGGAGTTATTCAAATATGAACAAATTTAAAAACAAATTTTACGAACTTAAAACACGATATGAGAAGATCAACCCCGTAACTAGAGAAATAATTGAAACAATTGTTTTTGTCGTTGCAATGCTTATCGTCATAAGATTTTTCATAGGAGAAATCCGTTGGATTCCATCAGCCTCAATGAACCCAACTTTAATTGAAGGCGACAGAGTTGTCGTTGAACGCTTTTCACGTTTTTATAAAACTCCTGAACGAGGTGACGTGATGGTTTTTTATCCACCATTTGTCGAGCTTCAAAACACACCTTTAAAAGTTTTCTCAAGATTAACAGGGTTTTTCTGCAAAGATATCGCTTATATAAAACGTGTTGTTGGCATGCCAGGCGACAAATTTGAAATAGTAACAGAACAAGACGGAAAATTCTCGATATTAATCAATGACGAACCCATTGACGAGCCTTATATAAAAAGCCCATATGATTATCGCAAGTGTGATGAGAACATGATTTGTGGACCTTTTACAATCCCTGAAAAACAATATTTTATGATGGGTGACAATCGTGGCAACTCTCAAGATAGCAGATATTGGGGCTTCTTAGATGAAGATAGATTTATAGGCGAAGCAGTTTTTCTATTTTGGCCATTCAACCGTGCTAAAATCATGAAATAAAGTATATCTAACTTAAAAAAGGAAATAGAATGAAAATAGCAATATATCCAGGAAGCTTTGACCCCGTAACAAAAGGGCATTTAGATATTTTAAAATCAAGTGCAGAAATCTTTGACAAAGTTATTATAGCAATCGCACATAATTCTGAAAAACAAGGGTTTTTATCAGTTGAAGAACGTAAAATGCTTATAAAAGAAAGCATCAAAGAATTTGATAATATTGAAGTTGATAGCTTTGAAGGCTTGACCATTGACTATGCAAAAGCACGTGGTGCGAGCGTTTTAATCCGAGGATTGCGTGCAGTATCTGATTTTGAATATGAGATGCAATTATCTCAAACAAATTCAGCACTATCACCTGATTTAAAAACAGTTTTTCTAATCACAAAACCTAAATATAATTTTATCTCATCTAGCACTATAAAAGAAATTTATAAAAATAATGGAGATATTTCAAAATTTGTATCGCCAGAAGTAGCTCAATATTTAGCCGACAGAAAGTAACGTTTTATTACATTTCTTCAAATTATTTGACAATTATTTTATGATTGTGTAAAATGTTGTTATTATAGAAAGGTATAGGGATAGTTATGCAACAAAATGGCGTATATGATTTATTGAAAATGTTAGAAATAGCATTAGAGGAAGGTTTTCCAATAATTCCACGTAAACTTACAGTGGTTAAAACTAAAGAGGTGGAAGCGATTATTGACAGAATTTATGCGACATTACCTGTTGAAGTTCAAGAATCTCGTGCTTTACTAAGACGCCGTGACGAACTTCAATTTGAAGCTCAACAACGTGCTGAAAAAATTATCACAGATGCTCAAGCTGAAGCTGACAGAAAATTATCTGAAGCTGATTATATCAAAGCTTTAGAACGTGAAGGCGTTAGAATTAGAACACAAGTTCAAGAAGAATGTGAAGAAATTAAACGTAGAGCTTTAGAAGAATGTGAAGAAGTTAGACTTGGTGCGACTGAAGAAGCTATGAAAACTCGTGAAGGTGCTGAACTATATGCTGAACAAGTTTTAACAAACCTTGAACACGATTTGACAAAAATCCAACAAGTTGTTAAAAATGGACAAGTTTATATGGAACAACTTCGCAACGAACATTATAACGCTTACAACTCTAGCACTGAATATGATTCAATGCCACTTGCTAGTAATTTCGATTTGAGATAAGTTTAACAAAATAAATTTTTCTAAAAAGCACCTAAATAGGTGCTTTTTTAATGAATAAAATCTAAAAATAAAAGACTATGAAGTTATATTACAAAATACGACCTAATATTAAATTAAAAGTAAATTTTAATTTTTAGGCTATTTTAAAAAAACATAATGCAAATTAATTCGATTAACAATTCATATCAAAATAATTATCCTAATAGGTTTTTGCAATGCAAAAATAACAATACCAGTTCTAACATTACAAATCCTAATTTCAGTGCAAATTTTTAAAAACTTGCAAACATAAACATAGCAGAAGCTCCTGTTGGCTTTATCGGACATACAAAAGTTCAGAATTCAGAAGGCAAAGAGATTGTTGCAGAGTTACACAAAGATTCGATGCACCCACCGATATTTCGCCTTGATGCTGACAATCAAAAAATTGGGCATGTAGAACTTGGATTAATTTCTGATTGTTTTTCTAACTCGCCAACACCATATACAAAAGTCGAATGGATACACAGCCCGCACACAAAATATAAAAACAGTTCCCCACAAGCATATAAGGGAGTTGGAACAAGACTTATACAGGTCGCTCAAAAATATAGTTGTGACGCAGGTTATGATGGAAAGCTTAAAATAAACATGCCTGTTGAGAAAGCTATGAAATTTTACACCGAAAAATTGCCATTTGTACACGAACCAACCGATTTTTATCCTCAACTAGTTTTGCCAACTAATGCATATGACAAATTAAAACAAATTGATGGAGGATTATAATATGAGATTGAACCCAGTCAATACATATTGCAATAGCTATATCAACAAAGCACAACCAAGCAAGCAAACAAATCCTATTAGCTTTCAAAGTGCAAATATTAAACCCCTAACACATACCAATATTGGCGAAGCCGCACTTGGTATGATTGGGCATGTGAGATTGAAATTAAAAAGCACTGGCGAAGAAGTTTTTGCCGAAGTACATAAATCATTCAGTACAATAACTGGATTTGAAACCTATGAGCTAGTACGCAACAAAAAAACAATTGGTAAAATGAATATGAGTTGTATTAAAAATCATAGCGACAATTCAAAAGGTTATGCTGATGTTGACTTGTTGCAAAATCATACAAGCCCTCATTTTCATGCAATGACACTTTCACGCAGAATAGATTCGAAGCTAGAAAATCTTCATGATTTTTCAAATGGCTCTATAAATGCCGATTTATTACAAAATAACATAAGCCCTCATTTAAAAGAACAATATATAACCTCTTTAAACGAAGATGAATACAAAGGTGTCGGAACAAGACTTTTACAAATAGCACAACGCAGAAGCGATGAAGCAAACTGCTATGGCAATATCCAGTTAAAATCTCTTCCAGAAGCGATAAAATTCTACACAGAATTAGGGTTTCGAACTAAATTAGGTGGGAATTTTGATGATTTTCATCTGCCAGCTGAGGCTAAAGAACCATTATCAAAACTTTACGGTGGACTATAATCCTTTAAAATATTTGCTTTAATTCCATGTTTTTTATAAAATTTAATAAAATACGATTTTCATATTTTATTAAAGGAGAAATTAAACATGAAACAATCAATCAATGATTTACAAAATTTAGAAGGCAAACGTGCATTAGTTAGAGTAGACGTAAACGTTCCTCTTGATGCTGACAAAAATGTTACAGATGATACTAGAATTCAAGCAATTCTTCCAACTGTTAAATTATTACAATCAAAAGGTGCTAAAGTTATCCTAATGGCACACTTAGGCAGACCAAAAGGCGAATGGAATTCTGAATTCTCATTAGCTCCAGTAGCTTCACACTTATCAAAAGTTTTAGGTGAAGAAGTTATGTTCGTATCAACTCCAATTGGTCAAGGTGCAGAAGCAGAATTAAACACTCTACAAAATGGTCAAGTAGCTCTTTTAGAAAATATTCGTTACTACAAAGCAGAAGATGCTAAAGATGATGAAATGGTATTTGCTCAAGAATTAGCTAAATTAGGTGATTTCTATGTGAATGATGCATTTGGTGCAGCTCACAGAAACCACACTTCGACTGCTAAACTTGCTAAAATTTTAAAACCTGCAGTATCAGGTTTGTTAATGGAAAAAGAATTAGAATGCTTAGGCAAAGCTCTTGACAATCCAGAAAGACCATTCACAGCAGTAGTTGGCGGTGCTAAAATTTCTTCAAAAATCGGTGTATTAGAAAGCTTAATCGACAAAGTTGACAACCTAATCATCGGTGGTGGTATGGCTTATACATTCGTAAAAGCTAACGGTGGCAAAATCGGTAACTCAATTTGCGAAGACGACCAAATGGAAGTTGCAAAAGCTATCGAGAAAAAAGCTGCAGAAAAAGGTGTTAACATCGTTATGGCATCTGACGTTTTAGCTGCTGACGATTTCTCTGGAAACGGAACTAACAAAATCTCTGCTGTTGACGAAATCGAAGACGGATTTGAAGGCGTTGACGCTGGTCCTGAAACTCAAAAAGCATTCGCTGAAGTTTTAAAATCATCAAAAACAATCCTTATGAACGGACCTGTTGGTGCTTTTGAAAACCCTAAATTCGCTGAAGGTACAAGATCAGTTCTTGAAGCTATTGTTGAAGCTACTAAAAACGGAGCTATCTCAGTAATTGGTGGTGGCGATTCTGTTGCGGCTGCTAAAAAATACTTCCAAACAGAAGACTTCACTCACGTTTCAACTGGTGGCGGTGCTTCTTTAGAATTTATCGAAGGTAAAGTTTTACCTGGCGTTGCAGCTTTAGACGAAAAACAAACTGTTAACGCATAGTTATACAAAATATAATTATTACCAATAGGGCGAAATCTTCGATTTCGCCCTATTTATTTAAAATAAGTTTTTACTAACAAAAAAAAATATTCATAGATTTTTAAATAAAATCAAAAGGAATTTCTAAAGACATGAAAATAAATAACATTATCCCAAATTATCAAAACAAAACACAATTTAATAAAAACCAAAACCAACAACCTAAAACATACACTAACAACCCCCTTCAAGCAGACACTTTTGTTAAATCAAAAAATGTCAACTTTACTGCGAGTTTAAAACCTTTCACTGAATGTATTGAAGATATATCTAACAAATTATTAGAAAAATTATACAGTAATCAAAAGACTACCTTAAAAGATTTTGAAACAATAATACAAAGATACTCACCAACAACTAGAGTAGAAGAATTTGCAACAGCAGACAAAACAAATTCTAATATTACAGAAATAACAAGAGCATACATGAAACAACCAATGGGATTTGATATGCAAAGCAAAAGATTAGTCACATACCCAAAAACTATTTTAATTGATGACCCAAATAAGGGACATGTTACAGAAAGAGCTGATTTATTCGCTTGCTTTGTTCACGAATCAACTCACGTATTACAAGAAGAACACCCCCTAAAGACATCTCGATTTGAGATTTTAGACAAATACGTTCAAAACACTGATAATATGTCAGAAATAACACAAAATTTACAATTAGCACCAAAAATTTTCACACAAATAGAAAGTATCTTAAACCAACATTATGCATATACGTTTATGAAAACTGATCGTTATCCTAGGGCAATAATGACTAGCCCGATACAAGCTTTAGAAAATGATACACAGAAAAAAATGAATATGAGTTATCCTGAATTTGTGCGAATGATTGTAACTCAGACTATCTCTCAAATAGAAAACCAATTTGGTCCAGTAGACAAAAATTTCATTAAAAAATATATTGCAGCGACTGCTAAAGGTGAGAAAGAAGCCTACAAAAATGAAGTAGGATTTTTGAAATCAGCTTTTCACATCAAACAAACAACCGACCTAGATGTTAGAGAAACAGTCTATGAAGAGCTTATAAAATTTGTAGAATCATAACTACCAAAGAGCTGTTGGCATAATTCTATCATAAACCCAAACATCAACTCCATCATAGGTCAAGTCAAAATCTGCTGCGATTTTGCGATCAACACCAATCGCTCTAATTGGGATATTAAGATTTTGCGAAACCTCTTTGACGATTTCATAACCCCTAACAACGTCCTCGCTTGTTGTTTCATCACCAAAATGCGTATTAGAAATAAATCCATCAAATTTCTTCCAATCTCTTTTCTCCAAACCTTCTGAAAAAGTTACATATTCTGTTAAGTTCTCAACATCGCAAGTTTCAAATTTTGATGTATTAATAACAAGATAAATTTTCATATTTTCTTCTTTATCAACACCCTCTAAAATATCAAGAATATCAAGCCCAGCAGCACCATAGCCAACATCGATTATCATGTCACCATCGTTTCCTATAAGACAATTTTTTTGTGTTGGTGTTATATAACTTCCTGCCTCTCCAAGTCCAAAATATTCAAGCTGAGTAACTACTCTCACGCCTTCCTCTTCTAATTTTCCTGCGATAGGACGCAAAGTATAAGCTGGCTCAACCGTATCTAGGTCAACTAATGTGATATCCTTATTTTGTTTTGCATACTGTCTTGCACGATTGATAGAAGTTTCAGACTTCCCGCTAGCATAAGCCCCTGCATATATTTCGACTACTCTTGACATAATTTCTCCTCATTGTCTATAAAAAAATTATAACATAAAATCAACGCATAAAAAATGAGGCTCGATAAAAACCAAACCCCATTTAATATCGTTTTAATAACAAACTATCTTACAACAGCAACTTTCATTGCGTTAGCCAAAATAGCCGTAAAATCTTCAGCTTTTAATGAAGCACCACCAACTAAAGCACCATCAATGTCAGAAGTTGACAATTGTTCTTCGATGCTTGAAGGTTTTACAGATCCACCATAAAGAATTCTGATTTCTTCAGAAGCTTCATCTCCGCAAACTTCTTTTACAACGTTTCTAATCATAGCGATTACACGGTTAGCTTCAGGTGTATCACAAGTTTTGCCTGTTCCGATTGCCCAGATTGGTTCATAAGCGATTACAGAATTAGCGACATCATCACTTGAAATCCCTTCTAAAGCGGCTTTGATTTGAGATTCGATATGAGAGTCAGTAACACCAGCTTCTCTTTGCTCTAAGCTTTCACCACAGCAAATAATAGGGATTAAGCCACCAGCTAAAATCGCTTTAGCTTTTTTATTAATCATCTCATCAGTTTCGCTGAAATATTGTCTTCTTTCTGAATGTCCGATGATAACATAATCACAACCTGAATCAGCAAGCATTTCAACAGAAATTTCACCAGTGTAAGCTCCAGAATTTTTCCCAATGACAATTTTGTCCTGCGATTGAGATTTTGTTGCAACCACAACCACAATCACATTTCGTAGATGTAACCGCAGTCAATGATGTAAACACAGGTGCGATAACTACTTTTGGTAATTCGTGAGCTGAATAATCTTTGCAAAAAGTTTTAATACCTTCAAACAATGCTCTTGCATCATCTTGTAACAAATTCATTTTCCAGTTTCCTGCAATAATTGGTTTTCTAGCCATAATTTTCTCCTTCTTTCATGTCAATTCTTGACATCGATTTTCTTAACTATATTATATTAAGAAAATTTTATAATGCAAAGAATATTTTTCTTAATCACATTTTTTATGCTAATATTTAATTATGTTTACAGGAATCGTAGAAGAAATAGGTATTATAAAAAAATTTTCAAATTCAGTTTTAACAATTGAATGCAACAAAGTATTAGAAAATACTCAACTAGGCGATAGTATCGCCATTAACGGCTGTTGCCAAACAGTCGTAAAAATAACTTCTAACTCATTTGATGCTAATTTAAGCGAGGAAACAATTCGCCTAACTAAAGAATTTCGAGTAGGCACTCCAGTAAATCTCGAACGTGCATTAACCCCTTCCACTCGTATGGGCGGGCATATTGTACAAGGACACGTTGATCAAATCGCAAAATACTTGGGCGATATGCGATTTCAAGTCGAAGATAGCAAATATCTCGTCTACAAAGGTTCAATCACAATAGATGGAGTAAGCCTGACGATTTCTGCAATTGATGATGATATTTTTGAGATAGCCGTAATCCCACACACACTAGATAACACCACCTTAAAATCACTTAAAGCAGGCGATTTTGTAAACATCGAAACAGATATTTTAGGACGATATATCGAAAAATTTTTAACAACAACAAATAACAGTAGTATTACAGAAAACTTTTTAATAGAGAATGGATTTTATTAATGGATAACGAAAAAAACAAATTTGATACAATAGAAGAAGCCCTCATCGATTTTGCCAACGGTAAAATGATTATAGTAGCGGACGATGAGGACAGAGAAAACGAAGGCGATTTAATCAGCTCTGGTCAATTAGCGACACCAGAAATAATCCAGTTTATGGCGGAACATGCAAAAGGCTTAATATGCTTGGCGATAAACTCTGAATTAGCTCAAAAAATGAATTTACCTCAAATGGTCGAACAAAATCAAGATGGCATGAAAACAGCCTTTACCGTAAGCATTGACGCAGCAGAAAAATATGGAGTTACGACAGGGATATCAGCATATGACCGTGCAAAAACAATAGAAGTTTGTTTAGCACCTGATGCCAAACCATCTGACTTACGCCGCCCTGGTCACTTATTCCCTTGTGTTGCACGTGAAGGCGGTGTGCTTACTCGAACTGGACACACTGAAACCGCCGTTGATATGGCAAAACTTTGTGGTCATTCACCAGCTGGCGTGATGTGTGAGATTATGGGCAAAGACGGGCATATGGCAAAGCGTGACGAGCTACACCAATTTGCAAAAACTTACGATATAAAATTCATAACCGTTGCAGACTTAATCGCATATAGACTTAAATCAGAAAAAATTGTAACTCGAGAAGCACAAGCCACACTACCAACACAATTTGGCGAGTTTAAAATTTGTGGTTATGTAAACAATTTAACAGGACAAGAATCCGTAGCATTAGTTAAAGATGACAGCTCCGATAAAATACCTTTAGTAAGAGTTCATAGCGAATGCTTGACTGGCGATATTTTTCACAGTCTTAAATGCGATTGTAACTATCAATTACATAGTGCATTAAAAATGATTAACGAACACGGCAAGGGTGCATTAATCTATATGCAAGGACACGAAGGTCGTGGCATAGGACTGATTAATAAAATCAAAGCTTATCACCTTCAAGAATGCGGACAAGATACAGTTGATGCGAACATCTCATTAGGGTTTAAGGCTGATTTAAGAGATTACGGCATGGGAGCATTAATTATTCGTGATTTGGGCTTTAACAAAATCAATCTTATTACCAACAACCCTAAAAAAATCATTGGTTTGAATGGTTACGGACTAAACATTAATGATATAGTTAAAATAACGCCATATATAAATGAATTTAATCAAAAATATATGGAAACCAAAAAAGATAAAATGCAACATATGATATAATTATTTTAGGAATAGCAAAATGATTGATGAAAAAATTTACGTAACTAAACTTTTAAGTGTCGAAAATTATAACGATTTTGAAAATATATATAACGATTTTATAATACACGCAAAAGACGAATACAAATTCGAATTAACTCCACTAGACTTTGAAAGCTTTATAGAGAGTGTTAGTAAAAAATTAATTCAATGCTTAGTTTTGTACAGAAATTCAACTGCCGTAGCTTTTATGGTCTACACTACAGCAATATCAGAAGCTATCGAACTAAACATTATTCACACACTTAATATGGAAAATATCACTGAATATGGCTGTATTTTAATCGAAAAGTTTTTGGAATTAACAAATTTAGATCGTTATCAAAAAATTGTTTGCTATCCAATGCTTGGCAAACAAAAATCGTTAATAAGCGATATTTCAAAATTTGGATTTAAATTTGTAGGCATAGCAGTTCTAAGATTTTTAATGGCAGGAACTAATTCAAAAGACATTTTTGAAATATCATACTTACCTAATTTAGAACCAAAATATAAGCTTGATACTTGGAATGAAAACTATCTACGCCAAGCCGTAGCGGTTGTACACGAAGCTTTTGAAACTAGTGCTGACGCACTTTTTGACCCACGTTTCAAATCATTAGATGGCACTTTTGATATCCTAAACAAAATCACAAAAGATGTTTACGCAGAATTTCTACCAGAAGCAACAACAGTATTGTTATATGATGATGAACCTGTCGGATTTTGTTTCAGCAATTTAACAAACGGAAGCATCGCCAACTTCCCTATTGTTGCAATTAGCAAAAAACATCAAGGCAAAGGACTGTCTAAACACATTTTACACAAATCAATGAGCAAAATTATTTCATATCAAAAAAACGCTGAAAAACCTATCAGCGAGATTAATACATGTACTGAAACAAACAATTTTCAAGCACTTAAAATGTATCGTCACTTAGGTTTTAAAGAAGATTATAACTACCCGCAATCATACTTGCCTATAAAAAAATAATTTTTTTTATTTTAAATTATGCCAGACATATTTTGTCCTCTCATACGGGTCAAATTCTTGCTTAAAACCATTTTGCTCATAAAATGGTATGACATTCGTGTCAAGAAATGCTTTTATAGACTTCGTCGAATGTATTTTTTTTATCGCATCTAAAAGCCCAGAACCTATTTTTTTATAATTTGGCTTAGCATTTGGCTTCACTTGAATATACTTTAATTCATTACAATTTTCAACATCATTATCACAAAACTCAGCTAAAGCTAAAACTTTTTCAGCCTCAAATGTATCAAAGCTATCTTTTTGAGTAGTTAGAGCGTAAAAATGATTTCTCGCACCAAATATGCTATCCTTAAATGGTCTGCTCATATCATTTGCGATATTACGTGCATACCTTGCTTTCCAACTGTTGGCAACTGTTTTTAGTGCAACGATATCATTTTTATCCTCAGTGTAATCTTCACCAGAAGCTAACTCAACCAAAGCAATAGCAGTATATTGATAAGTGTCTTCCTGCCTTTGTTGAACAACCACAGGACGTATGTATTTTGCTCCAAAATTTATACTCGTCATATAAATAGAAAAACTAAACATTATATAATTTGATAGCTAATTAAATATTATTAGCAATATATTTTTTGGCAACATTCTGATAATTAGAATTAACCCAACTTTGAGTCGTAGAATGAAGATTAATTTTAACAATATTTTTTACTAATACAGCAAACCTAATATCAATAAAATTAATTTTATCAATAAGCTCAGTATGATATTCTCTAGAACCACAATTTTGGCAAAAATGCTCTAAAGCAACAACCTCACCATTGCGAATAGTCCCCAAAGCCTTAACCCCACAACAATTACAGCGAACTAAATACCACTGGTTTTCAACCAACTCACCACAATCAGGGCAATAAGCAAACTCTTCACTCGGGCTAACTTTCATATGCTTACACACTTTATTTCTTCTAAAAAAATCTAATAACATCATACTTATTTTTTAATGAATTAATCACAAATGTCAAACAATTCACTAATCACAATTTCTGAAATCAATGCTAATCGAAAACAACCCCATGAGTATCAATATGACAAATCAAATCCTGATTTTCTAACGCAAAATAATCAACAACATCAAAATAATACGGCGTCATTAACTCATCTAATTCTATTTTAATTTTAGATATTAACATCAAATCTAAAGAAACTCCAGTCTTTGAAAACAAAGCAAAATCAATATCAGAACCATTATTAAATGTATTGGTAGCACGTGAACCAAATATTTTAACCTGTGATAGCTCATCAATTGAATTAAAATAATTTCTCAATACCTCGATAACCCCATTTGTTAAACCAAACTTCAACATAAACTATTTATTACCCAATTCATTTAATTTATTATCAAAATAAACTTCTAATTTCATCAATTGTTCAAAATAAATTTCATCAATTTTTTTGACAATTTCATCAGCCTTAACTTCATCAGAAACATGAGAAATTGCATTCCTATCCTCAATCATAGAAATAAAAACTAAACCATTATCGATTAACCCAATAGAAAAAGCTTGTTTTACAGCATCTCGAGGTGCCTGCACATTAAATTGCAAATAATTCAAATAATCCTTTAATACCTTCCAAGCCAACTCTACAGACATTTCAAAAGCTTGAATTAAAGCTAATTTATAAGCCTTAATATCCTTTTTTGAACGATATAACCCAATCATTTCAACTAAATTAACTTGTGCTTTTTTATAATTTTGAAACCTTTGACACCATCTAATGTTCATTAAACAAACCTCATTTCATAACTATTATACACTAAAATATAAGAATAAGAACAAATCTATTTGTCCTTATTCAATCTAATCTACAATTAGGTTACTCTTTAATACTAAACATTCCATTCTCTAAAATTGGTGCTAACTGTTCCATCTGGATTATTAACCTTCATCGAAGAAGATTTTAAACTTCCATCGGCATTGAATGAATGCTCAAAAGTTTGCTTAACTTCATATTTTAGACTAAAGAAATTTCTAACCTTATCTAACACAGTTTTGTTTCTTTTTAATTGCGTAGTTTCTACCGAATATTGATCTATTGTCTTTGAATTACCAATTCCTCCTTCACCAAATACATGAAATACAGCTCTCCTATCACCTAGAGAATTTTCACCTTTTACAATCCTACCCCTAAGACTTAAAATATTATTCACAAAACCTTCCTGAGAATGGGTACTTACTTTTATATTATTACTATACCTACCTGATAATTTCACCATTTTTCTATTCTCCTTTTAGTTATTTATATTATACATAAAACAGTTTTAAAAGGAACTAACCTTGCGATTAATTCCTTTTTAAAAATAGGTGCTGGCAACGAGCTATCTTCCCAGGCGGTGGCCCGCCAAGTATTGTCGCCGCGAAGAGTCTTTACGACCGTGTTCGGGATGGGAACGGGTGGTTTCCTCTTGCTTGATCACCAGCGAATACTGTTGCATACGCTGAAAAATGCATAAAGATTATAAGCTTCGAACTTGCTTTCGCAAATTCTCACGCAATCACTTTTAAACTTGTTTGGTCAAAACCAAACTTGTTAGGAAAAGCCCTCGTCCTATTAGTATCAGTCGACTGAATATGTTGCCATACTTACATCTCTGACCTATCAACCAGGTAATCTGCCTGGGGACTTACTGACTTGTGTCATGAGAGATCTCATCTTATGGTGGGCTTCGTACTTATATGCTTTCAGCACTTATCCACTTGGAACACAGCTACCGGGCGTTTACCGCTGGCGCGATAACCCGTACACTGGAGGTTCCCTCTTCCCGGTCCTCTCGTACTAAGGAAGACTCCATTCAAATCTCTTGCGCGTATACCGGATATGGACCGAACTGTCTCACGACGTTCTGAACCCAGCTCGCGTGCCGCTTTAATGGGCGAACAGCCCAACCCTTGGAACGTACTACCGCTCCAGGATGCGACGAGCCGACATCGAGGTGCCAAACCTCCCCGTCGATGTGGACTCTTGGGGGAGATAAGCCTGTTATCCCTATGGTAACTTTTATCCGATGAGCGATGGCCCTTCCATACAGAACCACCGGATCACTATATCCTACTTTCGTACCTGTTCGACTTGTATGTCTCACAGTCAAGCTCCCTTATGCTATTGCACTCAACGGTTGATTTCCGACCAACCTGAGGGAACCTTTGAACGCCTCCGTTACATTTTAGGAGGCGACCGCCCCAGTCAAACTGCCTACCAGAAACTGTCCCTTGCCCTGTTGTTAGAGGGATCAAGGTTAGAATTCAAATTATTACAGAGTGGTATCTCAACGATGACTCCACAAAAGCTGACGCTTCTGCTTCATAGTCTCCCACCTATACTGCACAATAAGAACCCGAATTCAATTTCAAGCTACAGTAAAGCTCAATAGGGTCTTTCTGTCCTGGTACACGTAATCCGTATCTTCACGGATAATCCAATTTCGCCGAGCCTCTCGCCGAGACAGCGCCCATATCGTTACGCCATTCGTGCGGGTCAGAACTTACCTGACAAGGAATTTCGCTACCTTAGGACCGTTATAGTTACGGCCGCCGTTCATCGGGGCTTAGTTTCAGAGCTTCGTATTACTACTAACCCTTCCACGTAACCTTCCGACACCGGGCAGGCGTCAGCCCCTATACATCGTCTTGATCGACTTAGCAGAGACCTGTGTTTTTGGTAAACAGTCGCATGGGCCAATTCACTGCGACCCTATCAAGCTCCAGACGCGTGGTCTTTCACTCTACCAGGGTACCTCTTCTCCCGAAGTTACGAGGTGATTTTGCCGAGTTCCTTAGCGAGAGTTGTCTCGCGCACCTTAGTATGTTCTACTAACCTACCTGTGGCGGTTTACGGTACGGATACCGGATAATCTCGAGAGCGAAGATTTTCTTGGCAGTGTGGATTCAACATCTTCGAGTCCGTAGACTCTCCTCATAACGCCTCAGTTTTTAACGAGATTGCGGATTTTCCTACAATCTCTACCTACACGCTTAAACAGTCACTTCCGTTCGACTGCATGCTTATCCTCCTGCGTCCCTCCGCTTCTGATAACGATTATCAGATAGTACTGGAATATCAACCAGTTGTCCATCGACTACGCCTTTCGGCCTCATCTTAGGTTCCGACTAACCCCACGCGGACGAGCCTGCCGTGGGAAACCTTAGGTTTACGGTGCATTGGATTCTCACCAATGTTTTCGCTACTTATGCCGACATTCTCACTTGTGCTTCGTCCATCAGTCCTTTCGATCTGACTTCAACCTACAACACAACGCTCCCCTACCCATTATACAGAGTATAATGACGCAGCTTCGGTTATATACTTTAGTCCCGGTGTATTTTCGGCGCGGAGACACTTGACTAGTGAGCTATTACGCACTCTTTCAAGGGATGGCTGCTTCTAAGCCAACCTCCTAGTTGTCAAAGTATCTCTACCTCCTTAACCACTTAGTATATATTAGGGACCTTAACTGGCGCTCTGGGCTGTTTCCCTCTTGACTACGGATCTTATCACTCGCAGTCTCACTGCCAGACAGTAACATTATAGGCATTCGGAGTTTGACATTGTTTGGTACAGCATTTCGCCGCCCGCACAAAACCAGTGCTCTACCTCCTATAAGATAAATCTGACGCTGTGCCTAAACGCATTTCGGGGAGAACCAGCTAGCTCTTGGCTCGATTGGCATTTCACCCCTAACCACAACTCATCCGCTGATTTTTCAACATCAGTCGGTTCGGACCTCCACGTAGTGTTACCTACGCTTCATCCTGGTCATGGTTAGATCGCCAAGGTTCGGGTCTATTTCATGTAACTTAACGCTCTATTCAAACTCGCTTTCGCTATGGCTACGGATATTAACTCCTTAACCTTGCAACATAAAATAACTCGCCGGCTCATTCTTCAACAGGCACGCTATCACCCTATTAATAGGGCTCTAACTGATTGTATGCTAATGATTTCAGGGTCTATTTCACTCAGCTTCTCACTGTTCTTTTCGCCTTTCCATCACTGTACTCGTTCACTATCGGTCACTGACAAGTATTTAGCCTTACCGGATGGTCCCGGTGGATTCAGACAGGGTTTCACGTGCCCCGCCGTACTCGGGATCCTTACAAGAGTCTATTTCCTTTCGATTAAGGGGCTATCACCCTCTATGGCTCAACTTTCCAGTTGAATTCATCTAAAAAATAGTTTTGTAACTCTTTGTATAATCTGCAAATTATACTGTAAGTCCCACAACACCACACACACAACAATTGCAGTCTATCACGTATGTATGGTTTAGGCTCTTCCAATTTCGCTCGCCGCTACTATCGGAATCATTCGTTTATTTTCTTTTCGTCCTGTTACTAAGATGTTTCAGTTCACAGGCTTTCCTTCTCACAGACTATGTATTCATCTGTGGATTATAAGGTTTTAACCTCATAGGGTTTCCCCATTCGGAATCCCACGGATCGAGACTTTTTAGCAGTTCCCCGTGGCTTATCGCAGCTTTACGCGTCCTTCATCGGCTGTCAGTACCAAGGCATCCTTCATTAGCACTTAGTAGCTTTACCTAATATATAAGTTCCTTTCGGTTCTTATAATTTAGTTTTCATTGATGATTACGTATATTATTTATTTTTGGATAACATTTTAATGTTATTTGTAATATCTAATATTACGCTTATAATCTTATGCAATTTTCAATGTACACGCCGTGTTATAAAGTATAAACTTTAATCTCACGACCAGATGAACTCTGGTAATAGAATAGTCTGAAAACATACTGTGTTAATCAAGTCAGTTTATCAAGTATAAAAATGATTTTAATTAAAAAACCTTGATAACATTACGACTTCGACCTCGGGATGTAGGCTAATTTTAAAATACATAAAGTATTACCTAA
>JAWXUD010000033.1:0-18591 GCA_044432945.1 Candidatus Gastranaerophilales bacterium
CCCCCCCCCCCAGGGTTGAAACGCCCTCTACGAGCGGGTTTTGGACATGTTGAAATTTCACAAAATCCATCGCCACATCAGATATCGATGCGTCAACTGTCATTCTCAAATTCTCATAACTCGCCATTATCACTTTGCTTTTTAATTCCTCATTTTAATTATGTTATTAATATAACTTATTTTTTAAAATTTTTCAAGACCTCGAACTAATTTGAACGGAGGAATTTTTACGAACTTTAGCATTTGACTTTCTAAAAACCAGAATCATAATATTATTAATGTCTCTTTTACTGATTTAATGCTTACGCAAAGGGTTAACTATGCGTAAGCATTTTTTTATCAAAATAAAAGAGGTTGAATATTTCAACCTCTACACACATTTACACTATTAATTTTTACACTACACTAATTTTTAGCACACACACTATCTATTTTTCACTTGAGCCTGAAATTGCGGAACTAGCTAGCCATAACGCTCCGCCGATTGCTGCAACTAATAGAATTTTTGATTTCCATAATCCTTTACAAACAGTCCAGAATTTTGAGCCTATCACAAATGCACCAGCACCTAAAGTTCCAAAACCTAACGCCTTACCAGTTGTTTTATTAACATTTTCCCAACGATCAGCTGGCTGTCCCGTTATAGCTGAGATATTATCTTCTGCAGTTCTATCATTCAAAGCACCTAAAGTAACACCTGATTCAAAACCTTCTCGCATAGAGCATTTGCCAAATTGTCTTATATCATCAGTCAAATTTGTTCCAAATTGTTGCTGATACAACATCATAGCTTTATTTTGAACAGATTCATCTGAGCCACTACCATACATTTCTCGGACACTATCTAAATACGAATTATAAGCACCTAAAATATTCACCTGTTCATTTCGCATAATTTTTTCTCGAAGAACTTTTGCCTGTATCGAAACACCTTCTTGAGTAGAATTAATTTGCATATCAGCGTTACGAACACGTTGCTGTTGACGAACTTGGTTTCCTACCATAAAATCTTGATATTTTTCATAATTTTTATAGTATTCTTCGTTAAAACCGCCATACATACCACCAATCATTGGCATCGTTGACATTCCCGTAGTACCTGCACCGTAGCCCATTGTCCCATAACCCATAGTGCCAGAGAACATGCTACCATTCATACCCATTGGATTTGTCATTCCCATTGAACCCATCGATGAATACATATCTAAATTTGATAAATCATTCAACGCTACTTGATTGTAATATGAGTTCGGAAACATTCCGTACGTACTGGCTGCGACATTATAATCTGTCATAACCTAACCTCCAAATTAAATTTTAACCTACCTTGTTTATATAAAAACTTTTTATCAAAATTAATTGCCTTTTTTATCATTTATTTGTTAACAAATGTTACAAACAATAAAAGATAAGGTTACAAAATTCCACCCAAACATAAGCGGTTCAAGAACCATGCTCCAATTGAAAAAAAACGCTTTTTTAATCGTTTAACAAACAAGCACTTTTGTGAAATTCAGAAATTTTATAGTCCTCAGGAACGATTTTTGAACACTTTTGCATAGCCTGCTCGCAACGACAATGAAAACGACAACCTGAAATATCTTGCAAAATTGACGGCGGTTGACCGTTGATAATATGTAACTTTTCCGCCTTATTAGAAGGCAACGAACGAAGCAACGCCAAAGAATATGGGTGATTTGTGTCCTCAAAAAACTCTTTAGAAGTCGCACTTTCAACAACTCTACCAGAATACATCACCGAAACAAAATCCGCATTCTCACCAACCAACGCCAAATCATGAGTAATCAATAATATAGAAGTTTGCAAACTCGATTTAATCTCTGATAACAAGTTCATTATCTGAGCCTGTATCGTAACATCAAGTGCAGTTGTCGGCTCATCAGCGATTAAGATTTCAGCCTTACACGCCAACGCCATCGCAATTATTGCACGCTGTTTCATTCCACCTGAAAATTCATGAGGATAAGCCTCCATTCTTGATTTTGCACAAGGTATTTGAACCATATCCAGTGCCTCAACAGCTTTTTTATAAGCCTCATCACCACGCAAATTCTGATGTATCTTGATTACCTCAATAAGCTGATTTCCTACAGTATATAAAGGGTTAAGCGATGTCATCGGATCTTGCGGGATTAGAGCAATCTTGTCACCACGAATATTTTGCATTTCTTTATTGGAAAACTTCAACAAGTCCTTTTGATTATACAAAATCTCGCCACCTAAATGCTTCGCAGTCTTTGGCAACAAGTTCAAAATACTCATCGCACTAATTGTTTTCCCACAACCAGATTCGCCAACAAGTGCGTGCATCTGCCCTTTTTCAAGCGAAAAAGAAACGTCAAATAACGCTTGACGCAAACCACACTCACAATCAAAACCAAGATTTAAATTTTTAACCTCTAATATCGCCATCAATTTTATAATACACAATAAATAAAAATTTTTATACCCCAAGTCGCCTAAATATAGTAACTTTTTAAAAAGCCATAAATGTAAACTTTTATTAAGCAAAATATGATTTTTTAGCAATTTTTAAATTCAAGATATTTATAAAATATGTAGAACAAAAAGAAAGTAGGTTAAAATGCCAAAATTCACTATTCCACCACGTATCACAGATACAGTGAAAAATATCGAATATAGTAAAATGCTCCCTGTAAAAAAAACAATCTCATCACAAACAACACTCCCTGAAAAACTAAACAAAGATGTTTTTCAGAGTTCAAAAATTAAACCATGTTACGAAAAATTAAGAATAAGTCCCGTAGACATACAGGAAGAATTGCTTACAATGTCGATGGAAATTAGTGAAAGAAACCTTCATATAACAAATTTAATTGAATCTATATATGATAATTTGTCTTCAGGAAGCTGTACAACAAAAGAAGCTGAAGAATTAATCAATGCTCTTATGAAAAATTATTTATAATTTAATTACAAATTCTTACCCCAAAAGGAATAGATTTCAAATTATTTCTAACCCAAAAACCATCTTGATGCAAAAATTCTTCACCGACCACAAAAAAAGTTGAGCCTGAACCTGACATAACTGAATTAGGGTACTTTTGCTTAATCTCACCCAAAATCTCATAATCCTCAATCACAGCCCACTCCAAATCGTTTACAAATTTTTCACGCCCACAATCAGCGTTTGAGTTTCTTTTTGCAAATTTCGTATAAGCTTCCCCTGCACTAATCCCTAAACTAATAGGTTTCATCAACGATAGCGGAAATTCTTCAAACTCCAGTGCTGATAAAACCTCACCACGTGAAGTCGTCAGCTGACGTCCGCCAACCAAGCAAAAATTCAAATCAGAACCCAATTCTGAACAAATTTGGTGCAACTGCTTTAACGTCAAAATATCATCAAAAATCTTATTCAACCCATAAACCACACCCGCTGAATCAGTGCTACCACCAGCCAACCCCGCTGATACTGGAATATTTTTCTCTATATAAACACTAATTTTTTTATCAGTAATATTTGCAACTTCAACAAATTTTAAAATCGCCTTATATACCAAATTCCTTTCATCATAAGGGATTTCAGGGCTATCACCTGACAAGTCTATAAAAAAGCCTTCACAACCCTCACAAGTAATCTTTAAATAATCAAATAAATTAATCGACTGCATAACGCTTTCGATATTATGAAACCCATCTTCACGCTTATCTAAAATCTTTAACGAAATATTGATTTTCGCAGGACATTCAACCCTAATTTGCTTCATCTTTCCCCGCTTTCGCAAATTCTAGCAAAAGTTCAGAGAGTTCACCAAAAGTTTTTATCGACAATTTCTCACCACGGATTGTTTCATCAATTCCCAACTTACCTAAAGCATAAGCAATCGCCTCACGAGAAAATCCACCTGATAACAAGCAGTTTTTAACATTTTTTCTACGCTGCGAGAAAGATGCTTTTATAGTTTTTCTAAAATGTGAATAATCAGATAGCTCAAGCAAAGGTTTTTTTCTTACATTTAATTTAATCAAAGCTGATTCAACTTTTGGTGCAGGATAAAAACTTCTACGCCCAACAATTTTTTTAATCTCAACATCAGCCCAAAACTGAGATAACATACTCAACAAACCATATTGCTTTGATGGAGATGCCTCATTAGCCTCCATACGAAACGCAACTTCTTGTTGAACCATCAACAAAATATCAACAATCTTGTTTCTATTTTTATTATTCAAATCATCAATTTCACCCAACAAATGTGCCAAAATCGGGGTCGTTATATAATATGGAATATTTGCAACAATCTTTATATCCTCATCACAAAGCGATGAAATATCTGTTTTTAAAACATCGGCATGGATTAATTCTAAATTTGGAGCATCTAATTTTTTCAACTCCTTAATCGCATCTTCATCAAGCTCAATCGCTATAACCTTTTTAGCATGCTTGACTAATTGTTCTGTTACAAACCCAACACCAGGTCCAATCTCCACAACAACATCGTCTTTGCTAACACCTGAAAACACAATGATATCACTAATTGTTTGACCATCAACCAAAAAGTTCTGCCCTAAGCGTTTTTTTGTTTTAAAATATTTTGCTCGTTCGAAGTAGTTCATCTTACCTAGTATAATAACACAGATAGGTAAATGTGAAAATTTATTTTTTCTGCTAGTTTAAATGTGTTATAATTAAGCGGGAGAATAAATGAATAATCTACAGACTAAAGAAAAACTTTGCAAAAATGATATCCTAAATTTATATATAAAGGGTTACAAGCCAGAATCTGAACACAAAATTTGTATAGAATATGAACGACTAGCAATTCACACAGACTCTCTCAAATCTGCTGATTACAAAGGTGAATTTGGAGTTTGCAACCTGTTGAGAAAATTTGCTAGAGAAGAAAATTGGGATTATATAACAGATGATTATAACATTATAGGTCTAAAACAAACCACGACACAATAACCCTTGAACCAGGCTCGCAAATAGAACTTAGCCTCGAACCAGAACATAATATTTCTCAAATAGAAGCAAAAGTTAAAGACTTTGACAAAAAAATCAAACCGATATTAAAAGAATATGGTATAAACCTATTAAACTATGGAGTTTCGCCTGTTTCGACCAACAAAAATATAAATCTAATCCCAAAATCTCGCTATGCAATTATGGCTAAATATCTATGGGGGATTTTATCTGATGTAATGATGCGAGAAACAGCTGGTATTCAGACAAGCCTTGATTTTAAAGACGAAGCTGACGCCATGCGTAAGTACAAAATTGCCAACCAACTTACACCTTTTATGACAGCTATGTTTGCTAATTCACCCATTCGTGGAGGCGTTGACACTGGTTACAAATCCTTCAGAGCTTTAAGCTGGCTCAATACTGACAACGAAAGATGCGGGTTTGCTGGACTAATCGATGAGGATTTTAGTTTTGAAAAATATATTGACTGCGTATTAAATTCACCAATGATTTTTATTGACAAAAATGGAACTCAAACAAACATTAACGGCAAAATTAATTTTAAAGAATACATGCAAAACAACTTTGAAGGCAACACAGCTAATCTCGAGGATTACGAGCTTCACGCAAACTTATATTTCCCAGAAGTAAGATTAAGAAATTATATCGAAATCCGCAACCACGATTGTGTTAACAAAGGCTTACAATACTCTATTTTAGCAATATACAAAGGTATTTTATACAACAATATAGCAATGGACGAGATTGATGAATTGTTTAAAAAATATAATTATAACGACTTTTCAGAACTCAGATATAACGTGCCTAAAAACGCTTTAAACACAAAAATATCTACGCATTTAACAAAAGATATTGCCAAAGAAATTTTAAACATAGCTGAAAAATCGCTCATCTCACAAAATCAAAACGAAGAAAAATATCTCGACCCAATAAAAGAATTAACCAATCAAGGGATTTGTCCTGCTGACATAATTTTACGTAACTGGCATGGGGTTTGGAATAAAGATATTAACAAACTAATCCAACACGTAAGCTCTTAATTATTTATAAAACCAAAGCATTGGTCGAATAAAACGAACAATCATTAATGCGAAAACTGAATAGATAATATCGTATAAGATTTTAATCCCACTTTGAGCAACAATCCAGCTGCCAATAAAATTATAACCATTCATTTTCAAGCTTGCAACAAATAACATATACAAAACACCAATTAAATGAATTGATAAAACTCCAACAATCGAAGCTTTTAATATATTTTTATAGCTACAAGAATTTTTCAAAATCCCACTCGCCAAAAATAATGCTGGCAAATATGCTAAAACATAACCAAATCCATATTCAATCACGTACTTAATGCCACCACCTAAAGCAAAAATTGGCAAAACCAAAAGCCCTAACAATATATAACAAATTATACTAAGCAAACCATATTTACGCCCTAACAACCCTGCTATAAACAAAACAACAGGGATTTGAGGGATATATTTGAAATCTAATTTGAAAAATTGGACATCTAACTGAACAAATGTAGAAAGAATTAAAAATAAAATCATCAACGCAACTAATAAAAGAGTTCCAATAGAAAATCTTATATTATTACTCTTTTTACGCTTTCTTAAAGTTATTTTTCTTCGGTTTTTCTTTGCCATTTAATATCAATTCTCTTTTCTAAATTCTCTACATTTTCACTATATAAATTTTTAAACTTGTCATAAAAAATATTTTCAGTCCACATAATCAAAGCATTTTCATTATTATTTTGATAATATCCTTTGCGTATGCCTAATGATTTAAACCCATATTTTTCATATAAAGTTATCGCCGAAATGTTACTCTCACGAACTTCAAGCGTAATATATTTAACCATTTGCTCATAGCACTCTTGCACAATTGCATTCAAAAGAGCCTCTCCAACACCTTTTCTGTGATAATTCAAATCAACCGCAATATTTGTCATATGAGCTTCTTCAAATATAATCCAACAACCAGCATAACCTATCAACTCGTCATCTTCATTAACAGCTGCAAAATAATGAGCTAAATCATTTGACAATTCATTATAAAAAGACTCCATCGACCAATGATGATCACCATAAGCCTTAGCCTCAATCGCCATAATTTCATTGAGATAAGTCTTATCAAGAGGTTTTATCTTAATACTCATTTTTCCTTCAATCATAAAAAAATTTTATCACGAGCTTTAGTTCAATGCAAATCAAAGAAAGCTTAAACCCAAGTTTGTTTTCCTAACACTACTCGCTTATCAGAACCAGTACAAGAAGGCAAATTACTCGCTATATTATAGAAGTTACAATAACCTAAAAGTGCAAATGCCATAACTTCTTTAAAATTATTTGAAATGTTATACGCCTCATGAGTTTTTAAATCAACATGCTTAGGTAGATAATGACGCAAATACTTCATCAACGTTGGGTTATATGCCCCACCTCCACCGATTATAACCTCACTCACGTCAATATCAGGATATATAAACCGCTCATAAGTCGTAGCAATTGATTTCGCAGTCAATGCAGTAACGGTTGCTATAATATCTTTTGGATCTTTTGGTGCAAATTTAAGAGCATTTTCAATATATTCAGGCGAAAAATATTCACGCCCAGTTGATTTTGGTGGCACTTTAAAATAATATTCGTCTTGAAGCAAGCACTCTAACCAACTAGCAGAAACCTTTCCAGAATTTGCAATCTCACCATCTTTATCATAACCCATATCGAAAAATTTTCTCATACAATAATCTATCATTATATTGCCCAAGCCAGTATCAAATCCAAATGTCGGAAAATCTTTACTCACAACTGTAACATTAGAAATCCCACCAATATTTTGGATTAACAAGTTTTTCTTCAACGGCTTAAACCATTTTTCATCAGCAAAACAGACTAAAGGCGCTCCATCTCCTCCATTAGCAATATCAGTTTCTCTGAAATTTGATATAGTCAAACAACCTGTCTCTTTCGCTATAACCGAGCTTTCTCCTATTTGCAAAGTGCTTTTCAAAGAAATTCCATCAAGCTTTTCACTAAATGGGTGATGAAAAATTGTCTGCCCATGACTTGCTATAAAATCAGGCTTGCCATGTTCTGAGATTATAACATTGGCAGCGTCTGCAAAACATTTGCCAATAGCAAAGTTCATCTGACAAACGTCTTTAATAGATGCATCTCCTGAAAATAATTGGAATATTTTAGACTGAATATGCTCAGGATATTTATAATTTATTCCAGATATAAGCTTGACACTCAAATCGGGTAAAACCTCACACAAACCAACATCTATGCTATCGCAAGATGTACCTGACATAAGCCCTATTACTCTTTTAACTTCCAATTCTTCCATTCATTTATTATACAAACAAGCTTGCACTATGGCAAGCTTGTTAATTTACGTTTACAACTATCTTTTCTTAAATCTCCTACGTAAACCTTTTAATAAAAAAATCTTTTTACATACACATATTTTTTATATAATCTACTTTGTTAAAATCTTTTTTTATATATAAAAAATAAAAATCCCTAATCAACTTTTGCATTTCCTCAAAGTTATTCTTTTTTTAATGTTCTTAATTTTGTTCTAATTCTGTTTTCTAATTTTTATCTTAATTGATATTTTTCAATTCTTGTTTAGTTCTTAACTTAATTCTTTTTTTTAATTCTTTTTGCCAAATCTTCTTCCACTTTGGACAGTTATGCCATCACCTCTTTTTCTTACTTGCCCTTGTATTTACGCTTGTCTGGTAGTCTTAAATTTCTTTTCGTTTTCTTTTCGATGTACTAAATGTAAAACTAAGTAAACTATTTGACAAGTAACAAAATTACAAAAAAAATTTACAATTGACCATGACCTTTGATACTCTAAAGCGAAACTCAAGTTAGCAAATCTTAATGAAGAAAACTTAATGAAATTACGTAACAATTTATATTTTTTTTCTTGACATAACAATTTTTTCCCTTTAAAGCACTTTTATAAAGCATGTTATAATATTTAAAATTTTATAGTAAGATAACAAAATATGTATTAGGTGTTTAATGAAAGAGTTTGAAAAAAACAATACTGTAAACTATAATTTGATGTCATTTACAGGCTACAAATCGCTTGTAGTTTTCACATTGCTATTAGAAAAACCTATTTCTATTGATGAAATCAATGACTATATAATGAATAATTCTCATAACAAATCAATAATGTCATTAGATACTTTAAGAGTTTATATAACATCGCTTAAAAAAGTTGGTTGTAAAGTAAAGCAAAAGAAGATTGACGGCGTTTCTAAATATTTCATCGCATCACACCCGTTTAATTTATCAATCTCACAAACTCAAATCAACAATATGATAAAAGTTTACAAGAATATAACCAAATCGTTATCAATTCAAGAACTTATCTCACTCGATAATTTCTATAACAAAATCGCAGAACTTACTCATAACAATACTTTCAAAGAAAAATTTCAAAGCATTTCAATTTTTAAAAACACGAGTATTCAACTAGTGCAGCAATTATTCGAAATTTGTGAAAATAAAGAACAAATACTAATTTCATACAACTCTCCTCAAAGTGGGATTGCAGACATTGAGCTAATTACAGACAAATTAGATTATGTAAATAACAAAATTTATATATATGGCATAGGATTGAAATATATGCAATATGCATATTTTCAAGTTTCAAGAATTATTGAAATAAAATCAATAAAAAAGGTTAAAACAATTCCTATCAAGATGAAAACATTCAAAATAGGCTATGAACTCAATATAAAAAACTGCGAAATCGAATTAGATGAACAAGAAAAAATAATCCAACAGAATAAAGATACAGTGATTATTGAAGCGACAACAACAAATGATTTTTGGATTAAACAAAAAATATTATCTTACGGTGCTGATTGCAAAATTATTTATCCAGAAAGCTTTAAACAAGAATTCATCAAGACATTAGAAGAAATGAAAAAGGAGTATTTTTAATGGTTAGTAAAAAATACAACGATTCTTCTATAAAACTTTTCACATTTATCGAAATGCTTTTATCAGGTCCAGTAAATTATAAAGACGCTGTATATTTGTTCAGCCCAAATGAGATAAAATCTGACTCGCAAGTTCTATTAAACAAATACCTAAACACTTTAAAAGTTTTTGGTATGGAAGTTGAAAAAGCAAATCATAAATATTATCTAATAAATTCACCTTTCAAAATAAATTTCACAAACGATGATTTAAAAATCATTCACACTTTATTAAACGCAACAAATTTGTTGCCACAAAATAAACAACAATCTGAAATGCTAAATTTTTTACAATCAATTCAAGCAAGATTTGATGAAGAAAACAGCAAAGAATTCAAATTGATGAATGAAGATTTTAAAAACGAATTTAGCGAACTTATTAAGAAAAATAAAGACAAAATTATATATTATGAAACAATTTGTCTAGACAAACAAAAAATAGAATTGACTTATCAATCAAAAAACAAATCTAAATTAAAGATTATAGCTTTACCAATAGAGCTTGTGTACAAAAAAAAGAAAATATTTTTAAAAACAAGCACAAACAACAACACCGAAATCATTGAAATAGCGATTAATAAAATCATTTCACTACAACAACTTCCTAGTATCGTCAACCAAAAACCAAACGGAACAACTGTAATTTTTAAATTACGCAACAGACTGGCAAAAAATTACAAAATAAGAGAATGGGAACGCACAGAAGGTTTTGACACCGAAGGATATTTGACCGTGATAAACAGAAACGAAGATTTTGATATTCTAACAAAAAGGTTATTGCGATATGGTCAAGATTGTCACGTAGTTTCACCACGTTTTATCAAAGACAAAATGCTTGAGATAATAAACTCTACCTTAGATGTTTATAAAAATTAATTATAACAATAATTTACATTAAACGTTTTTTCATTCTCTTGATGCTAAACTAATAATTATGGAAAATAATACAGCTTACGTACCATTACATCTGCATAGCGAATGCTCTTTATTAGACGGTGCAATCCGTATAAAAGATTTGTGCAAATTTGCAAAAGAAAACAACATGCCTGCCGTTGCCATAACAGACCACGGGGTTATGTACTCTGCAATTGAGTTTTATACAAAAGCGAAAGAAGCTGGGATTAAAGCGATTATCGGTTGCGAATTTTACGTGCATAGTGGTGAGCTTTCAGAAAAAAATCAAAACAACAACCCACTTTTTCACTTAGTGCTTCTTGCAAAAAATAAAGCAGGCTATATGAACTTAGTCAAACTTGTTTCTATTGCACATTGCGAAGGTATGTATTACAAACCAAGAATTAATTTTGAGTTGATCGAAAAATATTCAGAAGGCTTAATCTGTTCTTCGGCTTGTCTTGGTGGCGAAGTTTTACAATCACTATTAAAAAATGATTACGAAAGTGCAAAAAAAGTTGCAAAACAATACAAAGATTTATTCAAAGAAGATTATTATATAGAATTGCAAGACCACGGGCTTGCCGAGCAAAAACGTACAAACCCTGACTTGATAAGGCTCGCTAAAGAACTTGATATAAAAATGATAATCACAAACGATTCTCATTACCTAAAAAAAGAAGATGCAGATTGGCATGACACATTGTTGTGCCTACAAACCAACGCATTAAAAGCGGACGAGAACCGTTTTCATTTTCCAAACAACGAATTTTATGTAAAAACTCCAACCGAATTGCGTGATAGCTTCAAATGGATGGAGCGTGAAATGTTTGATGAGTGCATAAAAAACACAGTCGACATCGCAGAAAAATGTCATTTAATAATAGAGATGGGGAAAAGCCCGCTTCCAGAATACGAAGTCCCAGCTGGTCATACAGTAGAAAGTTACTTAGATCACATAGTGCAACAAGGCATAAAAGAACGTTACGGAACAATCACAAAAGAAGTCGAAGAACGTGTTCGTTATGAACTAAATATTATTGAACAAATGGGCTTTAGTGCATACTTTTTAATCACTTGGGACTTCATAGATTTTGCGAGAAAAAATGGGATCGCCGTAGGTCCAGGTAGGGGTTCTGCGGCTGGTTCAGTTGTAGCCTACGCACTAAAAATAACAAACCTCGATCCAATCCATCATAACCTACTTTTTGAAAGATTTCTAAACCCAGAACGTTACAGCATGCCCGATGTCGATATAGATTTTTGTATCGAAAGACGTGGTGAAGTTATTGATTACGTTGCAAGAAAATACGGTGCCGACAAAGTTTGTCAAATAATAACCTTCGGAACTTACGCAGCAAAAGCCGCAATGAAAGGAGTTGCGAGAGTCTTTGATATGCCATTTGCCCAAAGCAACCAACTTTCTGCACTAATTCCTAACGAACCAAAAGCCCACATTGATGATGCCTTAAAAGATGGTATGGAACTAAAAAAACTATACGATGAAGATGAAGAAATTCGCCGATTAGTAGATATGGCAAAATCTATCGAAGGCATAAGAAATAACGTTGGTACTCACGCTGCAGGGGTCATCATCTCTCACAAACCACTCAACGAAATTGTACCTATTCAACCATCAAAAGACGGTATTATCGTAACAGAATACCCAATGTCAGATTTAGAAAAATTAGGCTTGTTGAAAATGGACTTTTTAGGGTTGCGTAACCTGACGATGATTCACAAAACGATGAAGCTGATAAAACTTCGCCAAGGAATAGAATTTGATATAGATAGCATTCCACTAGATGATGAAAAAACTTATAAAATGCTAGGCAGAGGCGACACTGACGGGGTATTCCAATTAGAATCAACTGGTATGAAAAAGCTTGTAAAAGATTTACGACCAGACGTTTTTGAAGACTTAGGTGCGTTGGTTGCACTCTTTCGACCAGGTCCACTACAAGCAGGCATGGTCGAGGATTTCGTTGAACGTAAACACGGACGAAAAGAGATTACATACCCACACGACAGCTTGATACCAATATTAAAAGATACGTATGGAACAATTGTTTATCAAGAACAAATCATGCAAGTATTCCAAATCCTAGCGGATTATTCACTAGGTCAGGCGGACATGGTTCGCCGTATGATGGGTAAGAAAAAACTTGATGAAATGGCACAGCAAAAAGGTAAATTTGTTGAAGGTGCTGCCCGTCACGGAATGAAAAAAGAAAACGCAATCACTCTTTTTGAACAAATTGAAAAATTCGCAGAATACTGTTTCAACCGTTCACATTCTGCCGCTTACGCCTTTGTCGCATATCAAACAGCATATCTAAAATGTCATTATCCAATCGAATATTTAGCATCATTATTATCAAGCGTTTCTGGCGATCAAGAAAAAACTCAACTGTATATCGAACAATCATTAAAAAGCGGTATTAAAGTTATGCCACCAGATATTAACAAATCCTATTCAGAATTCACTCCAGATGAAAGCAATATCCGATTTGGCTTGGCTTCTATCAAACAAGTTGGCGAAGCTGTAATTGAATCGATTATCGAAGAACGTGAAAAAAATGGCGATTTCAAATCAATTTATGACTATATCAAACGCTTAGACGCCAAATGCTATAACAAAAAAGCTCTTGAGGGCTTAATAAAAGCAGGAGCATTTTCTCAAATAGAAAAAAGCCGTAAACAACTGATGGACAACATCGAATATATTACAGCCATGGGTTCAAAAGAAGCAAAAGCAAAAGAATCGGGGCAGGCAAGCTTATTTGATATGCTCTCCGATGCAGACTCCATTCAAGATGCAAAATTTCAATTGTCAGGAAGCGAAGAAGAATTTGACGCACGCCAACTGCAATTATATGAAAAAGAATTTTTAGGGTTTTACGTAACAAGTCACCCACTTTCAACAATTCGAGATAAACTGCCATTTTTAATGACACACAAAATCAGCGAAATTGCGACAATCCCTAACGATAAGGTGGTTACGATTTGTGGTTTAGTTGTTGCGAAAAAACAAATTCCTACCAAAAAAGACCCGACAAAATTTATAAGATTTTTAACAATCGAGGATTTGTCAGGCAGAATTGATGTTCTTGCCTTTAACAAAAAAATCCAAGAATACGGAGATTTTTTAGAAACAGAACAACGTGTAATAATTTCAGGAAAAGTCAGTCGCCGTGATGAAGGCGAACCGCCAACAATATTAATCGATACAGTTAAAAGTGTCGATAACTCAAATATTTTTACAATTATTTTGAAAGATGAACTAAAATTTGAAGAAATAATCTTATTAAAAGATGTCCTTTGCCAACACTCAGGTGCTGACCCAGTAACTTTTAAAGTGCAAGATTTATCTGAAGAGATAAAAATAATAACAGCATCAATGTTTTGGGTAAATGCAAGCAACGAGCTTGTAAACAAATTGAAAAAAGTTTTTGGTGAACGATTAGAAATTATAATAAACTCACTTGATGAAAAAGAATAAATAATCCACTTCACTAAAAATTTTTCTCTTAAATTGACAATCAATCCCCAATATGATATATTATTTAAGGCAATGCATTGTTACAATAGTTTATTTAAAAGGAGAATTATTATGAAAAAGCAATTAACAATCGCACTATTATTATTGGCAATAACAACAAGTGTTACAACAGCTATGGCCGAAAACCCTAAAAAAATGGAAGCTCAATCAAAAGTCGAAGCTAAGAAAACTGAAGCTAAAGCTAACGCAGACCAAAAAAAATCAGAATCAGCTGCAGCAGTTAAAGCTAAAAAAGCTGATATGAAAGCTGATATGGCAAATATGACACCTGAACAAGCTGAAGCAACTAAAGCTAATGCGAAAGCTAATTCTGAAGCTAAGAAAACTGAGGCTAAAGCAAAAGCAGATGCTAAAAGAGCCGAAATGCAAGCTAGTGCAGATGCAAAAAGAGCTGAAGCTAAAGCAAAAGCAGATGCTAAAAAGAATGCTCAATAGTTGAGAAATATTAATCAAATTTAAAAAGGAAAATCATTGTGAAAAACAGATTTTTAATATCATTATTAATTCTAGCCATTGCATTTAATATTGGTAGTACAATGGCTAATGCGACACCTCAAGAGCAATGGCAAGCTAACATGGAAGCTAAAAAAGAAGAGCGTCAAGCTAATATGAAAGCGAACCAAGCATCTCGTACGGATTCAAATTCAAAGTCCAAAAAATCAGAATGGCAATCGAATGCTCAAAATAAACAATCGATTATGCAAAATAATTCGATAGAAAAGAAAGAAGAATGGGCTTCAAATTCTACTGGAGAACACGAGAAAGCTAAAAGAAAAATGCAAAACAATGCTGATGATAAAAAAACCAACGCTCAAAACACATCAACAACTAATAAAAACAAAGCTAATGTCAAAGCTGGAAACAAAACAGGTACTAAATCAAAATCTAGTGCTAAAGGTGGTTCAAAAAGCAGTAAAAGCAAAAGAAAATAATCAATATTTTTACAAACACGCAAACACCCTTTTGAATAAATTCAAAAGGGTGTTTTAATTTATTCAACTGCATTATTAAAAATTTTGTCCTTTTGCATTTAATAAAATTAAAAAGAAAAAATACCAAAGGACTTATTGCATCGTTCGCACTAAACGGCATTGGCATTTGCCTTGCTAACGCACAATAGCCTCTGCTCACTCGCATTTTGAACTGTCGACCTCACGGACTCTGCCGAAAAAAAGTTGACTAAATGTCAAGTTTTTTGAGAGGTAGCCGTGCGTCAATTTTTGTAAAGTCCCAGCCAATCATATAGCGGACGGCGAATACTCGTTAGGTCGAATATAGACACAAAAAAATACCAAAGGACAGATTTGAACTGTCGACCTCACGGGTATGAGCCGTGCGCTCTCACCAGCTGAGCTACTTTGGCATAATGTTTTTTTATTATTTTCAACAACAAGAATGTCGCTAATTTATATCTTCACACAAACAAAAAAAAATTCAAGCACTATTTTTTTTAAAATAGAAAACCTGCTTAAAATAAATTAACAAAACGATAAAAAAATCGCTCTACCCCCTTGAAATAAGAATTTTTCCATGTAATCATTAACATGTTGAAAATCTTAAAAACGAGATTAATAAAAAAGGAGAAAAATTATGTCAACAATTATTGAAGATGTAGTAGCCCGTCAAATTTTAGATTCACGTGGCAACCCGACTGTTGAAGTCGATGTAAAACTTACAAACGGTATCGTTGGTCGTGCAGCTGTTCCATCAGGTGCGTCAACTGGTATTTACGAAGCTGTTGAATTGCGTGACGGCGATGCTAACTACTATTGTGGTAAAAGTGTAAAAAAAGCTGTTGATAACGTTAACAACATTATCGGACCTGAATTAATCGGCGAAAAAGCTTCTCATCAAAGAGAAATCGATACATTCATGATCGATATGGACGGAACAGAAAACAAATCAAAATTTGGTGCTAACGCTATTTTAGGTGTTTCTTTGGCTTGTGCTAAAGCTGCTTCTATGGATTATAACATGCCATTATACAGATACTTAGGTGGTATCAACGCATTAACATTACCAGTACCTATGATGAACATCATCAACGGTGGCGCTCATGCTGATAACAACGTTGACTTCCAAGAATTTATGATCGCTCCAGTTGGTGCTGAAAACTTCCAACACGCTGTTCAAATGGGTGCTGAAGTATTCCATTCTTTAAAAAGCGTTTTAAAAGGAAAAGGCTATGTAACTTCTGTTGGTGACGAGGGTGGATTTGCTCCAAACTTAGGTTCTAACGAAGAAGGTTGCGAAGTTATCTTGAAAGCAATTGACAAAGCTGGTTACAATACTGACCAAATCAAAATTTGTTTAGACGTTGCTTCATCTGAATTCTACAAAGATGGTGTTTACAACTTAGCTGGTGAAGGCAAAACTTTCTCAAGAGAAGAAATGGTTGATTTCTTAGCTGATTGGCAAACAAGATACCCTATCATCTCTATTGAAGATGGTATGGCTGAAGAAGATTGGGACGGTTGGAAAATGCTTACTGACAGAATTGGCAACAAATGCCAAATCGTTGGTGATGACTTATTCGTAACTAACACAAGACGTTTAGCTGAAGGTATCAAACGTGGTTCTGCTAACTCTATCTTGATTAAAGTTAACCAAATCGGTACATTAACAGAAACTATGGAAGCTATTTCAATGGCTCACGCTGCTGGATTTACTTCTATCGCTTCTCACAGATCTGGTGAAACTGAAGATACATTCATCGCTGACTTAGCTGTTGCGACTAATTGTGGTCAAATCAAAACTGGTTCAGCTTCTCGTACAGACAGAGTTGCTAAATACAACCAATTGATTAGAATTGAACAAAGATTAGGTTCAGCTGCAAAATACTTAGGTTTGCAAGCTTTCAACGGTCAATCATCTGCTAACAAAGAATGTGCTTGCTGCTCTTGCTAATTGCACTATAATTCTTTTTTTAAAAGATAAATAAAAAAGGTGGGAATGAGTGAACTCATTCCCACCTTTTTTTGTGCTTAATTATAATAAATCGATGATATTGCGACTATTTATAAAATAATTTTCAAACCAATAACTGTGCAATTTCAACATTCAAGACATTTGCAATTTTAACCACCAAAAAAATTTTTGGATGTTGTAACCCATTTTCTATAAGGCAAACAGTTCTAGGTGAAACATCTAATAATTCGGCTAATCTTTCTTGAGATAAATCGTTTCTAACCCGTTCAATTTTAATATTTTTCCCTAATCTTTTCAATTTATCTTTCACATTATCCATTATTCAATTCTATTTAGTTGACAATTACAATTCTATAATCTATACTTATTTTAAAATGATATAAACATAATAAAAACTATATCATACATCAGAATTTATAAATTGAAGGTAATAATATGTATAAAGGAAATTTTGAGAATTATAATCATTCCATACCTGTTGATTTTCAGCATGACGAGAACACTTTGTTAAACCGAGTTCAAGGTGGTAATCGCATTCCCCTCCCGTGGAACGCAAGCGAGCAGAGGCAGAAAGCGAACCCGTCTGTTCAAGCGGGAGTAATTCCCCTCCGATGGAGGGGTGGCAACGAAGTTGACGGGGTGGTTTCGATGACGAAACGTTCTGCGTTTACTCTCGCAGAAGTCTTAATCACCCTTGGCATCATAGGCGTTGTATCAGCAATGACGATACCCAATTTGATTAGCAGTTATCAAGGTGAAGCTTTAGCTACTAAAAAACTTTTATTTGAAGAACGATTAGAAGAAGCGATGAATCAAATGAGGTTTCACGAAAAACTTACGGGATATTCTGACGCCCAAGATTTTGTAGATGAATTAGCGAAATATTTAAAAATTAATGAAGTTTGTGATATTAGCGATGTTGATGAATGCTTTCCTGCTACGATAATTAGTTCGTGTGATACTCAATACAACACATCTGATTTAGTTACAGGAGATGATATTGCGGCTGTTTATAATGATATGGATTTTTCTAGTGACAATGTGGGGGTTGTTTTTGCTGATGGAACAAAAGCGTTAGTCAATTACGACCTAAACTGTGATTGGCTTGACCCATATGATGGCGGGGCTAATCGAGAAGAAGCGACTCAATGTGTTGCGGTTTTAGCTGATGTTAATGGCAACAGTGGTAAAAACACGATAGGTAACGAT
>JAWXUD010000034.1:0-16447 GCA_044432945.1 Candidatus Gastranaerophilales bacterium
TAGTAGGAACAATTTCCGAGCTAATTAAAATCGCCAAAACGCCCAACACATAAGGTGTTAGGCTAGTGGTACTTTTTTGTAGGAACAGTACTTTTTAGTCATAGTCATTTTTGACTTACAATTCGCATTTATTGTTATTTGAAAATACATTTAAATCTCAAATTATTTTTTATAAAAAAAGGCTGTTGAAGCATTTGCTTCAACAGCCTTTTAAGATTTATATGATAACTTAGATTAAGCCAGCTTTTTCTTCTTCAGAAACGCCTTTAATAGTCAAGTTAATACGTCCTTTTTCGTCAATTTTAACAACTTTAACGACAACTTCATCACCAACATTTAAATGTGGCTCGATAGTGTCAATTCTTTCGTTGCAAACTTGAGAAATATGAACCATACCATCTTTACCAGAAGCGATTTCTACAAACGCACCGATTGGTATAATTCTTACAACTTTACCTTTTAAAACCATACCTTGTTCTGGTCTAAAAGTTAAGCTTTTAATCATTTTAATAGCGATGTCAGCACCTTCTTGATCGTTAGAAGTGATAGTAACAACACCACTATCTTGAATATCAATTTCAGCACCAGAAGCTTCGATGATAGCTCTAATTTGTTTACCACCAGGTCCGATAACTGTTCCGATATCTTCAGTAGCAACAGTTAAGGTTGTGATACTTGGAGCATATGGTGACATTTTTTCATTTGGTGTAGAGATAGCTTTTCTCATTTCAGCTAAGATATGTAATCTACCTTCTTTAGCTTGTGAAAGAGCTTTTCTTAGAGTTTCACCAGAAATCCCTTTAGCTTTCATATCCATTTGTAAAGCTGTAATACCGTTGTCATCACCAGTTACTTTAAAGTCCATATCGCCTAAGAAATCTTCAATACCTTGAATATCTGTTAAAACGACAGGGGTTTTGCCTTCTTCAGCGATCATACCCATTGCTACCCCACCGATCATTGATTTCACAGGAACACCAGCGTGCATCAATGCCATTGAAGAACCGCAAGTTGAAGCCATTGAAGTTGAACCATTTGATTCTAAGACATCAGAAGTTACTCTTATTGCATAACCAAATTCTTCTTCAGTTGGAAGAGCAGGAATGTTAGCACGTTCAGCTAACGCACCGTGTCCGACTTCACGTCTACCTGGACCTCTCATAGGTTTTACTTCACCAACAGAGAAGCCTGGGAAAATGTATTTGTGCATGTATCTTCTTTCAGTTTCTGGGTCAACGCCGTCCATAACTTGTTTCATGCCAGGACCAGCTAATGTTGCTACTGATAAGACTTGAGTTTGTCCACGAGTGAATACTGCAGAACCGTGAGCTCTTGGTAAAACACCAACTTCACACCAGATAGGACGAACTTCATCAGATTTTCTTCCGTCAGCTCTAACGCCTTCATCAGTAATCATAGCACGCATAACTTTTTTCTCAGCATTTTTAAATTCTTCTGAAACAAAGTCAATTCCTGAATCTCCAATAATTTGTTTAATATAATGATCATCGGCTAATTCATCAATTTTGGCTTTTACAGCTTTTTTAGCCTCATCAAGTTTTGTTTGTCTATAAGCTCTATCAAAGTTGTGATAAGCGTCAGATATCATATCGCCAGCAGTTTCTTTGATAATATTTTTCAATTCAGTTGTGTCATATGGGTTAACGAATTCTTGAGCTTCAACATTACATTCTTTAGCAAAAGCAGTTTGAATTTCGCATTGTTTGTTGATTTCTAGTTGTGCGAATTCAACAGCTGCCATAATAACGTCTTCTGTAACAAATTTACAGCCAGCTTCAACCATAATTACAGAGTTGTAAGCACCAGAAACAACGATATCTAAATCAGAATCGTTAGCTTCTTTGTGAGTTGGGTTAGCGATAAAGTTGCCAGCAGCGTCACGAGATACACGAACAGCACCGATTGGTCCTTCAAATGGAGCGCCTGAAAGCATTAACGCAAATGATGCACCAAGCATCGCCAATGTATCAGGTTGGTTTTGTTGATCATAGCTGAATAATTGAGCTACGATTTGTATGTCGTTTCTGTATCCTTTTGGAAATAATGGTCTGATTGGTCTGTCGATCAAGCGAGATACTAAGATAGCTTTATCACTTGCTCTACCTTCAGAACGGTTAAATCCACCTGGTATGCGACCGATTGAAGACATTCTTTCTTCATAATCTATTAATAATGGGAAGAAATCTATCCCTACACGTGGTTGTTTGCTAACTGTTGCGTGAACTAATAACATAGTATCACCACATCTTACTGTAACTGAACCATTTGCGGTATTAGCATATTTGCCAGTTTCAACAGTAACCGTCTTTCCACCAATTTCAAATTGTGTTTGTTTTGTTTCTGGTTTCATAATTTTCCTTTCTTTTCCGTAATTGAACTTTACGGGTTTTGCGTTTTTTCTTAACGCTTTTTTTCTACATTTCTCTTGTTCTTTCAAATTATAACGCAAACAAAAAGAATTAGTAAATAACTTACTAATTCTTTTCTTTTTTCTTCTTTATGTTCTACTATTATGTTTTAAAAATGCATATCAAAACTTGATGGTTTACCATTAACTTTTTCATCTTCGATACGCATTGCAGAACCCATCGTAAATCCTTCTGCAAACAATTTATTTATTTTACCTGCAATATCACCGTTAAATACTTCTTCATTTTCTTCTAAAAATTCAAAAAGAGGATCTGCAGGACCCGTGATTAGTTTACCTAACGTATCGCCAGCAAGCTTTGCAGTACGTTCACCAATCTCTGGAACTTTTACATTCAAGCCAAACGGTTTATATGGTCTATTTAATGATGCACCTGAATCTGTCATTTGTCCGATATTCCTCATAAATTAAGTACAAGTAATATATCGGTCATTTCTCGTGAAAAATTTAATATTTTGAAGAAATCTTTACAATTATTTACATTCGTATTTTAGTTTAGACACATCTAGGTTTATTTTCCCTTCAGATAAAATACAAATAGTATTTCTGAAAGAGTTGATATAATCAGGTTCTATCCCTAACTTTTCAAACGTGCTTCTTTTATCTCTAGCTGATGGATTGCCATCATTAGCTAGTTCTATTAATCTATCAACGTATTTTTGACAATATTTAGCGGTGTTTGGTTTTTCTTCTAATTGTAGGACAAAAGGCATATTTGATCTATCAGAATTTGCTTTACGAGTGGCTAACGCCGTATTTTTTAGAGTATTGCTTCCGCCATTGCCTCTTGGTGCTAAATGTTCTATAGAACCATATGATTCATATAAAAGTGCTTTTGCTATTTCGTTAGAATTTTTTCGTGAATATTTCAATACAAATGCTGAAAAATCATTCGTTGAGGTCGGCAATTCTGAGCTTCTTGTAATTATTTGATCGACCATATCAGCGTCTTTGTGACTATGAATAATTTCGTGTAATTTGTATATGAAAGGTTTTCTTAAAAAAGGAACTATCACAGGTTCATTATTTATTTTCTTTTTGGTGTTTTCTATTAATGTAGTCAGTTCTTCATTTCGTTTTAATCTTGGATTGCTCAACAAGTTAGTCATTTGATTAATAGTATTTTTTTGATAATTTTTATTATATTTAGTCATCTTATCATCTAGACTTTTTGCTAATTTAGTCATCTCTGATAATACTTTTTTCGTTCTTTTGTCGGAGTGATTATAAATAGGGACAATGGTTTTTTCGTAATCGTATAAAAATTCTTTTTTACTGTATTCTACCTGAATTGGTTTGTTATTAATTTGTTTTTGAGAGTTTGCAACCAATACTGCGACTTTTTCTTGCATTTCTTTAGGTAATTGGCTACAGTCTTTTCTGACTCTGCCAACTATTGGTTTTTGTTTTGTTGCAAGAATTCGTGATTGTTTAGGAGTCATTTCTTTTACTATTTCAACCAAGCTTTTAGCTGGAGAGGTTTTTGAAGTCTGCTTTATTGCGTTAAACAGTTGGCGTTCGTGTGGAAACATACTTTTCTCATATTGGTTTAAGACTTGAACTGCGTTATCTGAACGACCTTTAAAAACGCCTGCTCTTATATATTCGTCAATCTCTTTAGGGTCAACCATAGTCTTTCCTGTATAGATACAAGGAATATCATATGCATAAAGGTTTTTTAAGCATTTAGGTGATTGATTGTTGACACTGCCAAAGCTAACTGTATCTGTTTTTAGTTGATTATTAATAGTAAAATCGTTTTGATTTTGGTTGTTAATAGAGAAACTATTTGTAAATGACGAACTTACAAACGGATTAGAATTCGCTTGTGAGTTATTTTGATTAATCTTATTTGAAAATATGGGTAAAATTCGCATACTAATTAAATAGTTAAGAAGAAAATTTTTTGCTAATATATTACAAATTTTTTACATTTTTTATAAATCTAACTAACAGGTGGTGGTTGAATATAAAGCGGTTTTAATTTTCGCCAATCACAATCGTCATTCAGTGATTTTTCTATTGCGATTTCTAACAAATATTTTCCTAGGTCTTTATCGCAATCTTGATATGAAATCCCGCCTAAAATAGGTTTTATTTTGTCATCGCTGATAATAAAATAATCGTTTTTTGAAATCTTGTCTTGAATATCTTCTAACAATACAGCACCTTGAATTGTATCCTCAGCGAATAAATACGCCGAATTTTTGCGAGCATCTAGTGCAACAAGTGTTGGCTTTTCGCTATTATTTATCTTTGCCAAAATTTCTAAAGATGAAACCCCTATCGCTTTAATATTTAGTTGTTGTGCCATAACCCTAGCAACCGTGACGCAAGCACGAATTCCCGTGAAGCTTCCTGGACCAATGTTTACGGCAATCAAATCAATATTTTCGGGTTTATAGTTGTTTTGGCTTAAAACCTTTTGTATAGTTGAAATTAAAAAAGCAGAATGATATTTTGTGTCAGTGGTCTCAACAACCTCATTCGCTAAAATTGTTTCATCATTTTTTAATGCGACATACATTTTATTCAAGCAAGTATCAAATCCTAATGTTAACATTCAAGCCCCTTAATAATATTGTTTTCATCTTCACCAATAAATTCAAATTCATAAATCCTATCCTCATCATCAGAATAAGTTACGTTAATTTTTAAGTGGTTGAATGGAACTTCGTCTTGAGAAAATTCAGCCCATTCCACAAAAGTTATGCATTGTCCTTGTGAGTATTCACGCAATTCATCGACAATTGTATCAACGCCTTCGTTTTCTAATCGGTATAAGTCGAAGTGATAAATTGGCATAGAGCCTGTGTGATATTCGTTTAGTATTACAAAACTGGGGCTTGTTACTCGTTCTTGAACCTCAAGTGCTTCAGCCACAAGTTTAACAAACGCAGTTTTGCCAGCTCCTATTTCTCCATAAAGGTTAATGAAACAACCTTTGTCAACTAATCTTGCAAATTTTTCAGCAAGTTTTTTTGTATCATCTAATGAATGACATTTTTTAATGAATTTATTCATAAACAACCACCTTATTGCGACCAGTATCTTTTGCTTTATAAAGTGCAACATCAGCGAATTTTAACAAATCTTCTTCATTTTTGTCGTGTTCGTATTGATAAACCCCTAGACTTATTGTCACATTGATATTTTTATATTTAGGGTTGATTTTTGAAATATCAAATTGATGTTTTTCAACAGCCAACCTTAAACGTTCTGCGACCATTTGTGCATCAATTAAATTTGTATAAGGTAATAATATTGCAAATTCTTCCCCGCCATATCTGCCTGCGATGTCATATTCACGTAGTTGTCTTTTTATGACCATAGAAATATTTTTCAAAACAAAATCACCAACCGCATGCCCATATGTATCATTAATTTTTTTGAAATAATCTATATCAAGCATAATTGAGCAAAGAGAGAGTTTTTGACGTTTTGAACTTGCAACCTCTTGTCGGATACGTTCTTCAAGTTGACGGCGATTGTTAAATCCTGTTAAAGCATCAAGCGTTGCGTGTTGCAAGATTTCTGCGTAAACACTTGCCCTATCAATAGTAGTCGCAGCTTGGTTCGATAATTGTTCAATATAATCAATCTCTTTTTCGCTCAATGCACTTTCAACACTTTTGGTTACGATGCAACCTTTTAATAGATTTTCAGTGATTAGTGGGAAAATACCGACTTTTTTATCAGGTGTTAAAATATAATCTGATTTGTTATTTAAACATTTAATAAGTTCAAAAATCTTTGTATCTTTGCAAGCACCAGGCCAAACGAGCTTTAGCTCGTTATCGTTTTCGTCCATTACAAAGATATAAATCAAATGCTCTGACACAAATTTGTCTATCATCTCCCCAATTATTGGGATAATATATGTGATGTCATATTGAGTTTCAATGATTTTTGCAATGTTTTTCATCGAATCGTGAAAGTCAATATTTTTTTGCATCTTTTCAACCAAAATTACATTTTGAACCTTTAACGAAATATTGAAAATGATATAATCAAGAAGTTTAAAGAAATTTTCTTCAAAATTACCAATGATTTCAATCATTCCTATAACTTTCGATTGATTTTTAAGTGGATAATAAATGGTTTTTGGCGTTTGAATAGTTGCTTCTGTGCCTAATTTGTTAAATATTTCATAAACTTCTTTGGCGTGTTTTTTTTGTAAAAACTCTTCAATCATTAACCAATTTTTAGCGAAATTTCTTAGTGTTTCAGAGGTTTCGTCAAATATGTAAATATTTAATTCACTAACCCCAAATGGTTTGAAATAATTGCTTAAAACTCGAACAATACTACTTGCATTATTCGACTGGTTCAATTCAGTTGAAAGATTTTTGATATGTTTTAACATAAATTGCCTCTATACGTCTAATTTCGCCATTATCTCATCAGAGATATCGAAATTAGCATAAACATTCTGAACATCATCATGTTCTTCAAGTTTATCTAAAAGTTTTAAAATTTGTCCAGCGATTTTTTCATCAACTACTTCTATTGAGTTTTGTGGAATTCTTGATAATTCTGCAGAAATCGCTTTGAAATTAGCTTTTTCTAACCCTTCGACAACTTGTTGGAAGTTTTCTAAGGTAGTTAAAACTTTATAATCGTCTTCTTCTTCAACAATATCAAGAGCGTCTAATCCAATTGCAGTTTCGAATAGATTTTCAAAATCTATGTCGTTATCAAAAGTAATGACACCACGTTGATCAAACATCCAGCCAACACAGCCAGTCGCCCCTAAGCTTCCGTTATATTTTGTGAAAAAGCTTCTGACGTCCCCTGCTGTACGGTTTCTGTTATCAGTCATAGTCTCAACAACAACAGCAACACCACCTGCAGCATAACCTTCATAGATTAACTCTTCGTAATTGTCCGCCGTTGAAGCTCCAGCACCTTTTTCCACTGCACGTTTAATATTGTCGTTTGGAAGTCCTGCTGCTTTAGCTTTTTCGATAGCTGTTCTCAAACGGAAGTTTCCATTTGGGTCTGCCCCGCCCATTCTTGCTGAAACAATTATTTCACGTGAATATTTTTGAAATACTACTGCACGTTGAGAGTCTACTTTTGCTTTTTTATGTTTAATGGTTGACCATTTTGAATGCCCTGACATCTGTTTTTTCCTTTATTATATATTTTCTTTTTGACTTAATTCTTCTATTTTTTTAACTATTTCTAGCTTGGTAACTCTAGCACCGTCAATTTCTTTGACAGTGAAAGTTAAATTGTCAAACCTTACTGTGTCGCCAACTTTAGCCAAGCGACCTAATAATTTCACAGCTAGTCCTCCAATTGTATCGATATCTTCATCATCAATTTTGTCTTCGTCTAATCCGAAAAATTCAGCAAATTCATCAATACGCATAATCGAATTTGCGATATATGTATTTGGTGAAACTTCTACAATATCAAATTCTTCTTCTTCGTCAAATTCATCTTGTACATCGCCAAAAATTTCTTCTAAAACATCTTCTAATGTTATTATTCCAGAAGTTCCGCCGAATTCATCAACAACAATAGCCATTTGGGCCTTACCTTTTTTGAATTCCAAAACCAAATTATCCATTGTAATTGTTTCAGGAACTAGCATTATTTGTCGTTGAATATTCTCAATCGTACTAACTTTATCGTTGATAGAGAGTGAGTATAAATCTTTAACGTGAACCAATCCTGTAATATGATCAATATCTTCTTCAAATACTGGATAGCGAGTATACTGGCTATCAGCAGCGAATTTATTCAACTCTTCAATAGGCATATCAATTGGGATACAAACCATATCTGTGCGTGGTATCATTACTTGTTTTGCCGTCAAGTCTGAAAACTTAAACATATTATGAAGCATTTCTTTTTCTGTTTCGTTTAAAACTCCGCCGTCATAGCTAGCATTAACAAGCATATCTAATTCTTCTGTTGAATGAACTAATGCACCTTTGTTAGTGTGTGAAATTTTAAACAATCCTAGTATAAAATTGCCAAAACCATTTAATATCCAAATAAAAGGCGTGAATAAAAATGTCATAATTCTCATTGGTGGAGCTACCAACAAGGCAGTTTTTTCAGCGTATTCTAAGGCGATTGATTTTGGGATTAACTCACCTATAACTACGTGCATAAATGTAATTAAGACAAATGCAATCGAAACTGAAACAGTGTGAGTTGCAATTGTTTGGCTTATGCCAGGTAAAAACGCAAAAAGAGGTTCGACAAGGTGAGCTAAAGTTGATTCACCAACCCAACCTAAGCCGATACTAGAAATTGTAATCCCTAATTGAACAGCGGCTATAAATTTGTCTAAATCTCGAATAGCGTTTAAGGCGATTTTAGCGTTAGTGTTTCCTTCATTTGCTAGTTGTTCAATCCTAGTCTTGCGTACTTTTACCATTGCAAATTCTGAAGCAACAAAAAAACCGTTTGAAAATAATAAAAACATCATCGCAAACAGGTTTATTATAGTAGTACTCAGGTCGTCCATTAAATTTTTTCCTTTTTATATATCTAATTTATTAATAATTATAAACAATTTTCATCTAAAATGCAAGAATGTAACAATTTAGTTATTGAACACTTTTTAGTTCTGTGAAAATTAGTGGCGAGAAGTCGTTTGTTTTAGAGATTTCTATTATTTTATAATAATTTGGTGATGTTAATAAATCAGGAGAGCTAATATGATAAACGGTGTTTCGTAGAATTTCGCCATTGCTGTGATAGTGACCTGCAATTATTGCTAAAACATTGTTGTACTTGTCAAGACGTTCTAAATAATCTTCTTTTTTATATATTTCGTGGTTTTTTCTAACCATTGGTTCTACAAGTGGATAGTGTTGAATGATTATAACTGGATATTTTTCATATTTTACTAATTGAGTTTCTAGCCAATCTAGTGTGTCTTTTTTGAAATAACCAACGGTGTTTGGCATAACTTCTTTCGCTCCATCTAGGGCGATAAAAACATATCCATTTTTTTTGAATACGTAATTTGGTGATTTATGCTTATAGAAAAAATCATGTTTTTTTATTGTTGAAATATAATCAATTTTGGATAAATCTTTAGATTTGAACACATCACGGTTGCCGATGATAATATGATAAGGAACTTTTAGGCGAGTTACCTTATCCATAAACCCATCAAGATATTCGATATTTGGACTTGAGATGTTATCACCAGTGAAAACAACAAAGTCAATGTTGTCAAGTTGATTTATGCTATCAATGGTTTTTTCAAGAATTTCATTTGCATATTTAGAGTTCAAATTGTAATGAGCATCAGCAACTTGAACAAATTTAACATTGTTTGCAATTGCTAAATTGTTTGTAGATAAAACTAGTATTAGTAATAAAATTAAATTTAATAATGTTTTTTTCATAATATCCTTTTTGTTTTTGAAATTATAACATAATCGCATTTTTTTTTCTAATATGTTAAAATATATTTATAATAATTTTAAAAAAGGTGATTAGATGAGATTAGATAAGTTTTTGAAGGTTTCACGTTTGATTAAACGCAGAACAGTGGCGAATGAGGTTTCAGAATTAGGGCGGGTATTGGTTAATGGAACTCCAGCAAAACCAGCCAAGCAGTTGAAAATAGGCGATACTATAGAGATTGAATATGCAAACCGTAGTGTTAAGGTTTGTATAGTTAAAATACCTAATAATAACGTGAGTGTTCAGGAGGCTTCAACTTTGTATGAAGTCATTGAATAATTAGAAATATTGACTTATAAATTTAAATCATTAATTATGCATCAGGTGGCTAATATAAACGTATGATTTTTAGCCAAAGGGATTGATTATTTTCGTAAAATGACCGATTATGGTAGGTAAAAAGAGGTGGGACAGATGCAAATTAATGGCGGAATACGCAATACTCAAAACGGGTTACAAACATCTATAAAAGCTATGCATGTAGCGACTACTATGATTGCTATGAGTAACGAAAACGTTGGTGGTTTTGATAAAGTTGGTTACCAAAGAAAAGAACCAGTTGTTTCTCGCTTCACAGAGTATTTAGGTGTTCATGGGTTGTCGCAGACTGTTGATGATCAAGTTGGACGTATCATTATGTCTGACAATCCTCTTGATTGTACAATAGCGACAAAAGGTTATTTTCAAATTCAAGGTGTTGATGGTATTGAGTTGACTCGTGATGGGCGTTTTAAGCTTGATAAAGATGGTTATCTTTTGAACGCTGAGGATAGACCTGTTTTGTCAAATGTTGGTGATGTTATTCAGTTGCCACTTGTTCCAGATTCTGAATCTGATGTTGTAATTAACAGAAGTGGTGATGTGTGCGTGTTGAATAAAAGTACATTGTCGTTAGAAAAGGCTGGTACGATTGGCGTTGTTGATTCAGATGGTATGTTAGTAATGTCGCCTGAAGTAAAACAGGGGTATAATGAATTTTCAAACGTATCTTTGCAAAATGAGTTTTTGGCAATGATTCCAGTTGTAAGAAATTTCGATGCGAATAGGCAGTTATATATGTTGCAAAATGAAGTTTTAGGCAGCGTGATTAGTTATTTAGGTTCAGCGTCATAAGTTAGAGAGGTATTTAGTTATGTTTAATTTACAAGCGATAATGAGAAAAGGCATAAATAATTCGATTAACCAATTTGAGCAATTGGGTTATGTCGGTAACAACCTGGCTAACTTAAATACGAGTGGTTACAAGTCAGTTAGATTTGAGCAAATGATGCATGAAGATGGTTATGTGAGTGGAATAGTTCGTACTGACCATAAGGTCGGTTCTACTAAGGTTACGAGTAATCCGTATGATGTTTCGATAACAGAAGCTGGCTATATCCCCGTAGTTTCTGCAGATGGGCAGGTTGCATATACTCGTGATGGTGCTTTTAAAAAAGGTAAAGATGGTTATTTAATGACTTCTGATGATTGGATTGTCGGTGAAGGGATTAAGTTGCCAGCTAATTGTTATAAGTTTGATATCGAATCTAACGGTGACGTTATGGTGTATGATGTCGCTGGTTCTAAAGCTAGAAAAATGGGTAATATTCCATTAGTAAGATTTGCTTGTCCAGAAGGATTAGAGGATTCAAATTATAACAAAGTTGTGCCTACGGAAGAATCAGGACAGCCTGAATTAGTAAAAGATCACGATACTTTTGCACAATTTACACTTGAGAATTCAAATACTAGTATGTATAGCTCAGTTAACGAGATGTTACGTCTGAACGCTTCGATGTTGGCGAGTATGCGTATGATTCAGGTGGTTGATGATATGTACAACAAATCGATAAATATTAGAGAATAATATTTATAATCTAAATAATCATAAAAAATAGAAAGGGAATACAGGAATGTTTACATCACTAGACAGTATGGGAAAAGTTTCATTAATGATGGATTTGATAACACAAAAACAACGTGCTATTGGTTCTAATTTGGCAAACGTAAATACACCTGGTTATGTACGCCGTGACGTTGAATTCGGTGATTATCTTAGTTCTATGAACAGTCCGTTAGAAACAAAGCTTTCAGAAAAGCTTGGACCATCTGCGGTAATCACAGAGCAAGAACCTCGTGAAATTGATACAGCAGAAGAGTTAATGGCATTACAAGAAAATTCACTTTTTTATACCATGGCTACAAGACGTATGTCTAAAATTATTACCGAAATGAAAACGGTAATGAACGTAGGTAAATAATTTTTTCAAATAGGGAGAACAGGCAATGAGCATATTAGAATCATTAAATATAGGGCAAAACGCATTAAAAGCACACGGCTTGAGATTGGATATCCACGCAAAAAACATCGCAAACGTTGATACTCCGAATTATGTGAGACAAATACCAGTGCTAAACGCAACAGAGGACGTTTCTTTCCACGGGTTGATGAACGTTATGAAAGAAGATGTTTTTGGTGTCGGCACACTTCCTTATCTTCAAGGTGGGGTTACGTTTAATGGTGTTGCAGAAGATCCTACTTTAGGTGATAAGATTTATAAGCCAGGTCACCCCGATGCCGATCAGAATGGTTACATTCGTGCCTCAAACGTGAATGTGATGGTTGATATGGCTGATGCATTATTGGCTCAGAGGGCTTATGAAGCTAACTTGTCGTTGATTAGTATCACTAAGTCTATGGCATTAAAGGCTGTTGAAATCGGCGTATAAGAATTTATTATTATATATAAAATCTGAAAAACAGTTGCATTTATTGTGACTGTTTTTTTTGGAAATTCTTTATATCTTTTTAACTACACATTTATTTACATATGGAACAAAAAAAAGCATGTTTATGTTTTATTAGTATTAAGAAATTAAAAAAAGGGTTAAAATTGCAAAATACAATTACTAAAACTTTTTCAAATAACAAATCGTTTACTTCGCCTTTCGTTAAAAATAATAATATTATTTTTTTACAGAATATTGAAACAAAATTACAAGAGATTTTTGATGAAGAATTAAATTCAGACAAATCTATTTTGATAAATGTATCTCAAGGAACGATTAAAAAATTAGCGATGTTTATCTCTGGTTATAAAATGCGTGCTTGCTCCATTGGTGTAGCTGGTGAAACGGCTAGTGGCAAATCAACGATTACATTAGATATCATTGATACTATTGAGCAATTTGCAAATCATTACAAAATAAATAACGCTGTTGCAAGAATTAATACTGATGATTATTATTATGATCGCTCAGAGATGGTTAATGAGGCAGGAAGTTTCGCTGAATTTGCGAAAAATTATGATTTAGATGTGCCAGAAGCTCTGGAATTAAAGCTGATGTCAAAGCATATTAAATCGTTGCTTAATGGCGAAACCGTTTATCTTCCACAGTATGATATGTCAGGTACTGCGATAAGAAAAGATGATGTGTTAGAAACTAACCCGTCTAAAATCGTTATATCAGAAGGTTTATTTACGCTCAATGATGATGTTGTGGAAGCGTTTGATTTTAAAATATTTGTAGATGTTTCTGTTCTTGCTCAAAAAGAACGTTTTTACAAAAGGGCTGTGGAAAGAAATTTAGGCGATTCTTCTGATGAAGTTTATAAAAATGCTTCTTCTAAAGCCAAAATTCATATTCACCCGACAGCGTCAAAGGCTGATATTATTTTAAGTGGTGAGGCTGATAGAAAAGCTTATAAAAAATTTATTAACAAGATTTTAGCACTTGTTGAAGAAATTCATTATAGTAACTTGGCGATTAATTTTTAATAAAAAAAAAGAGCCCATCGGGCTCGTTGGAATTAAGAATAGCTGGAAGTATGAAAAAGATTTAATTATATTTAATACCTATTGTGTGATTTTATCAATTACCCAGTAGACTATTATTTAAATTTGCAATTTTGTAAAAAATGTTATATAATTATATTTATGAAAAATAAGTTTTTGATATTAACAATATTGGCATTATTAGGCACAAGTGTTTTAGCTGAAGGTGAAGGAGTTAGTCAAGCTGACGCTAAAAGTGCGTCTTATGCGAGTATAACTCATAGGAATGATGTTTGTAGTAGGCTTTTAAGACATTTTATTAGTGATACAGGTTTTACAAGTGCTATAAACAATGCTTGTATGGACGCTGATGATACAATTGCTAATTTTAAAAAAGCAGTGTATCCATTGAGCAATAATCGTTATGAAGGTTATCGTGAGATTTATCCACAAATCACATCTGATTTTGTGGTTGGTTACAATAATAATTTGTTAAATTTCATTGAAGGTTTGGTTGACGATTATTGCAAATACGATTCAGGCAATATTATGAGAAAGAAACCTGAAGTTTGTTCGCAAGAACAAATTGACGCTATTTTTGCAGAATAGATTAATTACTTTCTCCTGCTCTATAACCGCACCAAGCATAAATTGGTGCTAGTAGTTTCTCAAGATGAAGCGATTTAGCAAATGGCATTTTGCTGACAACAAAAACTCCAAAAGCGTCATCAACGTTCGCTATAGCGTCTTTAATCGTTAATTTTCTATCAGGAACTTTATCGTGTGGGTCATTGATTTTATTAGACATTTCAGCTGCTAGGTGCATTCCAGCGAATAAAGTTGCAAATGTAGTCCCTATTTTTGTTGGTATGTTGTTCAATGGTTTTATCTTTTCGCAAACTTTTAGTGCAGGTATGACTGCTAAGGTAGGAACTGCTGCGTTAATAAATTGGAATACTCCTTCATTAATTTTTTGTTTTTTATTTTCAGGTTTATCTACTAAAATCCCAACCCCAGTACCTGCAACAACAGCACCCAGACTTACTCCAATCATTTCTTTTAAGTGATAGTTGACGTTTAGAGGACTAGTTTTTTGAGATTTGGCAAACCCCATTAATGGGATTAAAGCACCTAAGGTTGCCCCTGTTGCGACAGCAATTTTAGATTTAAGTGGAAGTTCTTCGTTGCGATGATTTCTATAAGTTGATATATCAAACTTGCGTGCTTGCTTGTTTTTAGACTTTTGCTCGCTCCCAGTTTGATATTGATAAAAGAATTTTTTTTCAGTAGCTCTAATCATGCCTAACCTATCTTGTCATAAAATCGCTAAAGATTTTTTTTTGTTAGTTAAGCAATATAGCACGAAAGATATTGAAAGTTCATTAGCTAGTTTTGTAGGATTTATCCTTTATTTAGTTAAATCACTAACATTGTTAATTTGTTGTTACATTCCTTAATGATTTCGCATATTAATTAAAGAAATTAGGATATTTAGCCGATGAAAAATAATAATGTTATGATAAAAGGAAAATTATTCAATGGGAATGGCGGCATCACAAGCAAGATTTTTGGGGCTGACGGCACGTAAAAGTAATGTTGAATATGAAGGTCAACAAATCAACCAACAACGTACTACGCTATCCAATCAATCAGCAGCATACTATACAGAATTGTTAGGTATGTCTGTGCCGACCGTACCTTCTGTTGATGATTATACCTCTACTGTTTACACGTTCGAAGATGGTGCATTAAGTAACACCGTTACAGCGTTAATTGCAAGCACAGACGGTACATATTCTTTAAGCTATTTAAGAAGCTATACAGATGATTTCGCAATCGTATCTTCAACATCAAGTATCGTTACACAAACAACAGATGGAACAACTGGAGATGTAACTGGATATAGGATAGGTTCAAACACGCTAAGATCTCTTGGTGTTGTCGAAACTGAAGAACGAGTCGGGAGTGCAATAACCTCTAATGGTGTGAGTTATTCAGTTTTGCAAGATGATGCTGGATATTATATTGATGAAATCGTTGGTGAAAAATTAGATTATCAAACTTGTACTGAAGAAGAAATCGCAAATATTCAATATTATTATTATGATAGCTCATACCCTGATGAAATAACTCAATATTATAAAGATGCAGACGATTCTTTTTATTGTTATGATACTGATGGAAATAAAGTTACTAATAGTACTATAGATCAAGACGATATGATAATGGCATTGATTGATTCGAGCCAAACGGAGGCTCAGTATGCAGTAAGTTATGTTGAACAAAATACTGTTACTGGTGATTATGAAAAAGAAGTTTATGTTGATGATACTCAAAAAACATATCTGTCTGATGAACAAATAGATTCAATTAAATACAATGTTTATGTATCTGATGATGAATATTTGTCAGGTCTGACATCTGATGAGTTGGCAGCACTAAAGACAGAAGAAGAATCTTATCTAGCTATGTTGCGTGAAGAATTTGGTGAAGATACTGATTGGTTGGTAAAATATGTTGAAGATAGTTCAACAGGAGCACAAGTTCCATATTTTTATCAGTTAGATACTCTTGAAAATGCACAATATAATGAAAACGGACATTCACAAAGCAATATTAGCTGCTATACAGTAGGCAGTGCAACTGTGAATGAAGAAATAAAAGCAGTTTCTGGTTGCGTACTAGAACAAGATAGTTCTGGACGTTATATCAACATATCAATACCAGTTTATGATTCGAGCGGTACTGCAACTGGAACATATACGACATATGCCCTAACAACAACGACTGCGACTGACCAAGA
>JAWXUD010000035.1:0-15364 GCA_044432945.1 Candidatus Gastranaerophilales bacterium
CCCGTCCTGTGAAGCGGTTTGCTGGAGTGATATTTTGCGTAACAATCATTGAAAGCAAAATAAAAACGGAGTGTAATAACCGCAGAACTGCCGATAATCCAAGATTTTTCTTCCCTCCTCTGTCCAAGTAGGAGGGTAAGGGTGGAGGGGTTTGATTTTATTATATGATAATTAGACATATGTGTTATGAGTTAAAAATGTCAATGTTACAGTTCCTTAACATTCAAAAATCCACAATTTGCCATAATATATGTTTGTAATATTATCTATAATAGAGGAACAATTTTTTGAAACAATCTAAACTCACAGCCCTAATATTTATTTCCCTTGTTTTGGGGATTTTGGTAGGACATTTAGCACCTGATTTTGCGGTGAAGATGCACCCGTTTGCAGAAATATTCTTGCGTATGGTCAAGATGATTATTGCACCGTTATTGTTCGCAACTTTGGTTGTGGGGATTGCTGGTCATGGTGATGCTAAAAGCTTGGGTAAAGTTGGGATTAAGACTTTAGTTTATTTTGAAATTGTTACAACACTTGCCCTAATTATTGGCTTAACGGCTGGTAATCTTTTCAAGCCTGGTGTTGGTTTTCATTCTAATGTTGCGGGCAACGCTGTTGACTTGGCACAAGTTGGAATGCTTTCTACGGTCAAAGTTCATACCTCAATTGGTGAGATGGTCACTAATATTTTCCCAACAAGTATTGTTGATGCGATGGCACAAGGCGACTTGTTGCAAATCGTAGTGTTTTCAATATTCTTCGCACTCGCTATAATTGCTGTTGGAAAAAAAGCTGAACCTGTTATGAATATCTTAAATTCAATCTCACAAATTATGTTTAAATTCACAGAGTATGTAATGTATTTTGCACCGTTAGGTATCTTTGGGGCTATCGCTTCAACTATTGGGGCTAATGGGTTAGGCGTTTTGAAAAATTATGCTAAAGTTATTGGGGCTTTATATTTCGCTTTGATTTTCTTTGTTGCGGTTGTATTATTTATCGCTTGTAAATTGGTTAAAATTTCGTTCAGAAGCTTGATAAGAGCTATTCAAGAGCCTGCTTTGTTGGCGTTTACGACTGCTAGTTCAGAGGCTGCTTTTCCTAAAGCGATGGAAGTTATGGAGCGTTTTGGTGTTCCTAAAAATATAGTAGCGTTTGTGATGCCTACTGGTTATACCTTCAATCTCGATGGCAGTACGTTATATCTTGCGATGGGTGTGATTTTCTCATCACAAATTGCGGGTATTGATTTGAGTTTAAATCAACAAATAATTATGATGCTTGCTTTGATGTTAACAAGCAAGGGTGTCGCTGCTGTTCCTAGGGTTTCTTTAATAGTTTTAGCAGGGACTTTGGCGAGTTTTAATATCCCACTTTTAGGTGTGGCTATCTTGCTTGGTATTGACCAAATCCTTGATATGGGTAGAACTACCGTTAACTTGATCGGTAACTGTATCGCTACTGTTGTAATCGCAAGATGGGAAAATAAATTTGATTATGACAAAATGCGTGAGTTTGTGAGACTAACACGTGATAACAAACAGATTTCACAAATTGATGAAAACGAAATTAATAGATAAAATTATAAATTTAAGATATGAGGTTTTAGAATGACTAATGAATTGAATGAAAAAGTTGAGTACAAAGATACGCTAAATTTGCCACAAACTACTTTGGCGATGCGTGCTAATGCAGCAGTAAGAGAGCTTGAAATCCAAAAGATTTGGGAAGAAGCAGATATTTATAACCAGATTTTAGATAATCGTGATAAGACTAATCAATTTGTGTTGCACGATGGACCACCGTATTTGAGTTCTGAAAAAATTCACGTAGGGACAGCGTTAAACAAAATCCTAAAAGATATTTTGTTAAAATATAAAGCTCAAAGTGGTTATCATACGCCATTTGTGCCTGGTTATGATGGTCATGGGTTGCCGATTGAGAACGCTGTTGTTAAAAATATCAAGGGTGGTAAAAACGCTTTGACTCCTCTTGAATTAAGAAAATTGTGTCGTGAATTTGCTCATAAGAATTTAAAAGGGCAAGAAAGTGAGTTCAAACGTTTAGGTGTGTTGGGTAATTGGGAAAAACCTTATTTGACAATCGATGCTGAGTTTGAGGCTGAACAGGTTAAAGTTTTTGGCGATATGTATAAAAAAGGTTATGTCGAAAAAGGGTTGAAACCAGTTTATTGGTGTGCAAGTTGTGAAACAGCTTTGGCTGAGGCGGAAGTTGAATATGCTGATCATACATCTACTTCAATTTATGTAAGATTTATGTTTGATGATGATGCTAGGTCTAAAATTGCTAGCTTAGTGCCTGCTGTTGAAGGAAAAAACATCTATTCAGTTATTTGGACAACAACTCCTTGGACGATTCCATCAAATATGGCAATCAGCGTTCACCCAAGATTTGACTACGTTTTATTCGAGTATCAAAATGATACCTATGTTGTTGCAAAAGATTTGTTGAATAGTTTCTTAGCTGACGTTGAATTTGATGCAGAAGAGGTTAAAATTGTAGGTGAAGTTAAGGGCGAACAATTGGAGTTGTTGAACACAAATCACCCATTAATCGCTCGCAAATCACCGATTTTGTTAGGTGAACACGTTACTATTGAAGCGGGAACAGGTTCTGTACATACTGCCCCTGGTCATGGTCTTGAGGATTATGAAGTTGGTTGCAAATATGGGATTGAGGTGTTTTCACCGCTAGATAGTCGTGGCGTTTGGGGCGAAAGCGTTCAGATTGAAGATTTGGTCGGCGTTCCTTATTATAAAGGTAATTCTATTGTTATAGAAAAATTAAAAGAAGCTGGTGCGTTATTATCTCAAGCAGATATCAATCACAGTTATCCGCATTGTTGGAGATGTAAAAACCCTGTTATTTATCGTGCGACTCCTCAGTGGTTTGTTAAGGTTGAAAAGTTTAGAGAACAAACGCTTGAAGCTATTAAAAATGTAAAATGGATTCCAGCAGGTGGCGAGGCAAGGATTTCTAATATGGTTGCTGGGCGTACTGATTGGTGTATTTCTCGTCAACGTTCTTGGGGCGTGCCTATTCCTGTGTTTTATTGTCAGGATTGTGATGAGGTTGTCGTTACTGATGAAACGATTAACCATGTTGCAGATATTTTTGATAAACATAGCTCTGATGCGTGGGTTGATTTGAGTGTCGAAGAGTTGATGCCTAAAGGGTTTGTTTGCCCTAAGTGTGGTAAAAACCATTTCAAAAAAGAAACTGATATCATGGACGTTTGGTTTGATTCAGGTGTTACTTGGAAAGCTGTTGTTAACAAGCGTTCTGAAGAATTAGGCACAACGCCTGTTGATATGTATTTAGAAGGCTCTGATCAACATCGTGGCTGGTTCCAATCTTCTTTGTTGACATCTATGGCAACTCAAGGAATAGCACCTTACAAAACAGTTTTAACTCATGGTTTCGTATTTGGTGAAGATGGACGCAAAATGTCAAAATCATTGGGCAATTACATAAGACCTGATGAGATTATTAAAACTTATGGGGCTGATATCTTGAGATTGTGGGCAGCGTCTGTTGATTATAGAAACGATACAAAAATCGGTAATAATATCATCAAACAGCTTGTTGAAATTTTTAAAAAGACTAGAAATACAACGAGATTTCTGTTAGGAAATTTATTTGATTTTGACCCTGCTGTTGATTATGTTCAATATGATGAATTGAAAAATATTGATAAATTCGCACTTCACAAACTTAATCAGTTGATAGAAAGCGTAACAGAAGCGTTTGATAATTATGAATTTTATAAATATTTTCAACAGTTACAAAATTTTGCTGCTGTTAATTTAAGTTCATTCTATTTAGATATTGTAAAAGATAGGTTGTATACAGCAGGTAAAAAGTCGCTTTCACGCCGTGCTTGTCAAACTGTTTTGTATGAGATTTCGCAAACTCTTGTGAAACTTTTAGTTCCTGTGATGCCTCATCAAGCGGAAGATATTTGGATTAGTGTTCCTGAAGTTCAAAAAAATGGTTTGGAAAGTGTGCTTTTATCAGATTGGCCTGTTGCTAATTCAAAATGGGTTGATGAGAGTTTGGAAGCTGATTTCGCTCAAATATTGAAAGCTAGAGAAGTTGTTTCTCGTGCGATTGAACCGTTAAGAGCTGAGAAAAAAGTTGGTAGTTCATTAGAAGTTGCCGTTTACGTTAGTCTAAAAGATGACGCAGTATTAAAAGCTAATCAAGATGAATTATGTAATATATTTATCACTTCACAGGCTTATGTAACATCTGAAAAGCCAGCTGATGTGTTGAATGAATATAGCGAAGATGATTTTACAATTTGGGTGACAAAAGCTCAAGGTCAAAAATGTGAACGCTGTTGGAAATATCGTGAATTGGGTAAACATTCAGGGCAGGAAACAATTTGTGATGAATGTTTTGACGCTATTAAGTAATTATAGATAAATTAAAGCAAAAAAGGCGAGTGTGAAACACTTGCCTTTTTTGCAAGTCTGGCTTGCCCCAGAGAATTTAAAACGATTTAAAACGATTTGTAACGTTTTGTAAATGTTTGTGAGTATTTTATTAAAGTTTCATGAAAATCTTTCCGTTATGTAATATAAGATAACAAAATTGAAAGGAATTTTCGAAACTTATGGGAATGGCAGCAAGTCAAGCAAGATTATTAAGCATAACAGCTCGTTTGTCTGATAATGAAAACAGCGGACAATCAATTTCTTATGCTAAAATAAAATTATCTGATCAGACAGAGCAAGCTAATAACGAGTACAATGAAGCATTAAAGGCAACAAAACTTACTGTTATTACTGGCTATTCAGATGCTGTTGCTCAATATACGGATCTTTCTTACAATTTGATAACAAGTGTAGCATTCGCTTCAAGTCAAAAGCAATATATTGTTACTGATACAAGTGGTGCGGTTATGGTTTCAGAAAAACTTGCTGATGCATATACTGAGAGTAATGGTGATTATAATAATTTCTTAGCACAATTGGGTTATTCTCAAGCTGATGTTACGTTTAAAAGCACTGATACAACAGTTAGTGATGAAGATAAAGAAGCTATGGAGCAAAAAATCCATGATGCTTGGGATAATTATTTTGCTAGTGTTGGCATAGAAATTGGTGATGACGATTCTCATGATATTGAAGATCCTGATGATTATACTTTTGATGAAGTGACTGATGAAGTTGATTTAGCAAGTGATGATGTTTCGTTTAATTATGAATCATTCGGCTCAGTCGGTACGGGTTATGCTTATTATACATCAGCTGATGGTGTTGATACACCGATAAACTTTGAGGGAACAACTCAAACGCAAAAAGATTTATATACTTACGCTTTAGCTTTGACAGAGGCATATTATAGTGAAGATATGGACTTAGATAAGTATAATATGGCGTCAGATTCAGAGAATACACAGACCTTAGCTTATTATAAAAATTTATATGATGAAATGACAACTAATGGTTATTTTGCTTATACAGATGATTATAGTAAAGCAGATGCTAGTAATAATTATAAATATATTTCAGATTCATCATTTTCACCAGAAAATGACATGAGTACATTTGAGAGTATGCTTCAATCAGGAGAATTGGCATTATCTTATTATAATGTTACTGATGATGTATTTGAGTCGACTTCAATTACTGAAGATGTTTCGATTTTAGAGGTATCTGATGATACAGCGATTGCGTTGGCAGATAGTGATTATACGCAGGCTTTGACAGAATTGGAGTATAAAGATGCTCAATATGATATGGAGTTAGCGAGTTTAGATACGGAGCATAGCTCTTTACAGACAGAATATGATTCAGTAAAAGCTGTACTTGATGAGAATATTGAAAATTCGTTTACGATATTCAGTTAAAAAAAAGAATTCCAAAAATTTAAGACTTTTCCCCCTATTATTTTTTACGATATTGCCGTTTTGAAAAAAACGGTTTTTTTTTGCTATAATAAGAAAAGGAGATATATTTGTTATGAAAAAAGGAATGTTTATAACTTTTGAGGGTGCTGATGGTTGTGGTAAGACTACGCAATTAAAATTGTTGGCAGAGTATTTAGTTCAAAAAGGTTATGATGTGGTTATCACTCGTGAGCCTGGAGCTGTGGGTTTGGGTGAGAAAATTAGAGAAATTTTGTTGAATTATGAGGGTGAAGTTTCTAGTCGTGCTGAAGCGTTTTTGTTTTTGGCTGATAGAAGTCAACATATTGATAATTTAATCAAGCCATCAATCAATCAGGGAAAAATTGTTTTGTGTGATAGGCACACTGATTCGACTGTTGCTTATCAAGGGTATGGTCGTGGACAGGATTTGGAGCGGATTAGGTTGTTGAACGAAATCGCTGTTGATAATGTTGTACCTGATTTGACGTTTGTTTTTGATATTGACGTAGAAACTTCAATGTCACGTGTTGGAAATGAAAAAGATCGTATGGAAAGTGCGGGGGTTGAGTTTCATAATCGTGTGCGTGATGGATATTTGAAAATCGCTAGTGAAAATACTCGCAGAATTAGGGTGTTAAATTCTGCAAGATGTATTGAAGATATCAATAAAGAAGTTGTGCAAATTATGGATAAGTTTTTAGGATAATAAAAAGGGGATTGAATATATTCAATCCCCTTTTTATTATGTAAATTTATTATTTGTTTTCAGCAACAACTGTGACTACTGAAACTATTGCAGAAATACCGACTAAATTATAAACAATTCTTGTCATCATTGTCATGTCACCAAATAATGTTGCGACTAGGTCAATGTTGAAAAATCCGACTAGTCCCCAGTTTAGTCCGCCTATAATAACTAATATATAAGCAATTGATTTTAGGGTGTTGAACATGGTTTATCTCCTTATTTTTTATTTTTAAATTGTAATTTATTTTTAAATTTTTTTAATGCGATGATTGGGTTAGTTTAAATTGGTGAGAAATCTGTTTGATTTTTCCGATATCTGTATCATTGTTTAATTCATCAATAAATTCTTTGCGATATAAGTATCCTAGATGTGAGCCGTTTTCAAATAGTATAATTTTTTTGTTAGAACAGATTTTTAATTGTTTTAGCAATTTTTTATTAACAAGATAATCATCGAGTGTGTGATAAATTTTGTAGTTGTCGTTATTTATTAAATAATCTTTTATTGCAAATAGGCTTGTGTCGTTGTTAATTATTTTGTATGAATTTTGGCTTTTAGCTAGTAAATATTTTTCTAAATAGTCGTAGAAATTTGTGTTATTAATTTGGTTATAGATTTCGGTAGTGCTTTTGTTGGAATTTTTTTCTATTGTATAGATTAAATCAGAAAGTTTTTGATGGAGTAAAAAACTAGTAATTAGTCGTCCTTCTTCTTCATTAAATGGGAGCTTAAAAGTATTATCGTTAGTTTTATTTGATGGATTATTGATGAATTGTAAGATTTTTGCACACATAATTGCTACTTTTTCTTTTGTTTCTTCTGAATTTATATCATATTTTAGGTTAGTTTTATCAATTTGTTTGATAGCGTAGACGAGTTCAATCGGGGGGTTAATCGATATGAATTTGTCAATACCAATAGTTTTTTGTTGGTATTCTTCATTGGCTATAAACAGGGTCATCATTGCACCAAATGAAGTGCCTAGAGCGATTTTGTTTGAGAATTCATTGTGATATTTTTGTTGCAAAAACTCGATAGATTTCTGTGTAATTTTGTGAACTTCTTTTGCATCTTGGGTGGGAATTCCAGGGGTGTAGCCAACTTTCATGCTGTTTATAAAATCAAAATGAAAATGGCTTCCAAACATAAGTATTGAGTAACCTTTGTCATAGAGCGTTTTTGCTAGAACAATGGAGTGGTGGGATTTGTGATTTTCGCCGATTGATGGGTATAAAATTGCTAGTGGTGCTGTTTTGTCTTTTTGTAATATGTAGCTGAATTTATATTTTGCTCTATTTTTTTCAGTTTTTATCGATGCGGTTTTAATTTTTTTATTAAAATTTCTGTTCCAAATCGAGCGTTCGTTCCAAATAGATTTGTGTTGTGGGTTTTGAAAAAGAGCAGTTCTCATCGCATCAACAATTGGATTTTGTGGATTGTAGTCTTGAATTTCTTTGTCTGGCAAAAGTGTTGTGTTGGCTAGGTTGTAATCAAGTTGGGTTATGTTATCAATATTTGCACTGCCGTGTAGGGTTTCGTTTATATTTAGTAATTGTTCTTCATTTTTTTCGTTATTTGCGTTAGTCAGTTTTATTTCATCAGAGTTTACGTTTTCGATTTTATTTTTATTTTGTTCTTCAAGAACTTTTTCGATCACAACTTTTCTATCATAATTTTTTTGTTTAATATGTCGTTCTATGCCGTGAGCAGTTTTGGCGATTTCGTATGGGTCTGCATAATTTTGTTCAACGGTTTGGATTAGTGATTGTGTTTTAGAAGTTTTATTTACTGTCAACCCTGCTTTTACCATGGCTATTATTGGGGTTGCGATGTATGAAGATGGGTTTAGTCCAGCATCAAGCGTGCGACCTATTATTGCACGTGGAGTTGTTGAAGATATTACGGGCAGAACTATGTATGGTCCTGATTTGATGTTGCAATTAGCTAGAGCTTGCTCCATGTTTTCATCAACTGGTTCTATTTTTAGTATGCTTTTCGCTGGATCGAATAGTCCACCTAGTCCTATGGTTGTGTTTGTTAAAAACCTTACGGTTTCTGTTTTTGAGGCATCAAAATCTTTTTGAATAAGTGTGCTTACTAATCTGATTGGATATTCGATGTTTTTGGTGACATTTTCAATTCTGTCGATGCCGTATTGTGGCATGATGGAAACCCAAATAGTGTGGATTGGACGGGCGATGTATTTGTTTGCTTTTAGGTTTAGGGCAAACATTTTTCGGTTAAATTTTTCAAATTTTTCATTGCCCAAATACATTTGTGAATAGTTTGGGTGAATGTTTTCTTTTATTTCTTCTGAATGTGCAGTGTTGAAATTTAGGCATAGCAAGACGCCTATAACTATGAGTTTTTTGTGTTTTTTTAACATTTTTCCTCTTGAATTTTATCTAATTACTAATAATTAATTGTTGAGGGGGTTGTGTGTTTTTTTCATTACTCAATTGATTAGGTAGCATTAGTTAATATAATTGTGATTAAGATTTTGTTTTATAAAAATTAATATAGCCAAGTCTGGTAATATTATTTGAGGAAAAATTGTCATAAGCTTTAATAAATGATAAAGGAGAATTTGAATGAGGCAGATGACGGTCAATCAATTTTTAGTAAAAGAACTAAATCGTCTTGATATTGTTGATTTTTTCGGGCTTCCTGGTGATTATAATTTTCATATTTTAGAAGCTATTGAGCAGAATAAAAAAACTAATTGGATTGGTTGTACAAACGAATTGAATGCGGGTTATAGTGCAGATGGTTATGCAAGAATAAACGGTTTCGCTGCTTTGGTGACGACATATGGGGTAGGTGAATTGTCTGCGATGAATGCGATTGCAGGGGCTTACGCTGAGAATGTTGCTGTGATGAATATTGTTGGCATGCCTAGTACGAATGAGATTGTTGATAATAAAGTTTTGCATCATAATTTTATTCAACCAAATTATTATGCGTGTTCTGATGCGTATTCAAATTTTGTGCAAGCGAGTGTTATTTTAAACAAGTATGAAGCTTTGGAGCAGATGAAAAATATATTGTCGATTTTTATTAAAGAGCGAAAACCAGTTTATATTGGGATACCTAAAAATATAGGTGAGATGGTTGTTGATGTTGATGATGTAATGATAGAAGTTTTTCAAAGTGATGAGAAAAAATTACAACAGGCACTCGAGCATTTTTTTAAGGTGTTTGAGAAATCAGCTAATCCTGTGATTTTAGGCGATATTTTGATAGAAAGATTTGCATCAAAAGATGTTTTTAAAGATTTCGTATTGCAAATGAATATACCTGTAACGACTTTGTTGATGGGTAAGGGGTTGGTTGATGAACGTTATGACAAATTTTTGGGTACATATTTAGGCATGGTCGAAAATGTTCAGGTTTATAACAAAGTTAGCTCATCGGATTGCGTGATATCTGTTGGGACAATTTTTAGTGATTTTAATACTATGGATTTTGATATCCCATTTAGGAGTTCTGATTTTGTAGAAATTCAAGGAACTTATACGATTATTGAGCAGAAGATTTATGAGGATATTTTAATGAAAGATATTTTGTCGGCTATAGTTAAGAGTATTTCTTTAAGAAAAAAAGTTGTTGAAAACAATGTTAGCTGTCCAATAGGTTCAAATTATTCAGCAGATGAAAATTTTAAATCAATGAGTGTTGATAAAGAGAATAAAATTTGGGAGCAGAAAGAAGTTTCTTTAAATTTTGAATATTTTACAAATAGTTTTCAAGAATTTTTGAAAAAAGATGACATTATCATCGCTGATACGGGCATGATTACTTTTTCGTTGCCGTTAATGAATTTTCCTTGTGGTTGTTTGTTTATTTCTCAGCTATTGTGGGGGGCTATTGGTTGGGCTACTCCTGCGACTTTTGGGGTTGGTTGTGCGTTAGGTAAAAATGAAAAAAGGGTTATTTTGTTGACTGGCGAGGGTTCGCATCAGTTAACATTTCAATCGGTTAGTAACATGATTAAAAATAGACAGAAGCCGATTATTTTTATATTGAATAATTCTGGCTATGCAATAGAGAGGGTACTTTCTGATAATTCAAATGATAATTATAATGACGTAATCTCTTGGGATTATACAAAATTAATTAAAGCTTTTAGTGATGAAATTTGGAGTGCAAAAGTTTATACTAATTTGGAATTAGATAGTGCTTTAGAAGAAGCTAATTTGTATCATGGTGACAAATTGTGTTATATTGAGCTTTTTATCGATAAAAACGATTATCCATATTTGATGAAAAAAATGTTAGAGAACAAACGATTTAAGCGTTAAGGTCATGATTAAATAAATATAATGATGATAGATAGTAGAACGCAAATGCTTAAAAAAGCCCAAGATAAAATCTCGCTTTTGAGTTTAAGAGTTTCTTCAGCAGAAAGCTCGTTTTTGCCTAATCCATTTTCAACGCATTCAAAAGTATTGTTTCCGCAATCACAAAAATCAATTTTAGAATTATATTCAGTTTTGCATTGTCTACATATGTACATAATAATATTATTTTACTACAAATTTCTTATTTAGTCATTTATTTGGTAAAAATAATTTTTTCAAACAACATTTTTTTATGTGTCTGAGGTTCGTTTAATACAATTATAGCGGTCGCAGTAATTAATAATAGCGTTAGAATAATTATAATTGATAAAATCTTTTTGTTTTGCATCATCTAAATATCCTTTCAAAATCAGCGTAATCATTAGGTGTTGAAAATCTTTGTTGAGTACCGATTATAAAAATCCCGTCTGCGACAGTCGAACTTCGTTGTGTCCCTTTGGGGAAGTCTAAAATGGATTTTTTATGTAATTTTTGTATTGCAGATTTTACATTTTTTTGTGCCACATCGTTATATTCGGGGTTAGAGCATTCTACTTTGATATTTGAAACGTTGCCGAATTTGTCTACTTTAAAAGAATAAGTGAAGAGTGTTCCTAGTGGTGCGTATTCAATTTGTGACTCAACCATGATTTTGTTTAGCAAATCGCTTCTCCATTTGTTCCAAGCGATAATCTCATCTTCGCTCATGTCTGAATTAGGATTATTTGTTTCGTTCTTTTTAGTTATTTCATTGCTAACTTTATTTATTTGTTCAATCCAATTTTCAGGTTGTGGAGTTTCTTCTTCTTCTTTTTCTTCTTCGTTACTTGCAATAAGATTTTCTAATAAATCAAGTTGTATATTATCTTTTTTGGTTTTTGTTTGTTTGTCAGGGTGTGTGTAAAAAGAGCGTTGATGTTCGATTTCAGGGCTTGTTGAGGTTTTTTGTTTTATGTGAGTTGTTTTTGTTTGATCGTTGCTTGGTTTTATTTCTATTGATTTGGTTTGGGTTGTTGGTGCGACTATATTTTCGTTAGAAATTAAATCACTTATTCTAACCACTTTGAAATCTGCATCTTCTATAATCATTTGTTGATGAATTTCAGGTTGAATGGCGACAGTTATAAGTGTCGATATTATAAATAAAATTATGAAAGTTGTTTTAATGAAGTTCATATTCGTTATTAATCTTTATCAATTTTACTTAAAAGTTCATCGCTTGCATAAATATCGAATTTTGTTTGACTAAGCATGTATGTTTCGGCGATTAAAAGAGCGGTTGGCACAAGTGCGGCTACCAAGCTTAAAAACATGCCTTGCAAATCTCCACCGATTTCTGTCATAAAATATGAAATATTCATTGTGAATTCAATAAATATGATAGTGCATGCGATAATCATCGAGCGATTTTTTTCAGCATTAAGTTTACGTACGCCCTCAAGCCCATAAATTGTAACTCCGTGGTGTTGGTAGTCGCTAAATCCATCGAGTTTAATAACTTGAGAGGCTTGAATTTTCTTTGTACATAAAAAAGCGTTAACAAATGCAAAGAATGCAAAAATGATTAAAAACGTAGAAAGCACAAGAAACACAGGGCTAATTCTTAATCCAGAAATTCTTACCCAGCCTGCGGCTTCAGGAAAGCATGTTGCAAGCGTGTTTGATACCCCATAAGCCAAAAATGGAGCTGTAAGCATGCCGATTATAATTTCGCCAATAGATTTTAGTTGTAGGTTGAATAATTTATCTTTAATATATTGGATTTTTGTATTGCTTAAATTATTTATATATCTTTCAACCCATTGACGATAAGATTTAATTACGCTTTCAAAATCTTCACGATATTCGTATTTGTTTAGGCTGGCTGCCCATTCAGCCCCGTTGCATTTGAAATAACCGCAACTAATCGCAAGCACTGACATTATGCCAGAGAAAAAGAAAGAAATAAATATCGCAAAAGTCATGAAGTCATTAAGGTTCATAAAATAAATTAAATTGACGATGTATATCCCTAATATAAATATTAATGAGAAAACAATCATAAAACTTTGTCCAAGTTTTGCACTTTTGCTCATTTCTTTTTGAATTCCACTATATAGATATAAATAAATCCCTTGTTTAAGCAATAAACAAATACCATAAATTATTACTGAATATAAAAGCCAAACTTTAATATTAGTAGGCAAATGTAGGTAATTGGCAGATTCTTGAATGCTCAGTCCCATCAAATAATTAGACACCCCAAACGCACAAATCATCGCACTAAAAAACATTGCTATATGCAAGAATATATTTGTTTTATGGTTAGAAGAAATCTTTGACTTTAAATCATTAATCATAAACGAAACTTGCTTGATAATTCCAACACGTTCTTTTTCAATATCTTCTTTTTGTTTCTCTATTTTAATTTTAGTAACAGCGTTAACATCTTTGCCATAAAGTTTTTTCATGTCATCTTCGTTTAATTCTTCGTTGCTAATAGAGCTAACGGTTTTAGTTTTTTGTATCGTATTTTCCAAAACCTCTATCTTGATAAATTCATCGCTGTTTGATAGCATTAAAACGCAAATTTTATCAACGTCCATTTTATTAATAGTTTGTCCTTTAAAAAGAATTTTGTTGCTATTGAAATTGTTGATAATAGTGACCTTACTATCGTTTTGATGAATAGAGATAAGCAGTTCAAAATCTAAATTCATCACGATGTCACAATTTTTGTTTGTACCGATATTGATTACATCTTTATTAAAAATCTGTTCTTTTTTGCTTGTTGTAATTGAAATAGTCATATTTATTAATCCTTTTTTTTATCTTCCTAAAGTTTTTAAAAATGTTCTAATTTGTTTGTCGACAGTTTGATCATTCCCAATTACAAGCTTTGTTTCGCCTAAAATTGGGGTTAGTGTTTCTTTAACAAGGTCAAGTTTTTCGGGGTGAGCGCCTAAAAACATCATCGAAATTTCAGGCATGTTGGCTTTAGCATGTTCAATATCATTAGCTAATGTGTCCCAGTTTATTTGTTTAGTTATATCGCCTTCGTTTTCTAAATCACCTATTATTATAATAGCTGGAGTGTAGCCAAGTTCATACATAGTTGATGTGTGCGTCAATGCTTTTTCAAGTCCAGCTCCATAGGCTGTTCCATAATCTTTTTCATCATACGCCGTAAATTTTTCCATAGATTTAGTAATCTCAGAAGTATTTAGTGGGCTACCTTCATATATTAAATAAGCGTCCTCAGATACTCTAATAATTTTAATCTCATCTTCTGGATCTAATAGATTACATATTTGTTTAAGAGTTTTTCTTTGTGTCGGCAGATTTTTTTGATTAGAAGCAGAAGAATCTACTAAAAACATTACAGCTGCTGGCGTAAACTCATCGATTTGAATTTTCCTAACCCCGATATAAGCAAGTTTTGCCATAATTGTTGTGGCTAATATAACAAGAGCAATTGTTATTAATTTTTTATTAAATTTCATAATCTTCCTTAATTTATATACCAATTATAACATATTTTCGGTGATTAATCAATTTTTTGCTTCATACTTATAGACGAATTTATCTTGTTGCCCTTGTTATAAAATTTTGTTATAATTGCAATATATATAAGAAGGAATGATTTAGATGGAAAACATATTAGAAATTTTAGCAGTATTAATAAGTGCATATATTATAGGTTCAATACCAACTGGCTATATTATAGTAAAAGCTTTTACATCTCAAGATATACGTAAAATTGGTTCAGGCTCAACTGGAGCAACAAATGTTAAACGTGTCATGGGTAAAAAATGGTTTTTCATTACGTTGTTACTCGATGCATTTAAAGGTGCGTTGCCAGTAGTTTTGGCAAAAGTTTTCGCAACAGCTTTTGTATCGATTGGTCTGTTGCCAGTTTTGGCTGCGATTGCCGTTATATTAGGTCATAGCAAATCAATATTTTTGAATTTTACAGGTGGTAAGTCGGTTGCATCAGGTGTCGGAACTATTCTTGCACTAAATTGGCAAGTTGGTTTGATTATCGCTGGAATTTGGGCGATTGTAACTTTTGCGTCACGCTATGTTTCATTGGGTTCTATTGTTGCACTAGCGATTTCACCTATTTTGATGTATTTTATGGGACAACCAATAGCTTACGTTGGATATTGCATTTTAGGAGCTATATATATTATATGGTTGCACCGAGCAAATATTGTTAGATTGATAAAAGGCGAAGAAAACAAAGTTAGATAAAATCTCCTATGCTCAGATGAGTTCGAGGTCTTGAAAAATTTCAAAAAATAAGTTATATTAATAACATAATTAAAATGAGGAATTAAAAAACAAAGTGATAATGGCGAGTTATGAGGATTTACAAATGATTACTGACGCAT
>JAWXUD010000036.1:0-15151 GCA_044432945.1 Candidatus Gastranaerophilales bacterium
GTTCATTTATTTTTAGATATTTACTCAATTCATCAACAAAATCTTCAGTTGTTGAATATCCAGTAAGTTTTTCATGAAATCTCATCTGATTCATCGCTTCTTCTAGTCGACTATCAAATAACAATTTCTTTTTTGACAACGCTTCTGATTGCAAATTGTTCATCAAATTAGGCATTGTCATCGCTGCCACTACACCGATGATGCCTAGTGTAATCAATACTTCTGCTAAAGTAAACCCGCCAGTTTTTCTAATAAGATTTTTAATCATAGTTGACCCCTCAATATTATATACATGGGTATTGTAACACCTATATTAATTATGTCAATAAGTAGTCAAAAGCTTATACCTCTCAAACCTAAATTTCAAAAACTCAAACTGTACAATATAATAGTACACGAGGTGAGTTATGCGAAAAATAAATGAGAATGAACCATTTTATCTAATTAGTCAAGCGGCAAAACTTTTGGGGATAACAAGCGATAGATTACGCACATATGAAGAAGAAGGGCTTATAAAACCTTATAGAGCAACGCATTCTAAAGATGGTAAAAGATTGTTTAGTCAAAATGAAATTGAATGGTTATCTATGATAAGGGATTTAATAAAATTAGGTGTAACTATTCCTACAATTAGGGTTTTGTTGATTGCTGAATTCGCTAAAGAAAAAAACAACCTAAAAGAAAAAGATTTTGAGATAATTAAGCTTGTTAAAAAATTAAAATCACATGCGATATATGAAATGTTTAATGAGTATTAATTTTTGGCATCAAATTGTTTGTAATTAATGAACTTTTTCTGATTTGTATCAAAAGTAGAAATAGAATATTTTTCACCGTTAGAGATTATTTTTATTGAATGGTTTTTGTCTGTTCTATAAATTTCGGTATTTTCTAAGTTCTCGATCGTTGAAAGATATGGATGTCCATAACGATTGTTACCAGTCGATATTAATGATATTGAATTGTTTAGATGTTCAAGCATATTCTCATTAACTACATTGTAACCGCCGTGATGACCGACTTTTAAAACTTCAACATTTCTTGGTAACAAATCTTTAACCCTATCAAAGGCTAGGACGCTACCATCACCCATAAATAGCATCTCGAAATCTTTGTATTTGACAAGGTTGAGGATAGAGTTTTCGTTTTCAAAATCAGAAACGTGGTTAAAATCTTGCTGGCTGAAATCAGCATAATAAGTTTTTATAGCAAAATCTTTTTCGCTATAAATAGTAAAATCATTTTGCACTATTGATGAATTTATTTTGTGATTATCGACATAATCATAAATTTTTGTAGCGGCATTTGATGTGTTTTGAAGATAATTCAAATAGATATTTTCGACTTTTAATTCGTTTAAAATATCAACCGCACCGCCAGCGTGATCGATATCAAAATGAGTTATGACAAGTCCTTTGAGGTTTTTAATCCCTCTATCCTTTAGATATTTCAAGCTTATTGAGCGTGCTTGAGAATAATTTGCATATCCTGCTTTACCTGTATCAATCATAAAGTATTTGGAATTTGGTGTTTTTATCAAGAAGCAATCTGCATTTTGAACATCAAAAGCTATTATTTCTAATTTATTATGATTAATATTTATTGTGCTTAATAATAGGATTACAAAAATTATTGATGTAAAAATTAATAATTTTTTACGGAAATTTTTCAAATAATCATTATTGATTAAAAAAGTAGCACATAGGGTTATTAGATAAAAGGCAAATACTTGAATAATGCTAGGGTGCGTAGTTGTGATAATCGAATTTGACATATTAGCGAAGAAATCAGATATTGAAATTATAATTGTGATGAAAATGTTTAATATATAATCCATAGCTAGGCAAATATAATGCGAATGTGGCATAAAAATAGCAAAAATAGAACTGATAAATCCACCAAAGCTTATTATACTCAAAAACGGTACGCTGAGAATGTTTGCAATGATTGAATATACGCAAAATGTGTTGAAATAAAACATCTGAATAGGAGCAACCCAGATTTGTGCAATAATAGGGATTAAAATTGAGGCAGAGAGCCAGTGAGGGATTTTTAATTCTTTGATTTTTTCAAAAATCGCACCACCTGTAAGTATTAAACCGAATGTGACAGTAAATGACAGTTGAAATCCAACATTATTAATATAGGCGGGGTTATAGATTAACATTAACATTGCAACGAATGCTAAAAGCGAGATGCTATGAGTATCTTTATCAATTAGTTTACCAAACAATATTATCAATAGCATCAAAGCTGCCCTGATTATTGAAGGCCCTAACCCTGTCATCAACGTATAAATTATAACCAAACACATGCCAGAGATTACTGTGAATTTGAAAGGGGCTTTTAGCCTACGTAAAAGAAAATACCAAAACCCATATATAAAGGCAACGTTCATGCCTGATGCTGCTAAGATATGTAGCAAGCCAGAATTTGCAAAGGATTTCTTTATGCCTTCAGATGGTGATATTGCGTCATCGCCAAATACAATTCCACCTAAAACTTCAAGATTTGGTGATTTGATGTATTTTGAATGTGTGCTGATGATTTTATAACGAACATCGTTTAGTATTTGTAAGAAACGCCATTTGTTTGATAATTCTATATCAATTTTTTCTATATCATTTTTTTTAGCATAAAAAGTTGTAAATGTATCAAAATTTTGTAAATATTTTGCGTAGTCAAATTGTGATGGATTTGTTGACACAAATGGGGTCGTTAATTTGCCACTAAAACGATAGCTATCACCTATTTTTAAATCAGAAAAATCATCGTCATAATCAGTTAAAGTTACGACCGTTTTGCCCTTGACTTTCTTTGCTCCTACTTTGAAAACTTCAGCGAAAAATTTCGACTTGAATTCTTTATTATTGCTAGGTATAGAAACTATTTGTGCTTCTATCACAACTTTGTTAGGTGCGAATTTCACTAAATCATCTGTTGAAGGGGTTTTTGCTAGTGTTAAGAAAAATCCGAAATAAAACATGAATAACCAGAATAGAACAAGTCGTGTCGATAAAAAGTTTTTTACAACGGCAACAATCAATATAATTGAAATTATGGCACTCGTTATTGTTGCATTGTCGTGGAAATATCCCAATATGCCAAGCATAAAAACTAATGCAGTAATAAACATAATGGCATTTTTGCTTTGTAAAATATCGTTTAAAACTTTTCTAATCACTAGTTAATAATACATAAAAAATGAGTTCTATGTAATGAGAATTTTTATTAAAGTATACAAGCAAGTACCATTAATATTATTGTTCCAATTTGAGCGATAGTCGAAGCACCATTTGTGAATTTGTTAGAATCGTATTTGCTTGCACTTTGAGTAGCCTGATATGCACTAGTAATTCTATTCATACGCTCATCGATATTATTCTCATCAAAACTTGTTCCAAAGATATAATTCTCTAGTCTTGAAAGTCTATCTGGCAAATCTTCATTTTTAAAACTTTCTTTAAATAGGGCTTTTTCAACTTTGGCTAATTTTTTTGTGCTAATAGAATTACTATTATTCCCGTTAGATGAAGAAAAATAATTATAATCTTCATAATTATAATTTGACATATCGTCAAATCCGTCTTGAGGATAGTTGTTTGCCATATGATTATTTCTGTTTTGGTTGTTTCTTCGGTAATTATTATCAAGATTATCAAGATTTACTGGCGAATTATTAAAATACATCGCCTCATTATCAGCAACTCTAAAATCCTCTTTAGGGCTAATTTTAGCTTGCAATCTCTCTACACGAGTGCTGAAATCATCACTGGTATATGTGTTATTAAATATTTTTTCTTCAAGCTTGGCTAATCTTGCGTTCAAATCAAGCGTCTTATATTCTTGATTAAAAACAGCAATCTCTAATTTGTTTATTATAGGATAATCAACTCCTTTAGCTTGGGAAGAGGTTTGTGAATTCTGATTTTGTGCTAAATTTTTATTCTCAGAATAATCATCAGTAGCAAAAGTGTCAACTTTAGGCGTAATTTCTTGTCCATATAGCTGTGCTGATAAATCATTTTTTAAACTACTAATTTTTTGATTATCGCTTTTATTTGAAGATTCTCCATAAACATTTTCTTCAATGCGGTTTAAACGCTCACTTTCAGATTCACCTTCGTAATTAAACCCAAAAATTGCATTCTCGACATTGTTTAAAAAAGTGTTATTTGCACTTGAGCCTAACGCCTCAATTGGTGAAATGTTTATTATAGTTAGAATGCTTATCGCAAGTAAGATTTTCTTCATAGCAACTCCTTAATGTAATAGTAAGGGTGCATTATGTTAAAAACTATTCAACGACTTATGCATTTAAAAAAGACCCAAAATGCTTCTTATATCTTAGGTCTTTAGTATTATGTTTTAAAAATTATTATCTATAAGTCGTAGCTAAATCGACATTTTTAGTTTTCGAATAGCTTCCAATTCATCTTGATAAGGCGATAAATCAGAAATTTTCGTAATAATATTCGGCAAAACTGATGATAAATAATCAACTTCTTTTTCTGTAGAATATCTGCTAAGTGAAAAACGAATACTACCATGCATTGCTGTGAAAGGAACACTCATCGCACGCAATACGTGACTTGGTTCTAAATCGCCAGAAGTACAAGCACTTCCAGAACTAGCACAAATTCCGTAATCGCTAAGATGTAACAAGATTAATTCACCTTCAATATATTCAAACCCAATGTTTGTAGTATTAGGGACACGATTTAAAATGCCAGTGTTTAATCTTGAGTTAGGAATAGTTTTTAAAATATTAGTTTCTAATTTGTCACGAAGTCTTTTAACTTCACTCGCTTCATATTGCAAAAAGTCTGTCGCCAATTCAGCCGCTTTTGCCATACCGATAATGTAGGGGACATTCTCAGTGCCTGCACGTTTGCCACGTTCTTGATGTCCACCAATAATCAATGGCGTAATCATCGCACGAGGATTAACATATAACGCTCCTACACCCTTTGGTGCGTGAAATTTATGACCAGAAATCCCAACTAAATCCGCTCCGCATGCTTGTACATCAATTGCTATTTTACCAGCAACTTGAACGGCATCTACAAAAAACTTTGTTTCAGGATTTTTTGATTTGATTATTTCTGAAATTTTTGCTATCGGAAAAATTACTCCAGTTTCATTATTAGCATACATTACAGAAACTAATGCAGTGTCAAAATTGATAGCATTTTCTAACTGTGCTAAATCAAGTTCACCATTAGAATTAACATCGATATAATCGACTTTGTAACCTTCTTTTTCAAGTGCTAAGTACAAATTTAGAACGCAGGCGTGTTCGACTTTTGTTGTAATAATATGTTGTTTGTTTTTGTTGACATTTAATACGCCTCTTATTGCCAAATTCGCACTTTCTGAGCCACCTGATGTGAAAATTATTTCGTTCTCATTACCTGCGTTATAAAAATCTTTTATAACGCCACGAGCTTCTTTTAAGGCATCACGAGAATGTTTTGCAAAATCATAAATGCTAGAAGGGTTTGAGTATTCTGATGAGAAATACGGCATCATAGCTTCTATAACCTTGTCATCAACTTTTGTGGTTGCGTTGTTATCAAAATAAATTAGTTCTTTTTGCATTATCCAACCTCGATTACTTCAATGTTTTTATCAACTGCGTTACGAAGTGTCGCTTCAACAAAAGATTTCAGGGTTATGTGTGAATTCTTGCAACCAGAGCATTTGCCACGTAATTTTATCAAAACCTTGTTCCCATCAACATCAACAAGCGTAATATCGCCACCGTCTTTTTGAAGTTCTGCAGAAATTTGTGTTTCTATAAGATTATTAATTTTTAGTATTTTTTGAGCCATCGTTAAAGTTGAAGAATTTTCTTCTGATTTTTCTTTAGCTAAATATGTATCAATAATGTCTTGAATTAACCCCTTACATTTACCACAGGCACTACCAGCTTTTGTGAAATTAATGATTTCTTCAAGCGTTTTTAGGTTATCTCTTTTAATAGCTTCCCAAATAGTTTTTCCGCTAATATTATAGCAAGTGCAAACGATTTTATCAGCAATTTTTTCTTCTCTCAAATCATCTAAATCTTGATAATCCTGAAGCTCGTCAAAATTTTTCAACGCATCTTCTAACGCTTCATAGCCCATAACTGAGCAGTGCATTTTTTCAGGTGGAAGCCCATCTAACTGCTCGGCAATATCTTCATTAGTAATCTTTTTCACTTCTTCTATGTTTTTATTAATAATCATTTCGGTTAAAATGCTTGAGCTTGCAACAGCCGAACCGCAACCAAAAGTTTGGAATTTTGCATCGACAACAATTCCATCAACTATTTTTAAATATATTTTTAAAGAATCGCCACAAGCAAGCGAACCTGCGTTGCCAATAGCGTCAGCGTCCTCGATTTTTCCAACATTGCGTGGATTGCGATAATGGTCAATAACTTTTTCAGAATAATCCCACATTTTTTATGTCCCTCATTATTTCTCTAGTGTTCTTTTTATATTGTACATCAAAAAGATTTTATTATTAAAATTTTATATTAAATTAATATCAGACTCTTTCAAAAATCAATTTGTTGTCGCTAATCCTAGCTATTTCGCCATAAGGTAGTGTGATTTTGGGGCTAGAATGAGTTATGCCTTCAGCTTTGACAATTGGGACTTTTAGTTCATCTGAAAACTCTTTTATTAATTCGTCAAACCAGAGTTCATTATCAAGGCTAAGAAAATCACCTAAGACGATAGCCTTCAAATTCGCCCTGAATTTGCTAATATTAAGCAACTGTCTAAACATTTTATCAATCTTATAAACAGGTTCGTTTAAATCTTCTGTAAAAAATATAAATTCTTCATCAGGAACAAAGTCTATCCCGCAAAGTGAGGTTAAGCTAGATAAATTCCCACCCCAGAATAGAGCTTTCACATCGCAAGAATTGTATTTTTCTCTAATATCAAATTCAAGCTTTTCACCATTCACTGCTTTGAAAAAATTTTCAGCAGTAGCATTGTCAACTTTTTCGCTAGCAAAATCGCTCAATATCATCGGAGCGGAATAGGTAATCAGGTCGGAATTTTTTAAAAATATTGCGTTTAATACAGTTACATCAGAGAATCCGCAGAATATTTTAGGGTTGTTGTTGATAATAGAATAATCGATTTTTTCAAGCAATCGAATAGTTCCATATCCGCCACGTAAACAAATAATCGCATCAACTTCTTCATCTAAAAAGAATTTGTGTAATTCTTCAACTCTAACTGTATCATCACCTGCAAGATAGCGATTTTGTGAGAAAATCTTTTCGCTAATTTTGATTTTATAGCCTAAAGTTTCAAAATAATTTTTAGCGAGCTGTAGACGTTTTGGGTCGCCTAGCAACGCTCCTGAAGTCGCAATAATACCAATGGTATTGCCCAATTCTAATTTTTTTGGTTTTATAAAGCTCATATAAATTGCCCTTTGAATTATTTTCTGTTACAATGATTTTATCATGAATGAAAAATATATACCGCTATATCAAAAATATCGTCCGCAAACTCTTGAGCAAATTGTTGGTCAAGAGCATATTAAAAAAGCATTAACTAATACAATAGATTTAGATAAAATCTCTCACGCATATTTGTTTACTGGTCCAAGAGGTACTGGTAAGACGTCTACTGCGAGGATATTCGCTAAATCTCTGAACTGTGAAACTGGCATCACAGCTTCGCCTTGTGGGGTTTGTTCAAATTGTATGAATATCACTAATTCAATACCGATGGACGTTATAGAAATTGATGCGGCGAGTAATAGAAAAGTCGAGGACGCACAAAATATCTTAGAAAAAGTGATGTATGCACCTGTGAGCAGTCGTTTTAAAATATATATAATTGATGAAGTTCATATGCTTTCAACAACTGCGTTTAATGCACTTTTAAAAACGCTTGAAGAACCACCAAAAAATGTTATATTTATTCTAGCAACAACTGAAGTTCATAAAGTGCTTGATACGATAAAAAGTCGTTGCCAAACTTTTGATTTTAGAAGAATAACAACTGATGATATAGTTGCACATTTGAAAAAAATTGCAGAGTTAGAAAAAATAAACATTACTGATGACGCTTTATTTAATATCGCTAAGAATTCTGCTGGCGGAATGCGTGATAGTATCGCATTGTTAGACCAACTAAGCGTACTTGATGGTAAAGAGGCGATTTCAACTGAAGATATTAACAACTTACTGGGACGTTTATCTTTTGACACCTTAAAAGTATTAGCTGACAAAATAATAGAGGCACAACCGCAGGAGGCTATTGAAGATTTAGAAAAAATATATAATTCAGGCAACGAGCCTGTTCAGATTTTAACGAATTTGATGGATTATTTAAAAAATCTACTAATCGTTAAAAATTGTCGCAAAGAAATAGTCCAAGAGCTTACACAAGCAAATGAAGAACAAATTAGCGTGCTAAAATCTCAATCAGAAAAAATTGAAACTCATCAAATAGTTTTTCTTATTGAAAAAACGGCAGATTATATAAAAGAGATTAAAACTTCAAACAATCCACGTCTTTGGTTAGAAGTTGGGATTATTGATATAGCAAATTTGGTTGAGAATACAAAGTTAATAGAATTACAAAATAGAATTTCTCGTTTAGAGGGTGGCGAAGTTCAGCCAGTATTGGTTAAGCAGTTTAAAACACCACCATCGCCTGTTGCAAAACCTGATTTAAAACCTGTTACTAAGCCAGAAATAACAACACCTACTCCAATAACTCAAACGAGAGAAAAGGAAATTGTTAAAAAAGAGCCAGAAACAAAATCTGAAAAAGTAGAAGAAGAGAGCTTTACACCAATGCCAGTAGCAAAACAAAATACTGGTGCTGATATAAACTCACTATGGGAAATGCTTTTGACAAATATTCAAAGTACACCAACAAGAATGCTTCTTAAACAATGGGCTAAGCCTATAAAAATATCTCAAGATGAAGTGCTTTTGACTATCAAAAGCGATACTTTATTAAAGCAGTTCGTAGAAGGAAACAAACGCCAAGTTCTTCAATCAGCAGTGGATACAATGTTCTCACAAGAAGAGTCTAAAATAATTATCAGACTTCCGCAATCAGGTGATGATGCGATTATGCAAGAGGCATCTTTACTCCCAAAGCCTAATGCGACAGCTAATGTCGCAGTGAAAAAAGTTATAAAAGAGGTGCAGGTTGAAGAAGCAATTGATTTCGTTGAAGTAGAGCATATTAAAAAAGAAATTACGACTAAAAAACAAGCTCAAGCTTCTAATAACGGAGAAAAGCTTATAAAATCGATGCATTCAGATAACGTAAACATGATTATGGAAGTGTTTGATGGAAAAGTTATCGACTAAATTTCAGGGTAGTATGTTAATAAAATATCATTAGAGAGTTTTTTAACTTCTTCAATTTTAAAAATTTTACATTCATTGATGTTGTTAATAAAAGAGCTATTAAAGCAGGATTTTGAAGAATTGTCGTTAGTGATTTTTGGTGCGATAAAATGATAAATTTTATCGCAATATTGAAGAGCTTCACCGTTTAAAATCCCACCGCTTTCAATCAAAATACTCATGATGCCTAGTTCAAAAGCTTTTTTAAAGATGAAATCTAAATCTAATTTTTCATTTTTTTCAGGTGTCGCAAAAAAGTGAATATTTTCTCTCTGAAATTTTGGTTTATGTTTTTCGCTATGAAATAAAAATATTTCACCTTCTTTATAGATTTTAAAATCTAGGTTTGTTTTTAAATTTCTATCTAAAATGATTTTTTTTGAATGAGCCATGGTTGGGTTGTCGGTGATTATTGTAGAAGAAGTTGTCATCATCGCATCATATTTTTCACGAATTTCTTTAACTTTTTCACGTGAATTCGCACCAGTAATCCATTTTGAAGAACCATTTGAAGTAGCGATTTTGCCATCAAGAGTTGTTGCTGTTTTAATTGTGATAAATGATTTTTTATTCAGGTGGTTTTTTATAAAGATTTCGTTCAACTTTTTGCATTCTTCATTCAATACGTTTTCAACAACTTCAATGTTAGCTGATTTAAGTTTTGCAATTCCATTACCTGCAACAATTGGATTGACATCTCGCATTCCGATTACAACTTTTTTGATTTTGCGTTCGATAATCAAATCTACGCAAGGTGGAGTTTTTCCAAAATGAGTACAAGGTTCAAGATTTACAACTAGCGTTCCACCTACCTCTTCACCATTTTTTAGTTTCAATAAGGCGTCACGTTCTGCGTGATTTTCACCATATTTTGAATGAAAACCAGTTGAAATAATCTCGTCCTTTGAGGTTAGCACAACACAACCGACTAAGGGGTTTGGCGATGTTTTGCCAGTGCCTAATTTTGCTAATTCAATACATTTTTTCATTAATATTTCATAATTCATAAGCCAATTTTAGCCTAAAATAAATTTAATTCAAATAAAGAAAAATTAGCCCAATTTATTATTGAGTAATATTTTTGTTTATGCAAATATCAAAGAAGAAACGTGAGGGAAAATGGATATTTTATATATAATCGACAGAGTTGAACTGAAATATTTTGAATTCAACAATCTTGTTACAAATTTTTGGCTTATAAAAGAATTTTTAAACCAAGATGCTAATGTTTTTATAACCACAATAGACAAATTGAGCCTTAAATCAGGTGTCGCTTTTGCTAGTTGTAGCAAATCTTATCAAGATAATGAGAATATTTGTTATGAAAAATCATTCTCTGATAAAAAAATAGAAGATTTTCAGTTAGTAATGTTTCGTCAAGATCCACCAGTCGATGCTGATTACATAAATTCAACATACATTTTCGATTTTGTTGATAGAGAAAAAACAATAATAATCAACGAACCTAGTGCTGTAAGAGATTTCAATGAAAAACTTCACGCAATAAGGTTTCAGGAATTTATGCCCGAAAACATTGTTACTGCTTCAAAATTCGATATAATCGATTTCTTAAACACACACGATGAAATTGTGCTAAAGCCTCTTGGTGCTTGTTTTGGAACTGGGGTTATGACATTGAAAAAAGGTGATAAAAATACTTCTGTAATTATAAATTCAGTGACAAATAATCAGACAAAATTAATAATGGTTCAAAAATATTTGCCAAAAGCTGTCCACGGTGATAAGCGAGTTTTGTTTTTAGGTGAAGAAGTTCTTGATGTGTGCGTGCAAAAACTCCCATCTAATGATGATTTCAAATTCAACGAGCATTGTGATAGCAACATTGTACGTGCTGAATTGAGCGAACAAGAGAAAAATGATTTTGCAAAAGTCGCTCGAGAGTTGAACAAGTTAGGAGTTTTTCTTGTTGGACTAGATGTGATAGATGGCAAAATTATTGAGATAAACGTTACAAGCCCTTGTTATTTTATAAAAGAAATTAATTCACATTTCAATATCCAAATCGAAAAGAAAATCGTTGATTTTATACTATCAAAAGCAACTACTAAACAATTAACAAATGTTTAAACGTTTATAAGAGATTATTTTTTAATAAATTTGACACGTGAAAACACTTCTACATCAACATCATCAAATGTGTTACGATCGAAATAAGCACAAGAAGCGACCATCGCTGCGTTATCTGTGCAATATTTCATCGGTGGTGCAAAAACTTTAATTCCTTCTGCTTCTAGGTTGAAAATCTTTTTACGGATTTCAGAGTTAGCTGCTACGCCACCTGCGATGACGATTTGTTTGTATGCAGTTTCATCAAGTGCTTTTTTAATCTTTTTCAATAAAGTCTTTGAAACACATTCCTGAAAACTAGCACATACATCGTTGACTGGCAATTCTTCTTTATCAAAAGATTTTACCAAACGCAAAACAGCTGTCTTTAACCCGCTAAAACTAAAATTGTACCCTTCAACTTTGCCTTCAGGCAACTGGAAAGCCTTAGGATTACCTTGTTGAGCAAGCTTATCTAACACAGCACCGCCAGGGTATGGAAGCCCTATTAGCCTAGCGACTTTATCATAAGCCTCACCAACAGCATCATCAATTGTTTCACCAATAATCGTCTGCTTTTGATACGACTCAACATCAATAATTTGCGTATGTCCACCACTAACCAAAAGAGCTATATAAGGTGGTTTTAAATCAGTATCGATATAATTTGCACAAAGATGTGCATTCAAATGGTTTACACCAATAAATGGTTTGTCATAGGTTAAAGCAAGAGTTTTAGTGGCGTTTAACCCAACCAGCAAGCACCCAACAAGACCTGGACCAACAGTCCCTGCAAAAGCTGTAATATCTTGAGGGGTTATGTTCGCATCATTTTTCGCAATCCTAAAAGCTTCGTCTATGACAACATTGATGGATTCTAAATGTTCACGAGCGGCGATTTCAGGAATAACCCCACCAAATTGTGCGTGAGTTTTTATTTGTGATGCAACAACGTTTGCAATAACCTCACGACCGTTTTTAACAATCGCACAAGCAGTCTCATCACAACTTGATTCTATCGCCATAATATAGTTGTCAATATTAGAGTTTTCACCGATTTCAACTTCTTTATTTGAAAATAATGTATTTTTTAAATTTTTCATAGTATTATGATTATAATACAAAAAAAAGATTAGCGGATTAAAATATAAAATGGTGAAAAAATGAAATTCATAGACAAGAGTAAAATAAAAATAGTTTCAGGGCGAGGTGGCAACGGAATGGTCGCTTGGAGGCGTGAAAAATATGTAGATAAAGGCGGTCCTGCAGGTGGTGACGGTGGTCGTGGCGGAGATGTTTATTTAGTGGCTGATGAGAATATGTCTACGTTAATGGATTTTAAACACAAATCTGTTTTTAAAGCTGATGCTGGTGAAAACGGCGGGATTAAGAATATGCACGGACATTGTGCTAAAGACACTTATATCAAAGTTCCAGTAGGGACTGTTGTTCGTGATGTCAAAACTGGCACTATAATCGCTGACTTGACCGAACACGATCAACAAGCACTTGTGGCTAAAGGTGGACGTGGTGGACGTGGAAACGCTCGTTTTGCTACGTCACAAAAACGAGCTCCACAATTTTGTGAGCCAGGTGAGCCAGAGATTGAACGTGAATTATATTTAGAATTGAAGCTTTTAGCTGATGTTGGGCTTTTAGGAATGCCAAACGCTGGTAAATCAACTTTAATCAGTAGAATTAGTTCTGCAAAACCTAAAATCGCTGATTATCCTTTCACAACACTTATTCCAAACCTTGGCGTTGTTAAAAAACGCTCAGGAGATGGCTATGTTGTGGCTGATATTCCAGGGTTGATTGAGGGTGCTTCTGAAGGTATAGGATTAGGACACGATTTTTTAAGACATATCGAAAGATGTCGTTTTTTGGTGCATCTAGTTGACTGTAGCGAAGAAAATCCTTTTGATAATTATATGATGATTAATAACGAATTGGCAAAACACTCTGAAGAGTTAGCGGATTTATATCAGATTGTTGTATTGAATAAAATCGATTCTGTTTTTGAAGAAACTCTAGAAGAAATTTATAATCAGTTTAAAACAGTTTCTGAAGATATTTTTGAAATATCTGCGGTTACAGGTGAGCATTTAACTGAATTTGTTGATTTTATGAGCAAAAAAGTTGATGAAATACCAAAACGTGTTTCTCAAGTCGTTGTCGAAGAAGACCTAGATGCTTACAATAACGATGATAGTGCTTATGAAATCCACAAAGCAGCTAAAGGCGTTTATATCGTTGTTGGTGGCAAAATCTCTCGTCTAGCAGGTGTTACTGATGAACGCAACACCGAACAAGTTTTACGTCTGCAAAATATCCTGAAATCTATGGGGGTTTTTGACAAGCTTACAAAACTTGGGATTACTGATGGCGATACAATTATTTTAGGACATTTAGAGTTTGCATTTTATAAAGAAGAAATGTATGGCTAAATCATTTCTGAACTAATTGTAAAAAAAACTTAACAATTTTTCGAATAAATAGCAATAATTTTTTTTTAGGCGTTATTAAAAAAATAGTGGAACTTATAAAAGGAAATATATCGATGAATACACAAGGGGTAAACGGTGTAAATTCTAGTAATACAAATTTTTGCTCAATAAAATTACCAAAAGATGCAGGTTTGTTTGAGCTTGTCAAAAACTCTAAATTTAAGTACAAAGTTGTTAGTATATGTAATTCATTTGAAGATACACGTAAATATATAAATAGTCCTGAACACAATAAGATCCGTATGGAAATGGGAAATTCAATTCCTGATGTAGCGATTATGAGAGGCAGAAGTAATTACGCTCAAGATTCTCTTGTAGGAAGAAATCTTGACGTTGAAACTGATTTGTATCACAACGAAATTTTACCAAAATATCCAGATGCTGAGTGGATTAAAGATATATAATAGATAAAAATGAATAAGGATAAATATGCAAATACACAATATGAGAACTAATCAAAACCCAAATTTTAAAGCACTACAATTCCCAAAAGGAACAAATATGTTAACTGTAGCAGGTGAATTAGCAGAAGCTGGTTATAAGTCTATGAATACACAAGGTTTAAGCTATAGGGCAACTATTGACACGCTTATAGAGAAAAATCGTCACTTCGGATTTTTTCCATCTTCTGAAAAAATCACAGGCAAAACCACTAAGTTAGAAATGGACGTTTTTAATAAGTTGGCAGAAAAATTTCCTGATGTGAAGATTGTTAAAAATAATTAAATTTTTAATATAAATTAAGCGACCGCATTATTGAATTAATTCAATAATGCGGTCGCTTTTATAATATTTTATTTTCAGGCGTTAAAGTCCGATTATTCAGTCACACAACGAGCTTTTGCTCCCACAGATTTATGACTATTACCACTGCATGTATCATAATCTTGTAACCTTATCCAATACATTTGCTCATAAGTATATTGATCAGATGAAAAATAATGATAATTAGAATCTAATCCAAACATTGACCAACTACTTGCATTTGGTGCTAGTGTATATGCCGTGTTCCAAGCTGGATCTTTTATGTCATACATATATGAAATCAATTCTAACAGCTCTGTTCTATCGGGCAATCTTTTGCCAGCTAAATCGCACGCCTCTAAAGCTCCAGCCCAGTTGTTTGATGAACAATAACTACAGCCGCTACTTGTTGTACAGTCAGAATCATATTGATTATTTCCATCGCAAG
>JAWXUD010000037.1:0-14173 GCA_044432945.1 Candidatus Gastranaerophilales bacterium
TAATGTTTTTATGGATTACCACGCTCTAAATTCCCCTCCCGTGGAGGGGTGCCTGTAAGGCGGGGTGGTTACTATTTTATTTCTTCGCCATTGAAACCACCCCGTCAACTTCGTTGCCACCCCGTCTTGCTTCACTCGCATTAAACTGCAGTGCGAAAAGCGTGGTTTTCGCTTTCTGCCTCTGCTCGCTTGCGTTCAAGTGGAGGGGAATACGATTGCCACCTTGAACCCGATTTAATAAAGGGTTTTCGTCACATTGTTTTTGTTGGTTTTTGTTCGTTTTCATAAATCCTCCAATAAATTTCACGTTCAAAAGTTGTATTATAACTACAACTTTCATGGCAATATTAGCATTACAATTAGGATATGTCAAGCACAATAAGCATATTGCAGAATAATATTCGCAAATATAGAAAACAAGCTAGGATAACTCAATTAAAACTTAGTATATTAATTTCTGTATCAAAAGATTATATTACTTCTATTGAAAGAGGTCGATGTGTGCCAAGTATTAAAAAACTTATAGAAATTTCAGAAGCATTAAATATTAATATTTGTAATTTTTTTATTGAATAAGTTTTCAATATGAATTGTTAAAATAAATTACAATAATGCCTTTTTCAACCAAGAATGGCATAATTGACTTATAGACTAATATTATGGAGAAAAATAGATATGGAAAATAAACCAGTTGTTACTTTGATTTCAAAGCCTAAAAATATGTTAAAGACGATTTACACGGCTTGTCGAACTTGTTATAGTGCGGATTATCCTATCAACATATATAGCTCAACTGATGATGAAGAAAAAATGTTGAAACTCATTGAGCGTGTTGTATCTTCTGGACATTATTCAACTATTGAACATATTCAAGTAAGCTTTGCCATCTCTAACGTTTCTCGTGCTTGCACGCACCAACTTGTCAGACATCGTCATATGTCATTTTCACAAAAATCACAACGCTACGTCAAAGAAAAAGGACAATTTGATTACATAATCCCGCCAACTATTGAGCGTAATCCTGAATTAAAAACAAAATTCGAATCGTTTATGAAACAAATTTCCGAACAATATCAGGAATTTGTCGATGCAGGAGTACCTGCCGAAGATGCTCGCTTTGTACTTCCAAACGCTGCCGCTAGTTCGATGGTTGTCAGCATGAATTTACGAGAATTTATCCACGTAGCTAACTTGCGACTTTGTACAAGAGCGCAATATGAGATTAGAATTCTTTTAAAATTGATGTGCGAGGAGATGATAAAATCAGAACCTTGGTTAAAGCCTTACCTAGTGCCGAAATGCGAAAGATTGGGCTTCTGCGATGAAGACAAATCTTGCGGTAGAGTGCCAACAAAATAATGATTGATTTTTTATGTAATCCTATTATAATTTCAGTTATCTTACTTTGCATTTTATGCTTGTGCCGTATAAATGTGCTTATGGCGTTATTAATTTCTGCCGTAGTCGCTGGCAAAGTCGCAGGAATGCCTGTCAATGAAATAATGAATATTTTCATTAACGGAATGGGCAAAAATAGCGAAACAGCTTTGAGCTATATTTTACTAGGAACTTTTGCGGCTGCGATGGCACACACGGGGCTTGCAGATGTTTTGGCAAAAAGAATTTCGTTAATCATCAAAAAAAATAAATATATTTTGTTAATGATATTAGCTCTACTTGCTTGTGCTTCACAGAACATAATTCCTGTACATATAGCATTTATACCAGTAATTATCCCGCCATTGTTATCGTTGATGAATAGACTTAAACTTGACAGACGTGCTGTCGCAAGCGTTTTAGTCTTTGGGTTAGTAACCCCATACATCGTATTTCCTGCTGGTTTTGGATTAATTTTTCAAAGCTTAATTGCAGAAAATTTGACAGAAAATGGAATGACTGTAAGCGTTTTTGATGTTACAAAATCCGTTTGGTTTATTGGGTTAGGGCTTTTAGTTGGGCTTTTATGGGCCGTGTTTATATCGTTTAGTAAGCCTCGTGAATACGACAATTTTGAAGTAAAAACGCAAAGTCGCATTTCATTAAGATTTAAGACCAGTCATTATATTACGCTTTTGGCTGCGATTGCGACCTTAGGGGTTCAACTTTGGACAAAATCTTTGCCATTGGGTGCATTAATTGGTTTGACTATAATTTTTGGAGCAAAAGCAATTAATCCTAAAAAAATGGATACTTTGATTAATGAAGGTATTGGGTTGATGGGATATGTTGCGTTCGTCATGCTTGTCGCTGCGGGTTATGCAAGTGTTATGAGTGCGACAGGAGGCGTTGAAAACCTTGTCAATGGGATTATACCAATTATGTTGGGAAGCAAAATTATTGCAACATTATTGATGCTAATTATTGGCTTGTTTATCACCATAGGCATCGGGACTTCTTTTGGCACAATCCCGATTTTGGCAGTATTATTTGTACCGATATTTTTACAATTAGGGTTCAATCCAATGGAAGCAATAATTGTTTTTGCCTCAGCGGCTGCGTTAGGTGATGCGGGTTCTCCAGCTTCTGGTACGACTTTAGGACCAACTGCAGGATTGAACGCTGACGGGCAACACGACCATATTAAAGATACTTGTCTACCAACTTTTTTACATTACAACATAGCGATTATGGCTTTTGCTCTTTTAGCAGTTGTATTATTTTAAATCGATTAGCAAATCATACATCTTATCAATCTTTTCCTTGACCTCGCTAAATTGTGCTTTCAAATCTTTGAAACTATGTATCGATACAAATTTTTCTTCTATCTCATCAACAATTTCACGATGTTTTTTTTCAAGTTGTTCTGGAGTAACTACTATGCGGTGTTGGATTAAAAAAACCATCACTGCGATTAGAATTGGCGAGTATGCCATTATTTCATTCATATTCTTCCCTTTTTTATATAGATTAGTGTAAACATTATTCGATGACTAAATTCTAAAACTATATTTCACGTTATTACAGTCAGACATATTCTCTAAGCGGTGTGATAAAAGCATTCCTATTGGTGTGATTGCAAACAAAATTTTTTGCATTGGTTTTAATACATAAGTCGTACCAATATTTGATTTCACAGCAGAAACAGGATCATAATTATCACGATAATTTATAATCAAATCACTATAATCAACACTCTCATCAAATATTTTTTTGCTTATGCCAAACGCATTAAACGTGAATGCGTTAATATCATTTTTTATAGCGACATAAGTCGCTTCAGTACCACCTTCTGAATGACCAACAAGCAAGGTGTTTGATGAGTTAAAGTTATATTGCTTAGCTTTTGATTTAAAATATCTATCTGCTTCTATCATCTGCTTGTTTTTACCGACAAGCCCCATCTTCAAATTAGCTATATGATCTTTCAAACTAGTTCTTTCTGTACCTAAGAAACAAATTATGTATTTGGTATTTTTTTCATATAATAATGCACAAAAATTTGTCTCATCATCAAAAATCTGCTCTAACTCACACCAACCCTGAAAACTTTTTTTATGTTCAAGCCCGAAAGTTTTTGATGCAAACAAACAAATTCCTTTACAAATATTTCCTTGGTTGTGCAATTCACATTTATCATTATTTATTTTATTTTTTATCTTCATAAATTTTCCCAAAACCTCGTTTTACAAAGTTATTGGCCAATAAAAATCAACCAAATAAGATGCGGCATCGAAAGGGTGAGAGAGAAATTTAAGCTCTTTCGATTGCTTAATTTGTTGATATGTAGGCACATCAATTCGAGAAGTCCCCTCTTTGTATTTGAGTTCATAAATGTTATATAATAATTTTTCACATTTTTTATCTACATAAACACAAATATCGCCACTAGCAGAACGGATTTTAGCGTTGAACGCCATAATCCTATTTTTTATCGGTGGGTTATATGACTTTATCCTAATCTCTGCGTCATATCCATATTCCAGAAGTTTTTTCTTGATTATGACATAATTCGTGTACTCACTCGTACAACTTCTATTATCTCCAGAAGCGTCACCGTTCACAATAACAGCACCTTTATGGCAAGGATAACGGCGTAAAAATTCATCGCAAGCCTTTGCTGTTGTCGTATTCTCCATGACAATTTCATCAAAATAAAAAACTTTTTCATCGCTTTTATGAGCCAAAATCCAAGACATCGGATCAACGTTGAAATCACAAGTAATATGCAAATCCATTTCTTGTTGATAAGTTATATCTTTAATATTTTCATCAGTAAAATCTTTTACGACATGTCCAGAATTATAATCACCATTTTGTGCCAAAACAAAAATGTTATAATAATTTTCATCATACAATTTCTTCAACTCATCACAAAACCCTTCAGGCAAATAAATATTTTGCGTTGTAGGTGCTGTAATTAGCCTATAATTAACTGGGCGTTTGTCAGAAAATGTTTTATAAACCCAACCTCTTTGCATCTCAGGGTTTGTGTGTCCAAAAATTCTATATGTAAAATTCTTCCAATTTTTCTTAGGTTTTTGTCGCATACGCCCTAAAAGCATTTTAAATGTTTCATAAGGTATATCAGACATCTCTTCGATTTCTACAAACCCTAAATTTAATGATTTCAACTTGTTAGGCTCATCAAAATGTCGAAATAATATCTCAGAACCGTTTTTAAACGTCAATTTCTGTAGCGAAGCTGACCATTCATAATCTTTTTTCTCAACAAATCCCATACTCTCAAGATGTTCAAAATAAGTCTGTAATGTGGTATCACGCACTAATGTATAAGTTTGCGCACCAACTAACCCACGAACACCAGGGAACTTTAGACATAACAAAATCCCCAACAAAGAGCCAGAAAATGTTTTACCAGAACCGTATCCACCCTGATAAACCGCAATATCTAAACTATAATCGTGTGGGATTTCTAAAAATTCTCTCTGTGCTTTTAATAATTTATATTCCATAACTCTCCTTTAATCATAATTTTTTTCAAAAAAAACCGCCTCTGAAAGATTTTGAGAAGTTCATAGGAAAAATGATGAGGCGGTAGTAATTAGTGAGTTATTAAATTTTATTATTAGAATTTGCGATATTAGCTAAAATTTGGGCAGTAGAATTGACAGAATTGGCAGAATTAGTAGAATTGTTTGCCATATTTGTTAAATTTGCGGCAGTCGCTGCGTTAGCAAGAGTAGCTTTATTAGTTTTATTGCTTGCATTTGCTGTAGAATTAGTAGCGTTGCTTGTAGCACTTGTTTTGACCGAGTTTTTCTTACTTGCTTCTTTTGCTTCCTTAGCTTTCAACTCTTCTTCGCTTAATAAAAAATTATTAGCATTTTCAATTCCATACTGCTCAAGCGAGAATTTAAAACATTCTAACCAATCAATTTGTTCTTCAACTTCTGGAACTTTTGAAAACGCTTGAATAATCTCAAATATTTCTTTCAATTTAGATTTACGTTCAAAAGTCGCTTTTCTATCTCCATAACGATAAACATAATTAGAATTACGTATGTCATCATCGATTTCGATAAAATGCGTTGTGCCGTGTTCATTTATACCAATAAATTCAGTACCCATTTTGAAATAACCGATGATTTCAGCAGTTTTTTCAACCATTGGAATAATGATTTTTCTGTTAATGGAATTTAGTAACATATTCAAACGTGCCTCTTGCCCACTTACTGAATAATTCAATTCAGTAGCTGTGCGTTGGCTTGATTGTAAATCACCCGACATATTTTTAAAAATACCAGTAGCACTTTCAATCGTTGTTTTAAAATAATTCAAGAAATCCCAACCAACCATAGCTTTTTCAAACGATAATGGCTGTGGAGATGTTGACATCAAAGCGGCATCATATTCAATAATTTTACCTGGTCTAACATCTTGTTGTCCTTTAAAACAACCTTTTGGTGCTAAATATGGCGGATTCATCATCAACGCTAAAGCATCAATTTGTTTGTTCAATATAGTTGAAGCTATATGATTTAAAATTAGAGCGACTCTTAATGGCGAGATACCTCTTCCTGTTGCTGGAGCTTGAATTATATTTGCGTGAACAAATGGATTTATGACAAAAGGATTTGCTTCAAAACGTAAAATCTCTTGTCTTGCTCCAATTGTAATTAACCAATTTTTCAAAACTTTTCCATCAGGCAATTCAATATCACCCCAATATTCCAAAATCTCTACTTTGCTTCCATCTGTAGCTTTTTCGTGCAAATCCCCACGTGTTTTTTTACTTGCCACCACTCCTTTCAGGATTTCTACTTTTTCATTACTTATCAAATTATTCGCACTATCAGAACAAATTTCATCAATGCTTGAATAAGTGCGATAGATTTTTGCACAAGAATCCCAATTATCATAATTATATTTGTCAAAAACAAAATCCTCAGATTTTATGTGTTTTAACTTAGCATTATCATAAATAACTTTATCCTCAATAACAAACCCCTTACAATCGGGGTTTAAAAGCTGTTCTTCAAAAGCTTGCGGGCGTCTTATTGATTTAATTTTAGTTTCCCAACCAACAAATAAAGTGCATTCACCTGTTTCTATGATGCCGTCAATAATTTTTTCGATTTCATCTTCGATCTTCATCTCCTCAAACGTATTAACAAGCATCGCTTTTTGACGATTAGCATAACCTTGAGTTTCAGGGTTTGTGCCAGCTACATCAAACATCGCATCAGGGTGCGAGTAAAGGTTTTCACTAATATGAGATTTTAGAGTTTGGGCTAACTCATAGATATCAGGTAATTCAATTTTGCTATCCCAACCCTGAATTTTGTGTGTATCAGAATTATAAATAGCGTTTCGCACAAGCCTTATATCGCTGAGTTGCATGCTACGCTCTTGTTCATAATCATCATATTTTTTTGTGATTTCACTAACTAAAAAAAGCTCGTCTTTTTCATCAAGCTTTTGAGTTAAATCATGTTTTTCAATTTTCATATAATTTACCTTTCTTTTTTTATTAAAGAATATATTTCTATATCCTGAGATTGATTATTTTTTATTGTTTCGTTACGCAAAACGCCCTCTTTTACAAAACCGTTATGCTTTAAAAGCTGTTTTGTGCGGAAGTTTTGAGGGTAAACGAGCGTTTTAATCTTTTTTAATTTGATATTTTCAAAACAATGGTTTAAAAAGACTCTGGCACAAAATTTTGTATAATCTCCCCAATAAGCCTTATCAAAACAAGTTGTAAGCTCAGCTGTGTGCAATTGGTCTTGATTACCGATGATATTGTCTAAAAAAACAAACCCTGTTAATTTTTTATCATATAGGATTAGCCAGAAAAATGGATTGACCCTCTCCACCAATTCAACAAAATACTCAAAAAAAGAACGCCCATTAAGTGCATAATCATCATCTAAATATTTGACATATCTTAGATACAAGAATAAGACTTCTGTAAAATATTCCATGTTTTCGAAACAATTATTTTTACGGTTAATATTTAAGTTAACAAATTCTATCATCTATTTGATTACAACTTTCTCAAATTTTACATAAGCATTATCTGTTGTAAAAGTTGTTTGTTCAGCGTTTGAAATTTTTTCACGAATATTATGTTGTATCCCCAACAATGCTTCTGCTTGCACGCCGTTGACATAAGTTTCTGATTTTGTCTTGCGGTTAAATAATTTAAACGTAGCATTTTTAGAAAAAATCAATTCTTTAGGTGCATTTTGAATTTCTGTAATAATTTTGGTAGTCGGTTTTTGCTTAGCTTTTTCAATTTCTTGACTAAATTCTTCTTCTATTTTCATCTTAATTAACTCATCAAGCGAAGTTCCATCTAACAATATTTGCTCGACATCTTTTTGTTTATTTTTCATATTTTTTCCTCTAAATTTTTTCATCATCTAAATTCGAAATCGTGATGATTTTGGCTTGTGCATATTCCTGCTCGTCATTTGTTGAACTAAATCCTAAATACTTACATAAACTTTCCAAAGATTTTAATCCTGCCGAAGTATCTCGAAGCTTCTTCTTACCAGTTTCGTTGCCTTCTTTATCTAAAATTTCCTCTTCCTCAAGCGAAAACTCTGCGATTTGTAAAAGCTTTTGTATGACATAACCTTTATGAACTCTTAGTGAGGATATTTGGTCGTGAAGCTGTAATTTTATTTCGTTAATAATCATTTTTTCAGAGAGTAAACGATTTGCAACTTCTTTTAAATCTTTAGATTTGTAACCTGCTTTTTTGGCTGATTGTTCACTGTTCAAGGATTTTATGTATTCTGTAACGAACTTTTTTTGTTGTTCTGTAATTTTTTTCATATTATTTAATTCTTTAATATTAATTTTTGTTACGTTTTTAGTATATTATTTGTGTTTTTCCCAAAAAAATAGTATAATAATCATGCTATTTATATTTCGGCTAGTGTAAATCTTAACAGGGGGGAATTAAATTACTTCCTGTTTTTTTTGCGTCAATTGGCGTATAATGAAGTTTGTAATCACTTACCTACGGTGCATTTTAACGATAGGGCTGTTATCTAAAACAGGTGAAATTTTCAAACGCAGATTTGCTAAAGCATCTTTGTACATGCTATACCAATAGTTAAACTTAACGCTTTCTGGGTTAGCTTTTAATCTCATACATGCTCCATAAACTAATAACGGTTCAACATAAGGCATGGGAATTATTGAAGAATCTTCGCCCTCGCTCATCGAATCAATTGCTTCACCTTCCCCATTTACCGCATAATTTGATGTTTCATAAACAATGTCTATTGTTTTATCCTCATCAAATCCATTTAATAAAATTTTTCCATTAAAAATGCTATAACTAGCAGGGAACAATTTTTTTTGATAATATTTTTCAAAGTCATTACAATATTCAAAAGCAACGCCATCGATTATCAATTTTGTAATCTTGCCCACAATTGTGTTCTCAATTTCTGTTACACCTTTAGGTAATTCTAAACTTGCTCTATTCAATAAAAATTCCCAATTACCCATCGAGCAAACTTCTGAGTTAATTAAATTCAAAATATTTTTAAGTTTAGAATGATCATTTTTTGTAAGTTCCACAAAACTATAGACTTGTTTATAATTCAATTCAATCAAACATTTATTGATTAATTCTAAGTAGTTCATTTAATCTCCTTTTTTTATTTTTGTCAAAAATCTTTAAACAAAAGCCATCTTTTTTTTAAAAAGATGACTTTGCCTAAAGACGAATTCACAATTTTTAATTTATCTAATCATGCCTTTGCTTAGTTGCTCCATGATAGATTTTTCATTTAAAGCAAATTCTTTACCACTCATTTTGCCGATTTCGTCACGAGTGAAGACCTTTTCTGTACTAGCGTTTCCAGATTTTTGAGCATTTGCTCTCAGCCTTTGTTTCGCAGTTTCGTTTTCGTTATTCAACGTCTTTTCATGATCTTGTTGTTTCAAATAATTAGAGATTGCTGTTTCTTCAATAACGTCAATCATGCTAACTATTTTCGACATTTCATCTTTATCAAAATTGGCATTTGATTGTTTCAAATAATCTAATACTTGATTACGTCCTTCTTTTTCAAAGTATTGAGGGTTTTCTAGGTTCTCGAGGTAATTGCTACCCTGCGTATTTTGATTAGAAGCAGAATTTTGGCTAGTCGATGTAGGTACATTTTTTGATATCGAGTCAAACGCTTTTTTAACTACGAATTGCATTAAATTTTGTCCTTGTTCTTTTGCGACTATACCAGACTTAATCAAATTTTGAATTATTTGAATATCATTTGCCGCCATTTGTCTAACACGATTTACATCAGTTGATTTGGTATTTGATGTTGAATTTTTATTCGCATTTGAGTTAACATTGTCAGTATTCATTTGAGAATTTCCATTCATTTGTGGGTTCACGCCCATATTAGACATTTGGTTTGGTTGTTGATAAACGGCATTTGATGAAACATTTGCTGTTGGTGAAGTATTCCCTTGCATTTGTGCTAGAACATTTTCGGGAATATTCATATTTTGTGATTGCATATTTGGATAATTATTCATTATATCTCCTTAGTTGTTTCTGTTGAAAAACTAGCCATATATTCGACAGCCAATTCAATAGCATCATCAATAAAACTTGATAAAATTTTTGCTACAATAGTTTTGAAAGGTGAAATCACTGGAATATTTGAAATGACATAAGCAATTGCCATTTCTTTTTTTGCTTCTCCTTCTGAACCCGTAAGCGTTTCTTCTGCCAAGCTTACTGCTTGTTTTGCTAACTCAACAATTGCATTTTTTATTGTTTTAAACATATTAATTTTCCTTTTGATTGTTTAAAAAATGTACCCCTGAGAAATATCGCCTCAAGGATACATTTTGGGGTATCACAATTCAATTGTATTTTTATACATCACCATCTGTATCTGTATCTGTATCTGTATCAGAGTTTGAATCCGTAGTTGATGTTGTGAAGATTAATTTAGCTAAAGCATCAGGTTGAACAGTTTTTGCACCGTATAAATACAACCCTCTAACTAAATCAGAGAAAGAATCTTTATCACGTAGGCTTTCGATTTTTGACAATTGAGATGCGAAAGTAATAGCTTCATTTGTACCTGCTAAAACATAGTATTTGCTATCTGTTTCAACTAAGTTTGTACTAACTAAAACGTCCATGCCAGCAATTCTACCAATAGAACCTTCTCTTAAAGTTTCATCGGTTACGTTATGCGCACCAATAAATTCAGTACTTTGTAACAAATAAGATTCAACAGTTGGGTTAATAACTACCCAAGGACGTTTTGTTGAAGTTACTGCATTTGAATTTTTCAATGCTAATGCTAGGTTAACAAATTGCTCATAAATTGTAGTTTTGCTTAAAAGAATAGGAGAAGTTTCGCTACCAACAGTATTCGCAGTAGCTACGTTTGAGTGTTGTGCTAAAAGGTATGCGTCTTGAACTTCTTCAATTGCTCTTTTAGCGTTTTGCAAATGAGCTTCCATTATGTCAGTATTAGCTTGAACTTGTGCTATGTCATTAATCTTAAATGCAAAGAATTTTTTCTGATCAATAACCAAATCCATTGAAGTAGGCTCTAATTCACTATAAGAAATGCTTGAGCTACCTAAAGTAGAAATTGTAACATCAGCAGGTGTAATAATTTTTACAGTATCACCTTGATTGGTGATTTCGCCTTCATAGTTTCTGTTTACGCATTGAAGCATAACGCATTCTTTTTCTAAAATGTTGTTTAATCGTTTACTCCAGACCTCTGGAATAAAAGCTGAGTAAGAGTTTGTGTCTGTCATTTTGAATTTTCCTTTCTAAAATAAGTAATATAGTAATGAGTGGTAATTTTTTTAATCGTCATTATAAATTTCTTTAAAATTCAACCCAATAATTGTGCAAGAACTCGTAGCTTCATATCCTTCAACATGTATTTGAATTGAATAATTAGACTCAGAGATTTCGGCTTTTTCGGTTGCTTCTTTACTAATTGACCAAATAGGAGTTGTGCTATCATCAGCACCCCAATATTGATATGGATAATCAACGCCATTTTCTGAATCCCAATAAAGATGCTCCTCAATTATTGAATAAATATGCTCGGCATCATCTGAATAAGTATTGTCATAATCTTTATAAACTTTAAAATAAAAGTCGTTATCATACTCGTTATCTAACATGAAATAAAATTCATCAATTGTCTTTCTTTGATAATTTTTAGTAATAGCTAAAAACGGCGACTGCCAATAAAAACTAATCGCATCTCCATTAAAAGTTGTCCCACTGTCCTCTTTATAAATTTTGCCACTACTATCAGCTGACAAAACCTCATCATTATACAAAGTCGCACAAGTCAAATCTTGTGGTACAACCCTTTTATACCAAGCTTTATTAACATAATCATAAATCCATATAGTATGAAAATAATCATCATCGATAAATTTGAAAAAATACCAAATCTGATTTCTTTTCTCATAATGTATTGCATAACTTTTTTCCAAAGAATCGTTTGAAAAATTTGTAAATAATGGCTTTATATTTGAGGTGATTTCAGACCCCAAACGAATTTGATTTAATTCACCAACCTGTTCAAGAGCATAAATGCCATTACTTAAAAAATATTGCTTATTCTCTACATTCAAAATCGCATCAGAAGAATAAGAACCTTTATCCGCAAAAGCAGTAATCGTAAAATCATCTTCAGTTACACCAGAAAGCAAATAGACCTTATGACGTTTATAAATCGCTAAGTAGTCCTTATATGGTTTTAAAGCCGTAATATCATCAGTATCAGTATGAAAATCTCTTATATAACCAGCATCACCATCAGTTGTAAAATCATTATAACTTCCTAAAGCTGCATAATAAATAGTTGAACCAGTTGCTGCAAATATTCTACCATTATAAACCCCTAATACGCAACCAGTAACGGTTTCTTCATAATAATCTTTCAATTCACAATCAACAACCTCATACCCTAATTCGCTATCCTCTTTGACATAAAATAATCCATCAGATTCCGTTGTTACAACAGTTCCATTTAAAAAATTCACAAAACGAGGGTCTGTTCCTGTTAAAGTCTGTTCCAATTCTGACAAATTGTTTGACACATCGTCATAAACATACATCTTCCCAGAAATTGTCGTAATCAAAAGCTTTGACCTATCTTGACCATTCATTTCATTCAATCCAGTAATAGCTTCATCATTCCCTAAATCATAAAATAATTGGTTACCTTTTTGTTTTGTAATACCCCTATTTGAATAAATTTCTATATTTTTAGAATCCGACCAATAAAGCTTGCTTGTATCCAATCCTAATTCTGTTTTAGTAAGAGATGTATTTATGCCACCAGACAAATTGTAATGAGATACTTCCATTTTTAATCTCCTTTAATTTTTAATAAGTACCATTTAATTTTTGCTCTTATAAATCCACCAATTTCATTTGGCAAAAGCCAATCATAAGGTGGTAAATAAACAATATCTATTTTGCCAGCACTACTTGTTTTAGGATTTTTTAACCCAAATTCATAATGCGTTAAAACCGTGTTAGGTGTAATTTTGATGTTATATTTCAATGAAAGTGAAGCTATTAATTCCATCGTTGCTTCAAACTGTTTTTTGGTAATAGGGTATTTGCCCACATTATTTTTGTTCAAAAACCCTGCCATCGCACACATACTGACACCAATCGCACCAGTATTTCCACCGCCAGTATGAGCAGCGTAACGATTTAGCTTGCAAATTTCATTGCTTTCAACAGGATATTTACCACGATGAATACCCCCAACATTATCAACTAAATAATGATAATGCTCTAGATCGTAAATAGATGGCAAATAACCTCCAGCACTCCAGTGAAGAATTATTTTTTTCATATATTCTCTTTTTTATATTGCAAAATCCATATTTGCACGAACAAATATAGCTGCAGCATTGGTTCTATTTCTAGCATCAAGTTTTATAACTATTCTATCGATATACGTCCTTATAGTCCCGTAGGATATATTTAACTTTGTACCAATTTCTTTATCAGAATAGCCCAACGCAACTAAAGCTATAACCTCAAGTTCCTTTGGCGTTAACCTCATCTTAATTCCTTTATATTTATATTTTTATCTGTATAAATCTTATCCATGTATAGTTTATACAAAAAATAGCTATCGTTTTTCATAATATTTCCTTTTTTTAAAAAAATAGAGGGGAATAATCCCCTCACAAAGAGTAAGATAATTTAAAAGGATTGAGTATTAATTTTTTTCAAATCTTTATTTTCTGTCAAACCCAATTTCAATGTACTTAGGTTTGAATAACAGCGTTTTATTGTTCCATATTCGTTATAGTTCAAATAAAACTTACTTTTCTGACGGCTATAATCAAACTCTTTTTCTTGATATAGTATATTTTTTTTCAATTTATCAAAAAGTGTTTGTGCTTTTTTATTAGTTTTTCTAACAATAGAAAGCTCTTTATTGGCATCAATTCTTGTTAATTGAATTACTGTATGCTCACAAACTGGACATCTCTTTAAATAATCCATCTGCACCGCCACATAACCTTCTTCAGGAATAAGTCTATACGTATTTGATTTTCGCAACCCGCTACAACAATGAATATACCCCACTACATTCCCCCGCAATTTCCCCAATAAAGATTTTTTGCCCCGAATAACTAATAAAAAACATATCAAATTTTTCTCATATTTAAACAACATAAATACAAGATTATACAAATGATTTATTAACCATCTATACGG
>JAWXUD010000038.1:0-13578 GCA_044432945.1 Candidatus Gastranaerophilales bacterium
GTCGGTCTGCCAGTGAATGGATTAATAACCTGAAATGCCAATTTATGACCATCAGCAACAAGCACATCTCCCACCTCTATTTTTGAAATGTCTCTTGTAATATATTGCTCAACTTTATCTTTTAGAGCTTTTTCGCCCTCTCGAAGTAAAACCCATTTATCATAGTTAAATCTTTTAAAATGCATTGCATATCTTCGAAATGTTGGTGGAGATGGTATATTTTCGACTCCACGAGTTTTTAATAAATTAATTGTGAGTGTTATTGCTTTTCCCTCTAAAAACCTGTTGGGGTGCAATAATATTTTTAAAAATACATCAATCATCTCATCTGTAAGTTTGGTTCGACACTCTAAAGCTGAACTGTATTTGTATTGTGGAACTAGCGATTGCCACGTTTTTCTCTCTTCATATTGCTTTTGCCATCTTTTAATTGAGCCGATCGATGTTGAACCGATTGCTTGATAAACGTGTTTCATCAAATAACCTGTGTTGTACATTTCAACGAATTTATTATCAGCTTGAGTTTTGTTTCTTTCTTTTTCTCTAAAATTTATCCACCCTGTTAATAGGTCAACTCTTGCTAGTGCAATCATTTTGGCGGAGTCAGGATATTCTTCCTCTTTAATATTAATAGGAACTGGTGGTTGAAACTTCATCTCCTTTTTAATTATCTCTTGAATATCAGGTTCAAGACTTTCAAGAAGTATTTCATACGTTTTACCACCTCGAACCATTGCTTCACGAGTAATGTATAATCCTTTATTAATGGCAAGTCGCAATCCCCTTGTTGATTTAAGACCTTTAGCTTTTGCCACATCGTTTATATTTATATAGGTATTATTATCCATGTTCACACATTAGCTTGGGAGGTGGGAAATTGGAAGTTCAATTCCGAGATTGTGTCGATACTGAATCAATTAAATTTTAATTTTTCGTTGCAGAAAATTTTACAAAAGAAATATGAGAAATCTGCATTTTTTTCTACAATTTAAAAAAATGACCAGTAAAATTTCCAAACTGATGTCTTACATAGTCCGATATTTTTGCTTTAGTCTGACATTAATGCTTTTAACCATTGGCACTCGCCTTAAACTCGCAAGGGGAGTGGGTTTAGTTAGTATTTTTACATCACAAGAGTGACATACAAAGTGCTTTTAAAGTGCTATTGTTTTTTTAGGGAATTAGTTTCAGACTAATTCCGACTAAATGCAATCGGGGAAACCCCTATAAAGGCGGGGCAAAACAGAAATGGAAAAAATTTCGGACTATGGAAAAAATCGCACTTGCACTTTCGCTTTACACACAGAATCGAACCGTCGAAACCCTCGTCATCAGTGATGTTGAGGGCAAAAAAAATCCCTTTCGGGATAATGGGGCGAGTGATGGGATTCGAACCCACGCATATCTGAACCACAATCAGAGGACTTAACCGCTTGTCGACACCCGCCATTTATTTCATTTCTTTATAATATCATAAAATTTTTCTAAATCAAGCCTGGATTTCTTTATTATTAATTCTAATTATTTATACAAAAAAAAGAACCCACTAACGTAAGTCCTTTTTCTTATCTTTATTTACAATTTTAATTATGCAATACGCTGAAACATATAGCCTATTCCACGAGCTGTTAATATCAACTCTGGGTTTGTCGCATCAGCTTCCAATTTAGAACGTAATCTTGAAATATGAACGTCAACAACCCTTGTATCAATTCTATGATCTGATGGGTATGCCCACACGTGTTGCAAGATTTCGTTTCTTGAAAATGCTTGACCTGAATTATTAACCAACAATTCCAACAAACTAAACTCCATGCCAGTCAAACGAATGCGTTCATTTTTTCTATATACTTGACGGCGTGCAGTATCGATTTTTATTTGACCAGTTGTAATAACATTTTTAGTCAATTTGCCACCAGCTGGAGCAAACATTTCTCTATTATTAGTACGTCTCAAAACGGCTTTTACACGTGCTTCCAACTCTTTTGGACTAAATGGCTTAACGACATAATCATCAGCACCTAATTCCAAGCCTGTAATTCTTTCAGAAACATCACCCAACGCTGTCAAGATAATGATAGGCACATCTGATGTACGTCTAATTTCTCTAGTTACACCATAACCATCAACCTTCGGCATCATTACGTCCAAGACTACCAAATCAGGATTATGTTTGTTGAACAATGCGATTGCTTCTTCTCCGTCTTGAGCAATAAACACATCATATCCAACCATTTTCAAACGAGTTTCTAATATTCGTCTAATACTTGCTTCATCGTCAGCCAATAAAATTCGTTGGCGATCTTCTACCTCATTAGGCAATTCAGAATTTTCAGTCATAGTCTTTTCCTTAATAATTTAAAATCTAACACTTTTGTTACAAACTTGACAAATATTAACTTATTTATATTTATTTTAACATTTGTAATAATATATTAAAATAACTTTACAAAAAAAGCAAGTACTTTTTTATAAAAAACCAAACTAATTTTTATTTTTTTCTATAATTGAACGGAATTTCTCTAAATCTTCTGTCGTATCTATCCCAACAGGGACAAAATCCACTACAGAAACCTTAATCTTCAAGCCATTCTCCAATGCTCTCAACTGCTCTAAGCTTTCTGATAATTCAAGCTGTGACTGTGCTAGTGATGACATTTTAATTAATGCTTCACGTTTATAACCATAAATACCTAAATGTGCATAAAACTTCGCACACCCCAGATTTCTCTCAAAAGGAATCTTTGAACGTGAAAAATATAAGGCATAATTATTTTTATCAATTACACATTTTACTAAATTAGGATTACTCAAATCACCCTCATCAGAAATAACACGAATTAGTGTTGAAATGTCTGCCAAATCATCTTCTTGAACGTTTCTTATAACATCATCAATGCTTTCCGATTTTATCAAAGGCTCATCACCTTGCAAATTCACAATAAAAGATATTTCTGGGTGGCGATTCACAACTTCTAGAATTCTATCGCTTCCACACTGATGCTCTGATGATGTCATCTCAACATCTCCGCCAAACTCTTTTACAGCATCAAATATTCGCTCATCATCCGTTGCCACTATGATAATATCGGCCAATTTACAAGCCTGTGCTTTTTCATAAACCCATTGAATAATAGGCTTACCCGCAACTATCAATAAAGGCTTCCCTTCCAATCTTGAAGACCCATAACGTGCTGGAATTATTACTGCAGTTTTTGACATAAATTTTCCTCATATAAATTTGTAATTATTTTTTAACGACTAATGCGACCCATTGATCTTGATGCATTTCTTCAACTAAAGTAAGTCCGTATTTTTCAATAGCCTCAAGGACAACTAGTTTTTTTTCATCTAAAATCCCGCTCAAAACCATAATTGCTTTCTCATTCATCAAACCTTTTAAATCGCCCATAATCTCTGCCAATACATTATGCAAAATATTCGCAAGAATAAAGTCGAATTTCTCAACGATTTTATCAGCAGTATTTAATTCGAAATCACATTTAACATCATTTTTAAACGCATTATCTCTAGCTACTTCAATTACTGTTTCATCATTATCACAGCCATATGCAGATTTTGCACCCAGTTTTTTAGCACAAATCGCCAAAATACCAGACCCCATACCAATATCAGCAACTGTAGATGAAGGCATCATATATTTTTCACAAGCCTTCATGCAGAGTTGAGTTGTATGGTGCGTTCCAGTCCCAAAAGCACAACCTGGTTCTAACTTTATAACAACCTCATCAGCCTTTGATGAATACTCTATCCAATCAGGGACAACGACAATACGCTCACTAACATGAGTTACGTCCCATTTTTCTTTCCACTTTTTTGACCAATCCTGATTTTCTTTTGTTTCTAATAAACAATCCCAGCTACCTAGTTCATCGTCACCAAGCCCACGTGATTTTAACAAATTACGCTGTTCCTGTACACGCTCCACAATATCTGAAGAGATTGAACGTAAAAACACCTTCAAAACGCCCTCTGTCGTAGATGTCATATCCAAATCATCATAAGTTTCTTCTGCTAAAACAACACCTTCACAATCAAATTCTTCAAAGCAAATTTCAGAAACTAAATCAGAAATTTCAGGATTAATTTTTATTTGTAATTCAAAGTAATTATCCATTATTCTAAAAATGCACCCATTTTACGGAATTTATTATATCTTTGGTTTTTCATTTCCTCTTTAGATAATTTTGACAATTCCTCGATACTCTCTAAGATAGTTGTTTTCATGTTTGCAGAAACCAATTTATAATCCAGATGAGCGCCACCAGTTGGCTCTTTAATATCACCATCAATAATATCAAATTTCATTAAATCCTTAGCCGTAATTTTTAGAGCTTCAGCAGCTTCTGAAGCCTTTGTTGCATCACGCCAAAGAATAGAAGCACAGCCTTCTGGAGATATAACTGTATAATAGGCATGTTCTAGTAAATAGACTTTATTCGCCACTGCCAAACCTAAAGCACCACCCGAGCAACCCTCACCCGTAATGATGGCTATAACTGGAACTTCCAAACGAGCCATATCACGAAGGTTAACTGCAATTGCACCACCTTGGTTTGTTTCTTCCGCACTAATTCCTGGATAAGCTCCTGGAGTGTCAATTAGAGTAACAATAGGTAAATTAAATTTATTAGCATGATTGAACAGTCTCAACGCTTTGCGATATCCTTGAGGCTGTGGCATACCAAAATTATACTCAAGATTTTCTTTCGTAGATTTACCTTTCATAGTACCAATAATCATAACTGGCTTACCATCTATTTTTGCCAAACCACCGATTATAGCACGATCGTCCATACCCTCATGATCACCGTGAAGCTCTATGAAATCGTCACAAATGTTATCTATATAATCTAGAAAATTAGGACGTTCTGGGTGTCTTGCTATCTGCAACTTCTGACAAGGTTTTAAGTTTCCGTATAAATCAACACGATAATCCTGTGCCTGTTTTTCAAATGTATTAATTTCTTTGCTTAAATCCATGCCTGACTCCAAACTTATTTTTTTTAATTCTTCAATTTTACCTTGTATTTCTACTATTGGTTTTTCAAAATCTAAAACTACTGCCATTTTTACCTCTTATCTGACTTCTAAAATTTCCTTACGCTTTATGCATATCCAATATTTTTGCTATTTTACTTTTCAACTCACCCCTAGCTGCAACCACGTCAACCTGACCGTATTTCATCAAATATTCTGCAGTTTGAAAGTCTGAAGGAAGCTTCTGCCTAATAGTCTGCTCAATAACCCTGCGACCTGCAAAACCGATACGAGCGCCCTGCTCTGCGATAATAATATCACCTAACATACCAAAACTTGCCGTAACCCCACCAAAGGTCGGTTCTGTCAACAAATTCAAATATAACAATCCTGCATCACCTAAACGAGCAATGGCACAAGAAGTTTTCGCCATTTGCATTAAACTTAATGCACTTTCTTGCATTCTTGCTCCACCAGAAGAAGTTATAACTAAAACAGGCAATCTTAATTCAATAGCTTTTTCAATAATACGAGTGATTTTCTCACCAACGACACTTCCCATAGAACCGCCCATATAATCAAAATCCATGACAGCTACCGCAATTTTGTTACTCTCAATAGATGCCAAACCTGTAATTACTGCGTCATCTAAGCCTGTTTTCTTATTAGCCTTAATCAATCTATCCTTATATGCTTCAGTATCCACAAACTCTAAAGGGTCAGTTGGGCGGACATTTGCAAACATTTCTTCAAAAGAATTTTCGTCAAACAATTGAGAAATTCTTTTTTTAGCATTTATTCTAAAGTGATAACTGCATACAGGACAGACCATTGAATTATTTTCTAAATCATCTTTCAAAAGATGTGCGTCACAATGTACACATTTAATCCACAAATCTGGATCAACATCAATTTCAACTTTTGCCTCTAACTCACGGCGAGTAATTTGTGCCTGTTTACGTTTTTCAAACCAATCTTGAACTGTCATATATATATCCCTATAAAAATAATTTTCTATCTATCATTCTATATCAAATAATTATTGAATGCAATTTTTGAAACAATTATTTAGGTTTATTGAAAAATTTCTTAACATCAGGTGAAATTTGAACGTTCTGTAAAGCCAAATGATATTTCCTCAAATGCCCGATAGCTTCTGCTTCATCGAGTAAATCACGAGTCGGTAAATGAATAGATTTTCTAACCTTTTCAAACTCAGTAGGATTTTTTTTATCCATATATTTTGAAATAATTTCGTCAATATCGACTCCACCGACTCCATATTTAGAAGAGATTTCGGAAACAGTCGCCCCCTGAGCCAACGAATAAAGCCAATTAACTGTTAACGCATCACCATCAGAAATATTTAAAACACCTTTCATATGTGGCGTATACATTATATCTTCTTTATAAGGACTATGCCCCAAACCAATAGCATGACCGATTTCGTGTAAAATCGTATGATAAACCTCACCTTCGTCCATATAGTCTGAATGAATAGCACCATCAGTCAAACCAATGGCAACTTCTGCCCCATAAAGCCTATTCGCACCATCAAATGAAAAATAACAATGACCTAAAGCTTTTCTCTCAACCCTTTTCCATTCGACATTAACATTAGACTCTAGCAAACTACCGACAACCTGAAACGAAACACGCCCCCTCGTTGCACTTTGCCAAGCATCAAGTGCTTTTTTCACCAATTGATGATACTTTGCACCCTGCCCCTGCTTTGAATAAAAATTCATAGGGGCAATATAAACCTTCAATGGCATAAAAGTCCATCTTAAAATTTTCCCGTTTTTTAAAGATTCCGATACATATGTGTGCTTTTTCATATTTTCATTGTATAATAAAATCATGGAAAAGACAATTTTTCACAAAGGATATGGGATATTATAAGGAGAATTAAACATGAATATCATGAACATGATGAAACAAGCTCAAGGAATTCAAAAAAAATTAAAAGACACTCAAAATGAATTAGCTAAAACTGAACTAACTGGCGAATCTGCTGGTGGTGCTGTTGTTGTAATTTGCGATGGACAAGGTAAATTCAAATCAATCAAATTAAAAGCAGAAGCTATCAATCCAGAAAACCCATCTTCTGTTGATTCTGATACTATCGAAACGCTAGAAGACGTTATCACTACAGCTATCATGCAAGCTAGTAGCAAAGCTACAAAATTAATGGAAGAAAAAATGAAAGCCGCTACTGGTGGATTAAATATCCCTGGATTAACATTCTAATGATTTTTCCTAAATCAATAGCTACACTTATTGAACATTTTCAAAAATTTCCATCTGTAGGACCTAAATCCGCACAAAGAATGGCTTTTTACATGTTAAGAATGCCATTAGAAGATGTTCAAAAATTTGCACAAAGCATGGTTGAAGCAAAACTAAACACACGCACCTGCGAAGTTTGTTTTAATTTATCAACTTCAACGCCTTGTGAGATTTGTCAATCAAATAACAGAGATAAATCGATTATTTGCGTTGTAGCTGAAACTAAAGACTTGATAGCGATCGAAAAAACTAACGAGTTTAAAGGCTTATATCACGTCTTGCAAGGACTGATTTCGCCTATGGACGGAATTGGTGCTGACGATGTTAGAATAAAAGAATTGTTAACAAGAGTCGCTGACAATGAGGTTAAAGAAATAATCTTAGCCCTAAGTCCATCGGTCGAAGGCGAAGCAACTAGTCTATATCTCAACAAATTAATCAAACCATTTGGTATAACTATATCAAGGATTGCGTTTGGCTTGCCTGTTGGCTCTGATTTAGAGTATGCTGATGAAATAACTCTAGCACGTGCTATCGAAGGAAGAAGAGAAATTTGAGTTATAATCGGATTATAAAGTAAGGGGATTTTTGTTAAAACAAAAATCCCCTTACTTTATAATTGCATTTACCTAATAATTAAGCTAAAATCTAAACTATGCAAAATGAATTAATAAAAATAAAAGATTTATATGTTCAATACGTTTCTAATAAAGGAGCTTTTGGCAATAAGCAAATTACACATGCTGTCAATGGAGTTGATTTAGAAATATTTGAAGGTGAAATTCTTGCAATAGCTGGAGAATCTGGTTGTGGTAAATCTACGCTTGCTAAAGCTATAATACAATTAGAACCGACCAAATCAGGAGAAATTTTATTTAACGATAAAGATATTTTAAAGCTCTCAAAAAAAGAATTGCAAGAGTTTAAAACGCAGGCACAAATGGTTTTTCAAAACCCATATTCTAGTTTGAACCCGAAAATGAAAATTATTGATACATTAAAAGAACCCCTACAAATTAATACAAAGCTTTCTGATAAAGAAATCGAAAAAATCGCATACGAAAAAGCTGAATTAGTAGGTATTGATAAAGAATGTTTAAACCTTTACCCACATGAATTTTCAGGAGGGCAACGCCAAAGAATTGCCATAGCTAGAGCGTTAATGCTAGAACCCAAATTTATACTTGCTGATGAACCCGTGAGTGCATTAGATGTAAGCATTCAAGCACAAATTATTAATTTATTAAAAGAATTAAAAAACAAATATAATTTAACTTTTCTGTTAATAACTCACGATTTAAGCGTAATAGAATACCTAGCCGATCGTGTTGCGATAATGTATCTTGGCGAAATTGTTGAACTAGGCAAAATTAAAGAAATATTCAATTCACCAAAACACCCCTACACAAAAGCTTTATTAAGTTCAATTCCTCAAATGAACAATAATGAAAATAAAAAAATAATATTAAAAGGCGATCTGCCCTCACCAAACGAGCTTCCAAACGGCTGTAAATTCAATACCCGTTGCCCTTTTGTATCACCTAAATGCTATGAAGAAAGCCCGTCAAGCACAAATATCTCTAAAACACATTGTGTAAAATGCTATCTTTACCAATAATTTTCTGTGATATAATACGATTATGAATAAAAAAGTAGTTACAACAAATCGCAAAGCGTTCCATGAGTTCACAATTTTTGATAAATTTGTGGCTGGGATTGTGTTGACAGGAACTGAAATTAAATCCATTCGCAAAAATGCGATAAATTTAAAAGATAGTTTTTGTAAAATAGAGAACGGTGAAATGTTTTTATACAACTGCCACATCTCACCTTATGAGCAAGGCAACAGACATAACCATGAAGCTGAACGTGTTCGCAAATTACTTTTAAATCGCAAAGAAATTTTAAAAATCCATACTAAAGTTAAAAAAGACAGTTACACAATTGTGCCTACAGAAGTATTTTTGACTTGTGGGTTTGCCAAAATAGAAATAGCTCTAGCCAAAGGTAAAAAACTGCACGATAAGCGTGAAGATATGGTGAAAAAATCACAAACTAGAGAAATGGAACGTGCTTCAAAAATCAAATATTAAAGGGAAAAACAATGAAAATTGTCATTTTAGGCAACACTGAAATGTTATCAAACCTCATTGAAGGAGTAAAAAATTCTAACCACGAAATAGTCGCTGTATTACGCTATGATAAAATTTTATACTCAAAATTTAGACTGTTTTTTAAAGATTTATTAAAGAATTCAAACAGCTTAACCCTAATAAAAAAATATAAACTCAACGAAATCAAATGCAAATCGGCAAATTCTGAGCAGTTTAAAAAAGAGATTTTGCGACTTAATGCGGATTTAATTTTGGTCGGAAGCTGGGGCGAGCGACTTTCACAAACTGTTATCAATCTGCCAAAGATTGCAACAGTAAACGTACACCCGTCACTCTTGCCAAAATACAGAGGTCCAAATCCATATATTCAAACCATCAAAAATCACGATACTAAATCAGGACTAACTTTTCATTTGATGGAAAAAGAATTCGACACAGGTGGAATTTTGCTTCAAAAAGAGATAGAAATCTTGCCACATTACACATCAAAAGAGCTTCGCTCAGCCACAACATATCAGGCGAGATTGTCCTGTAGTCAACTTTTAGACGATTTAGAAAATGGAATAACCATTCCAATCAAACAAAACGAAAAAAACGCATCATATTACAAAAATATTAATCCTGCTGAAATGATGATTGATTTCAACTCAGAAAATGCTGAACAAATTTGCGATAAAATCAGAGCATTTCACCCATTTTTACCCTGCTATATTAGTTATAAAAACAAGTTTTTTGTTCCGAACCCTTATAAATTAAAGATTATTGAAAGCAATCATCAAAATATTGGTGAAATAATCTCTAAAAATCACAAAACAGGAACACTGACTTATCAGTGCATAAACGGCAAAGCTATTGAATTTAGTGACTTGAGATTATATGCCTTATGCAAATTATCTTATTCTAAAGCTTTCACAAGATTTTTTATAAAACACATTATAAATATGAATTTATAACCTAAAATCACGCTCGCCTTGAGAAATCTTTTTCAAATACTCCTCAACAGCAGTCTTAATTTTTTCGTTATCAAGTTTAAGGATTTCTTGAGCTAATCGCTTCTCTCCAACCAATTTAGTTTCATCAGTTGCATAATCCTCAAGGAACTCTTTTAGTGTTGTAATCGCATTTGGGTGGCAAAAATTTTGTATCTGTTTACTTTTACAAACCTCCATAAAACGCTCACCAGTTCTACCATTAGAATAACACGCTGTACAAAAACTAGGTAAAAACCCCATATTTAAAAGCCATTTTATAATCTCATCTAACGATCTTTTATCAGATAAATCAAATTGAGAAGAATTTTCATCTTCTGGCATCGGGTTAAAGTACCCACCAACACTTGTTTTCGATCCACCTGAAATCTGTGATACACCTAATTTCAAAAGCCTTTGACGACACTCTGCACTCTCACGAGTAGAAACAATCATTCCTGTATAAGGCACGGCAATTCTAATACAAGCTACTATTTTAGCGAAAGTATCATCATCAATCCCGTTGTCAAAATCTTTTGGGTTAACCCCATCAGCTTTCTTAATCCTAGGGACGCTAATCGTATGCGGACCAACACCATGAACTGCCTCAAGGTGTTCTGCATGCATTAAAATTCCAGCAAATTCATATTTATAAGAAGAAAGCCCATATAAAACACCAAGCCCAACATCATCAATTCCTGCCTGCATAGCTCTATCCATCGCTTCTGTATGATAAGCATAATTATGCTTTGGTCCAGTAGGGTGAAGGCTTTCATAGTTCTTTTTATTATATGTTTCTTGAAACAAAATATATGTCCCTATCCCAGCATCGTGTAACTTTTTATAATTCTCAACAGTCGTAGCGGCGATATTTACGTTAACACGGCGAATCGCACCATTTTTGTGCTTAACGTCATAAATTGTTTTTATCGAATCAATTACATACTCAATAGGATTGTTGATAGGGTCTTCGCCTGTTTCAATTGCAAGACGCTTATGTCCCATATTTTGAAGTGCTTCAATTTCATTTTTAATCTCTTCTTGAGTAAGTTTTTTGCGAGAAATTGTTTTATTATTCAGGTTGTAAGGGCAATAAACACAACCATTTACACAATAATTTGACAAATACAAAGGAGCAAATAAAACAATTCTATTGCCATAAAAATCATTTTTCACTTGCTCAGCTAATTCAAAAATTTCTTGATTTTTCTCCTCTATCTCGCAAGCCAACAAAACAGACGCCTCTGTATAACTCAATCCATTTGCGAGTTTGGCTTTTTTCAGTATCTTAGTTATCAAACTTAAATTATTTTTATTATTTTCAGCATAATCTAGTGTTTTTAATATTTCATCATGCGAGATAAATTCTTCTGCGATTTTAGATTTAGGATTATACATTTTGCCCTTTCTATTACAAGTTTATATTCTTAAACTCATATTTTGTAATCATTCCACCACCGATAAGATGGTTATCGTTTATGTCATAGAACACGCACGCTTGCCCAGAAGTTATAGAATTTACTGGCTCATAAAACTCAACATCAGCAAAATCCTCGTAAACTCTAACACAAGCTTTTTTTGCACTCATATTATAACGAATTTTCACCATCGCATCAAAAGTTTTATTTTTTAATTCATAAGCAAATTTCAAATCAACTGAACGCAAAGTATTTTTAAAATTATCTTCTTCACGCCCAACATAAACAATATTTTTATTGGCATCAATATCCACAACATACAATGGATAAGGTGCTGCTACTCCAATACCTTTTCGTTGCCCCACAGTAAACTGGTAATAACCCGAATGTTCACCCCATTTTTTACCTGTCAAAATATCAACAAAATCACCTTTTTTACTCTCAAATTTTTCTACCAAATAATTCTTAGTCGTCATAGGTTTTTGTATAAAACAAATATCCTGACTTTCTTTCGAAGATTTTGATGGCAAATCATAGTCTAAAGCAAACTGTCGAACCTGAGATTTTTCGTATTCACACAACGGAAAAAGTGTTTTAGAAAGTTGTTTTTGACCTAAACGATATAAGAAATATAATTGATCTTTATGCTCATCTTTTGCAGGATAAAGTTTGTAAACTCCATCATTTTCAACAATTTGTGCATAATGTCCAGTCGCAAATACATCAGCATTTAGTTTCTCAATAGCAAAATCAAACAAAGCACCCCATTTTATATATTGGTTACAAATAATGCAAGGATTAGGCGTCTGCCCATGCTCATAACTATTTTCAAAATAATTGATAACCTTTTCACTAAAAAGACTGCAGACATCTAAAACTTCAAATTTAATTCCTAATTTGTCAGCAACTTTTTGTGCATTTTCAACAACCACATCAGCAGTTTTTGTGTTGACCATTTTAGCGGTCAATCCTATGACCTCATATCCACGTTGTTGCAACAATAATGCCGTAACAGAACTATCCACCCCGCCACTCATGGCAACAACAGCTATTTTTTTCTCTTTATCCATACTTTTAGAATATTATAAATATAAATTTTAATCAATTAATTTTATCAACTCAATGCTAATAAAATCTTATAAATTGTTTTAGTCAAGTGACTGTTATTTCTCAATAAATTCACTATTTTATTAACCAAATCGCTTTCATCGACATCTATGTCATCAAAGCTAAATAACGTTTTAGGATTGACATTCAACGTCAAACATATATTTTCTAACGTAGTAGCTGATACGAAATTATTACCCAATTCAATCTGACTCAAGCTTTTGGCAGAAATATTGATTTTTTCCGATAACGCTTCTTGTGTCAAACCCTTTTGAATTCTCACCTCTTTAATATTGTGTCCTAATTTCTTTTTAAATCCCATTTTTTCACCTTAATACACCTTACACACACCATAAACCCATTGACAATAGATATTATCCATTGTAGATTGATATTATGAATTTATAATGGATATTTAATAGAAGGATAGAAGGGGGATTATATGTTTAAATTCAAAAAAAAGCTTGCACTAAATTGCGTCATTCCGAATTTATTTCGAAATAGCATAGTCGAAAATTTTAACGGTGATGAGATGCTGAAACCATCTTGGATTATTCGAATTCGAGCGGGAGTAATTCCCCTCCGCTGGAGGGGTGACCGTGAGGTCGGGGTGGTTTCAATTGCGAAGCGTTCTGCGTTTACTCTAGCAGAGGTCTTAATTACACTAGGCATCATCGGTGT
>JAWXUD010000039.1:0-13443 GCA_044432945.1 Candidatus Gastranaerophilales bacterium
TAGGAACAATTTCCGAGCTAATTAAAATCGCCAAAACGCCCAACACATAAGGTGTTCGGCTAGTGGTACTTTTTTGTAGGAACAGTACTTTTTAGTCATAGTCATTTTTGACTTACAATTATCTCCACTTGAGCATACTTACAATTATCTCCACTTGAGCATATTGAGCATACTTGTTTTTGAAGGTTTTGGAGCGTTGTAAGCGATAGGTCTAAATAGCTTAAAAGCCAGTCATAGACTGGCTTTTTTAGTGGTGCCGCAACTCGGAATTGAACCAAGGACACAGGGATTTTCAGTCCCTTGCTCTACCAACTGAGCTATTGCGGCTTATCATATTAATTTGTCATTTGAATTCAGTTGGTAGAGCTAGCTCTATATTACTAAATCCGTTTCGCTTCACTCCACAGGGAGCTATTGCAATGTTTCTTTTTTGTCAAGTTGGGCAAGTAAATACTCTTAGGATAAATGGTTGCAAATATTCAACTGCCACTTAAATTATTATACATAGTCAAAATTTCAAGTCAAGAAGTTTTTTTAATATATTATGATTGAGGCTGTGGAGCTAAGTAAGTCGTAACATTACGACCTTCAAGCATAGGCTTTTTTTCAATTATTAATGTTACATTTTCAAGATCGGTTAATATTTTATTAGCTAACGTAAACGCAAGATTAGCATGCTGCATTTCACGACCTCTTAACATAATGATAACTTTTACTTTATTGCCTTGACCAATGAATTTTTCGATACTCTTTAGTCTTACTTGATAGTCATGTGTATCGATTTTATAACGCATTTTGATTTCTTTAACTTCAACAGTGTGCTGTTTCTTTTTGGCTTCTTTTGCACGTTTTTCTTGCTCGTACTTATATTTACCATAATTTAAAATTTTAGCAACTGGTGGCTCTTGGTTAGGGTTGATTAAAACTAAGTCTAAGTCGACATCATAAGCCATTTCTAACGCTTTTGTTGTTTCTACTACTCCGTGGTTTTCACCTTTGTCATCAATTAATCTGACTTCTTTTGAACGAATTCTTTCATTCATTATTACTTGGTCTTTTTTACCGTTGTTTCTGTTATCGTTAGCGATGGTCGTATCTCCTTTATTGACTGTTTTTCTCTTTTTTATATTAGCACAAATAAAATAAATGCACATTTCTCTTTAATTATAAACTTTTGTAACAATAATGTCAACTAGTTAAAGTTATTTGAAAACATGTCCGTAATTATTAATATGAAAAGATTTGTTACTGGCAGAAATTAATAAGGAGTATTTTATGGCAGAAATTAATGTAGAGAACGAAACACAGGTATTTTTTGAGCTTGATGATGGCGAAATTTTGAACATTGACATGAATTTACCGTTGCAAATTCTATTCAATGATGTAATGGAGTTTGTATCATTTATGGACATGTAATTTTTTAAAACTCATGTAGAATGAATTAAGCGGTTAGCCAAATTGGTTAGCTGCTTTTATTTTTTGTATTAAATATAATTAATGTGTAGAAAAAAAATGTTTTTTATGCAAAGATTATTAAATAAATTTATTCGATTAATGAGGGATAATCTAATGAAAAAAGGAAAACTAATTTGTCTTACTGTCTTTTTGAGCTTAATTCTTGCGTTGCCTGTCAAAGCTGATTTTAGACGTCATTTTGATTTAGGACAAAATTATTTGGCTAATTATCAATATTCAAGTGCGATTACGGAATTCAAAAATGCTTTACGTATAAATTATTTAGATAATTCAGCAAGAATTGGCTTGATTAATGCATATTGTGCTAGAGGTGCTTATAGTGCAAATAAAGAAAAAGATTATAAAAGTGCAGCTGATGATTATAGAAGTGCTTTATTTTATCTAACATATTATCCTGATAAAAATTCTACTAAAAATTCGACTTTAGCTGCTTCGCAAGTGACTACAAATTTAAATAATTGTTTAAGTGCTTTGAAATATGATAAAACACCTTTGAATAGATTTAATACAGCAAAACAATTGCGTGCAGAGGGGGAATTCGCTGCCGCAGCGTATGAATTTAACCAAACTTTGAGTGATAAAACGTTAATAGCTGAAAGCTTTGAGCAAACTGGTGATATCATGAAATTGTTAGGGAACAACTCAAAAGCAATTGAATATTATCGCAAAGCGTTGAATACTGATCCTTCAGATATTTCTTTGAGAATGGTTTATGCTCAAATGTTGGACAAAGAAGATAAGTTTGATTTAGCGATTGAGGAATATAACCATGTTTTATCAAAGACTACTGATGATAAAAAAGTTTTGTATTCTTTAGAGAGAATTTTTAAAAGAAAATTGGAAGAACTTCCAGAAGATTCAACTATTACAAATAATCTTGGGGTTATTATGCAGAAGCAGGGCGATTATGACGAGGCACTTAGATATTATCAAAAAGCCGAAGCAATTGATCCAACTAATGTTAACACAAGGATTAATGTGGCAACTTTATATCAGGCGAAAAAAGATTATAAAACTGCGATTAAGGCTTATGATTCTGTGCTAGTTTTATCTTCAAAAAACCCAGAGCTTAATTTATACAAAGCACAGTGCTTGGCTGGTTTGGGTAATAAAAATGAGGCATTGATTTGGTACCAAAAAGCTTTATATCTTGATCCAACTAATGTTACGGCACAGGTTCAGATCGTTGAGATTTTAAAAGAAACAATGGAGCCACAAGAGTTTGTTGCTTATATTAAAAAACATTTTAGTAATATTAATCCAACTGATGTTTTATATAATTATGCTCTAGATTTGCACAAAAATAATAAACTGAGTGAGGCGGTTGTCATTTATAAAGAGCTTATTAGGCAAAATTCTACTAATCCTGAAATTTATGCAAATTATGCCATAGCTTTAGGCGAGTTGCAAAATTATAATGAGGCGACTGCATTGCTTAATGATGCTAATAAGAAATTTCCAGGTAACAGGTATATTACAGAGGCTATGACTTCTATTAAAAATAAGTCTGTTGATGAAAAATTGGTAGCCGCTACTAGGGCATATAATTTAAAAAATTACGAGAAGGCTATTGAGATTTATTTAGAAATAGAACCACCCACTGGGGCTACTATGTTGGGTGTGGCGTCATCTTATCAAAATTTAGATGATAGCAATAACGCAATTGTTTATTATAAAAAAGCATTGGAGTTGAAGCCTAATGATACTTCAATCGCATATTATATAGCAGCATTGTACGCTGAGAATGAAGATTATACTCAGGCAAAAATATATACAAAAATTGCTTTATCTTATGATAAAACCAATACACAAGCAAAAGAGCTTGAATATGTGATTGATAAGCAGGTAAATTCAATTGACTTAGGTCGTGCTATTGAGGCTTTTGATGTGCAGGATTATGATAGTTGTTTGTTGTTATTGAACGATATTTTGCGTTCAGAGCCGAGCAATTCTTATGCACTTTATTATCGTGGTATGGTTTATGATTCTCAAAAAAGATATAGTGAGGCTATTGAGGATTATAAAAAATCATTGGTTTCTAATTCTGACTTGTTGATACTTAATTATCTAATTGCTGTTGATTGTGAATTGTTAAATAAATCGCAAGAGGCTCTACCATATTTTAAAACTTTTGTTTCAAAATATGGGCAAGATGACGATTTTAAGATTTATGCAAATTCTAGAATTGAACAATTGAGTGACAATATGGACGGCAATTAGTATAATGAGGAGTCAGTTGCGACATTTAATTAATAGTAGGGTTTCGTTGGCACCAATGGCGGGGATCACTGATTATGTTTTGCGTTCATTGGTTAGGAAGTATTCTAAAAATTGCCTCTTAACAACAGAGATGATAAGTTCTGAGTATTTGGCACAAACTTTAAACGGACGTAGCGGAACAGAAATTTTGTTGCGTGATGAGGGGCATTCACCTATTTCTTATCAGCTAAGTGGGCATAAGCCAGCGATGATGTACAATGCGGCTAAATTTTTATCAGATAAAGCAGATATGATTGATATAAATATGGGTTGTCCTGTTAATAAAGTCGTTAAAGGTCAAGATGGTTGTGCTTTGATGAGAACGCCAGAACTTGCTATGGATTTGGTAAGGGCAATTAAAGAGGGTGGCGGATTGCCAGTGAGTGTGAAATTTCGCTTAGGATATACGTTTGATGAATTAAATTATGTGAAATTTGGACAACAGATGCAAGAGGCGGGGGCTGAATTTATCACTATACACGCTCGTACACGTTCGCAGATGTATTCTGGTGAAGCTAATTGGAAGTTGATAAAAGAGTTGAAGCAGAATGTTGACGTGCCTGTGTTTGCTAATGGTGATGTTACTTCTGTTGAAAAAGCGATTGAATGTTTAGAAGATAGTGGTGCTGATGGGATTGCTATTGGGCGTGGAGTATTGGGTGATCCAACTTTAATTGGTAGGGTTGAGCATTATTTATCAACTGGCGAGATTTTGCCTGTTCCAACTTTAGAAGAAAAAATAGAGATGCTAAAAGCTCATCTTGATGAAGAAATACAATTGCGTGGTGAAGAAGTTGCTATAAAGTTTTGTCGTAAATTTTATCCATATTACATTTCTGGTGTAAAAAATGCGGCAAAATTGCGTTCGACTTTGGTTATCGAAGAGGATTATGAAAAAATTCTAAAAACTTTAAACGAGTTACCAACAATTTGTAATGCAATTTGATAATAATTTTGCAATTATTCAAAGTGGTTTGGTTTTATTTTCCAGCCAACACTACGGTGTAATCTGTATCAGCACAGTAAAACCCATTTGGATCGTAAATGAATTGCATATTTGTATATTGTGGGATAGTTTTTTTAGCGTGGTTAAAATATTCAATAGTTGTTCTTGGACTATGAGCTGTAAAATGTGAGTGAGCCACAGAAACCTGTTCGCTACATTTAATTACAACTCCATTTTCTTTAAGTGTTTCCATAAGCTCATTGGCTTCTTGTTTTTTTTCAGAGGTGTATAAAACACTGATTTCATGAGGAGTTAGCTGGTTTTCTTGAGCTTTATCCCTATAAATAACCCTATTTATCACTTGTTGGGTTTTTTCTGGATCTAAAATCCAATAACTTATCGCACCTTTTTGATTGGGAGCGCCAGGGAGCATTGCTACTTCGATTTTGTTCATATCAATATTTTTCGCAAAAGCTGCATATTGAGAAATTTCGTGTACTGACATGTTTGTTTTAATGTATTTGTTGGCAACATTAATCATATCAGGGATTTTCGTTATTGTTTTAGGTTTTTTTAATTCGTTAATTAATGAACGAATAAACCATTGCTGTCTATGAGTTCTACCGATATCACCCAGATTGTCGTGTCTAAAACGTAAATATTTTACAGCCTTATCTCCATCAAGATGTTGATCACCAATATTTAAATTAATGTGTAAATTATCAGTATAATCGTGGTATCTCATAGGTTTTTCGATATACATATCAATCCCACCTATAGCGTCTACCATTTCTTTAACAGCGTCACTGTGAACCATTACATATCTGTCGATTTTGACGCCAAATGTATCTTCAACGGCTTCTATCGCCATATCAATCCCACCTATAGCATGTGCTGAATTGATTTTATTCACACCATTATTTTCTGGTAAGTAAATTTTACTATCACGAGGTATCGAAAGAGCGTTAACCGATTTTGATTTAGGGTCAACGTTGAGTAAAATCATAGTGTCAGTACGTGTTCCAGTCCAAAGGTCATCTGGTGAATTGCTGGCATCGACAGCTAAGAATAATATATTTTGTCTTTTTAAACCAAATGGTAGTGCAAAATCTGCTTTTTCTTTTTTCACATTTTTTTGACTATGTTTTTCAAAGAAATGTGTAATTTTAGAGTCTTCGCCAAAATGTTTTTGTGAAAACTCTTCATAATCAGCAAAGATTAATATTGTAAAAATTATAGCAACAAAAGTTATTATCATAATTGCTAATGTGCGTTTAAAAGAATTTTGTTCTTCCTCAATTTGTTGTGAATGGTTTAAGAATGGGCTTTTGGTTTGATTTTTAAACGAGGTATTTGATTTTTCTAAATAAATGTTTTTATCGTGATTTGTCATTATTATTTACCTATGAATTTTTATAAAACTTTTATCAAAAAAGTTGAAACGAGAGTGAAATATATCGCAAGTCCAAGAACGTCAATTGTAGTTGCAATTACTGGACCTGAAGCTATAGCAGGGTCGATGTCGATTGATTTTAGTGCAAAAGGTGTTACTGTACCGATTATAGTCGCCATTGTCATGTTAACCGCCATTGCAATACCTACTATGATACCAAGCTCAATATTATGTTGCCAGCTCCATGTTACTAATGTCACCATTATACCAAAGAAGCCACCAATAATCAAACCAATTAGTGTTTCTCTCAATACATGATGAATTGCAGAACTCGGTGAAACTTGTCCTGTAGATAAGCCACGAACCATCAAAGTTATACTTTGTGTTCCGATGTTCCCCCCTAATCCTGCTAATAACGGCATAAAAATTGCTATTATTGGTAAAAGTTCAAGTGTATGATCAAAATGATTAGCAACGTTTACAGCAACAAATTCGCCCAATAAAGTTATAAATAACCAAGGAGTTCTTGCTCTGATTGCGTTAAAAACGTTACCTGTTAAAATCTCGTCTTCATCAACAATTTCAGTAGAGATACCAGAAGATTGGTAGATTTCTTCTGTTGTTTCTTCTTCAAAAATGTCGTGAACATCGTCCCAAGTAATCATTCCTTTAAGCCTGTTGTATAAATCTACAACTGGCAATGCACTATATTGGTATTTCATAAACTCATCAACAATATACTCGTTGTGTTCATCAACATGTAATTTTACGATATCAGAGATCATGATGTCTTCGACTTTTTTGTCAGCTGGAGTTGTCAAAAGTTTTCTCAACGACACAACACCTAAAAGGTGGTTTTGCTTGTCGACAACATAGATATAATATAACTCTAGATTATCTTCGATCGCTTTTACTCTGATATAATTTAAGACATCTTGAATACTCATATCTGAGTTGACAGTAAGCGTTACAGGGTTCATTATCCCCCCAGCTGAATCCTCGTTGTATGTAAGTAATTCACGCACTTCTTCTGAGAATTTGTGCGGCAATTTGTCTAAATAAGTTTCACTCTCATCATCTTCCATATCGCCTAATACGTCAGCCGCAGCATCATGAGGAAGCTTTGTAATAATTCTTGAGGCTAAGTCTTCATCAATTTCGCCTAAAAGCTCGACTTGAACTTGTGCAGGAAGGAACTCCATTATGTCAGCTGCTTTTTCAATGTCCAATAATTTAAAACATTGAAGTCTTTCTTCTGGTTTTAGCTCTTGAAAAATATCAGCCAAATCTGCTTCGTGATAACCATTTAATTCATCACTAAGCTGTGTGAAGGTCTCATCTTCCATTATTTCACGTATTCTATCTATGACATTTGAGAGATTTATCATAACAACATTATAGTACAAACAAAAAATACAAAATAATATTTTTATAGTACAATTGAGTGATAAGATTTAGATAATGGAGCAAGAAAAATGATTAAAAGTTTTTTTATAAACGAAATTCAAACGGCAGTTCAAAATGCAATAAACAACAATGAATTGGGAGAAATGACTGAATATAAAGGTTCGTTGGCAGTTGAACGTCCTAAAAATGTTGATTTTGGCGATTATGCTGTGAATGTTTCTTCGTTCGCTCGTTTCGCAAAAATATCACCACCTCAAATCGCAAATGCAATAGTTAAATATATTGATGCGACAGATAATGAGTACACTGTAGTCGGTGGATTTATTAATTTTAAGGCAGGAAGAAAATTGCTTGCAGAAGTTGTTAAAGATGTTTTTGATAAAAAAGAAAATTTTGCAAAGCCTGAGAAAATTGATAAAGAAAAAATTATTTTAGAATATGTTTCAGCAAATCCGACTGGACCTTTTCACATTGGACATGGGCGTTGGGCAGCTATGGGAAGTGCTTTAGCTAATCTATTGAAATTCTATGGACATGATGTTTATCAAGAATTTTATATTAATGATGCGGGTTCTCAAATCCTAAAACTAGGCAATTCTTTATCGATTAGGATTAAGCAAGAATTGGGTGAGGACGTTGATTTTCCTACAGATGAGGTTGAACGTAAAAACTATTATGCGGGTGATTATTTAATCCCTGTGGCTAAAAAGTTTTTGCAAGAGAATGAACCAACTGATGACGCCCAAATTCTGAGCAATTATGCAAAAAAAGAGATGCTAGAGCTTCAAAAAGATTTGTTAAAAGATTTTAGAGTTGATTTTGATAAATTTTATTCAGAATTGGATTTGCATAATTCTGGTGAAGTTGAAAATTGTGTCGAGAAACTTAAAAAAAGTGGTAAAATTTATATGCAAGACGATGCTTGTTGGTTTAAATCTTCAGATTTTGGCGATGATCAAGACAGAGTTATCAAAAAAGCTGACGGGTCAAATACTTATTTAACCGCTGATATCGCTTATCATATCGATAAATTGGAACGTGGGTTTGACAGAATGATTAACATTTGGGGTGCTGATCACCATGGTTATGTAGCTCGTGTTAAGGCTTCAATTGAGGCTTTGGGGTATTCTCCAGAGAAGCTAGAGGTTTTATTAGGACAGCTTGTTAATCTTGTTATTGATGGCAATGAGGTTAGAATGGGTAAGCGTAAGAATATGGTTACTCTAGAGGATTTAATCAATGAGGTTGGCGTTGATGCAACACGTTTTTGGATGTGTATGAGAAATATTGATACAACGCTTGATTTTGATATCGAATTGGCTAAAACTAATTCTGATGAAAACCCGATTTTTTACGTTCAATATGCTCATGCTAGAGCTTGTTCAATTTTAAGAAACTTAGTTGCTGAAAAAATTGATACTCAAACTGGAGAGAAAATTAATGCTCCATTAAGTGTTGCAGAGTACGAAGAGCTAATCAATAATATCAATGTTGACAAATTATTACCAGCAGTAGATGGCGGAAGAAAGCTTATTCTGAAACTAGAAGAATATCATTCTGTTATTAAAAATTCTGCTATAAATAGACAGGTTTATACAATTTGTCGTTATGTTCAAGAATTGGCAAGTGAGTTTCATTCTTTCTATAACTCAAATAGAGTTATTTTAGATGATGTCGAGTTGATGAAATCAAGAGTGGCGTTAGTTTTCGCTGTAAAAACAGTTTTGTCTAGTGCATTAGAGAATATTCTTGACGTAAACGCACCAGAGAGAATGTAATAATTCTAATCTGTGTTTGTAGCTCAGTTGGATAGAGCGTTGGTCTCCGAAGCCAGAGGTGGCGGGTTCGACTCCCGCCAAGCACAAGTTTACTTATACAAAAATATCCTATGCAACGCATAAGATATTTTTGTAATTTAAACCATTAATCCATTATCTATTTTTCTTCTACGCAAAAAACGTATCTATTTGAATATTTGCGATATCCTTCACTTACGATTTGTGTAAATGTTGAAGAAAAATATCTACGATAAACGTACATAGAAGAATATTCATCACCAGACCATATCCCATACGTTATAGTATCTAAATCAGATAATCCATAGCTTGTTACAATATTAATATCATAAGTTAAATCTTCAATAGTAGAATATGTTCCTACAGTAACTCCATATATATCTGACGCCATAAGTGCCAAATCTTCCATGGTTGGCATGTTACTCACTCCACCGCAATAAGCCACTGCTCCAGCCCAGTAGTCTGTACCACTACAATCGGCATCAGGACAACATTCTTTGATCCCTAAATCATCTTTCTGATTTTCGCACTCACTATATGATAAAGAACCAACTGTCGTGGTATAAACTGGTGTTGTTGTTGCACAAGTACCATTGCTTAGTATAAACGCACATTCAATCTGAGCGTTTAGGGTCAGGATATCACTATTTAGCGTATTTTTACCTTTTTTACCGTTCAAATCATACACCATTGAAATGCAATTTGTTGCCTCACCTCGATTTGCTCCGCCGTCATATGGGTCAAGCCAATCACATTCATCTTTGTAATTTATTATTGCAGAAACGCCATCAGCAAAAATAACGCTCACGTTATCACTCGTAAATTTATCTTTTTTTGATTTCATAACCATTTGAGAGCCTATCGCTAGATAGTCTTCAACAACTAACGTTGAAAGTGCCGTTGTGATAGTTTCAGGAAAACATTCTGTTAATTCATCATTATCGCAAACTTCGTTTATTTTAATATATCCACCTAATGTTTCAACGAAATCCATCGCACTGGTATAACCAGTCAATTTTTCATGAAACCTCATTTGATTCATCGCTTCTTCTAAACGACCATCGAATAATTCTTGTTTTCGCTCAAGTGCCTTTGATTGCATATTACTTATCAAACTCGGCATCGTCATCGCTGACACAACGCCAATGATACCGAGGGTTATTAGAACCTCAGCGAGAGTGAACGCAGAACGTTTCGCCATTGAAACCACCCCGACCTCACGGTCACCCCTCCATCGGAGGGGAATTACTCCCGCTCGAACTTACGGATTTTCGGCAGGGTGACATTGCTTTTTCTGTTTAAATCTTTTGCCAGGTTGCTCCCTCCTGAAATGATTTATTATAAATAATAATATATTATTTAATGATAGGTGCCAACATGCTTAATATGCTCTAATGATGTTCTTGTTACTTGTTATTCAATATAAATTAGAATAAAGGGGTGTGTATAGAATTATCCAAAAAGCATTTTGGCAAAAGGATAAAAGAGTTAAGGGAGATAAAAGGATTTAGTCAAGAAAATCTCTCTGAGCGTGTTTGTTTAGAAACACTACAGCTTAGTAGAATTGAAACAGGCAAAAGCTTCACAACGTTTGAAAACCTTGTGAAAATAGCAAAAGAGCTTGATGTTAGCGTTATGTCATTATTTGATTTTGAACATATACAAGATGAGGCTTATCTAAAACGCAATATCGAGTCGTTTTTAGAAAAAGCCAATTATAAAGAAATACAATTTGTTTATAATTTTATTAATTCGCTAAAATCTTTTGATAGATAATTATAATTTTTTGTTATCTATGTTTAAAAATTTCCAAAACCCGTTCCAAAAACCTTTACTATTGTTAGCGTGGGGAATACTTGCTGATTTATAAAAATCACGATATCCTTTAATAATATTGTCGGGTAAAACTTCGCCTTTTTCTAATATTACAGAAATCATTTCTAAATAATCATCTTGTTCTTGTTTGTAAATAGCGTCACGTTTTCTCAAATCCTCATCGGCTTCATAATGAACAAGAGCGTGATAACTAGCAATAACGCTTTCGTCATCGCTGTCTTTTGGGAAACTCATAATCGCTTCACGCACTGGAATTTTGCCAATCAAAACTTGTTGAATTATGTTCGCAACAATATTTCTATCGATTTTTAGATAATTATCAGTCATTATTTTATACTAAAGTCAAGCACTCAGATTCAACAAAGCGAGCCAGTTTTGCGTAATCACCATTAAAGAATTGGCTAGTTATTTCCATAACAGCTTCGTGTGCCATTTCATTTTTGTCCATAGTAGCTTTGTAAAAGAATTTTTTACCGACTTTGTAACGAACTAAAATACTTTTAGTCGTAAGTCTATCCATAACGGTTTTAATAGTTGTATAAGCTCTTTGCGTGCCATTATTAGAAAGTTCATCAACAACATCTTGGATAGAAATATCAACATCTTCGTTGTTATTGATTGATGTTAAATTCCAAAAAGTATTTAAGATTTCTAATTCTAATTTTCCACAAGCCATTTTTGCCTCAACTTTCTTTTAATAATTACTATGATTGTAATATGAATTTTTATTATTTTCAACTATTATGAAAAAATTGTTACAATTTTTTCAGTATCAATCTATTCGATGTCAAATAGATCATCTTCTTTTTCAAAATTCGTGTTGTGTTTACGTATTTTTTCGTTTTTCTTTTTTGTTTTATTAGAAACATTTCGATAAGCGTTATCGATTGATATTTTAGCAAACATTTCACCGCTTCGTCTATCATTAAACGCAAGCCAATATGTGCGATTTATGTTATCAACAGCGAATGATATGTCACCAACTACTTTATCGCCTGGTTTGATTTGTTTGAACATAAGTTTTGTGTCGCCAAAAATTGATGGTCTATATATAACATTATAATCGTTCATCAATGTCAAATCTAATCCTGAGATAATTTTATCAGACATATTTGTTATCATAATCGTCAATGTAATCGTGTTTGCTTCATCAAAAGGATCTTTTTCATGTCTTACATTGCTTATGAATATATCCAATCCAGGATAAAGTTTTTCTTTCTGCTCAAGAGCTTTATTTTGATAAACTGGTAATTCAACAGAACTATTAATTTTCACTTTAATCTGATCACCTGGTGCAATAAGTATATCTTTACCTTTTCGAATTAGCCCCGAAGCTAAGCCAACCGCACCACCTACGGCAGCACCACCTGCTAGAGTGTAGCCTTGAGAAGCAATAGCAGCTTCTAGCCCAAACCAATTTAGTGCCATAAACCCACCAACAACACCGCCAACTAATGTATAACCAACATCTTCAGCTACGATTTTACCCGCTTCTGTGACGGGGTTTAATTTCGTACTCATTGTGCCTTCGATAGGTATTTCACGTCCATCAGGAGTTATTAGGTAATCAAAGTTTAATTCAACCCAGCCAGAACGTCCTAAGCGTCTAGGATCGATAGTTTGAGAGATTTTACCGTGTGCTACCGTGCCTTTTGGGATTATCACGCCCTTGTCCCCGTAAACTTCTGTTGTCACTTCTGCAAAAAATTCATCACCCTCGATGTTTATCGTAGAATCAATAACTTGAGATACTGTCATCTCAATGACATCTTTTCTCTCGAGTGTTTCGACTTCTCCAGTGTACATTTCTTTTTGATTTATATAATCACGATATTCATTTGATTTTTCGATAGTACCATGTAGCACTTCACTCATCGCTAAATTTGTGTTTAATATAAAAATCAATAATAAAAATATTGTACAAAACTTTTTCATAATACAATTATACATCATCATTTTCAGTTTGTAAAATTATAAATTATTCTCTGATTAAGCCCCCCACCCATGATGAGCGAGGGGAAAACTAGGTTACTCTACACAACGTGCAAGGTTACGTGATGTTGAACGATTAGTTGTAGTACCCATTGGGACAGAATATGTAGAAGTAAATTTCCTCCCATGTGCCATGGTGTCAGTATTTTTTTCATCTGACCAATATGAATATTCTCCACTAGAGATAATAATTAAATTCAAATCAGCCATTTTGTCTTCATCAAGCGTTAAATCGTAAAAATCTCCAGTTGCTGTAATTATATCCGTATTAAAAATATAATTGTGCATATCCGCTAATTCCTGTCTAGTCGGCAACCTTTTACCTTGCTCATAACAAG
>JAWXUD010000040.1:0-13374 GCA_044432945.1 Candidatus Gastranaerophilales bacterium
GTGATATCATGACATTGAACGCTCAAATAGAATGCTCGTTTATTCTTAGTAACGGCACTTGTGCAACGACAACACCAGTTCTGAACACAACAATAGGGTATTTGACATATAGTGAATGTGAAAACCAAAAAGATGATTTAGATATTAATGAATGCTGTCCTGATGATACTTGCAGTGGCAAAGATTACTGGGCTGGAGCAGTATCATATTGTGGCGGAGTTGATTATCTACCTACCATGGCAGATTTAGTAATCATCGCATCAGAAGCCACAGGTCAGACCATAGGAACATATTCAACAGTTTATGACGTAACATATGATACAAAGATTCTAGAAAGCTATGGCTTACCCGACCCAACGGTTTCTGAATATGGTATCTGGTCTGGTGAGGAGAAGTCCTCTTCGAACGCGTATCGCTGGTACTTTTACTCGACGTATACGAGCGGCTACAACACCAACCCTCGTTACCAGTCTGCTAGATTGGTGTTTTGTGTCGAATAGCAGATTTGACTTCTTTTCTAAGGGTTACAACAATTATTATATTGGTTGTAACCCTTGGAAAATATCCTCACGGTTTTTACAAATAGTGCAATATCCATCAAAGCGATTAAATAGTGAGCTGGCTAAGGTGGAGGGAGAAAAGTTAATTTATTAAAAAATCATTTTAATATATGAACAATTTGCTTTTTTATTCGTTATAATTAATATAAGAGATTAAGAGGTTGTTATTGGATATTTTAAATAAAATTTTTATAGTAATGTTAATGATTTTTATAAATACTTCGTCAGTATTAGCTGTTGAGGAGGTACTTTCAGAGCAAGATGATAATATTTTAAGTATGGAAGAATGTTTTGAGCTTGCTTTAAAAAACAGCCCGACAATCAAAAATTATAAATTAGAATATGGTATATCAAAAGACGATGTGAGCTTTTCGAGATCTGCGTTTTTTCCAACGCTTAGCGTAGGGGCTAGTTATAGTTTTTATGATGAAGATAGTAGTAAAATTAACTATTCTTCTAATATGTACAATTTAGAGGCTAGTGTTAGTCAGCTATTGTTTGACTTTGGAAAGACTAACGCAGATATTGATACGCAAAAGTTTTATCAAGAAGTCGCTTATTACAACTTTGATGATATAGTTTTGGAAACAATTTATGGAGTTAAAAACCATTATTTTGGGGTTTTGGCGGCGAAGGCTAATGTTGATGTTGAGCGTGCAAACGTTCAGATTAATGAAAGAAATTACCAAAGGATTAAGGCGTATTATGATGAAGGAATTCGTTCTAAAATCGATTTAGTAAACGCAGAGGTTAACCTATCTGATTCGAAAGTTGAATTGGTTAGTGCCATAAAAACTTATCAGGTAGCTATTGTTGAGCTTAACAATTCTATGTATTTGAAACATCGTTCTGAATATGGAATTGTTGATGCTCGTGATTTCAATATTTCAGGAAATCTCGTTCCTATTAACAGTCAAATTTCTAACAAAAGAGATATTGCAAAAGCACCTGAGGAGGTCGAGAACGCATTTTTGACAGCCAATGTCGATAAAATCGATATTATTGACGATTATGACTTTACGCCTTTTGAGTATAATTTCGAGGAGGCGGTGTCTTATGCTAGAGAAAATAGACCTGATTTAAAGGCTTATGTAGCAATGAGAGAAGCGTTAGAAAAAGCATTGCTATCGGTTAAAAGAGAATACTATCCAGAATTGCAGGCGAGTGCAGGTTATGGGTATACAGAGGTTTATTCCATGAGTTCGCTCAATGCTAAGTTTAATTTGGTCAGTTCTGTCAATATAATGGCTGTTAAAAGTAAAGTAAAAGCAGCAGAAAAGCGTGTTCAAATTGCCCAGAATGATATTGATAAATTAGAGCAAGATATTTATTATGAAATACAGGATTTGTTTGTTAATATGAGACAGCTAGAAAAGCAAATTCCATTGGCAGGGATTAAGGTCAAGCAAACACTTGAGAACTTCCAATTAGCTGATGGTAGATATGCAGTTGGCTTGGGCGATTTTATTGAGTTACAAGATGCTAAAGTTCAGTATAATAACGCTCAGCAGGATTATGTTAATATTGTTTATAATTACAATATAGCAAGGTCTGATATTGAAAAATCAATAGGGTTAGAACAAGAAGTTACATTAAAATTAGAGGATTAGAAATTGAAAATTAAAAAACGATATTTATTATTAGCTCTTAGCATAGCAATTGTTGCTGGTGGGTTTGCTGTATTTACATCTAATAGTGAAAAAGTTCGATATATTACAGTGCCTTTAGAGCGAACAACTTTGACAGAATATGTTGAGGCTTCTGGTACTATAAATCCTGTTAATACTTTAAGTGTCGGTTCTACAGTGTCAGGGCTTATTCAATCAATTTATGTCGATTATAATTCAGAGGTTAAAAAAGGTGATTTGTTAGCTGAAATTGACCCAAGATTGTTTGAGGCGAATGTTCAGCAATATCAAGCTCAGATTAATGATGCTAAAGCTAGTTTGGCTAAGGCAATTGCTGAGGTTAACATGGCTGAAAAAACTTATACTCGATATAAAAATTTATATGAAAAGAATTTTATTGCGAAAAGTGAGCTTGATCAGGCAGAAAGTGATTATTTAGCAAATCAGGCACTCGTTCAGTCAGCGAAAGCACAAATTAAGCAGTATGAAGCTAGTTATAGTAATGCTGCGACAAATTTGAGTTATACAAAAATAATCGCTCCAGTTGATGGTACTATTATTTCTCGTGAAGTTGACATCGGGCAGTCAGTGGCGGCAAGTTTCTCAGCACCAGAATTGTTCACAATAGCACAAGATTTAAAAGAAATGCAAATTGAGGTTGACGTTTCTGAAGCTGATATTGGTTATGTTAAAGAGGGGCAAGAGGTTATTTATACGCTTGATGGGTATAATGATCAGGAGTTTCATGGTGAGGTTACGCAGGTTCGTTTGTCTGCGACAACTGTTTCGAATGTTGTTACTTATACGGTTATTGTAAAAGTGCAAAACGATGATTTTATTCTAAAACCTGGAATGACGGCTAATGTTATGATAGTTGTTGCTAAAAAAGTTGATGTTTTCGCTGTTGAAAATGAGGCTTTGAAATATACACCTGAAACTACGGGGCAAAAATATAAGACTCAAGGTATTTGGATTTTACTTGATAAAAAGCCAGTCAGAATTGATATTGAGACAGGGATTACCGATGGGATTAGCACAGAGATAATTTCTGATGATATTTATTATGGTGATGAGGTTATTATAAAATCGATAATTAAAACAAAAAAAAGTTCTAGTGCTTTAGGTATGCCAAAAGGTGGAGGACCTGGTGGCGGAGGTCCTCGATGAGCTTGATTACTGTTAAAGACGTTTATAAGACTTATCAAACTGGCGAGGATAGTTTTAACGCACTGAATGGAGTATCGTTGAATATTGAAAACGGTGAATTTGTTGCGATTATGGGGACGTCTGGTTCTGGCAAGTCGACATTTATGAATATGCTTGGCTGTTTAGATAAACCCACTACTGGAGAGTATTATCTAGATGGAGTCGATGTTTTATCGATGGATAAAGATGAGTTGTCTGATGTTCGTAACAAGAAGTTGGGCTTTGTTTTTCAAAGTTTTAATTTGATTTCAAGAACAAGTGCGTTGGATAATGTGATTTTGCCTATGATTTATAATGGCGTGCCTGAAGATGAGCGTGAGGCACGAGCATTAGAAGCTTTAAGGATTGTCAATATTGAGGCAAGGGCTTTGCATATGCCAAATCAGATGTCAGGTGGGCAACAACAAAGGGTTGCGATAGCTAGGGCGATAATTAATGATCCTCCCGTTATTTTGGCAGATGAACCTACTGGTAATTTAGATACTCGTACGAGTGTTGAGGTTATGGAGTTTTTTGTTAATTTGAATAAGACTACAAAAAAAACGATAATTATTGTTACTCACGAAAATGATATTGCACAGTATTGTAAGAGAGTTGTAAGATTTAAAGATGGTAATATTATTGAGGATTATTTTAATGAAAATCCTCATATTCAATTTTGATAAAAGGAATTATAATGATAGAAATAAAGTCAATATTAAATATGGCATTAATCTCTTTAAAAGTTAATAAGATGCGTTCTGTTTTAACTAGTTTAGGGGTTATCATTGGTGTTAGTGCTGTGATTATAATGCTTGCTGTTGGTAATGGTTCGAGTCAGAAAATCGCAGAGGAAATGGAATCTTTAGGGAGTAATTTGTTAATTGTTCGTGCAGGTTCTGCCAAAACTGGCGGGGTTAAGATGGGGTCAGGCACAATGCCAACTCTAACCTTGAAAGATGCTGTGGCTATCGAAAAAACCGTAACTGGAGTAATGGTTGTTGCACCTTATTCATCGCAATCTGCACAGGTGACTTTTGGCAACCAAAATTGGTCAACTTCTGTTGGAGCAACTAATCAATTTTATACTTTCGTAAGAGATTATGATGTCGCTTCTGGACGTAATATTAGCGAAGATGATTTGAATAATAATTCAAATGTAGTTGTGATGGGAAACACGGTGGCAGTTGAGCTTTTCGGAGATATGGATCCAGTAGGAAAGACCGTTAGGATTAGCAACGTGCCATTTAAGGTTGTTGGACTTCTTGAATCTAAAGGGCAAAATAGTATGGGGCATGATCAAGATGATTTGGTGTTTATTCCAGTCACAACTGCACAAAAAAAGGTTTTTGGTACGGATTTTCCTGGAACTATTAGCTCAATTGTCGTGAAGGCTTTGAGTGATGAAATTATTAATACTACTGAGGAAGAAATAATTAGTTTGTTGAGGGTTCGTCACAAAATTGGAAGTAAGGAAGATGACGATTTTGAGGTTAAGAATTTGGCAGAAACTCAAGAAATGATTAAGTCTACTGCAAATACGATGTCTATATTATTAGGTGCAATAGCTTCTGTATCCTTAATTGTAGGTGGTATTGGGATTATGAACATAATGTTAGTTTCTGTTACAGAAAGAACAAGAGAAATCGGTATAAGAATGGCTATCGGTGCTAAACAATTTGATATAAGAATACAATTTTTGTTTGAATCTTTTATACTTTCAGTCTCTGGCGGGATTATTGGAGTTTTGATAGGAATTGTTGCTGCTCATTTGATACATTATTTTTCAGGTGCTTCCATAATTATTTCGTCATTTTCGGTTATTTTATCGTTAAGCTTTTCAGGTATAATCGGTATCGTCTTTGGGTATTATCCAGCTTATAAAGCTTCTTTACTCAATCCTATTGATGCTTTGCGTTATGAATAATTTGATTTGTTATATATGTAGCAAAAAATATTTTTATGGTTTTTCTATGTTATATGCAAGTTCAAAATTATAATAAAAATTTCATTAATAAAAATTCGTTCTACTCTCAAAAGTCACCACAAATTCAGCCAAATTTTACGTCTAATACAGGTGAAATGGATTCTTCGTTGAATAGTAGTGCCAGTCGCATTTCAACCCCTTGTAAAAAAGCTCTAGAGTTGGTAAATCGAAAGGATTATGCTGGATATCGCAAATTAGTTGAGCAATTTCCTAATATTATGATTAAGCGTAGAAGTTTTATGATGAAGCATTTGAATGAGAACGATGACGCTGTTACAATTGGTTTTCCGCAACGTTCAAACGATGTTTTTCGTATTGCACTTACTTCGAAAAAATCAGCTGATGGTACAGCTAACGAGAAAGAATTTTTGATTAAAAATGGCAAGCTTGTTAAATCGATGAGTGGTTCAGATATTATTTATATGGATAAAAAAGAGTTGGGAAATTCTGGTTTATCAGATGTTTTTGATAAGTATTCTGATGAAATTGATTATCGCTTGTTGCAGGTGAAAAAGTATTTGATATCTGAAATTAATAATGATAACATTCCTGAAGATGGTCTTTTAGGATATAGTTTGACTGATAAATTATCAAAAATGGAAGATAAATATAATCAAATTGATGAAGTTTTATCGACCATGAATCCAATTGCTATCACAAAGAAAAAAGCAAGTTTTGGTGATTATAGAATGAAGGCAGCTCAGTATTATCATGAATTTATTAATGTTGGTTCTGATAAAAATAATGTTGTTTTTGCACCATTAAGAACTGAGAAAAAAGAGGGATTAACTAGACTTATAATTTCTGATAAAGACGGTAATCTTATCGATACTTATTTAATTCAAAATTCTAATAAAATTGTTTCTAATGTAAATAAGAATAATCCTAATTCTATTCCTGATAAGTTATTGTTTTATTCGAAAGATGAGTTGAAAAATGACGTATTGCCAAGTTTTGTCCCATACGTAGAAATGGCGAGTGAAAAATTAAATGATTTTTATTCTCACTTAACCAAGGTAGAGCCTGTTCAAGATGTTCATTTGAAAAATGAAAATAAGGAAATGCTTGATAAAACTTTTAAATGTGTGTTAGGTGTTATGGAGATTTTTTCTAAACATTCTTATATTGATGCTACTAATATGAAAAAAAGTTATAATGAGAAAATAGATAGTCCGAAGTTTGAATTAGAAGCTGGGCGTAGTGCAATGGTTTTGGCTGATATTAATGAAGTGCATGATAAGGTTGCATTTTTGAAAGTAAGTAATAAAAAATATCCTAATTTATCGAGAATTTCTGTATTTTCAAAAGATAATGAGTTGAAAAAGATGTTTTTGCTTGATGGTAATGATAAGATTGTTTCTAATTATAATACTGAATATCCTGCGGTTATACCTAAGAATTTAAAATATTAAAGCGAAAATGAAATTAATAATATTGGATTATTAGAATATTTACCATCGATTTCTAGAGGATTTGAAACATTCTATGATTTTATTGTTGAAGCAGATGCTAGTATCGCTTTAAAAACGATTAAGCCTAAAAAAGTTACTAAACCAAAAGAAGTTAAGGGTAAAGTTGTAGAGGAACAAAAAACTGTCGATATTATCGCAAAATTTAGAGAGGCTATTTCAAATTTAAAATCTAGGAATATAAAAAAATCTGATAATTCTTTATCAATAGATGATAAAAAAGAGATTTCTATAGATTTATCAAATTTCTTTAGAAGAAGTTTATTCGCTTTGATGAAAGGCAAAGTTGGTGTTGAAGATTTTAATTCAACGCTTGATGAGATTAAGACTCTTTCGCCTGATTTGGTCGGCTGAAAAACAGGTTTGATTTTGAGTATAATTTATAATATTATTCTAGTTGTATAATTTTTTTTGAGGATATTTGTATGATTAAAAATATGATTTTAGTAATGTCAATTCTGTTTACTTCTTTGAGCGTGAGAGCGAATGTGGTTGAGAATTTGTCAGCTGATGATGCTTTGGCTAAACTTAAAAAAGGAAACAGCCATTTTGTTGAAGCAAAAATGGAACACCCGCATGAAAATAAAGAGTGGATTGAGATGATTGCTAAGGGGCAACACCCCTTTGTTGCAATATTGTCTTGTTCGGATTCAAGGGTTTCTCCTGAGGTTATTTTTGATCAAGGAATGGGTGATATTTTTGAGATAAGAAACGCTGGTAATGTTTTAGATGAGCATGTTGTCGGTAGTATCGAATATGCTGTTTATCATTTGGGTGTAAAGCTTGTAGTTATAATGGGGCATCAGGATTGTGGTGTAATTCATGCAGCACTTTCTGGTCAAAAAGAAAGCAAATATATCGAGAGCTTAAAAAATAGTGTGATTCCTATCATTGTAAAATATGATACTGATGATGTTAATGAATTGGCTAAGATTTTGGTAAAAGAGGACATAAAAGAGTTATTGGAAGACGATTCTAATTTAAAAGATTTTATTATCGAAAACGATGTTAAAATTATTCCTGCATATTATCATGTTGATTCAGGCATTGTTGATTGGTTATAAATATTAGCATATGGCGTTAAAATGATTTGAAATCATTGATTTTAGACATAAAAAAAGAAGGTTTGAAAAAACCTTCTTTTAGTGGTGCGACACCCGCGATTCGAACGCGGGACCTATCCCTTAAAAGGGGAGTGCTCTACCAACTGAGCTAGTGTCGCAAGTCGACTTAATCTAGGAATTATGGGGGTGATTTAGTCGTTGAAATAATAGTAACAAGAACAAAATTAAATGTCAACACTTTTATTAAAAAAATATGACGATTTTTTAACCGTCATATTTCATTGTTTTGAGTTTAAAAGATTATTTTAAATGAATAGTTTTCTTCGCACATTCAAACATAGAGTTTACGAGTGCTGCGTTTGAGTGTATGTTCATGCCGTTTGTTTCTAGAACTTGTTTTAATCTTTTTTCCCACATTATATAAATATCGTCTTTACTTAGATCAAGAACTTGTGCAATCATTGTTAGTTCTTTAAAGTCTATCGGTATTGGCATGCTACCTCTTAGCATATCTACGATGTCGATGCGTTTTTTACGTGGAAATGATTTTAAAAAATTAACGGTACTCATTTTTTTGTCTTTCATTATGTCTTTAAAAAATTCAACTGTATCATCTATTAAAATAGGTTCTTGTGGGATTTTGTATTCTTGAAACTCTTCTGGTTCTACTTCCATGACAATTGCTATTCGCTCGAGAGTGGTTCCTCTTGTTGAAAATGCTATTGTATCATCGATTAGGTTGTAGACATATGAAAGCGTAACGCCTATCATTTCCGCAAAGTCTTTTTTGTGTAGAGCATTTTTCTCTAAAAATTTAGCTACTTTTTCTGAACTTTTCAACTCAATTATTGCTTTATTTTTGGTATTCATTTGTTATCCCCTCTTCGTTGTGTTTTAAATCTCATAACCAAAATATAGACTTCTTATCTTTTTGTTAAGCGAAAATGTGCTAAACCACCATGCTAATGTTTATTTTTGTTAAAATAATAAATATAAAGGATTAATGAACATGAAATTAATAATCGGATTAGGTAATATTGGTGAAAAATATCTTTTCACACGCCATAATGTTGGCTTTATGTTGTTAGATAAGTTTGCGTTAGCGAATAATTTGTCTTTTAAAAACGAGGCTAAATTGAAGTGTTCATTGACTAAGTATAGGCACGCATCAGGTGATGTTCTTTTTATTAAGCCTTCTACGTTTATGAATTTGTCTGGAGAGGCAATGCGTTTGGTTATTGATTATTATAAAATCATGCCTGAGGATATTTTGGTTATTTATGACGATATAGCTTTAGATGTTGGTAAAATCCGTTTCCGTTCAAGTGGTTCTGATGGTGGACATAACGGGATTAAGTCCATTATCAAGCATTTAGGCACAAATAAATTTGATAGGCTAAAAATAGGCATAGGTCCACAGCCACCAATCCCTGCTGAAAATTATGTTTTGCAGAATTTCTCAAAAGAGCAAATGGCAGAATTAAAAGATGTGTTGGTTAAATCAATAGATGCTGTTGAATATTATTTGATAAACGGTATCGAAAAAACACAGAATTATTATAACTAATCACTTGGATTATAAGTATTAAAAAAATTTATTATATAATTAAAAAAAAGGAGTAAATCAAATGAGTTTGTTGAAAGCAGAAGAACTTGAAGAAAGTGAACAGTATAGTGAAGCTTTAGAATTATACAAATCATTACATCAGGCTGAACCAAAGGATTTAAACATTTTGGAGCGTTTGGGACATATTTCAATGCTTTTGAAAAATAGCGAAGATGCAGCGATCTATTATTCAAAAATTCTTGAGTATGATGCAACTAGCGTACTTGCATATGAACAGTTGATGGATATTTATATAAATTCTAATCGTTATAAATATTATATTTATCGTGCTAATTTACATTCGATTGATCAGAAATATGAACATGCAATCAATGATTATAAAAAAGCTCTTTCACACACTCAAGATGAAAAAGAGCAAAACTCTACACGATTTGTACTTGCGACTTTGTTGGAACAAGTTGGGCAGAGTGTTAAAGCTATTGAACAATATTTGAGATTAATCGATTCTGAATTTAGTCATGAAGAAGTTTATTTAAAATTAGCGAATTTGTATTTGAAAGAGCGTGCAGAAGCTAGTGCTGTTGATATTTATGAAAGGGCTATTGAACATGGTTTTGCGACTGAAAAAACTAAAGAGGCTTTGGCAAAACTATATATCAGGACAGGTAATCCTCAAAAAGCATTGGATATTTCATCAAATGAATTGACTAAAATTAAAGCGATGTTAGAGCTAGGACGCTTTGATGATGCTAAATCAAGCCTTGATAAGGTCGAGAATGATTGTGTTAATAATTCAGAATACTACTCTTTGAAGGCTCAATATTATTATGAGCAATCTGATTTTGATAATGCGTTGAGTAGTGTTGATAAATATGACGAATTGGCAAAAAATTCACCTATTACTTATCAAATGCGTGCGATGATTTATGAAGACAAGAAAGATGACTTTAACGCTCATTTGAATTGGGGAAGATTTAATTTGATAAGAAAGGACAAGGACGTTGCTATTAATGAGTTTTTGAACGCTTATCAGATAAAAAATGATGATATTAGTCTAGTGAATAATCTTGCTAAATTGCTAGAAGAAACTGGCGATAAAAATCATGCGATGGAATTTTATGAACGCTTGATAGAACTCGATGGTGCGGATAAATATGCGTTAACAAAATTAGCTAATTTTCGTGAAAGCATTGGTGATTATAGAGGTCAAATCGATTATTTAGAAAAGATTTATGCTCTTGATAAGCGAGATACTTTAGTGATTTTATCTTTGGCTCAGTGTTATGAGAAGGCTAAGAACAAACCTGACGCATTATCGATGTATGAAAAATTTATCCAATTAGATTATAACAATCCTGATATTGAAAAAATCAAAGCTCGTTATGATAAATTGAATAATACCGAAATAACCCAAGAAGAAGGGTTGATCGATAAAATCATGAACTTTTTCGTAAGGGAATAAACATGTCGTTGCGATCGATAGCGAAGCACATCTGCTAGTATCCAGCCTCGTATGGCGCGTGCCTTGCCAACGAGCAGGTACAATATAGCCATAACCTACGAGTTAGCAAAAAAATTTCTTCACAGTTTATATAATAAAATGTAAACACATGATACTAATAAAGGAGAAATTATGAGTATATCAATCAATCCATATGTGAGAAATTATCAGACAAATTTTAACGGAAATTTAAAATTCAAAGCTCGCGACTTTTCAACTTATAAAGAATTACCAGAAACAACAATTGATGCAAATGACATAAAACAAATCACACGCACTTATAGTGCTATCGATGGCACTTATGTTTATACTGAAAATAAAAATTATAGGATCGATAAGCCTATGGATAAATTTTTAATTGCATATCAAGCAGCTATGGTTGCACCTAAAGATACTATTATTGATATAACTTAACTGATTAATTGGAACCTGCACCGACACAGGCACTTATTGCGTCAATTAGGCGTTTAACTTTAACTATTTTGATTTTTTTGAAATCATCACTAATGTTATTTGAATAAGGCACAATTGCTTTTTTGAACCCTGATGCTATCGCTTCGTTCAATCTTTTTTCTAGATTGTCAACTGGGTGGATTTCGCCAGACAACCCTATTTCACCGATTATTACAGTTTGACTATCAACAACAACATCTCTAGCACAAGTCGCAACTGCTAATGCTATGCCTAAATCAGCAGAAGGCTCAGATACATCTATCCCGCCCATTACGTTAACATAAACGTCTTGTTTTGAAAGATTAAGCCCAACACGCTTTTCTAATACGGCTAAAATTTGTAATACTCTGCTTGTATCGACCCCATTTGATACCCTGCGAGGAGTTGGATATGGAGTTGTACCAACTAATGCTTGAACCTCAACCATCAACGGTCTAGTTCCCTCGCTCGTGACGATTATGGCAGTCCCTGGGATTGAACCTTGTGAACGTTCGTTTAAGAACAATTCATTAGGATTGGTTACGCATTGCAAACCTTTTGAATGCATCTCAAAAATCCCGACCTCTGAGGTGTTGCCAAAACGGTTTTTCATTGCTCTAAGCATTCTGTAAGATTTGTACTTGTCACCTTCAAAATAAATTACAGTATCAACCATATGCTCCAACACTTTAGGACCAGCGATATTGCCTTCTTTGGTAACATGTCCAATAACTATTATTGTAATGTTTTTGGTTTTAGCAATATGCATTAAAAGGTTTGTGCATTCTCTGATTTGCGAAACGCTACCTGCTGTGCTTGCGATATTTTGTGAATAAATCGCTTGGATACTATCAACTATAACAAAATCAGGTTGAATATCTTCAATCTGAGCTTTGATACTTTCCATAGAAGTCTGTGGATAAACATATAAATCATCGGTGCTAATCTCTAATCTTTCAGCACGAAGTTTTAATTGACTAGCACTCTCTTCTGCCGATACGTATAGGACTTTTTTATTGTTTTTGCAAAGTTCGCCACTTGTTTGTAATAATATTGTTGATTTGCCAATGCCAGGATCACCAGCTATAAGCACTAATGAACCTTGCACAAACCCACCACCTAATATTCTGTCAAATTCAGAGATGTTTGTGCTTACACGAATTTCTTCGCCAAATTTTATATCTTTTAATAATGTCGGTTTTTCTTTGTTTATAAATTCATCATGAATAGAATTTTGTGTTGGTTTGAAAGTTGATTGAACTTCTTCAACAAGACTGCCCCAGCTTGAGCATTCAGGACATTTCCCTAAATAGCCAGCTGTTTCATACCCACATTCTTGACAAACCCATTTTGATTTAATTTTAGCCATAAATTTATTATATTGCAAATTCTAAGGATTTGCAATGGTTTAAAATCAATAATCCCCCTTGTTTTAAGGAGGATTATTGATTTATGGTTATTCTACACAACGTACTGTAGCTACTGAATTACGATTTGTTGAACTGAAAAAATCTCTTGATAAGCTTGTATTGAAATGTCTTCCCTGAGCCATGGTGTCTGAAACTTTTTCTGATGACCAATGTGCTTGAGAAAACGATGTTGATGTGCTGAAATTTAAATATGTAGCATTAGTTGCATTATATGTCAAATCCTCATAAGTGCTATCAACCGTAATTATATCCGTATCAAATAAATAATTGTGCATATCCGCTAATTCCTGTCTAGTCGGAAGTCTTTTACCTTGCTCATAACATGATTTCATCGCCCCCGCCCAATAATCAGCACTATATGATGTTGAGCCTTCACAATAACTATAATCCACGCCACTAGCGTCCGTACAATCTATTGATGATTTTGTAGTATTGCTTAAACTCCAACAAGTGCCAGATATGTTGAACCCAAATTGAGAATTGATTGGCAAAATATCGTTACCTATCGTGTTTTTACCACTGTTGCCATTAACATCAGCTAAAACCGCAAC
>JAWXUD010000041.1:0-12643 GCA_044432945.1 Candidatus Gastranaerophilales bacterium
CAAGTTCTGACAATGTAGGTAACGATTTGCCTGCATCGCTACATGCTTTCAAAGCACCTGCCCAGTAGTTAGTAGAACATTTTGTTCCCATATCATAGTTAGTGTCACCTGGATAAACAGCACCTGACTTAAAATCACTATCCCATTCAGATTGTCCATCACAAGTATTAAGTGCGGTGATTGGTGTGTCAGAAGTATCCCAACAAGTATCTAAACCTTCAATATTAATCCCTAATGATGAATTCAGTGCAACAATGTCACTACCAACCATGTTTTTACCAGCGTTACCATTCATATCAGCGATAATCGCAATGCATTGCGTAGCTTCTGTTCTATTCAGTCCGCTCTCATAAGGGTCTAACCATTCGCAATCTAGGTCATAATTAATAATAGCTTTTGTTCCATCTGCTAGAACTATCCCAACGTTGTTACTTGTAAAATCTCTGTTTAGAACGTCTGCTGCAAAATCTTCACCAGTAACTAAATCTTCTACATAGACTTTTTCATCACACGAGCTTATCGCAACATCAGGAAAGCAATCTGTCATATCGGTCAAATCACAAACTTCGTTGATTTTTAAATATTTTCCTAATTCTGCGACAAAATCCTCAGCGTCAGAATATCCCGTTAATTTTTCATGAAATCTCATCTGATTCATCGCTTCATAAAGTCGTTCTTGAAATAAAGTTTTTTTAGTATCCAATGCTTTATATTGATAGTTGCTAACTAAATTCGGTATCGTCATTGCTGAAACAACGCCGATTATGCCAAGGGTTATTAAGACTTCTGCGAGAGTGAACGCTGAATATTTCGTCATCGAAACCACCCCGTCAACTTCGTTGCCACCCCTCCTCTGGAGGGGAATTGCTCCCGCTCGAACAGACGGATCTGCTTTCTGCCTCTGCTCGCTTGCGTTCCATCGGAGGGGAATGCGACTGCCACCCCATCTTGCTTCACTCGCATCACACTGCTTTTGTTCATTCTTGTTTGTTTTCATAACCTACTCCTTTTTAGCAAATATCGTATTTTATGTTTAATTATTACAAATAATTAAACATATTTATAAATAATTATAAAATATAATAAAATATTACAAAATAGTAAACAAATTGTCAATATATGATATTAGTGTTTTATAATTAAGCAATGATTAGAATTCGATTACGTCAAATCTTATGGGATAAAGAAATTACGGCGATTTCAGTACACGAAGCAACTGGAATAAGTCAATCTATTCTTTCAGATATCGTGCGTGGCAAACGCACAAATGTTGGGCTTGATATAATTAATAAATTATGCAATTTTTTAGGTTGTGGGCTTCACGAATTGCTCGAATATAAAAAAGATTAATTTTATATATAAAAACAGACAAAAACAGGCGAGAATTTTTTAAAAAATTCTCGCCTGTTTTTAATTATTCTATTTCAATTAGAATTTATACTAATTCTAAAACCTTTTGAGTGTTTCTTGAAGCGATTTCAACCAAACTAGATGCAGTTGCCATCATAGACAAAGAAGAATCCATTTTGTTGATACAAGAACCACAACCGATTGCAGAAGCACCAGCAGCGAACGCAAATGAAGCAGTCGTTGGGTTAATCCCAGTAGCTGTCATAATTGGCAAATCAATGTTTCTAGCCAACTCAATTGTATTAGAAAGTGTCAATTCGGCACGTTGCATCAAACCTCTGACACCATCAGCTTGAGAACAAGAATTGAAATGTCCTTCTGTTTGGATCAAGTTGATACCTAAGTTTTCTAAATTTCTAGCTAATTCAATTTGCTCATTAATAGCCAATTCACCAGGGATTGTTACTGAGAAAAATACGTTTTGCTCACCTAACAATGATAAAGTTTCTTTAGTCAATGCCAAAACTTCTTCTGCAGAGAACGATTGACCGTTTTTGTAAAGCACATCAAAATTTCCTAACTCAATAGCATCAGCACCTAACTCAATAGCTCTTGCTAATTCTTGAGGCACAATTGAAGATACAAAAATAGGCATTTCAGTCATGTTTCTGATTTCAGCAATAATCTCTTCGTTAGCACAAATATCAATCGCACTAGCGTTTGAATGCTCAGCAGCCATAACTACTTTTTTAATGTTTTCGATATCAAAGTTATCAATACCTGCAATAACTTTAACGGCACGTTTTTCTGTTAAATCTTGTTTAAATGAACTAATTCTTGACATAATAATATTTCTCCTTTTTTAAAATTATAAACTTTTTCTAAATTATACATTAAAATTGTAATAATTACAATAACTAATCAAGAGTTAAAACTTTCAGGCGGTGAAATCCTAAAAAAATAATTCATAATTAAGCTAAAGAGGTTAATATGATAAAAAAAGTTTTGGTTTTAGTTTTTGTATTTATAATGAATTTTTCTCAAACATTTGCACTTAATTATTCTGCAGATGAACAGGTAAACATAAAAGTTTATGAAAAAATCAACCCTGCAATCGTGTCAATAGATGCAAATCTTCCTGATGGGTTTTCAGCGGGGACGGGCTGTATCGTGCGGGCTGACGGGGTTATCCTGACAGGAACACATGTTGTTGAAGGTGCTAAAGACATCGAGGTCAAAACCTTTGATGGCAAAGTTTATGATGCAAAAATCGTTGCGACAATGGGCAAAAAAAGAGATTTAGCACTTTTAAAAATAAAACCTAAATCAACGCTGAAAACGATTGAATTTGGGAATTCCGATGAAGTCAAAGTCGGACAAAAAGTCTTAGCAATCGGTAATCCATTTGGCTTTGCAGGGACACTAACCTCAGGAATTGTTTCTAGAATAGATTATTCAAAAAACAGAATTCAAACCGATGCTGCAATAAATCCAGGTTGCTCAGGCGGACCACTTTTGAACTCTAACGGCGAAGTTATCGCAATAAGTCAATCTATTTATAACCCTGATAACAACATCTCTAACATAGGCATCGGCTTCGCAATCCCAATAAATGACGCCAAAGACTTCATCGCAAACGCTGATGTTGAAGTTGAAGTCGCACTTCTCAAACCCAAAAAACGCTTTTCACTTTTTACAAAATAAAATTATGCTTTTTTAATCACTAACGCAACGACCAAGCATTGACGATTGGCTTTTAGGGTTTCCAGTAACTCTATAATAAGTTTCGTATAGCCTAACTGTGCCAGCCTGAGTCACATTAGTTGTACCACTATCTGAAAACAAACCATATCCTGAACTAGTCTTAACTATGTTTAAAGTATTAAAATTTTCGGGTATATACTCTCCTACTACTGACACATTATCAACAATTTCACCAGACGTTTCATATAAATAATCTAATGCCAGTGCTGATAATTCATCTTTTGTAGGTAATCGTTTACCTGCCTCTTTACATGCTTTATAAGCACCAGCCCAATAGTTTTTCTGGCATGATGTTGTTGTAAAAGATATAGAATAATCAGGATTAGTTATAAGAAAATCCTCTATCCCCACTGTAGTAAATAAAGAATCCCACTCACTTGTTCCATCACATGTATCTATTGGTGAATATATTGCATTAGAAGTGTCCCAACAAAGATCAGCAATTTGCACGCCAAAAGTCGAATTAATTGCAAAAATATCGCTACCGATTGCGTTTTTACCAGCATTACCATTAACATCAGCAACTATTGCAACACACTGAGTTGCTTCACTACGAGAAGCACCACCTTCATATGGGTCGAGCCATTCACAATCTAAATCGTAATTCACAATCGCCTTCACACCATCTGCAAAAACAACTCCGATATTATAACTGGAATAATCACGCACCAAAATGTTTGAAGCAAAATCCTCTCCAGTTATGAGGTCTGATGTTTCAATTTCTTTACTACAAGAATTTATGGTTGTACTTGGAAAACAATCCTGCATATTATCTACATCACAAGTTTCGTTGATCTTTAAGTATTTCCCTAATTCTGCTACGAAATCTTCTGCACTATCATATCCAGTAAGTTTTTCATGAAATCTCATCTGATTCATGGCTTCTTCAAGGCGATTTTCAAATAAAAGCTTTTTCTTTGCCAGTGCCTCTGATTGCATATTATTAATCAAATTCGGCATTGTCATCGCAGCCACAACACCTATGATGCCTAAGGTTATTAAAACCTCTGCTAAAGTAAACGCTAAATTCTTTGTCATAATATTTCCTCTATATTTTCCACTTTACACATTTACACTAGCATATTGCACTTGAAAAAGCAAGTGCAATATTGCCATGTATTATTTCGCAGTCATGCAGATTATATTTACACATAGGAGAATATTAATGTTTAAAATAAAAAAACCAGAAATGATTAATAAAACATTTAGATTACCTTTAGAATTGGTGCAAAAATTACAAAAAGTAGCACTAAACCAAAACATTTCACTAAATAACTTAGTGCTACAATGTTGCGAATATGCACTTGAAAAATTAGAAAAAACAGATTGAAATTAATTAATTACTGCGAGTTTATCTTGTTCGTGTTACACTAATCATATACTTGAATAAGGAGAAGATATGACTACAGAGTATTATTTTATGAATGGGGAATATGTAGAAGCTTCAAAAGCGATGATTCCTGTAAGAACGCATGCGTTTTTATACGGAACTGCGGTATTTGAAGGGATTAGAGCATATTGGAACGAAGACGAAAAACAACTATACGCTTTCAGAGTTCCTGAACACTATGATAGATTAAAATTATCAGGCAAAATTATGTATATGAAAAGTCCTTATACGACTGAAGAATATTGTGAAATTACAAAAACATTACTTGCAAAAAACAATTATCAACAAGATTGCTATATGCGTCCAAACTTATACAAAATGGCTCAACAAGTAGGACCAGGGTTATACGACAATCCTGATGGATTTATGTTAATTTCTAACAAAATGGGAAACTATGTTGATGTTTCAAACGGTTTAAAAGTTTGCGTTTCTAGCTGGAGAAGAAACGGCGACAACTCAATTCCACCTAGAGCTAAAGTTGCTGGCTCATACGCTAACGCAGCATTAATCAAAACTGACGCTCATAACGCTGGCTTTGATGACGCTATCGTATTGGACGAAGCTGGACAAGTTACTGAGGGTTCTGCAATGAACTTATTCTTAGTTCAAAACGGAAAACTTGTTACAACTAGAACTTCTGACAATATTTTAGTTGGAATTACTAGAAATACTATCATCGAACTTGCTAAAGATGTTTTAGGATTAGAAACAGAAGAACGTGCAATAGATAGAACAGAAATCTACATCTCTGATGAAGCATTCTATTGCGGAACTGGCGCACAAGTTAGCCCTGTTGTTAGCTGTGATGGCAGAGATATTGGTGATGGCAAAATCGGTTCTATTTCTAAACAATTACAAGATTTGTATTTTGACGTTGTTAAAGGCAAAGTTGAAAAATATAAACACTGGTGCATGCCTGTTTATTAACAAACATTTTCGACAAAAAGGATTGAATTATCAGTTCTTTTTGTCGTTTTTTAAGGGTTAAATTATGATTGAATTTTTAGGCTTATGTGTAAAAAACTTATATAAAAGTACAAAATACCTGTTTTCTAGACAGGTAAAATTTTCTAGCATATTAACCCAAGCCGCAGCCATCAGTTATGATAGTTTACCTATCGCATTGATTGTCGTTTTCATAGCGGCGGCGGTGATTACAATTCAGGTTTCTAAACAATTTTTAATGAGTGGTGCTGAATCCTATATCGGCGGAACGATGATGATAATAATGATTAGAGAAATCGCTCCAGGCTTTGTTGCATTAGCTGTTGGAGCGAGAGCTGGGACTGCAATTTCTGCTGAAATAGCTAATATGAAAGTAACAAACCAAGTTGATGCCATAAAAACCCTAAAAGTTGACCCTATCGGCTATTTTTTCACACCAAGAATTGTTGCAGCTGCCTTAACTATCCCAATGGTTGTTTTATTGGCTGAAGTTATTGGAATATTAGGTGGTATGTTTGTAGCTAACGCTACAATAGATTTGCATTACGCACGTTATATGAATTCTGTTTGGCTTTGGTTATCAATGAAAGACATTTATATCAGCTTGTTTAAAGCGTTCATTTTTGGGATATTAATAACGCTAGTCTGTGCAACTAAAGGCTACCAGACTCAAGGGGGAGCTAAAGAAGTTGGACACGCTACAACTCAAGCAGCTATTTTATCAACCGTTTATATGCTAATCGCTGATTTTGTTATAAACCTGTTATTTTATATTTTTTAAAAAGTTCTAAATCATTACGCCAAATATTTTTGAACGGTTTGTTTATCAAAAACCTCAATACTATCTTTTGAATGGATAAACACCATACAAGAGATTATCGATTTCAAAGTTTCAAAATCAGAGAACGACATCTTATGACGTAAATCTTCCATATTATTTGCCAAAAATTCCATGATGATAGTTTTATTATCAAAAACCAAACTAGAAAAATAATCGAAAGATTCTTTAGACTTAATCCCCTCTAAATAAACGACATCAGGCGACTGAAACTCAATAAATCGAGCCGCTTTATCCAAATTAAAGCCAATATTTTCGTTCAATTCGCACTGATTTACACTTTTTAAGTCATATTTAGCTATACTTTCTAATGTCATGATATTTTTGTTAGTATCTTTGTTCGCTGCCTCCAACAACAAAGAATAAATAATATGAGTTTTTCCGCTCAAAGGTGAACCACAAACCAAAATTATACCTGAATTAAGCAACGCAGATTTCACTGTAACCAAATCCTTTGAAGAAGTTATTATTTGTTCTAAAGACTTTGGTGGTTTATAAATTTTCAAGAAAATTCTTTCACCCATAATTGTAGGGAAAGTCGAAATACTTGCTATCAAATCAATCTCATCAACCCTGAAACACAATTTGCCAAGTTGAGGGACTTCTGAAACTGAAGGATCAAGCTCTGCAAGCGTTTTCAACTTTGCAACAAAAGATGATATTAAAACACTAGGAATACTTCCTTTGCCTGAAAGCTCATTATTTTTTTTGAAATTAATCTCTAATCCTTGCTCCCCGTTTTGAAAAGTAACTTCATGAACGTTTTCGATAATAGCTTGTTTCAAAATAGCACGTATGATTTTCTGGATATGCCCATCAGACAAATCGTTACTGTGCAACTTTTCACGCCAATCATAACCCGCATTCTCATCGGTATAAATCTCGCCAACCGCTCTTTCACTCTGATAATATTCCTGAATTTTTTTCATAATACTAGCCTCAGAAGAAACAACTGGCTCTATAGAACATTCTGCAGTTTCAATTATCTTATCAACAGCGAACAAATCCAAAGGATCAGCCATAGCAACGGTTAAAACATCTTCAATCTTAAACAACGGAATAATTCTATACTTTCTCGCATCAGAAAAAGTTATATATTTTAAACACTTATTATCAAGTGCGTAATCCTCAAGATTAACATAAGGAATATGCAATTTTGCCTCTAAAAATTTTAATATAGATTCTTCTGAAATAGAACCAGAATTAATTAAAGCCTGACCAATGTTTATATTTTGAGCATTAGAAATCTCTTCAGCTTTTTCAATTGTTTCATAAGCGACCAACCCCGCACGCACCAAGTCATATTTCAACTTTTCTAAAGTTTTATTAGTAACTGTTTCCATCAAAACCCCTTAACTCAAATATTGTTGAACTTTTTTAACAACCTCATCAAGATCGAAAGGTTTTGTAATATACTCATTCACACCTGTTTCTTCACCTATCAATTTGTCGTCTTCTTGCGAACGTGCCGTAATCATCAATATAGGAATATCCTTATATTTGTTATCATATTTCAAAAGTCTACTGATTTTATACCCATTAATTTTAGGCATCATCACATCTAAAATCATCAAATCAGGCATCATCTCTTTCGCCAATCTCAACCCATCTTCGCCATTATAAGCACAATAACAAGTATATCCTGCAACCTCTAAAACAAATTTTAGACTTTCTACAATATCTTGCTCATCATCAACTATTAGAATTTTTTTCATATCTTCCCCATTCTCAAGCTTTCTTAATATAATTATACCATATTACAGCATACATTGTCTATTACTAAATTTCATCAAACCACCAAGCAAGGCTTTGCAACAACTGGCAAGACAAAGGAAAAATTCGAACCTTTTTCTGGCTCGCTTTCACACCAAATTGCGCCACCATGAGCGTCCAACAACTGCTTTGCAATAGGCAACCCCAACCCAGAACCACCCTCTTTGCGAGATAATGAATTTTCAATTTGTGCGAATTTTTCAAACACCTGCAACAAATCTTTCTGCTCTATCCCAATCCCCTCATCGATTACGCTCACCTGAATATAATCGCCATCAAGGTTTATGCCGTCAGCAAAAATTGGATTAATTTTTATATCTTTAGCGTTAATCAAATGTGAAGAAATTACCACATTTTTACCCTCATAAGTAAACTTGATAGCATTTGACACCAAATTTGTTAACACTTGCTCAAGCCTTTTCAAATCAGCATTAATCATAGGAGAGTTAGGCATCTCCTGAACTATCAAATTGATATTTTTAGACTTTGCTATCTCACTAAAAGTTGATTTTGCGTACTCTATCACTGAATTAATATTGATTTCTTTAAAATTAAAATCCATTTTCCCAGCTTCGATTTTAGAAATATCTAATAAGTCGTTAATAATCTCAGACAACCTCTGAACATTTCGCCTAGCCATAGATAAAAACTTATCAGCAGATGAAGAAATCTCACCACAACGCCCGCTAAGCATAATATCTAAAGAATTTTTAATAGAGGTTAAAGGTGTACGTAATTCATGAGATACAATCGAGATAAATTCCGATTTTACATGTTCCAATCGTTCAAGCTTTAAATTTGTTTCCTTAATCTCTTGATACAAAGTAGCACTTTTTAACGGCAAAGAAACCTGTTGAGCTATCGTTTGAAAACAAGTTGAATCCTCCGATGAAAACGGAGTATCTTTATAAATTTCGACAAACCCCAAACAATCATCACCCAAACTAATAGGAGCTAACATATTATCATATTGAAATAACGTAAACGTAAACTTGTTAGCAGGATATTTAATATGCTTAACGACCTTCAGTCCATCAATATCTATTTTATAAGGCAAAGATAAATTTTCAAAAAGTGCGTTATAGTTAAGCACCGTGCGAAACTTCAATGCAACCAACAACTCATCAGAAATATCATGGAGCGAATTTAATATCAAAACAGGTTGTTCTTCACTACAAAGTGATAATGTACAAGTTAGTGAAAAACTAAGTGCCTTATCCATACCCTCAATCATATAATTTAAAAGTTTTGATTTATCCAATGTACCTGCAAAATTCGAACTTGTACTATACAAAGCATTCAAACGATACAAACTATCCGCAAGATCCTTATTTGTGTTAGATAACATATCTAGCGAATTTTTCATACGCAAATTTATTTTTATAATAGAGCAAATAACCTCTTCTGACATGTCATTTGTAACAATCGCATTAACCTGCTTTAACAAATCTTTATCAATATTTTCAGAATTTGAAAGAAGAAGCATAACACAATTTTCAGTATAAGATTTAATCTTTTTAACAATTCTTTTTAAATCAACAACACCAACTTTATCATCTAAAACAACGACATCAGGTGCATCAACTGCCGTCAAATCACATATGTATATCTCATTAACAGACGAATGGAATTCATAAGAATTTCTAACAAACAATTCATCAAAATATTTAATAGATTTTTCATCATCTGAAATTAACAAAACTTTTTTCATAACTAACATTTTAGCAAGCATTTGCTTTTTTGCAAATTGGTAAACTTTTATAAAGTTTTATTAAATAGCTACACAAATTTATTTTTTACGTTTTTGCGTTTTTTGCTTTGAATTTTTAACCGAACGCTGATTATTATTAGCTCCAGAATAAGATGTTTGAATACGTTTCACACTAAACACATCTGGCAAATTCTGCAAGCTCACAATAACTTTTTTCAACGTTGTAATATTATCAAGCTCAATACCTAACTCGATTATACCAACTTTATTATTTTTAGATTTGACATTCGCATAATTAATATTCGTATTATTATCCGAAACAATCGCAATTACATCTTTTAACAACCCCATTTTCTCAGCTGTTTCAATACGGATTGTCGTTGAATAAGTCTTATTAACATTATCCCCTGACCAACTAATGTCCATCAATCTTTCAGGCTCAACAGCTTCTAAAGTTTGGCAATCAACCCTATGAACTGAAACCCCCTTAGAACGAGTAACAACTCCAACAATAGGCTCACCAGGGATTGGAGAACAACATTTTGCTATTCCATACAAAAGCCCCTCTAACCCAGCAATATCCTTTGTTGATTTGGTATGAGTTTTCGTATGAAACGTACTTTCTAAAGTTTTCTGCACAGCTGGTTTTTTAATCTTATTAACGATCTTATTTAAAGTTGTTTCACCATACCCCAAAGCTGCAAACAAATCCTCTGCTGATGAATAATTCATATGCTTCGCAATTTTTTCAAATTCACCTTGCTTACTATATTCATCAAAAACGGCTTTACTCAACTCATGCTCTAAATTAGATTTACCGACTTCAATATGCTCTTCACGATTATTCTTCTTAAACCACTGCTTAATTTTTGATGAAGCCTGTTTTGTTACAACAAAATTCAACCAATCCAATCTAGGTGCCATAGTCTTTGACGTTAAAATCTCTACAATATCACCATTATTTAACTTAGTATCCAACTGAGCTATACGTCCATTAACCAACGCCCCAACAGTTTTATGCCCAATATCTGTATGAATTCTATATGAAAAATCAACAGGCGTAGCGTTTATTGGCAAATCCAAAACATCACCGTTCGGAGTAAAAGCAAAAACTTGATCCGAAAATAAATCCAATTTAACAGAATCAACATAATCCTCTGCACTTGTCATATCATTATCATATTCAACAAGCTTTCTCATCCAAGAAAATTGAACGTCATCTTGATTATCAGCTTTTTGAGAACCTTTTTCCTTATAACGCCAATGTGCCGCAACCCCATACTCAGCAACCTCATGCATATCCCAAGTTCTAATTTGAACCTCTAAGGGCTTCAACCTCGGACCAATTACAGAAGTATGCAAAGACTGATACAAGTTACCCTTTGGCATCGCAATATAATCCTTAAAACGACCTGGTATCGGCTTGAATTGCGAATGGATCAGCCCCAAAACCTCATAACACTCTTTTTCTGAATCAACAATCACACGAACAGCTGTAATATCATACAAGTCATGAAAGGCAATATTTAAACGCTTCATCTTGCTATAAATACTAAAGTAATGCTTCGCACGACCAGTAATTTGTGCATTAATTCCATTTTTTTTCACATCTGTCTGAATTTGTTTGATTAACAATTTAACTGTTTCTTCACGACTTGCCTTCGTTTGAGAAACAAGTTGTGCAATCTCAAAATACTTTTCAGGCTCTAAATATCGAAGCGATAAATCCTCCAACTCAGCCTTAATCTTCCCAATCCCCAAACGGTTTGCCAATGGTGCAAAAATATCTAAAGTTTCTCTAGCTATTTTTTGCTGTTTATTAGCAACCATAAAATTAAGCGTTCGCATATTATGCAACCTATCAGCCAATTTTAAAAACACGATGCGAATATCACTAGCCATAGCTATAAACAATCTACGGAAATTCTCTGCCTGACGCTCCTCATTAGATTTGAACTTCAACTTACTAAGTTTTGTCACACCTTGAACTAAAGTTAGTACGTCTTTTCCAAATAATTTTTCAATCTCTTCTGGTTCAGTATCAGTATCTTCCAAAATATCATGCAAAAAAGCAGCCATCAAAGTGCTTGTATCAACCTTCAAATTCGCAAGGATTTTTGCAACCTCTAATGGGTGGATAATATAAGGCTCTTCAGATACTCGATACTGCCCATCATGAAGTCTTTTTGCAAACAAAAACGCCTGCTCTATTTTCTCAATTTCTTCTGACTCTTTTTTTTGAGCAACTAATATTTTTTTTATTTCCTGAAAAAGCGGTTTTTCTGACATGATAAGTTAATAATACATTTTTTTTAAATATTTTTCAAGTAAAATACTTATATATCATACGTTAGGATTATAGAAATGTTTAAACTAAACGAAAAAGGAATTATACTAAAATTAAAAATATCTCCGAATGCAAGCAAAAACGAATTTATAAAAACACCTGATGGCTTAAAACTCAAAATTACAGCACTTCCGATAGAAGGCAAAGCCAACAAATTTGTTATCGAATTCTTATCCAAATATTTTAAAATCCCCAAAAGCTACATCGAAATTCTAAAAGGCGAAACCTCTAAAGAAAAAACTATATTATTAGCTTCGCAAGACAAAGACAAAATAGCCAATATTATTGAATTTATAAATAATTTATAGTGTATTATTTACATTTTTTGTAAACATCTGTTAACATGGTAGCAAAAAAAATAATGCACGAGTATTATAATCTTATCAATTGCAATAAGGTAATTATGAAAATAAATTCAATCAACTCATATAACCAAAACAAAAACTCTTCAATTTCTAAATCACAAAACAAACAGAATTTCGGATTAAGAATTTCGCCTGAAGTTGAACACGACATATACCAAGC
>JAWXUD010000042.1:0-11845 GCA_044432945.1 Candidatus Gastranaerophilales bacterium
ATCAGCAAATATCACAGCTGATGTCGCACCGCTATGATCAGTATCACTAGTTTCAGCAGCAAAATTGCTACCAACTTTTAAATCATCTGTGGTCAATTCTTTACCACAAGAATCTAATACAACTTCTGGAAAGCAATTTTCAATCTCATCAACATCACAGCGTTCATTTATTTTTAGATATTTACTCAATTCATCAACAAAATCTTCAGTTGTTGAATATCCAGTAAGTTTTTCATGAAATCTCATCTGATTCATCGCTTCTTCTAATCGACTATCAAATAGTAATTTCTTTTTTGACAACGCTTCTGATTGCAAATTGTTCATCAAATTAGGCATTGTCATCGCAGCCACTACACCGATTATACCTAGTGTAATCAATACTTCTGCTAGAGTGAACGCAGAACGCTTCGTCATTGAAACCACCCCGACCTCACGGTCACCCCTCCAGCGGAGGGGAATTACTCCCGCTCGAACAGACGGGTTCGCTTTCTGCCTCTGCTCGTTTGCGTTCAAGTGGAGGGGAATACGATCGCCACCCTGAACTTGTTTTAATAAAGGGTTCTCGTCACATTGGTTTTGTTGGTTTTTGTTCGTTTTCATAAATCCTCCATTATAATCATATTAATAATATTAAAATATTTCCTATAAGCTGTATACGTAAGCACACTACGTACAAATATAAAATTTTACGTATATCGTATACGTATGCATAAAGAATTTTACAAGGATTTAGGTATACGTATAAAATATTTTCGTAAACTACGAGGCATAACACAACAAGAACTTGCAGAAAGAATGGATATGAGCCTTAATTTTATTGGGAAAATCGAAGTAGCTTTTTGCAAACCATCACTAGACACACTTATTAAACTTGCAACTGTACTAAATACAAACGTATCAGATATTACACGGTTTTATAAAGATTAATTTGTGATTTACATTATTTAAAATATACTTGCAAAATGTTTTTTTGTATTATACAATTAATCAGCCGAAAGTTTTATGGCTTTGGTATGCCAAAAGCTTTTATATGAAATTACTTAAATTGTGCCTTGCACAGAAAGAGGATCAAATGCCAAAAATGAAGACACACAAATCCGCTGCAAAACGTTACAAAGTTTCTGCAACAGGAAAAATCATCAGAAGACAAGCTGGTATCGGCCACTTACTTCAACACAAATCTGGTTCTAGAAAACGTAGAATCTTTAAAACGATTTCAATTTCTGATTCACATTTCAAATTGATTTCAAAAGAGTTACCTTACAAAAAGTATTCTAGATAGGAGGAAAAATGAGAGTAAAACGTGGTAATGTAAGTCGTAAAAGACACAAAAAAATATTGAAACTTGCTAAAGGCTTTATTGGAGCTAGAAGCAGAATTTTTAAAGTAGCTAACACTGCTGTTATGAAAGCATTGAAATATGCTTATAGAGATAGACGTGTTAACAAACGTAACATGCGCCGTTTATGGATCGTTAGAATTAACGCCGCTGTTAGAGAACGTGGAATGAGCTATTCTAAATTCGTTAACGCTTGCAAAAAAGCTAACATCGTTGTTAACAGAAAAATGCTTTCTGATATGGCGGTTAGAGAACCTGAAGCGTTTAACGTAGTTTTTGAAACTGCAACAGCTGCTAAATAATTTTATTAATTATAAAAAAAAGGAAGAAGCAATCGCTTCTTCCTTTTTTTCATGCAAATAATTCCCTATAAAATTAACAAAACTTTACATTCTTCAACATTTAAGTAAATTTTAAATCCGTAAAAAACTTTATATAAATATAGGTAGGTTTATAATCGGAGTAATTAATTATGCTTGATCTTAGTAATGATCCAACGACACCAATTATGTATCGTGATATCGGTAGCATGTCAATGAACCCAATGGGAAATACTGGTTATGGAATGGGAATGATGGGTGGTTATTATGGCTCGACTAACTATCTTGGCGGGGTACGAATGACGCCTCAATCAACTAGCGACCAGTTTTATACTATTAAAGCTAAAGAACAAGAAAATAAAAATACTTTTGTTAAAGGCTTGATTACAGTTGGCTCACTAATTGGCGTCTTGGCACTTGGCTCACTACTTAAAGGCAAAGGGGGCAAAGGTGGTCTTTTATCTAAAATGGGTGACAACATAAAATCAGGTGCAAATTGGGTCGGTAGCCTTTTCAAAAAAAAGACACCTTAATCTAACTTGAAAAAAATCAATTTTTGCTATAATATAAAAATAAAAAGGAGTTTTATATGGCAAAAGATTGTAGTTTTGATGTTGTATCAGAATTTGATAAACAAGAATTGGTTAACGCTGTTGATCAAGTAAAGCGTGATGTCGCATCTCGTTTTGACCTGAAAAATTCGGGGTCAGAAATAGATTTAGAAGGTGATAAGGCTATCACTGTAACGACTGAAGATGAAATGAAATTACGAAATATTTTAGATATTTTACAAACAAAACTTGCGAAACGCAATCTAAATATGAAAATGCTTGACCCACAACCGATGGAACACGCTCTTGGTGGAAAAGTTAGACGTGTTTATAAATTAAAAAAAGGTTTGACGCAAGAATTAGCTAAAAAGATTGTTGCTGATATTAAAGAAAGTAAAATCAAAGTTCAACCATCAATTCAAGGTGATCAGGTTCGAGTGTCAGGCAAAGACAAAGATGATTTACAACAAGTAATCCAATTGCTAAAAGAAAATGAAGATAAATATGATTACCCCTTGCAATTTAATAACTATAGATAATTGAATTTATATAACATAAATAAAGAGGCGATTTTTCTTTAGAAAAATCGCCTCTTTATTTATTTACTAATTGATAATTTTATTATCATCATCAACAATGACTACCGTTGGTTTGAAATCTTTAATTTCATCTGGGTTAAAAATACCATAAGTTACGATAATAACTTTATCACCTTTCTGCACTTTTCTCGCTGCGGCACCGTTCAAACAAATAGTACCAGTATTTGCTTCACCTTTTATTATGTAAGTTTGAAATCTTTCGCCATTATTCACATCTAAAATTTCAACTTTTTGCCATTCTTTCATGTTCGCAGCCTTCATCAAAGCTTCGTCAATCGTAATCGAACCTACATAATTCAAGTTTGCGTCTGTAACTGTCGCTCTATGTATCTTTGAGCTTAAAAATTCTTGTAACATTATTTATACCTCGTGCAAATATTTTACATCAAACATAAGAAAAAACAAAAAAAAGATGTAATAAATTACTTATACATCTGATTGTTTATTTAATGTGTACCATATTTCGGATTATAAATTTTGTTTATAAACTTTTGTTGAATTTTGTTCTATCTCAGGGGTATCAATCTCAAACACATGAACTCTAGCCGCTCCTAAGTCCACACGCAATTCGTCATCTGCAGCTTGCAAAATGCTCTCAGTACCATAAGATGGTAATAAATTTGTTAAATCTTGCTCTGCTTTTAACGTTGGAACTTTTATTACACCTGCAATCGAACGATTTACATTTTTATTAGCAACAACTAAAAGAGTTTTACCCTGCTGATGTCTTGCAAAAGCAATAATATCATCATTTTTATCACCAACTTTGTCTAAAACAATAAAAGAACCCTTAGATATCATATCTTGATGCTCACTACGCATTTCAAACGCTTGTTGCATAAATCTACCAATTTCTGGCTGTTTACCACCTGGTTTTCTTGAGAAATTAAATATGTCCAATCTTCCGTTATGAACTGTCATCTCATGATTATCAGTTTGAGTAATATTATTATGTTTGTTTCCATATGGATACATATAATAATCACCGCTCTGATATCCATCGACAATATAAGGGTTTAGCATAGGCAATGTTGCCTGCATACCCATAGTCAAATTACAATAATCAGCACCACCATGAAACATTGCTGATACATCATCATGTGTCGCAAACGAACCAATAAGCGATTTGCCCTTAGGTAACTCATTTGACATTTCTAACTGTTCTACGACATAATCTGTAAATTCAGAAGCTTTGTTCCACTCATGGAAAATATGATATTGACCATAAACACTGTCAAATCCCGCATTCAAAGAATCCGCTGGACGGTCAAAAGGCATATTAGCTTGAGGTGAAGCGTCTTCATAAGTATAATTTTCACCCAACCAAGCGAATTCAGGATCTCTTTTATGTGAATAAGGAATCATAATATCCCAAAATTCAGTAGGTTTTGCACGTGCAACATCGGCACGAATACCATCAACACCTAAATCAACGCACATATCAATATAATCCTTGTGAAGCTTTAAAAGTTCAGGATTTAAAGTTCTTTTGCTTTCATCATGAAACGGCTGAAACATACGAATATCGTTCCAACCTTGAGGAGTTTTCGCCAACCCGTCACGCTCTTTCGCCATCAATTTTGGGTGCGTAAAAAACATGTCATACGATGAACAACTCGGTAAATCTAACATAACCTTAATATCACGTCTATGGCATTCATCAACAAAATTCTTGAATTGTTCCTTCGCACTGCGAGGATCACGTGGATCTGCAAGATTTTTATCAATTTCTAAAAATCCTTTAGGTGAATATAAAGAACCCGCAGTACCCATTGCTTTTTGCTTTCCAGGTGGGTGAATTGGCAAAATATGTAATGTATTAAACCCTTGTGATTTCACCTCATCTAAACGCTCAATTGCGTTTAAAAAAGTTCCATGTTCTTCCTTTTTATCAATATATTCATTTTTATTTGTATCTTTTGCGTTAAATGTTCTTGGAATAATCGCCAAGATATGTGCTTCTTGATTATAAAACATAGATTTTAAATTATTTTTATAATCAATCGGGGGCTTTTTATCAGCCTGCTTCACAATAGGTGTGTTAATCATAGCAAGATTATTCAAATAACTCGCAACCGCTGTTGATGAAGTTTTTTTCGAATCAACCACCACAACACTTTGCTTAGCCTCAGTGCCTTCAGGTTGTCTAATATTCATTTTTTGAACAAGTAAATTTGTTGTATTAATCATAATTAACTACCTTCTTGTGTGGTTTTTGGATACCGCATTTTACCAAAACTAAATTGTGCAAGTGTTGAAACAGCTAACAAGCCTAGTGCAAAACCACCAAACATTTTTAACCATTTATTTGAATTAAACAGGTCACGACTTTTCTTAGAAAGCATCTCATCAGGTGCTGCAGCTAATAATTTGAACTTCAAATCAGAAGGCGAAAGGACCTTATGTCCATCTACCAAATGATGCTCTTTTGCAAAATATGGATCATTACCTATAATATTTTTGACAGTAGAACGATAAGAAGTCATTCTATCCTCGATATTATTTTCACGCAAAATAGAAGAAGTTTCAGGGTGCATTTCGTTTTCAAACATAAGCTTCATCGATTCTTTAAACACCTCAGCGTTATGCGGAGTATCTACCAAATTAGTGCCTTTACCATGGTATTTATTAACAATTCTACCACCTTCAACCTCAATTGGACTAAAATCATCAACAGGATTTGGATTTCTATGGAAATAGAATTTGTTAGCAAAGTCTGAAGTATGCCCTTGAAGCTTCATTTTTCTACTAAGTGCAACGATGTCTTCCTTGACCTCACGTCTTAGACCTGAATGAAGTGCCGAAGTATTTGTATCAGTCGCCACACGTCTGTTTAAATCCAGCATATTCAAGAACCAATTAAATGAATTTTTAGCACCATCAACTCTATCACCAAACGCACGTATAAACACATTTCTCAAAGAACCTGACAATTTACGAGTACTCTCACCGTTTTCAAAAACTTCTTTTCCTGCAAGAGCTTCTACCGTACGAGGCATCGAAATTTTGTCTGAAGAAAATCCTTCCACGACCCCTGCAAAAGTTTTTTCAACCTGCCTGTTATATGATGTAACATCTTCTGGTTTAACCAATGTATCGATTTCAGCCATTTTTTTAGCTATCTGAGATACGACTTTTTTATATTCATTAGCATCAGCACAAACAATTTCTATTTTTGACTGCAATAACGTTGCAAGCAATTCTCTATCAATTCTAACCTGTTCAATTTCTTTCATAGAGAATTTAAAAATCTTCATCAAATCCTCAGTAAAATCACCATAATATTTTGAGATTACTGTATCTTGAGCAGCACCTGATTTCAAGAATTTATATTTCTCCAACAAACTTGTTTCTGAACTAAATCTATCCATAGTACTAGCATAACTACGTAAAATAGATTTCGCACTATCATCAAACATTGTGGTAGGCTTTTTCTGCAACGTTTTATATATTGGATTATCACTTGGCTTTCCATTTGTTAAAACATCAACGATTTTATTACTTTGAGCTTCTGATATAACTTTTTCTGGATTATTGGTATTAACATTTGAGATATTTTCGTTAATCAATTTAATTATTCTTTGATTAATCATACGGAAATGTTCTTCTGCACTATACTCACCTGATTGCAAATCTAGAGTTTTAAACATCTCACTCAATTGAGATTTATTTGGAACAACAGCCTCAATATCACCTTTAAATCTAGTTTTTGACAATCTTGTAGTCATGTTTTCAACTACAGACTCAATAACTTTTTCATCTATGTCATATTTTTCAGTAAGCATTTTTTCTGCCAAATCTTTTTCAATTGCTTTCGCAGTTTCAGCGTCAATTCCATCAGTAAGCGTTTTTATGATAGTTGCAAAAGTTTTTTTATCTAATGGTCTATCACCATGATTGTGTATCAATCGTTCAACTTTATCAGCGTTTTCTGTAATTTCAACCTTAGCCAAATGCTTGTCAAAATTATTCAAAATATCATCAGCTTGCTTATTTCTTTGGTTTACCAAGAAAGATGATAACGGTTTTTCAACAGCGTTACAAATCAATCCGCTCATAACAGGCGTTGCAAAACCAGCAGTCAACATCCAAAGCGTGTTGCTCTGAACTGCTATTTTACGCATTTTTTCTTTTGTATATTCATCTCTATTGTGAAGGTTTTCAGGCACATCTAATTTATTGCCAAGCTTACCCATTTCCTCAGGGCTGTACAAATTCCAAGGAATAAACTGCGGGTCTAAAAATAATGGTTTTTTACGATCATAATTATCCATATATTGTTGATCAATATCCACACCATGAATAAGCTTTGCTGGCATCTGTATCCCAATTTTTTTCCACAAAGCCATTGACGCAAAAAATGACGCAAATCCCACAAATTCCATATATTTTGTTGTAGGAACAGTCTTTTTAGTAGCTAGATATGAAGCTATCGCCAAACCACCTGTCATCATAGCTAAATTATTAATCTTTCCCAACTCATGATCGTTCGCTTCACCCTTATAAGCTTTTTTCACAGCCTTCAAGCTTTCACCAAAATCCTTAACCATATTCACAGGAGATGACAATATATTTTCTTTTATCAAATGACCATGACTAGGTAACGGCTTGATTAAATCATCTCTTAACAATTCTTGTTCTAGGTTAAAGTCAACAACAGGCTTTTTAGGAGGAGTTTGTTGAAATTGTGATGCCTGAGAAGTCGATTGATTTTGCACAACTCCATTATTTCGGCCTATGTAGTTTTGAACAAGATTAGTTTTCATCATTAATTCACCACATATTTTTCATCTTTTTTAACGATATCAGAAGCATCAAGCCTTGACGGCTTTTTAGAACTGGTCGATACATTGTAAACACCTAAAACAGTAGAAGCAGCCGCACTAAACAACAATGCTTTACCACCATGTTTACCTACTTTACTTTTAATACCGACACCATCATACAAATGTTCAACACTCTTTTTTGAGCTATCCCAAAGCGTAAGCATCGACTTACTGAACTTATCAGCCTCCCAGAATTTCAGAGTTGCGACATCGCGATATTCTTCCCAAGGTTTTTGCATCGCTAAACCTACACCAACAGCTGCCCAAAGATTTGACGAAACTGTTTTTGCCAAATTAGTTTTTACAACGACCTCTTTTATACGAGGCTTAACCTCCTGCTCAGGATCGTTGAGATTGTCACCTATACCGAATTTTTTTGCAATGTTGTTAAAATAATTTTTACGTTTTTCACCCCTAGCAGGTGTCCCAAAAATAGGCGGGAAATCCACACTCTCATAAGCTTTGTGATATTCAATACTTGTTATATCCGTGTCATCAACATTTTCTGGCAATTCATAAACAAATCGTGCAAAAGGAAGCTCTGTGTCAACACCCGTCATATACTTTACTGGAGTCGTAACCAATTGTTTTGATGCCTCTTTAGCTAGCCCGTAAAACAAAACGCCTAAGCCCATTTTAAACCCTAACGGTCCAGCCTTAGATTTTTGAAACGGTGAAAAATGTTTGTTTGCAGAGTTAAACACAGCCATCATTGTTGCACTACCTGCAATATATGGAACTGTCCCCATGGTCAAAAACTCATAAAAATTAGAGTTCTTACTCCCCTTCAAACCCTTTGCAGGATAGAGCGTCAGGGCATTTGAAAATTTATCAACAGAAATACGCAAATTATTTGCAGTATTATTTTTTAAGATCTTATCATGTGAATATCTTAAATGCTCTTGATTTTCTGAATTATTTGCAGAAAAATTCATATTCGATTGTGGACTGCTTACTGGAAGAATCATTCTTACTCCGACACACATTGCTTTTCATATAAGACTTGTGAAAAAAAAATTTGCTAATAACACCCCATTTTATTTACATTTTTTTACATTAGCAACAACTGAAAAATATTACTGTAACAATTCCTGTCAATATACAATAATAACCAAAAATTGATAGAGAAAATTTTGAAATAAATTTCATAAAATACTTAATACAAATATAACCCGTAATCATCGATGTTAAAGTACCAGCTAAAATAGCTCCCCAATTGTATTGCATAGCCTCTTGCAAATCAATTTTAATCAATGGGTACATCATTGATGCCCCCAAAATTATAGGAATACTTAATAAAAAAGAATAACGAGCAGCATTCATTCGACTCAACCCAAAAAACAAACCCGTTGCAATTGTCAAACCTGAACGAGAAAAACCTGGCAATGCAGCCAAACCCTGTGCCAAACCAATAAGTATACTTGTTTTCAAATCGACATTTTCCTTTTTTACAACGAAATTTTTTGACATATACTCACTACCCAAAAGCACAAATCCTGTCAAAAACAATAATCCTCCAACTACTACTGGCATAAAAACCAATTTTTCCGCAACCTCATTAATAGGAAAAGCCACCGCTACCGTCACGATTGTGCCAATCATTATAAACAATCCTAACTTCGCTTCAACATTATCCCAATTTTTAGTTTTTAAAGCCTCAACCATAGCTCTTAAAATATTCATCACGTCTTTTCTGAAAAATATTAAAACAGCAACGAGCGTCCCTAAATGAACCATAATATTGAAAAATATTTCTTCACTTGAGTTTGCCATTGGGTCAATATTCTTAAATATTTTGTAAAAATTTGATGTAAACACTAAATGAGCAGAACTAGAAATCGGCAAAAACTCGCTCAATCCTTGCACCAAACCCATTAAAATTGATTGTATTAAATTCATATTAGACCTTTTTTACTAACTAAACTTCTTCAAAATATGAAGCACAAGAAGTTTGTGTTTCCCAAACAGAAACCTTGCTCAATTGCACAACATTCTCTTTCAATTTTGCATAAATAAAATACGCAATCATCTCACTAGATGGGCTTTCACCTTCTAATTCTGATAATTCATTAATATCTTTGTGATCAAGCAAATCGAGAACCTTGTTCAACTCTTTTTTCAATATTTTATAATCAATTAAAATATTACTCTTGTCCAAAGTTTCGCCTCTAACAAAAGCCTCTACCATCCAATTGTGACCATGTTGATTTTCACAATCTCCATCATAATTTAGTAGATGATGAGCCGCCGAAAAAAATGCTTGTGTTTTTATTTCATACATAATTTATTCCCCTTTTATTTTTTTATTTTTTATACTTAATATTTATCTATTTTTCAAAATCAAATCACATAACTCACGAACCGCACCACGTCCGCCATTTTTGGTCGAAACAAAATTTGCGACTGCTCTAACCTCATCAACCGCATCATTTGGACAAGAAGCGATTAAAACTTTCGATAACACACAAATATCAGGCAAATCATCACCCATATATGCAATTTCGTCAAAAGCAATGCCGTATTTTTCCATAATATTTTCTAATGATTTAATCTTATTTTTAGAACCCATACAAAGCTCTTTAATACCCAAATTATTCGCACGATGCAAAACCGTTCCATTATCACGTGCCGTAATTATAGCAGTTATGATATCTGCTTTATTTAAATTGACAATACCTTGTCCATCTTTTGCGTTAAAAGTTTTATACTCTCGACCATCTTCATCAAAAGTCAAACTGCCATCAGTCAAAACCCCGTCAACATCAAACGCTACTAATTTAATTTTTTTGAATTTTTCTTGCATATAAAAAGCCCCTTCAATTCCAATATATCACAAAATAATTCAAGTACAAAACCACAGCCGTGTTTAAGACTGTGGTTTTATAAATTATTAATTTCGAATAATTTACAAAAACTATTCTGGAATACCATTTTTAGCATATAAAGATTTTAACGCACTATTAATAGCTTCATCTTCTAAAGCCGTTAAATCGTCTTGAATTGCGTCTTTTCTCATAACTTCAGCTTCCGCCAAATAATTATCAAGCGTTTCTAAAACTGACTTTTTAGGTCTGAAAATCTTTTCAAAGAAATTCTGTTTTTTTAATGGATTAACACTTGCGATAACAGCTTCATCACTATTTCTCAACAATTGAATTTCATCACCCACTAAAACATCAAATTTGTCATTGTGTGCATGCTCCATTTTCTTTAAAACCAAAGTCCCTTTATCATCTAAATTTAAAGAATTTAAAACTTTTCCTGGATTAACTTTTAACGCCATACCAAAATTTGGATTAGTTTGTTGTGTATTTGAAACTGCTGATATCATATTTTACCCCTTTTTGTAAGCCTTTATTTGCTCATTTAATCTTGTACATTTCAATTTATATCATAAATAAATACTCTAAAAATAAAATTTGCCTATATTTCACAAATTGTTAAGATATGTATTCATTTTATTCTTTAATTAGCATGTAATATTTATATAATGCTCGTGCTTGCTCATCATCATCAATCAACTCAATCAAATCCTTTTTTATATCATTTATCGATTTCATATGCTCGAAATAAAAAAGTTTATGTATTTCTATGTCAAGAGCAAACGCTATTTTTGCAAGATTTTCTGCTGTTGGATAATTAATCCCATTTTCAATTCGGCTTATATTATTAGGCTCGATACCGACTTTTTCTGCAATATATTCCTGCGAAACCCCACGTTCTTTACGCAACTCTCTAATTCGCATACCTAATAATTTTTTCACATCTTGCATTATGTTCATTCCTTTTTATTAATTTTAACTATAATCAATAAAACTAAAAACAACTCGTCAAACATATTTATATTGACAAAAATGCGCAATAAGCATACAATCATACTTATCAAACACAAAATAGAGCAATTACATACCTTAAAAGCTGAAATTCAACAAAATACTAAAGAAATCAGAGAGGAAATTAAACAAGTTATGACAAAAAATCTAGAAATTATTAATTTATGAAAGGAGAATTATATGTTTAAAATTAAAAAAGCGTTTACATCAAATCCAGTCATTCCGAATTTGCAGACTTTCGACTGTGACGAGAACCCTTTATTAAATCGAGTTCAAGGTGGCAATCGCATTCCCCTCAACTGGAATGCAAACGAGCAGGGGCAGAAAGCGAACCCGTCTGCTCGAGCGGGAGTAATTCCCCTCCGCTGGAGGGGTGG
>JAWXUD010000043.1:0-11734 GCA_044432945.1 Candidatus Gastranaerophilales bacterium
ATCTAAAAATAAATGAACGCTGTGACGTTGATGAGATTGAAAATTGCTTTCCAGAAGTTATATTAGATTCTTGTGGTAAAGAATTGACTACTGATGATTTAAAAGTTGGTATCAATTTTGTTGCAGAAACTAGTGATACTGATCACAGTGGTGCGACATCAGCTGTGATATTTGCTGATGGGACAGGTGCAGTAATAAGTTATGATAAAAACTGTGAATGGTTAGACCCTTATGAAGGTGGAGCTAATCGTTCAGAAGCCGTGCAATGTGTAGCGATATTAGCTGATGTGAGTGGTAAAAAAGGTAAAAACACGGTTGGCTCTGATATTTGGCCAGTTAACACATTGATGGGAGTGGAAGTAGATGGACTTTGTTGGATGTTAGCAGATGTTCCATATTCTGCGATTAACACATGTAGCGATGCGACTTATGATGACACTGGTACGGCAAATGATTATTGTGCATCTAACACTTGGGCAGGTGCTATCAAAGCTTGTGAGGATAGAGGTATGACTTTACCAACGAATTCGCAATTAGAAACATTAGCAATGAATTATTTATATGAGGATATTGTATTAGGTGTAGGAACTTCTAACGATCAAGGAACACCAGTATCAGAGAATTTTGAAATGTTGTCGCTAAATGAAAGTTCGTTACCATTACGTTTATGGAGTTCTAGTTATAGTTCTGGTTATATTAATTATGGTGGAACATTTTATTTAACGAGTACGTATTTTCATGACCAGATTTATACAGATTATAAAAACAGTACATCTCCATATGTTCGTTGTGTAAAATAATTTAATAACATAATTTATAAAAAAATAGCCTTTAGGTTTTTTTAAAATCGAGGCTATTTTTTCTAAGGAATTTGACATGCTTATATTGTGAGAGTAAAATTGTTGGGTAAATGGAGAATTAAATTATGGATATAAAATCAGTTATACTAGCAGCTGGCAAAGGCACTAGAATGAAATCTGAGACCCCTAAAGTTTTGCACGAAATCTTTAGTAAACCATTGTTGGGGTATGTATTAGATAGTGTAAAAAACATAACTAATGAGAATTTCGTAATAGTAGGACATCAGGCGGAGCAGGTAACTGATTATGTAGAGAATAAATATTCTAATGCAAAAACCATTTTGCAAACTCCTCAATTAGGGACAGGGCATGCTGTTTCGATGGTTTGTTCTGATTTGAAAAATTATGAGGGGTTGGTGTTGATACTTTGTGGCGATACACCGTTAATCACAGAGAAAACGCTTGCTGATTTTATAGAGTATCATAGTGAGCTTGGTTCTGATTTAACGGTTATGAGTACAATATTTGATGATCCGACAAATTATGGCAGAATCGTTCGTGAGAGCGATAACGCTTTAAAATGTATTGTTGAAGAGAAAGATGCTACCGATGAACAAAAAATGATTAAAGAGGTTAACGCAGGGATTTATTGTCTAAATTGGGGCAAAGTGAAAGATGTATTTTCTCAACTATCAAGTAATAATGCACAAGGCGAATATTATTTGACTGATATTATCGAGTGGGGCAAAGAAAATTCACTGAATGTCAACGCTTTTATTCTAAAAAATAGCGATGAGATTTTCGGTATAAATTCACGTTCAAACCTAGCGACTGCTACAAAAATAATGAACACTCGTAAACTTAACGATTTGATGGAAAACGGGGTTACGATTGTTGATGTTGATAGCACTTGGGTTTCTCAAGATACAGAGATTGGTTCTGATACGATTATATTTCCTTCAACATATATCGAGGGGGAAAATATTATAGGCAAAAATTGCAAAATCGGTCCATCAGCACATTTGCGTGGCGATGTTGAGATTGCAGATAACGTTAAGATAGGGAATTTTGTTGAGGTGAAAAATGCTAAAATAAATAGCGACACTAACGCAGGACATTTGAGTTATATCGGAGATGCAGAAGTTGGCTCGAATGTTAATATTGGTGCTGGCACAATTACGGCAAATTATAACCCGTTGACAAAAATCAAATCTAAAACTATTTTAGGTGATGATGTCAAAATTGGTTCAAATACAGTTTTGGTCGCACCAGTTGAGTTAGGCGATGGGGCGAATGTTGGAGCTGGAAGTGTTATAACAAAAAATGTTTCATCTTGGGCTTTGGCGGTTACTCGTTCTCCATTAAAAATCCTTGAGAACTGGGTTAAAAAGAAATAAAATGACAAGACAAGAAGTTAAATGGACAATATTTGTTATAACTGTAATCGGCAATTTTATTGCGATGATAGATAGTTCTAGCGTCAATTTAGCACTTTTTGAAATAGCAAAAGATTTCAACACAGCGATAAGCTCAGCACAATGGGTAATCATATCTTATATGCTTACGCTAACAGTCTTACTGCCCCTTTTTGGTAAATTAGGTGATATACTTCCTAAAAATAAGCTTTATGCAGGCGGGTTTTTGATATTTGCACTAGGAGCTTTTTTAAACACAACTGCAAGCTCGCTTCCTCTACTAATTTTTTATAGATGCATAGAGGCGGTTGGTGCTTCTATTATGATATCAAATGCATCGGCGATTATTGCAACGATTTTCAAGCAAGAGCAAAGGGGTAAAGCACTAGGGATTAATGGTTGTGTGGTGGCACTTGGAGGGTTAAGCGGTCCAGCGTTGGGCGGGGTGCTTTTGAACTTTTTTGGTTGGAATTATATATTTATCCCATCGATTGTCATAGCGTTATTTGGGGCGTACTTGTCTTATCAAATCCTTCCATCTTATGTAGCTAGTCATAAAATTTTCAAATTTGATTATGCAGGATTTTTTTATTTTACAACAAGTTTAGTAGCATTACTTTTGGCAATTTCAGAGGGGTATAATTGGGGTTGGGGATCTTTAAAAATTATTGTTTTAAGTGTTGTTGCACTGCTTTTTGGAGCGTTGTTTTATATAAGAGATCACAAAATAAATTATCCATTTATTAATTTTGATGTATTTAAGATAAAATCGTTTACGTTAGGGAATTTAGCTATTGTGACTTCTTATATGGCTATGTTCACTAATAATATTTTAATCCCAATATTTCTACAGGATATATTAAAGTTCAATCCACTCAAAACAGGGTTGTTAATGCTTCCATTTTCAATATGTTTAGCAATTGCTGCACCGTTTTGCGGGGCTTATGCAGGCAAGCACGGTAGCAAAAATATAACTCGATTAGGTCCACTTGTGATGGTTTTAGCCTTGTTGTTATTTACGACATTCAATACTGATACTCAAATTTGGCAGATTATACTAGCCTCTTGTATTATGGGTGTGGCTAATGGATTGTTTCAATCGCCATCGAACACTGCGATAATCGCATGTGTAAGCCGTGAACAACTTGGGGTCGCTAGTGGCATAATCGCACTTTCTAGAAATGTTGGCAACATAATGGGCGTGTCGTTGACTATCACTTTTTTCAGTGCTTTTAAAGATTATTTTTTATCGAATAAAATAGCGTATGAGCTTTCATTTTTAAAAGCATATCACTATACAATGCTTATAGGGATTGGTTTTGCCTTTGTGTGTTTCTTGTTAGCGTTTTTTGCTTATAAAGATGAAGTCGCCTCTAGATAAACTTTTGTTTACATTCACTTGTAAATAAATTTTTTGTATCATACTATTATGATATAGATTTACTCAACGAAATATAATAGGAAAAAAATGATGAACGAAAATATTAGAAACATAGCGATTATCGCTCACGTAGACCATGGTAAAACAACTTTGGTTGATTGTCTTTTGAAACAAGCAGGTGCGTTTAGAACTAACCAACAGGTTCAAGAAAGAGTTCTAGATAGTAACGATTTAGAAAAAGAACGTGGAATTACGATTTTATCAAAAAACATCTCGATTAATTACAACGATACAAAAATAAACGTTGTTGACACCCCTGGTCACGCAGATTTTGGTGGTGAAGTTGAACGTGTATTAGGAATGGTTGATGGTGCGTTGCTTATTGTTGATGCTGCCGAAGGTCCTATGCCACAGACACGTTTTGTGCTTTCTAAGGCTTTGGAGTTAGGTTTGAAAATAATCGTTGTTATAAACAAGATTGATAAACCAGCTGGTGAGCCTTTGACGGCGTTAGATAAAGTATTTGACTTGTTTACAGAATTGACTGATCGTGAAGATTTAATCGATTTTCCATTCATTTTTGCAAGTAGCTTAAATGGGTTTGCGATTAAAGATTTAGATGATGAAAGAAAAGATATGATTCCATTGCTTGATTGCATATTAGAAAATATCAAATCACCAACTGGTGACGCTACAAAGCCTTTACAATTTAGAGCTACGACACTTGATTATAATGAATATGTTGGACGTATTGTAATAGGGCGTATTGAAAATGGAGGAGTAAAATCTCAAGAACAAGTTTGTGTAGTGCATGCTGATGGCAAACAAGAACGTGGTAAAATTACGAAACTTTTCGGGTTTCATGATTTAGGGCGTATTGAAATACAAGAGGCTTCTGCGGGTGATATCGTTGGGATTGCAGGGTTTTCAGATATTCAAATCGGTGAAAGCGTTTGTTCTTTAGCTGATCCACAGCCATTACCTTTAATCACTGTTGATGAGCCAACATTGCAGATGAATTTCTCTGTTAATGATAGTCCATTTGCAGGGACTGAAGGTAAATTTGTTACTTCACGTCAAATTAGAAAAAGACTTTATGATGAATTAGAAAAAAATGTAAGCTTGCGTGTTGAAGATACTGATACGACTGATATATTTAGAGTTTCAGGACGTGGCGAACTTCATTTAGGTATTTTGATTGAAACAATGCGCCGTGAGGGGTATGAATTTCAGGTATCAAAACCAGAAGTAATATTGAAAAGAGTTGATGGTGAATTATTAGAGCCTTATGAGAATTTAGTAGTTGACGTGCCTGAAACTTATGCGGGTAGTGCTATTGAACGCTTGGCTGGTAGAAAAGCTGAAATGAAAGATATGATTACAGCTAGTGGAAGAACGACTTTGACATTCCATATCCCTGCTCGTGGCTTGATTGGATTTAGAACAGAATTCATCAGAATGACACGTGGTGAGGGAGTTATGTATCATACTTATTTAGAGTATAGAGCTTTTGCTGGTGAGATTCCTCGTCAAAGAAACGGTTCTATCATCGCTCATGAACAAGGTGAAGCTATTCCTTATGCGTTGGCACAATACGAAGATCGTGGAACATTCTTTATCACTCCAAAAACAAAAGTTTATCGTGGAATGATTTTAGGTGAATGTAATAAAGCACAAGATATTGTTGTAAATATTTGCAAAACTAAAAAATTAACAAATATGCGTAGCTCAGGTGCTGATGTCATGGTTACATTGCAGGCTCATAAAACTTTATCGTTAGAAGAATCGATGGAATATATCGCTGATGATGAGTTGGTTGAAATTACACCAGAAAATATTCGTATTAGAAAAGCCGATTTAAATAGAAAAGCTTATAACTAATATTAATTTATTTGATATATAAAAGGTAGTCTTTAAATTAATCCTAAAACGGGATAAATCAAAAGACTATTTTTTTAGCTATTTGTAATAATAGCTAAAATTATATCTTGTAATAACGGTAATTTTTTATTAGGAATTGTCTTAATTTGTCCTATAATATTTGCTCTTTGATGGTTTAGTTCTTTATGAGAAATGTTAAATAAAGAATTGATATCAATATCTAGAGCTTTTGCGATTTTAATAAATGTATCAAGTGTTGGTATCGAGCTACCGTTTTCGATTATACACATTTGTCGAGGCGAAATTTCAATAATTTCTGATAATTTTTCTTGAGAAATCCCTTTTGCCAAGCGAAATTGTTTGATTTGCTTGCCTAGCAAATTTTTGTCCATAATAGCCTCCAATTCTATGTATTATAAGCTTTATTCTATAACTTCATAATGAAATACATATCAAGATACTTGACAAATTGATATAGACATGTTATTATGACTATGTCGATATAACATGGAGGTAAAAATGTTAAGATTTATTGAGGTAAGAAAAGGTTTTACACTAGCAGAGGTGCTAATTACGCTAGGTATTATTGGTGTCGTTGCGGCGATGACAATGCCAACGTTGATGAACTCAACGCAAGGTGCACAGTACAAAACAGCTTTGAAGAAAGTGATTTCATCAGTTTCGCAAGGTATTACAATGAATTATGCAATTAAAGAGTATGATTTTGCCAGTGCAGTAACAGAAACGGCTGTAGATAGTGTTGCTACAGCACAATCAGTTGGGTATATGTTGAGCAGTAGAATGAATTTGGAAGTTTATTCAAATGCTGACTTGGTAGATACAACTGTTTATACGTTACCGACTGCACAAAGTTATTCAGATATAGAAGGTGATGGTACTTTCACTGCTACTACGGCAGCAAATTTGGCGAAGTACACATCGTTGTTATTTGCTGATGGAACAATGTTCTATTATCCATACACATCAGCTGCTTGTGTAGAAAGTGATCCTGAAACAACTGCTACAACTGGTTTATGTTTAGGTTTTGTTGATGTAAATGGTGCTAAAGGACCTAATAAAATTGTTGGTTGTGATTCAGCGACTTCAACTACTTCTGAAGCTGGTGATACCACTACTTCTAGTTGTGTAGTTTCATCTCCAGCAGACATTTATCCAGTAATTTTTTATGATCAAATAATCAAACCTTATACAGCTGCAGGAAAAGCGGTTTTGTATAACTAAAAACTTTGGAAATTTAATTGAACTTGTAATTTCTAAGCAAAAAATGCACCTATCGAATCGGGTGCATTTTTTGTATTTTAAAATAATTCTAGATTGCAAATACACTATGCTTGAGATATTATTGTTTAAGAAACTAATTCAAATTTATAAGGGGATTTATGGAAGTTAAAGATTGTAATGGCAACATTTTAGTAGATGGTGATTCTGTTGTATTAAGCAAAGATTTGCAGGTTAAAGGTTGTTCACTAAAGCTTAAACGTGGAACGACAGTTAAAAAAATCAGATTAACTAGCAATGAAGGTGAAATCGATTGCAAAATCGGTGGGACACAAATTGTGTTAAAAACGTGCTTCGTGAAAAAAGCATAAAATACATCTTCACTTTATAGCAAAAAAAAATCTTTACGTGTTTTGAATTATCAGAAGGCGTCATTTAAATGAATATATCATTATATGGTAATAGATTAGAGCAAAATAATTTATTATCACCTCAAAATCAATCATCAGATAAATATAGATTATCTAGTAAATATGATTTAAAAGCAGATACTGTCGAGTTCTGTGGGGTTCGTGATGTTAAAAAATTCCGTAAATCATTAAATAAAAGCCACCCGAATTTGTCGATTTTAGAAGTGATTAGAAATGCTGTAAAATCTAAAAATTATATAAACGAGGGCAAGTGGAACGGGGTTTTTAATATCCCAGAGATTGATGATTTTGTTTTAAAAGTGAAAAAACCATATACTACAACATTAAAAAAATTAGATGAAAGTAAATCAGTTTTTCAAGAAACTGCAGATTGCTATCCTGATTTGAATTTCGGACAACCGATTATTCATAATGAAAATGGTGTAAGTATATTAAAAAAAGTTAAGGGTGTTCCTAGTTCACTTGATCAATGGGCAAAATATTTGAAAAACCCTGCTTTAATCACCTCTGAAGTATCTAAAACTTTTTTATCACATCTTGATAGCGTATCTAAAATGCCTCAAAAGAGTTATGATGAATTTGCAACAAGAGTTTTAGCCTGCACTGAACATGAAATTGATAGTATTAATCCGAATAATACTTTGATTGATTATAAAAACAAATCAATCAATATTGTTGATTTGTTCGATGAGCCTGTTAAAAATTCCAATTCTCGTGAAGATATGATTTTTTCACTTTTAGACGGAGTTTTGCATACGACATTCCGTGAAAAACTAAGCAAGCACGAACAGAAATTAGTAAATAAATATTCAAAACAAATAATAAAGAAATGTAATATTGCAGGTGAAAAAGCTGGTTTAGGTTTAGATAAAGAAAAATATTCACAAAAGATGGTGAATTTCCCTCAAGAATTTGAGGAAATGATGCAATTATATGGTGAGTATATATATAAATAAATGCTGTTTATAATCATTTGATTTTGAACTTATATAAAAATAATATTGGCGATTTTGCTAAAGCAAAATCGCCAATATTATAATCTAAAAATTCATTCTAATTATTTTTTCAAGAAATCAGGGATTTCAATATTAGTGAACCCTGAAGAAAAATCAGATGTAGAGCTTCTTCTTGGTTGACTAATAGGTTGCGAATTAGCGGCACTAAAAGTTCCAGCGAAGAAATCAGAAGCACTTAATTGTCTAGCTTCCATTTTAGTTTCATCTAATTGGTTTTTAGCTTCAAACCCAGTTGCAATAACCGTAACTTGAATTTCGCCTTGAATATTTTCATTAACAGCAGTACCGATGATAACAGTCGCATCGTCAGTTACAGCGTTGTGAATAATATTAGCCGCATCAGAGATTTCATGAAGTGTCATATCAGGTCCACCAGTAATATTAACGATTACACCAGTAGCTCCATTGATTGAAGATTCAAGTAATTGTGAGTTGATAGCGATTTCAGCAGCTTTAACAGCTCTACCTTCGCCTTGACCACGACCGATACCCATAAGAGCAGAACCAGATGCTTCCATAACATTTTTAACATCAGCGAAGTCAACGTTGATAAGTCCAGGAACTGTGATGATGTCAGAAATACCCTGAACACCTCTTAAAAGCACCTCATCAACTATGATGAAAGATTCAGTCAATCCAACATGTCTATCAACAACTTGTAATAATTTGTCGTTAGGTACAACGATAACCGCATCAACAGCTTCTCTTAATTTATCCAAACCTTGGATAGCTTGGTTTTGACGTTTTTTACCTTCCCAAGAGAATGGTTTTGTAACAACAGCGATTGTTAAAATGCCTTGTTCTCTAGCGATTCTAGCAACGATAGGAGCAGCACCTGTACCAGTACCACCGCCCATGCCAGCAGTGATAAATACCATATCAGCACCTTGTAGAGCATCAATAATTTCTTTTTCAACTTCTTCAGCAGCTTTTTCACCAACTGAAGGGTTTCCGCCAGCACCTAATCCAGATGTTGATTTTGAACCTAATTGGATTTTGTTTTTTGTTTGACCAAATTCTAAAACTTGTAAATCTGTATTCATCAACCAAAATTCAACGCCTGACAAACCAGCTTTAATCATTCGGTTTACGGCATTACCACCGCCACCGCCGACACCAACGACTTTGATTTTTGTTGGGTTGATTGGTGATCTTTGTAATTGTTCACTACTTGTTGATTCATCTTTTCTTGCAAAGATGTCTGATACGTAATTTTCCACTATTTTTACCTCATTTATGCTTGTTACTTTTTTTTATGTTTTTAAATATCTATTTTTTTTGAATACAGATACTACTATAATAACATTTTATTTAAAATAGAAAAAAAGTACAATAAATTATAAACAATTGTGAACTTGAATTTTTAAAATAATTAAAAGCTTTTATACGAGCGGGTTTTAACTGCAAAAATCATTTGTTATACACTGGAGTTCTGCCCCAATGGAGTTTGTTTTTCAATATCGAATAAAATTCACCATCATTTAGCAGTGCTAGTTTTGCGATATAAGCAGATTTTTTGATGATAAATTCGTTTTTTAGTTCAACAAATTCTTGTCCATCAACAGAAACTAAAAATTCTTCGTTCTCATCAGATGCACAAACGCTAATTACTTCACTATCAGGCACAACTAAAGGGCGTGCAGTTAGGGTGTGCGGGCAGATTGGCACTATTACAAACGCTTTTAGTGATGGGGTTAGGACAGGACCTCCAGCTGATAATCCATAGGCTGTTGAGCCTGTCGGAGTGGCGATGATTATGCCGTCTGCTAAATAATCACAAACAAATTTGTTGTTGATTTTTAGCGAAAAACGTGAGGTTCTTCCTGCAAAAGCTCCTTTTATAACAAAATCGTTTAAAGCGATAGCAGAATTGCTCTCTAACATAATCCTATCTTCTAATATAAATTCACCTTTTAAAATTGCATTAACAGAATTCTCTATTTCTTCTTTAGAGGTCTGAGATAAAAACCCTAAGCGACCAAGATTAACCCCAAAAATTGGAGTTTGAGATTTCGCATAAAATCGACCTGCTTTCAATATAGTGCCGTCCCCACCGATTACAAATACAAAATCAAAGCCTTCTTCTAAACTATCGATATCTAATGCCGTAACTTTTTTGTTATGTGAAATTAAAATAGCCTCTAGAGTGTTTTTAACATCTTCTGAATGTTGAATTTCAGGATTATAACAAATTGCAATTTTTTGAATATTCATAAAAATCATTTTATAACACTGATGAAACTTTTTCAATAAAAAAAATACTTTCTAATTTTTAGAAAGTATTTTTAAATATTGTGAATGCGACAATGTAATATGACTATCTCACACAACGTGCATTTGTGCTTGTATACGATTTTAAATTATCACTATATGCAGTAGCTTCTGTTGCATCACCATCTACGTACGTACGTGTACCCTCAAATCCCCTACTATACGCCGTTACATCACTTGGTGATTGATTTGACCAGTATCTATAATAACCAAGACCACTAGTTGCGAATGTCATAGATAATTCATTGCCTTTAGCTTCATTAAATGTACCGTAGGCATAGACATGTGGTGTATTCGTTGGTACTTCATTTAAATCATACAAATATTGTGCTAGATATGCCAATTCAGTCAATGAAGGTAGCGATTTACCTGCGTCATCACAAGCTTTTAAAGCCCCTGCCCAAAAGTTAGTAGAACAGCTTGTTCCCATATCATAGTTAGTGTCACCTGGATAAACAGCACCTGACTTAAAATCACTATCCCATTCAGATCCATCGCAAGTATTAAGTGCGGTGATTGGCGTGTCTGAAGTGTCCCAACAAATATCTTCAATCATAATCCCTAATGATGAATTTAGTGCAACAATGTCACTACCAACCATGTTTTTACCAGCGTTACCATTCATATCAGCGATTATCGCAACGCATTGCGTTGCCTCTGTTCTATTTAACCCACTTTCATAAGGGTCAAGCCATTCGCAATCTAGGTCATAATTGATGATAGCTTTTGTCCCGTCAGCTAAAACTATCCCAACATTATCACTTGTAAAATCCCTGTTTAAAATATCCGCTGCAAAATCTTCACCCGTTTTTAAATCCTCAACATAGACTTTTTCATCACACGAGCTTATCGCAACATCAGGAAAGCAATCTGTCATATCAGTCAAATCACAAGTTTCGTTTATTTTTAAATATTTTCCTAATTCTGCGACAAAATCTTCAGCGTCTGAATATCCAGTAAGTTTTTCATGAAATCTCATCTGATTCATCGCTTCATACAATCGCTCTTGAAATAACGTCTTTTTAGTATCCAACGCTTTATATTGATAATTACTAACTAAATTTGGTATCGTCATTGCTGACACAACGCCGATTATGCCAAGGGTTATTAAGACTTCTGCAAGAGTAAACGCAGAACGCTTCGCAATTGAAACCACCCCGACCTCACGGTCACCCCTCCTCTGGAGGGGAATTGCTCCCGCTCGAACAGACGGATCTGCTTTCTGCCTCTGCTCGCTTGCGTTCCATCGGAGGGGAATGCGACTGCCACCCTGAATTCGGTTTAGCAAAGTGTTCTCGTC
>JAWXUD010000044.1:0-11354 GCA_044432945.1 Candidatus Gastranaerophilales bacterium
CAGGGTCGAAACACCCTCTATGAGCGGGTTTTGGGCATGTTTAGGAATTGCAAAATCCATCGCCACATCAGATATCGATGCGTCAACTGTCATTCTAAAATCCTCATAACTCGCCATTATCACTTTGTTTTTAATTCCTTATTTTAATTATGTTATTAATATAACTTATTTTTTGAAATTTTTCAAGACCTCAAACTAATTTGAACTTCAATTTGATAATATTTTCAATGTGTCTTTCAAAATTTCCTCAGCCGTAGCATTTCCTTTCAAGCCAACTACAGCCTTTTTAATAGCATCTTGAATTTCTTTTTTATCATACCCCAACGACAACAACACCATTTGAGCATCTTCTAATGCTTGACTTGATTGCTCCGAAGAAATTTTAACAATACTAATAGGTTCACTTGTTTGAAAATTCATCAACTTATCTTTCAATTCCAAGATTATTTTTTGTGCCAACTTAGCCCCAACACCTTTCGCACGTGTTATTTCTTTAAAATTCTCATCAAGCACAAATCCAATAAACTCAGACGGCTCAAATTCATCGATTAATGTCAAACCCATCTTTGAACCCACACCAGAAACTGAAGTCAAAATATTAAAAATATCACGGTCTTCCTTTTGCAAAAACCCGCACAGACTCATTTTATCCTCTTTGTGCAACAAAACCGTATAAACCTTACAATCCTCAACAATGTCATCAGATTTTACAAAATCACGTGAAGTAATCTCTAACAAATATCCAATACCAAAAGCCTCTAAAGTCAGATATCTTCCCTTTGAAGTATTTGTTTTATTTGTTATTTTACCTTTAATATAATCGTACATATATCTTATTTAACCCTAATTATCCTTTTAACTTACGCTTAATCTCAGAGATATTATTTTCCAAATCCTTGTTTGTGCGTAAATCTGTTTTGATTTTTTCATGAGAATAAAGCATCGTTGGGTGTTTTTTGTTGAAAAATTTAGCAATACTTTCAAAACTCTTTTGCGTCAATTCTCTTGAAAGATACACTGCAACCTGACGAGCAGAAGAAACACGTTGATTTTTAGCAGAGCTTAAAAAATCATTTAGCGACACTCCATAATGTTCTCCGACTGCTTTTGCGACAATTGATATACTTAATTTATTTTGATTTGCATCGCAATTTAAAACTTTCTTTACGAAATCCAATGTTATCTTAGAACCATCAATCTCAGAATATGCATAAACCTTGTTAAAAGCTCCCTCTAATTCTCTAATGTTATTCACAAAATTATTTGCAATATATTCAAAAACTTCAAATTCAATCTCTAACCTAACGGCATCGGATAAATTCTTCAAAATAGCAACCCTTGTTTCAAAATCAGCAACCGTAATATCAACAACCAAACCCATCTCAAAACGTGTACGCAACCTATCAGGAAGCGTTGGTATATCTTTTGGCAACCTATCAGATGTTATTACAATTTGTTTATTATTGTTATGCAAACTATCAAATGTATGGAAAATCTCTTCCATAGTATAAGTTTTACTCTCTAAAAACTGAATATCATCAATCAATAAAACATCAACATTTCTATATTTTTGACGAAACTTATCCATACGAGCGTTTCTATCGCTTCCGTTTTGAATATTTTTAATCAATTCATTAACATATTCTTCTGTTTTAATATATTTAACCTTCAACTTAGGCTTGTTAAACACAACATGATGCCCAATAGCCTGCATCAAATGAGTTTTACCCAAACCTGATGCTCCATATATAAACAAAGGGTTATATTTTTTAGCTGGACTTTGAGCCACCGAAAATGCAGCAGCGTGTGCAAAACGGCAATTCTCACCCACGACAAAATTTGCAAATTTATACTTCAAATTCAAATTTGCACTAGATTGCATTTGTGCAAGATTATCAGATGCAAGAGTCTCAACTGTACCAGTTGGAGAATTTTTCAACCTTGTAAATTCTTTTTTCTTTTCCTTCTGATAAAGCTTTGCAAGCTCATCATCATAAGTTATATTATAACCAACACTTTTGCCTAAAACTTTTTGAAACGCTTCAACTATTTGCGTATCATAATTCGTTTTAATAACTTGTGGACCAAGAGCATGTACCGATAAAATTGAAAACATATTGCCCTCAAACTCAACAGCCTCTAATGGTTCAACCCACATCTGAAATGCTGGCGTTGGTATCGAAACCCTTAATTCAGCCTTGATTTCACACCAAATATTTTTAACTTTTTGCATATCCATAGACACAATTCTACACTAATAATTTGTATAACACAATAGCAACTGAAATGCTCAAATTCAATGATTCTACTTCTGATACCATCTCAATTTTCACACTATCAGTTGAAAATTCAATCAATTTTTCACTCAACCCATTTGCCTCACTACCAAACATAACAAGAAATGGTAAATCAAATTTTACATTCTTTAAAAAATTATTCGCCCTTGGCAAAGTCGCAATTTTATTATGAGCTGAAAAATATTTCTCTAACTCAACAACCTCTTTTGAATAAACAACAGGGATTTTCCAAAGATTTCCCACCGAAGCACGAACACACTTAGGGTTATACAACTCAGCACAATCGCCAAAAAGAACAACTGCATCAGCATCAAACGCCCTAGCCGAACGTAAAATCGTCCCCAAGTTCCCCAAATCCTTGATATCTTCTAACAAAACAATCTTTTTCGCATCTTTTATCTCTGCCATTGTATATTTCTTTTGAACCCCAAGAGCAACAGCATCTGGAGGAGTATCAGTTGTAGATATTTTTTTTAAAACAGCTTCATTTGTAGAAATAATTTTTTCTTCTGGTAAAAATTCATAACTTTGTAATTTAGTTGACAGCACGAAAACAAAATTCAACTCAACACCTGCCAAACAAGCTTCTTCTATAGATTTAAACCCCTCTAACAAGAACTTATCCTCTAAATCTCTATACTTTTTTTGTTGAAATTTTACAACCTGCTTAACTAAATCATTATTAACACTTGTTATTTCTTGCATTATTTCACCTCAAACTCTTTCAACCATTGATTTTCCTGTTCTGTAAGCATATTCAAATCGATTAATTTCTTTTCAAAATTCATTTTTACAAAAGAACAAATTTTATTATCTTTAACATAACACGAATTCTCTAGCCTAACCCCAAAATGCTTCTCATTATACAGCCCAGGCTCAATTGTAAAACACATTTTATCTTGTAACTTAACCTTCGCTAAATCATTTTTACTTAAATTTGGAGGATATTCATGAACACTTACCCCAATACCATGCCCTAGCCCGTGATTAAATTCAAACCCATCAATTTTATTTTTTTCATAAATTTCTCTCGCACAATTATCCAAATCATACCCAGTAGTATCTGAATTAATCGAGTAATTATATGCGTTTAAAAACATTTTTAAAACAGTCGTATAAACTTTTGTTTGCAACGCATCAGCCTCACCAACTACAAAAACTCTTGTTATATCTGTCGCTAAGCCACCCTCAAAAAATGCACCACTGTCTATTAACACCAAATCCCCATCGCCCAAAATTTCAGACTCTGAAGATTTTGAATAATGAGCCAACGCCGAGTTTTCATTTTTCGCAACAATTGAATTAAAACTAAGATTTTTCGCTCCATTCGCAAAATAATATTCCTCAAGTTTTTTTGAAATATCATATTCAGAAAGATTTGGCGTAGTTTCGATATAGTTCTTAATAGCAGAAACAGCCCTATCAGTAGAAGCGAAAGCCTGTCTATAATGATTTATTTCAGCCTCATTTTTAATCGTTTTCATAAGCGTAATTGGGTTTGCTATAAGCTCTAATGCCTTATCAATTATCAAATCATAATCAAAGGCGTTAATTTTTGACTTATCGACATAAATCTTCCCACAATAATCATCTAATGCTTTTTCATACAAATCCTGTTCATCATCAAAAAAAACAGATGAACTATCTTTTGTGATCAAAGCCCTTGCCGTAATTGCAGAATTAAACGGCTTTGAATAATCACGCTTATTCAACAAATACGACAAATCCTCTAAATTAGTAATCAAAACAGCCTCGTTTTGCAAAAGGCTTGCCGTTAAAATCTCTTTTTTCTCTTCAAAATCCATACCAGTATTTTTCAAATCTAAATCAAACAGATCATTTGAATGCTTTTTTACAATTTGTTTAAACGGGTCGTTTTTCAATAAAATTGTTTTTACGGACTTCAATGCAAGCCTATTTGCATAAGCTTCGAATTGCGTTTGTGAATTCTTCTCTCCCACAATTGCGAAAGTTGAATTAGGAGCAATTTTTGCGATAATTTCATCAATAAATTTATGTCCTGATTGCAATTTAACCACAGACACAAAATCTTTATCGACTTCTAAATCCGCTTGAATATGGTAACGACCATCAACAAAAAGATATAAACAATCTTGTGAGAGTAAAGCATCACCAGTTGAGCCAGAAAAGTTAGTCAAAAAATAACGAGAATTTTCACTCAATGTATTATATTCTACCAAATGCTTATTAGTAGAATTTACAAGCAGAAAATCAATATTTTCTTTAGATAAAAATCCTCGTATATCTTTCAACTTTTGTTGCATTATTTTTTGTCAACTAATTGGATTAAATGAAAACCAAATTGAGTTTTTACTGGCATTGAAACCTCTCCAACTTCCATTGCAAAAGTCGCATCTTCAAACGGTTTGACCATCATACCTTTTGAAAAATACCCCAAATCTCCGCCATTTCTTCCTGATGGACATTGAGAATATTCTGCTGCCAAATCAGAGAAACTTTTTCCTGATTGAATTTCGTTATACAAATTCATAGCTTCATCTTCTGTTTTCACCAAAATATGGCTTGCTTTAACTTCTGTAGTCATTATTTTTCTCCTATATTTTTACAAATAAAATTTTATCATAAAAACATTATAAAAGATATTTTAAGCAACTATGACAATTTATGCAAAAAAAACGAACCTAAGAGTTTAGTTTCGCTTAATTTCAACTTTCGTTAAAATCTAAATGTTCATAGTAATAATAATTAATTAACTGGAGGATGTAAGAAAAGTGATAATTCTTACATTTATATAATATATTTTAACACAAAATAATACATCACTCTTGCGAATAATTCAAAACCAGATACCTAGTTCTCAAAAACTAATCCTTTTGAACTATATTTCCATAAAAAAAATGGTTGCAAAAAAAAAATGTTTATATTAAAATCACATATATGCGGAAGTAACTCAATGGTAGAGTACCTGCCTTCCAAGCAGGCTGTTGCGAGTTCGAGTCTCGTCTTCCGCTCCATTTCAAGAGGGTTTCAGACCCTCTTTTATTATGTTAAAAATTTAATTTACAATTAACTATCAAAAAAAAAATTTCTCATGCATTTAATCCTTATAGATAAAATTCGGATATTATGTTTAACCAAATCAAAATAAAATTATTAAGTGTCACAAACAACACCCAAAATAAAATAACAAATCCAATATCATCAAAACTACCTGAAACTCCTTGTGATAGTTTTGAACCGAACAAGTACGATGCTCCGCCTAAAATTAAATCCATTTTAGATATAAAAACCAGCGAAAAAGGAAAAGTGAGAAATGAAGAAGAACTTGACAACTATGACGTTTTCAGACTAATTCGCAGTCAACAAAAAAAAATTTCCGCTCAAACTATAGAAAATTTCATAAATAAATATCCGAAAAACGAACGCAATCTGGTTTTAAAAGTATTGGCAAAATCCACTCAATTCAGCAATATCAATTCGCTTTCTTCACTTTCTCTTGAGCTAAACAAATACAAAGACAAATGCTTACTAAAACCAAAAGAAGCTAATTTATCACTAACTAATTCATTACTATATCTAGCCAAATCTAAAAGAACCAACCCCCTAGATTTAGCAACCAACAGCAAAGTTGGGATTTTAGTCCTTGATAATGCGATGCTAGAAACTTTAGAGAACTCTGACGAATTTCTAAATAACATCAAAAAATGTCAAGAAGCAATTACATTTGTCACCCCTGAAGGGTTTAATGAAGGCATCACACCATTTAACCAAACTAATAACCTATTAAAAAGAATTGAACCTATCATTGATGATGTCAAAAAAGAAATGAGATTAAATCCAAAATCAAGTGAAGAAAAAGCTATAACATCAGCACTAAACAAAAAAACAAAAATGCGTCTAAAAAAATTGGGAATTGATAAAGAAATAACGATTATAAAAAACCCTAATGCGAATTTAAACAAACCAACTACACAAATAATTGCCCATCAAATAAATGGCGATGAATTAGATTTTAATGATTTAGACAACACTATCAATAATTTCAAAAAAGAATATCGCCCATATGTTAGAGAAAGCCTAGTTAATGGAATGAGCATAAACACCTCTCGCTCAATGGGGATAAAATTAGAAGATTTACACAAGAAAATTCTTGAGAAAAATAACAATACGCTTGATGATACATATTTCTTTTTACCAGAAGAAAATAAAAGCTACCAAACAGTTGCACTGCAATACAGCACAGTAAATAACGTACCTTTATCAAAATTCCTAACAAGAAACCAGATAATTGAACAAAAACCTTATTGCAACATAGTTATTCTTGATGACTTTGCTGGCTCAGGCATTTCAATGGAAGCTGATTACATAGATATTGAATACCTCAAAAACATACACAAAACCACACTAGCACCGATGATTTGTACTAATTATGCATATGAATATCTTGATGCATTTAATAGCGATGATAAAACTGATTTAAAAATAGTGACATCTGAATTCATAGATAGCTTCAAAAATTCCAATTATTTCAAAAGTTTAGATAATGAAGATCAGTCAATATTTAAAAAATTAAGACAACAAGAAGGCTATCTAAGTGTAGGTACTAATGTTATTCTCCCTTATATGGCACCAGATAGTAACAACGAATTATTCACTGCACATTTCTCAAAGCTATTTACTAATTGCAACAAATACGCTGGTATTTACAACAGAGCAAAATGGAACCACTTTTTAGAATAAAATCCACACCCTAAAAAACTATAACAAAATTCTCAATAAGAAATTATATTTTCGTGATAAAATTTAGAAATATTAATATAAAAAAGGTAATTGCTGGTGCTATTGGATTTGTTCAAAAATAATAAATGTTTCAAACTGGTTTGCGGAGCTGGAAATGAAGACGCAATAGAAGTCGAAAAGTTAGTGGCACTTTATTCCAAAGCTGGCTGTAATTTTTTTGACTTATCAGCCAAGCCTGAGATTGTCGAAGCTGCTAAAAAAGGTTTAGAAATCGCTGGAATAAAAGAAGATAGATATTTATGCGTTAGCGTTGGTATTCAAGGCGACCCACACGTTAGCAAAGCGTCAATTGACACAGAAAAATGCGTAAAATGTGGAAAGTGTAGCACCCAATGTTTACAGCAAGCAATAAAAGAAAATGCGTCCTCATATAAAATCAAAAAAATGAGATGCATCGGCTGTGGCAAATGTGCTAAAATCTGCCCGAAACAATGTATAGAAATGACTAGTGAATTTATAGATTTAAAAATAACTTTACCACCGATTATCCAATCAGGAATTGACTGTATAGAGTTTCACGCAATAGGTGAGGACGAAATTGAAGTTGCTGAAAAATGGGAAGATATTAACAACCTTTTTGACGGAGTTCTAAGCATCTGCATCGACCGTTCAAAACTAGGCAACGAGAAACTTCTGAAAAGAGTTAATCAGATGTTGCTAAAAAGAAAACCACACACCACAATTATCCAAGCTGATGGAGCTCCTATGTCAGGCGGCGAAGACGATTTTAAAACAACACTTCAAGCGATAGCCACTGCCGAAATATTTCAAAACGAAAACCTTCCAATATATCTTTTATTATCAGGTGGGACTAATTCCAAAACCACCTTATTAGCAAAACAATGCAACATAAACGCTGGTGGAATAGCGATAGGCTCATACGCTAGAAAAATTGTTAAAAAATATATCGAACGAGAAGACTTCCTAAAAAATGAAGAAATTTTTAACAAAGCACTGACAATAGCCAAAGAATTAGTAGAAACATCATTGGAGCATTTATAGTAATGACAAAATTAATCGATTGCACAATAAGAGATGGTGGACACCTAAATAATTGGAATTTCTCAAACGATTGCGTTAAGCAATCATACATCGCTGCAACAGAAGCTGGTGCTGATTATTTTGAAATCGGTTATAGATGCGACACCCCACAAAACAACTGGGGAGAATTTGCCAACTGCAATGATGAATTTTTAAAAGACTTAATCACACCTAACGATTGCTGCAAAATAGCTATTATGGTTGACGCTGGCAAATGCTCTATTGACAAATTTGCTGACTACAACACTCAAAACACCATCATAAGCCTTGTTAGAGTTGCGACATATCCTCAAGAACTAAAAAAAGCACTCGAACTTTGCGAAGGATTACACAAAAAAGGGTATGAAGTATTCCTTAACCTAATGGCTGTTTCAAAATATTGTGATGAAGATTTTAATTTAATCAGAAATTGGAAAAATAAAAACATCTTACAATCGACTTGCTTTGCTGATAGTTTTGGAGCTTTCACACCTGATGACGTTGTCAAATATAAAAAAATATTAAATAATATTGGTTTGAATAAAATAAGCTTTCATTCGCACAACAACTTACAACTAGCTTTTGCCAATTCTATCAAAGCCCTCGAACAAGATTTTTACTCAATAGACGCTACGATTTATGGCATGGGGCGTGGTGCTGGAAACCTACCAGCTGAACTAATGACCACCTATTTATCAAAAATGGGTCAGACGAAATATAATCCAAACGCCTATCTAAATATAATTGAAAACTACTATATCGAGCATATGAACCAAACCCCTTGGGGATACAAACTCCAATCTATAATTAGTGGACTAAAAAATATTCACCCATACTATATTGATGAATTATATAAACAAAATCCACAAATCGATGAGATTTTAATCAAAGCAGATTTGATTAAAAAAAATGCATCAATATCATATGATTTCCAAGATTTGAAAAATATTTTATATAAAAATGATTAATTATATAAAAACATTTAGAGGCGATTTTCTAATAAAATTAGAAAATCGCCTCTAAATTAAACCAAATTTAAAATAAATTATGCTTCTGCAGTATTTTTTTGTTTATCAATAAGATTTTGAAGTTTTTCTTTAATCTCATCACCTTTTTTTTGCATATCAGAAACTACATCATCAGCTTTTGTTTGAATTTCTTTAACTGTATCATCAGCTTTTTTCAAAACACCTTCTGCAGTATCTTTAATCATTTCTCTTGTATCTTCACCTGAATTTGGTGCAAGTAAAATCCCAGCAAGCGCTCCTATCGCACCACCTACTAAAAAACCTGCTAAAAATTTTGTTGACATAATATTTACTCCTATATTTTCATTCTAATTTTACTACATTATTGACAATAATTTATCGCCAAAAATAACTATTTTTTTGCTGATTTGCTAAACATTTTAAAAGCAGTCGTAAACCCTTTTAAAACACCACCAATAATCGTTTCTGATAAAACTTTAGTTTTACCAAAAGTTTTTTCTACTGCTGATTTAAAATTATCAACACTTTTATCAGTACTTTTCACTATTGTATTAATCGAACTAAGCGTTTCATTAAGCTCTTTCAAAGTTGGTTTAAGCTCATCATTTAATACAATAGAAGTTTCATTCAAATTATTAACCAATTTTGACAAATCAACTAACAATTTTATCAAAAACCCTGCAACAACAACGATAACAACCCCTGTCGCCCAAGTTAGAAAAGTCAAACCTTGATTTAATGCTATTTGTGAAAATTCCATAATTCTATCCTTTATTTTTAATATTAATAACCTAAGCCATCTTCATCAGATTCTAATTCTTTAGCTTTTTGAAGTTTTTTTGATTGTATCGAATTATACATTTTTCTAAGCTGTCTTTCAAATTTATATTTCATCAAATCAACGTTTTCCAACGCTTGTTTTTTTGCATCATTAATCGCTGGAGAATTATCTTCATATAATTTCACAGCTGCTTCTTTAAGTTCTTCTCTAGACTCTTTACCAGATTTTGGAGCTAAGCAAACACCCGCCAAGATGCCACCAACGACACCAGCAATCAAACCCATTCCAAACAAAAATGATTTTTTATCACTCATAATTAACCTCGTTTTATTATAACAAACCAATAATAACATATTTTTTACAATATTTCAAGTAGCTATTCTAAAACGACTTCAACCAACCTATAAAGCATACGTAATTTCTCATCATTAGCCTGAACAAGTTTTGAATTAATTTTATCAACGATTTCAGCCTTTGTACCAATATGCACAAAAGTAAATAAATCAGACTCATTCACACCTAACGCATAAGATATTTTTTCAATATTTTCTTCTTTTGGAAAATGTTTTCCTGCAACCATTCGGCTAATACTTTGCGGATCAATATCTAATTTTTCAGCCAACTCACACTGTTTTATATTCTTTTTAGTTAGCAATTCCTCTAATCTTTGCCCAAATTTTTCTCTCAACTTCATATCATCAACACCCTTTTAACTCATAGTACGATATCAAAACGACATAAACATAGAGTGACATGTTGACTTTTTAAAATAACATGTAGTATCATGACATCATTATCAGTAAAAATATGCGTAATATGTATAGAATTTAGAATTAACTAACTAGATAAAAAACAAGAGCATAAAAGGAGAATTATATGTTTAAAAGAAAAAAAGCGTTGATACCAAATCCTGTCATTCCGAATTTGCAGACTTTCAACTGTGACGAGAACAATTTGTTAAATCGAATTCAAGGTGGCAATCGCATTCCCCTCCACTGGAGGGGTGACCGTGAGGTCGGGGTGGTTTCAATTGCGAAGCATTCTGCGTTTACATCAAAAAACGTCATTCCGAATTTGCAGACTTTCGACTGTGACGAGAACAATTTGTTAAATCGAATTCAAGGTGGCAATCGCATTCCCCTCCACTGGAGGGGTGACCGTGAGGTCGGGGTGGTTTCGATGGCGAAACGTTCTGCGTTTACTCTAGCGGAAGTATTGATAACCTTAGGTATAATCGGCGTTGTATCGGCTATGACGTTGCCGAGCTTGGTAAGCAACTATCAGTATAAAGCTTTGGATACTAAAAAAACTTTGTTTGAAAATCGTCTAGAAGAAGCTATGAATCAGATGAGATTTCATGAAAAATTAACGGGTTATGACGATGCTGAAGGTTTTGTAGCAGAATTAGGCAAATATTTAAAAATTAATGAAACTTGTGATAGTACGAATATGAGTGATTGCTTTCCTAGTATTACAATAAACTCT
>JAWXUD010000045.1:0-10878 GCA_044432945.1 Candidatus Gastranaerophilales bacterium
TGCAGGCGTTGCAGGCGTTGCAGGCGTTGCAGGCGTTGCAGGCGTTGCAGGCGTTGCAAATAAAAATCGCCATCTGACAATTAGTCATTTTTGACGATTAAATAATAAATAATGCTATCCCAAATCGGTAGCCGTAATCTTACGGGGTATTTATCTAAGCAAAACCTTTTTGATGGAATTTGCTCAACTTTGCTAAATGCCAAACTTTTGATTTTACCTGTTCAATATTATTATTAATATCTTCTAGTTCTGCCAAAAGCGTTGTCAAATCTTTTTTATGAGGTATAAAATCGACTTGCGATTTTACAACTTCTGCTTCGGTCCAATCTGGTAAAAAGCAGAAATCTTCAAACAATTTTTTCTCGTTCATAATACATAATCCTTAATTAACAGCTTAATTTTAAGCTTCTTTTTGTGTTACAAAAGAATGAAACAAATCCACTAAGTCAAATCGCCCATACTTAAACGAATGTGGTTTTTGTGAATACTCGCTGTCTGTGATTTTTTGTAAATCCTGAACTTGTTTGTAGTTCAATGATTCAAAATCAAAGCTTGTCATTTCACCATAATCAATCATCAAATCTTCCATATCAAAAACTTTTTTCTCGTCCATGTGACACACTCCTTATTTTTTATCACACATTATATATCGGCATGTTTGAGAAAAAACTTTAAGGTTTCAGCCACATCGTTACATAAATTTACAAAAAGCACTAAGGTAGAATATGAAGCGAGTGGGCTGATTTTTTCAAAAATCAGCCCACTCGCCATAATATTCATAATATTATAATTATTCTAATTAATGACCACAACCGAATGCAATTGTGATATGTTCTTTAGGGTTAACCGCAGAAATTCTTGATCCATCTGGGTCTACTAAATAAGTAACTTCATCGCCTGTTGTTTGGAACAAGCCCATTGTACCTGATAACGCTGTACGAGTTAAGTCAATCGGAGCTTTTACTGTTTCCCACAAGCCATCGCCTAAACTACGACCTGCCGCACCGAATTCACCCTGAAACGCATTACCGAACATATAACCAGCGTCATTAGAAACATTTTCTGCTGCATTACCTAAATTCGTAATCGCACCACCTACTGTTCTACCAACGATACCGACCATTGAACCTACCCACGTAAATGGCATTTCTACCAATCTTGCAACAGGGTTAACATTCTTTTCTTTATTAACTTCTGCTTGAAGGATTTGTTGAGGTAAATTAGCTTCACATTCACCATTTTTAATCGCAGAGAATGATAATTTTAAAGCACCTTTGTCACAACCTGACGGTCTAATAACTTCTACAACTTGACCTAGCACGATTGAACCACAAGGATATGATACACCATTAATCGAAACATCTTCAAGAGTTTTAGCTCTAAAATGTTGACCAACGTGAGAAGATTTTGCTGTTATTTGATCTATCATTGATAATTTCAATGTAGGGATTGTAATAATTTGTTCATCTTCAACAAACGCCTGCTTATCCATATCTACTGGACAAACCTCATTTGCTGTTTTTGGATTTGTATCATAACCAAGAGCTACACGAACCGTTTGCATCATAGATGCAACTTCAGCACGACTTGCTTGTTTATTAGGCATAATCATATTTGGATTAGGCATATCTTTTAAAGCACCGTTTTCTAAAGATGTCGCTACTGGAATTCTTGCCCAAGCTGGAACTGAACCGCCATCAGTATATTTGCTTAAAATTTCATCAGCTCTGCATTCACTCATATCAGTAGTTATACCTTTTGCGATAGTTGTTAAAGCTTCTGCACGTGTAACTGGACTATTAGGATTAAACAATCCATTTGGATAACCAGCCATCAAGTCTTCATCAACGACTTTTGCAATAGCTGGATTTGCCCAATTGCAAGTTGGTACATCTTTAAACAAATTGTCACGTGACATCGCACAGTTGTCCATATTAAACCCTTTTACAAGAATTGTTGCGAACTCCGCACGAGTAATATTTTTGTAAGGTTTGAAATAACCATCTGGATAACCTACAACAATATCATTAATAGCTAATTTGTTAATATCGCAAGAAGCCCAAAGATTTTCTGGCACGTCAGGGAACGCATGTCCGCCAATATTTGCGGCAGCTCCTAACATATTTATTTTATCATATGGGATTTCAAAAGGAACTAACGTTTTTTTCACTGCATCAATAGAGTTTGCTGATTGAAAATCAATTGGGCAACCTGTACTTGCTTTTGGTTCTAATGGAGTTCTGTCAATAATCATTCCATTATAACTTGTGATATCACCACCCAAGCTTGGTAAGCTTGTTGCAGCACCAGTTAAAGTCCCTGCATCACTTGCAACCGTAACCCCCGCTACATTTGATTGAAGCAATTGTGATGATGGAAGCATTCTTTTTTCTGTTGAGAAAATTGAATTTGCGGTCTCACCAACATAATTGTTTGTACCATAAAGTGCGTTTGGATAGCCATAAACTTGCTTCATATCACTTTTGTCAGCTTTGTCAGAAGCTGGACATAATGCACAAGTAGGAACTGCTGGTTTTTCACAGCTCACCTCCTCGCCACAATCCTGTTCTACTTTTTTGCAACCACAATCATCGACTTTCTTTTGACAAGAATTGCACTTTGGTGTTTCAATCGGTGCTACTGTTTTAGCTTGATTACACGGACAAGCTGCCATCGCTTGGTTCAAAGAACACGTTGCTATTCCAACAGCCACAGCTGCCGCTACTGTAAGTTTTTTAATAGTCATTTTTACCTCCTTGTGTTACGAGTTTTCTCACTTTTAAACTCTTGAAATTTCATTTAAAAAAACTAATATCTGATTATGTACTTCAATCAACTTTATAATCATTACCAAAATTACTTATCCAGCTAGGTGATTTATATTTGTTTGTTAGAATACTAAAACGATAATTTGACTTTATACTTAGGTTTACGGTATTATTTCTTTATCAAATTGGAGCGTTTATGTTTAAAAAAATTGTTATTTGTTTACTATTTATAGGACTATTTTCGACTGGCTGTAACGAAAAAAAAGTTGTGCAAAACGATTTAGATAGGATTGTTGAAAACGAACAAATAATAGTTGGGGTTAGAACTGACACAAAACCGTTTGGATATTTAGATGAAAAAGGTAATCACGCTGGATTTGATGTAGATTTAGCAAAAATGCTCGCAGATAGTATATTGAATAACCAAGATAATATAAAGTTTGTTGACGTCAATTCTACAAACCGTATTATGAAACTCAATTCGAATGAAGTTGACATAATTATTGCAACAATGACTGTTACTAATAATCGCAAACATGTTATGGATTTTTCAATCCCCTATCATATAGCTGGTCAAGCTATTTTAGTAAACAAAAACAGTGATGTGACATCAATTGGTGATTTGAAAGATAGCAGAATTATTGTTGTATATGGCTCAACCAGTGAACAAAATCTAAGAACTAATCTACCAACCGTAAAAGTTATAGGTTATAGAACATATGAAGAAGCATATCAAGCACTAAAAGAAAATAAAGCTGATGCCATAATGGCTGACGATACCCTTTTACTAGATTACGTATTATCTAATAACTCGGTAAAACTTCTAAAATCACGCTATTCAACTGAACCTTATGCTGTTGGGTTTAGAAAAACTCCTGAATCAGCTTCGCTTCAACAAAAAATTAATTCACAAATAAAATTCCTATCTGACACTGGCAAACTAGATAGATTACGTGAAAAACACGAGATTAAATAATAAAACGCCCGTCACAAAACTTAACATATCGCATCTTTGCTAGCAAGTTTTATTTTTCATGCTCATTAACCTAAATGTGTAATAAAAATAAAGGAAAGAATAATGAACACAAGAAACTTAACTCAATCAAATTTTATGAAAACAATCTACAAAAAATTCCCTAACGAAATTAAAGAAGCTGGGATAAACTCTCGTAAAGAATTAGGTCAAAGATATGCAAAAATGAATGCCGAAACTGAAGCATCTCTTTTCAAACCTGATGGAAGAATTAATGAAGAAGGTATAAAAGAAATTAAAGAACTAGCAGAATATGATGGTTTTAAATTAGGTAAAAACCCTACTTGGAATAGCATTGTCGAAAAATCAGGAATCAAAGGAGCTGAGTTAGACTTTTCTGAAGCAACGAAAACTACATCACTAGATGTTATAGCTTAATTCGCATCTTTTAATGCATAAATAGTTTCTTCAATCTCAATTTTCAGATATTCAAGTTGCTGGTCAATGTTAAATTCATTATAAACTGAACCAGCTTCTGAATAAGCTAGATATGGAGAAAAACGCTTTGCCTCAACACGCAAAAGCGAAATTGATTGTGCATGAAGATTTGTTTTCATAAGCTCTCTAAAAGAAATAAAGTTGCTCTCTGGCTTGTTTAGATATTTATCTCTCAAGTAATTACAGTGTTCGTTCAAAAAATAAACTCTAGCCACAAATAATTGCAGACTTTCTTTTTGCTCAATTGAATAAAAAATCTTCTCAAGCATTGGTATAAATTCGTTAATATCGTTTAGATATTGCGAATTTTTATCACTTTTTAATATAATATTAACAAACGATGGATTATCCCTAGGGGCAGGTTTGACCTCTTGAGAGGAATTGAAATTTTTTGTATGTTTATAAACAGGCTTTGTACTATCAGGCTCATCACTCACACTTTCACTAGAAAGTTCAGGCAAAGTGCCGACATACCCCTTTCCAGTAGTATCAATCTCTTCTTTTTTGGCAAAACTTGTATTTGTTGCCAAAAACAGACATAAAATCATGATGAAAGCTCTAACCATACTATCATTATAATTATTATTAGATAAAAATCATCATTTATTTGCTTTATTTAATTCTATTTTTAAGCGAAATTATTTTCTCAAAAGATTTGTCAATACAATCTCTTAAGTCAAAATCATCAACCGCCTTCATATAAATTTGTTCAATAATATCAATAGTTTCAGGTGAAGAATTCCTATATATAAACAAATTCACGCCTGCCCTTATTGCCATCTCACAAGCCTCAACATCACCAAAATCCTTCACACCTTGCATAATCATATCATCAGAAACTATCACGCCCTCAAATTTCAATTTATTACGCAGATAATCAATAGCGTTTTTACTCAATGATGTTGGAATTTTTTCAGCCTCAAAGCACGTACAATGTAGATGTGCAACCATAATCATTTCAATAGTTTCAGCCAATTTCTCAAACGGTTTTATATGAAATCGCTCCATCTCATCTAGCGACAAATCTATTTTAGGCAATGCTAAATGACTATCAACACTCGCATCTCCATGACCTGGAAAATGTTTAGCACAAGGGATAATCCCATTTTTACGATAAATTGATGACACAATCTCACCACCAACTAACACCTCATCAACATCAGATGAAAACGCTCGCTCACCTATTATTGGATTTTTAGGGTTAGTATTTACATCAACACAAGGAGCAAAATTCAAATTAATGCCAAAACTAACCAACTCTTTTGAGATAGCTTCAGTTTGTTTTTTTAAAAACTCAATCCCGTTTTGAAACGCAAATTTTGCTGAAAGATATTTTTTACCATTGTGAATATTTTCACTACGCTCAACCCTTCCACCTTCTTGATCAATAGACAAAAAAGGCGTAATCTTAGCCATTTTCTTATAACCCAAAATCAATTCACGAAACTGCTCAGTTGATTGTATATCATTACTAAAAAAAATAACTCCGCCAAGATTGTTGCTCAAAGCCTCTTCACACCCGCCACCTGATGTGCCAAGTATAAACATTTGATATAATTTTTTACGCAAATTCATTACTAAAACCTAAATAATCAAATCAGTAAGCGAAACGAGTTCTTCCAACTTTCCTGTTAGGATAACCTCTTCAATTTTCTTTAATATACTTTCATAACCCAAGCTATTTGGAGTTTTAATAGATTTTGGCAAGACTAAATCAGAAGTGTTTAGCGTAGCAGAAAACCCCTTATTTTCTATCATAAATTCTTTATATAATTCAATCAATCCAATAGTTTTAGCATCAACTTCATATACTTGAGCCAAATAATATTTTGCATCTTTTGCAAGCTGTTTTAGATAAGCCTCAAAAAAAGTAATCTCATATAATGCTTCTTCTTCCAAATACTCAGCCCCATAACACAAATTATTTATAATAGGCTTGTCATCAAACTTTTTAATATAAACTGCCCACAACAAACAACCAACATAAAAACCCATATAATTTTTTATAAGTTTTTGAATATTTGGATAATACATCTTAAACTGCATTTTTTTCTGACTAAAATTTTTATATCTGTCTAGCGTTCCATAAACGTTCTCTATCGTTGGCACGAACGCATGCATATGCTGGATAAACCCAGGGTCGAATAAAGCACCGTCTTTAAAATCCATCTTTGTTCTCCTCATTTTTTCTTAATAACTAAATTTACTTTTACGCTTTTTCAACATTTCATATTTAACCTCTGGATAATATTGAAACTTGTATCCTTCGCTATAAGCTTTCACAACAGCCTTAGGGAAAATATTGCCCGCACTCCAATAAGAAGTATGTGCTAAAGCGAACGAACGTCTACTCCAGACTTTTGAATAATCATATATAAACCCATTTGGATTTTCTAGTTCAACCTTATTCTGTAAAGCTAATTCCTCATTAGTCAAATTACTAGCCGTAGGGAAGCCTAACGGGTCTTCACGGAAGTTGACCGTAATAAAAAACATTTCATTTTCTAACAAATATTTCACCATCAAACGATTGTAATCATTCAATTCATAACTAGGATCAGCCATATCTGAGAAGAATAACACCAACGGGCTTGCAAAGTTAACAACACCCATAACCGTATTTTCGGGGATACACATTTCTTTAGTTGCTTCATCAATATTTAAATATTTTTGCTTAAATTGCTCCTCATTTTTATCATAACGTAAATGACCTTCTGGAGTTACAATCCCCAAATTAGCTTTGTCTAAAGCACTTATACAAGTGTTGTTTTTCGGATTTGCATTAATAAAATCCAAAAATTCTGCTGGTGCTTCACTTGTTGTGAATAAATGTTGCAAATTCAAATATGGGAGCTTGTTAAAAATATATTGATAAGTAACAAAGCTTCCTGCAGAATAACCATACAAAACTACTCTATTACCTTTGCGAACCTCTCTTTTAACCGCTTCATTCAAATCATCAAGAACTGGTAAAACATTGTGACTTTTTTGAACCCAAATTGCATCATGCAAAAACTCAGCCAAAAGTTCACGAACCTTATAAGCTAACGTAGGACTAAGTGCCTTTGAGACACTCAAATGTGATTTTACAAAATCTAAATCAACTTGGCTTTTATCACCCCAGAAAAACGCAATCGGTGTCTTGTCGATAGCATATCTTCCGTTTTTAAAGAACAAATCCTGCATATCGTCACTTTTTTCAAACTGCTTCATCATTCTAACATGCAGTTCATCAACACCATTAATAAACCAATCATGCATTTTCTTATCATTAGTATTTGAACCGTTTATATAGACAAAACTTACGTCTTGCTTTGCCATTGCATTACCTTGCATTAACATTAAGACAAATAACGATAATAAAAACTTTTTCAAACCCTTCATAAATACCCCATTCTTTTAATCCAACTGAATTATAACAAGTATTGTAACACAAAAATATTAAATTTATATTAAAATACTTCACAAATCCAAAAATCTTTGCTATAATAACACAATGGTAACATAGGAATTGTGATTATGAAGAAATTATTTTTAATAATATGTTTGCTTGCAACAACTAATGCTGTTTATGCGAACAACATTTATACAACTAATAATTCTAAAAATGAAGAAGAGGCTGTTGTTTTAGAAACAGTTGAAAAAAAATTCACTCATAAAAATAAAAAATCATATATTGCAAACGCTCCAGTAGCTGAAGATATGATGAACAATAATATAAAAAAACAAATGAATTATTCAACATTTCCACATCGCATAGACAGTTCAAACAGCATACTTATGATGCGTAAGCCAACAGGGTTTTAAACAAAAATATCAGTTTTAAGAGAAAGTTTAGGGAGTTTTTATGAAAAATATAATATGTATGAAATGGGGCGACAAATTTGGTGCTGAGTACGTAAACAAATTGTACAATATGGTACAAAACAATTTAACAATTCCTCATCGTTTTATCTGTTTCACAGACAATTCAGAAGGGTTGCACGAAGGTATAGAAGTGCGTGACTTACCTGGCATGGACTTAGACGAAAAACTTCCTGAAAGAGGCTGGCGTAAGCTTACTGTATTTCAAGAACAATTGGCAGATTTAAAAGGGCAAGCTTTGTTTTTAGACCTTGACGTAGTAATAACAGATAATATCGACAAGTTTTTTGAAGTTGAGGGCGAATTTGTAATCATTAAAGATTGGGATTTTGAAAACGACATTATTGGCAACTCTTCTGTTTTCAGATTTGATATTGGGAAATATCCTGATGTATTAACAAATTTCATCGAAAACGGCGAAGATATAAGAAAAACTCATCGTAATGAACAAGCTTATTTATCACACGCAATCCATCAAAAAGGTATTTTGAAATATTGGCCAGCTGAATGGTGCGTTAGTTTCAAACGTAATTGCTTGCAAAAATTCCCTCTAAATTTCTTTTTAGAGCCAAAGCTTCCAGCAAATACAAAGATTTTGATTTTTCATGGCAGACCCACTCCTGAACAGGCTTTCAAAGGCTATTGTGGCAAAATGGGTATGCGTTATGTAAAACCAACAAAATGGCTTAGTAAATATTGGAGCGAATAAGAACTGGCATGAAAAAATTCAAGCATCTAAAAACAGGTGATTTTTATGAACTTTTGCGTGAAGACGTCAAAAACTGTACTAATTCCGCAGACACACAAATTATGGTGTTATATAAAAAAAATAGTGAACCTGATTTAATTTTTGTCAGAGAAAAAAACGAATTCTACGAAAAATTTCAACAAATAGATTAAAATTTATTACTCATTTGGGGATTTTATATTATTATTATAATATATAAAATGGAGCAACTATGGAATTCAAAGATTACTACGAAACACTAAATGTCAAACGTGATGCCAGTGATGCTGAAATCAAATCAGCATACAGAAAAATGGCACGCAAATATCACCCCGATGTGAATAAATCAGCAGGTGCAGATAAAAAATTTAAAGAACTTAACGAAGCCTATGAGGTTTTAAGCGACAAAAACAAACGCAGTCGCTATGACAGTTTGGGTGCTAATTGGCAAGGGGGGCAAAGCTACACACCTCCGCCAGGCTTTGACGGCTTTAATTTTGGCACTGGACGTGGTTCTCAACAAAGCTACAATTTTGGTGGCGAAGACTTGGGAGGATTTTCCGATTTTTTCAGCTCTCTATTTGGCGATATGACGGGTTCGCAAGGTGCTAGACAATCGCAGAGCCGTGGCGGATTTGATAATTTTGGCTTTGGCGGACAGCAACAACAAACACGCACTAAAACAAAAAAAGAAGATTTAGATCTAACAAAAACTTTAAACGTTACTGCGAAAGATATTTTTGAGAAAAAACCGATTACTGTAAAATTCAATAATGTTGAACGTTGCAACCAATGTTCTTCTTCTAACGGTTTTTGCTCAAATTGTGGCGGTACTGGGATTAAAACTGAAACAAAAAACATCAAGGTGAAATTGCCAGCTGAAATAAAAGAAGGTCAAAAAATTCGTGTCAAAGGCGAAGGAAAAACTGATGCCTATGGTCAGGCAGGAGATTTGTATTTGATAATCAATTTTAAAGATAACGAATATCAAATCAGCGGACAAGATTTGACTAAAGAAATAGAAGTCACACCACCTGAAGCGGTTTTAGGCACACAAAAAGAAATCTCAACTCTTCACGGCTCGATTACGATTAAAATTCCACCAAAAACTTCATCAGGACAATCACTAAGATTAAAAAATCTAGGGCTTCCCAAAAAAGATGGCTCGTCTGGCAACCTAAACGCAAAAATCAAAATCATAATACCTAAAGATTTGAGCGAAAAACAAATAGATTTGTACAAAAAACTTTCACAATTATAAATTATAAAAAATAGAGGGATTTATGACTAAACAAACTTATTTACACGACAAACACGTAGAACTTGGTGCAAAAATGGTAGACTTTGCGGGTTGGCATATGCCCGTACAATATTCATCAATTATCGATGAACACAATACTGTACGTGAAAATGTTGGCATTTTTGATGTATCTCATATGGGTGAGATTTTTATTACAGGCAAGGATTCCTTAGAATTTTTGAACAAACTTGTGCCACAAAACATCGATAAATTAGATTATGAAAAAGCTGTTTATTGCCAACTGCCAAACGAAAATGGCGGTTTGATTGACGATTTAATCATCTATAAACTAGGGATAAATTATTATCTAATAATTTGTAACGCTTCAAGATTGGACGAAGATTTAAACTGGTTGGTTCGCAACAAAAAAAATCTTGACGTAAAAATAGATAACATTTCGCACAATTTTTCATTACTAGCTATTCAAGGTCCAAAAGCTGTTGATTTAATGGAAAAAATGGGATTAGACCCAAATCAAAATTCATTTACTATCAAAACTGGTCAAATCGCAGGAGTAAAAATCTTAGCATCACGCACGGGCTACACTGGCGAAGATGGATTTGAAATCCTTGTAGAGAACGAATTTTCTGAATACCTTTGGGACGAAATCCTTAAAGTCGGACAAGATTTTGGCATCAAACCAATCGGACTTGGGGCAAGAGATACGCTTAGATTAGAGGCAGCACTTCACTTATACGGAAACGATTTAGACGAAAATACAACTCCTATCGAAGCTGGACTTAGCTGG
>JAWXUD010000046.1:0-8767 GCA_044432945.1 Candidatus Gastranaerophilales bacterium
TTTTATCGTCTATTTTTTGTCATCAATAAGTTTTAAAAAATTGCTCAGTGTTTACAGTGGTTTACGATTGAGGCTGATGACAATGCGAAGTGGTACAAATTTGTCGGAATAGTTTTTTTTAGTCAAAGTGGTACGTCAATTATTCTTACAAAAAAGTACCACACTTTTAAATAATTATTCAATTATTTTTTTAATAAGAGTTTCAGCATCAATAATTTTAGCGATTTGAGTTTGTCCATAATTGTCCGACCCTTCAAAATTATTATTAATTTCAATTTCTTGTGCCGTTTCACGAGCCAACTCTACAAATCTTTCTGGTGTCATTGATGAATCTGCCTGACAAGCTAAAGTGTACAATCCTGCTATAACAGGTATCGACCAACTTGCACTTGCCCTTGAATCATGCCTGTAATTTGTAGAATCAACAGATTCTGCAACTGTTCTATTCCCAGAATTTATAAATAAAACATCTGGGTTGCCACTACCCTCATGGGCAATACTATAATTTTCGAAATCATTCGGGTCTCCCATTGGATCATTTCGTTGTAAATATCCAAAATTCTCAAAAAATTCACCAGAAGATAAGACCCAAGTCCCTGATTGATTTAGTTGTTCTACAAGGGCTTCCGATTCTTTTGTATTAACTGGTGCAGACATAGAAACGACTCTAATTGGATTATTTGGATTGTTTTTGTTGTGTTCAAGAATATGTTTAAATGCTGCTATATGATCAGCATCTTGTTCTTCAATACTATTTGAACTAGCAGAACAGTAAACAACATTAGCATTTGGTGCGACACCTGTTTCTTTGCCAAACAATAGACTCGCAACTGATGAACCATGCATTGCTTCCAGCGAACTTTTGGAATTAGGCATTTCAGTATATCTTATTTGAGTATTATCTTCACCATTAACATCGCCTAAGTTCTCATGGCGAGGCAAAATCCAATCTATTATAGCGACAGCAACACCTTCGCCAGTATAACCCATTTCTTGAATTTTACGAATATTGTGAGCTGGATCTTTACCCAATTCCATAATTTTTTCTGGGTCAAAACTATCAGGATACCCCCCGTTTGTAAAAGTCATATCATCAAATTGCATTTTTTTTATTAATTCTGGTGCTTCTTTAAAGATTTTACTTACAAGTTTAGGATCCATAGTTTCTCTACTTGCACAATCAAGGGAATAAATACCCCCAGTTTCTTCATAATTGTTTTTAGCGGAAACCATTCCTCCCTTTCCTTCATTTGCAAACCCTGCAAATGCAAAGAATTCACCTTCTTTATAGTCTAGTTTATTTTCAGAATTTTCTTCATAAAATTCTCGTCCAATTCGCATATCAAGTTTTTGACCAACAAAAATCGAATTTGGACTTTCAAGATAGTTTCGTTGAGCTACTGTATTAACCCGATCTCGAATTTCAGTATTCTCACTTATTTTAAAAAAGTTTTTGCAAATACTCCAAAGAGTATCTCCAGATTTGACACTATATTCACTCATAATTTAAAGTACCTCGCTTTATATATTATTTATATAAAGTATAAATAATATATATAATTGCCAAAACATTAAGAATAATTTACATTTTATTTATACAGCTACAGGTACTTTTTTGTAGGAATAGTTTTTATTTGTCAAACTAACCGTTCTTTATAGTCAAACTAACTTTCTTTTTACACGAATTTCGACATAATCGAAATTCGCCTTTATCGAAACCAGTTCTAACTTAATTAAACAATCTTCTCATCAATAGTTTTTGTCATAAATACAGCAATCGCCAAACAAATTGCTCCGACAAAAAATGCGTATTCCCAATGATAATTATTTAATCCTGATGTTGTCAAAAACTCACATTTAGAAATCAACCAAGCAACCAGTGTGCAAACAAAGACCTGAGGTCCTGCTATAAATATGTTAAAAATCCCCATTACTGATCCTTCAGTTCCTTTTTTAATATGTTGAGATAACATAGCAAATGGTAATGCACAAATACTTGCCCAACCAATACCAGCAAAAGCCATCATTATCAAAACAAATTTTGTATTAATAACAAATCCCATTCCTAAAAACGCTAAAATCATCGTTATTAAAGAAATAATATGAATTCTTTTATTACCAAATTTCGCCGATAAAACGCCAATTGGTAACGCAACTAAAAAACAAATTAGATTAAAAGCTGCAAAACAAATTGATGCAAAATTCGTGCCATCTAAAACTGCTTCAGAATACAAAGCTTTAGTCGCATGCGTAACAGAAGTCAAATCAGGCACTGCGAACAATGTATGCACTGAATATTGTGTAAAAAATATCATCATACACATAGTACCAATCCAAGTAAAAAATTGCATAGTACAAATTTTAGGGACTTCTGGCGAAAGTGCAAAAAAGTTTTTTATAGTAATTCTTTGTTCTTCAACTTTTTCAACTTTATTTTCATTAATATTTTCATCTTGTTTAGTAGAACGTTCTTTTATTGTTATACAAGTCCAAAGCATACCTAGCGTGAAAGCCAACGCACCCATTATAAATTGAGCAGGTATCGACATTTGATAACCAAAAGCCCATTTCAAAAACGGTGCTGTCCCAGCAGCAATAACAGAACCCAATCCAATAGCTAGGCTTATGAATGAATTTGCAATAGAATACTGCTCTTCAGGGATTATGTCAGGTATTAACGCCCTATAAGGACCTTGAGCAACGTTTACGCAGGCATCAATAATCCAAATCATAATCGCAGCAATCACCAACGCAGTAACAGCTGGCAATTCAACACCAGTTAATTTCTCTAATATATTTGCAATACTTGCAGAATTCGGGAACAACCAAAGTGCGATAGAAGCCAATATTGCACCATACAACAAATACGGACGGCGTCTACCAAATCGTGACTTAGTTTTATCACTTAAAGCTCCAATCAATGGTTGTACAACCATGCCTGTAAAAGGTCCAGCAAGCCATATCAAGCCATATATAAACGGTGATGCACCCAAATGTTCAGTGACAGGCCCTGATAAAATAATTCTCATTTGCCAAGCAAACTGCAACCCGAAAAACCCTATCGCAAAGTTTAAAAATTGAATTGTGCTAAATTTTTTCAATACACTATTATTTTGCATTAAATATCTCCTCAAACATATATCGCTACTTATGATAGCTATTTATAATTAAACTCTTTTTGCTGCAGCGTCAATAAGCCCCTTAAATAAAGGATGTGGCTTATCAGGACGTGATTTAAACTCAGGGTGGAATTGTGAAGCTACGAACCAATCCAAATGAGGCAATTCTACAATTTCAGCCAACATGCCATCAGGCGACATTCCAGAGAACACCAACCCTGCGTTAGTAATCTGTTGCATATACTCAATATTAAACTCATATCTATGACGATGACGCTCTGAAATAACGTCAGCCCCATATGCCTTCGCCGCTTTTGACTCAGGTCTAAGATGACAATCATACGCTCCCAAACGCATAGTCCCACCATACCCTTGAACATTTTTCTGCTCTAACATTAAGTCTATAACAGGATTTGCAGAATTTTCATCAAATTCAGTTGAATTAGCATCTTTCAAGCCAATAACGTTTCTAGCATACTCAATAACAGTGCATTGCATACCTAAACACAAGCCTAAGAATGGTAAATTATTCTCACGAGCGTAACGGATAACATTTAATTTACCCTCAATTCCACGAACACCAAACCCTCCAGGTACAACAACAGCGTCCATTTCTTCCATCATTTTTTTACAAGCATCATAATCAACACATTCTTCTGAATTAATAAACTTAATATCAATTGAAGCATCATTTGAATATCCAGCGTGTTTTAAAGACTCAACAACTGAAATATAAGCATCAGACAATTTTGTATACTTACCAGCAATAGCAACTTTTAAAGTCTTTTTAGGGTTCTTAATCCTATCAACTAAATGCTCCCAAACTGACAAATCCGCTTCTCTATTTTCAACACGAAGCATATCGAGTGTGACGCCAGCAAGATTTTGAGCCTCTAACGCTAAAGGTACTTCATAAATACTTTTCATATCACGACATTCAATTACAGCATCTTTTGGAACAGAGCAGAACAACGCAAGTTTTTCTTTTTCTGTTTTAGGAATAGGTTTAGTCGTACGACAAACTAAAATTTCAGGCTGAATTCCGTAACTTCTTAACAAGCTAACACTATGCTGAGATGGTTTAGTTTTCAACTCGCCAGATGTTGGCAAATACGGCAAAAGCGTGCAATGCAATGAAATAGCGTTACCAATACCAGCTTCTGTTTTAAACTGACGGATAGCTTCGATAAACGGTAAACTTTCGATATCACCTATTGTACCTCCGATTTCAATCAATTGAAAATCTGGTTGAAATTGTTTTGTTGCCGATAAAATTCTACCTTTAATTTCATTTGTAATATGTGGAACAACTTGAACAGTACCGCCTAAATAATCACCACGGCGTTCTTTTTTAATAACATGTTGATAAACGCTTCCGCTAGTTACATTGTTGAATTTGCCTAAAGAAGTGTCGGTAAATCTTTCATAGTGACCTAAATCCAAATCAGTTTCAGCCCCATCATCAGTAACAAAAACTTCACCATGTTGAAACGGACTCATAGTACCAGGATCAACGTTAATATACGGATCAAATTTCTGATTGATTACTGAAAATCCTCTAGCTCTAAGCAATCTTCCTAATGAAGCTGCAATAATTCCTTTACCAAGTGAACTAACTACACCACCTGTAATAAAAATATACTTTGTCATTTTGACCCCTTTATCTCTTTACGCATTTAATAATATAAATTTCAATTCTAAATCTATTTTAGTAAAATATTCATATAATTTATTATTCGACTAAAATATTCCCTAATTAATTTTTGGCACTCTAAAACAACCAGATTCTTCTACTGGTGCGTTCGCCATCAACTCAGCTTTTGTTTGCTCATACTTAACTTCATCTTCTCTCATAACATTGACGAAATCAACAACTTGCGTCATCGGTTCAACGTTAGAAGTATCAACTTCGTTCATCTGATCAACATACTTTAGGACATCGCCTAGTTGTTTTGTGTATAATTCTTTTTCTTCTTCGTTTAATTCTAATCTTGCAAGTTTAGCAACATGCTCTACATCTTTAATAGTTATCATATTTTTACTCCAATATATTTTATAATAATAACATAAAAAAAAATTTAGTAAATTATTTTAAAAAGTAGTTTATATTATGTATTTTATTTTTATTCACACTATGCTATATTTAATAATAATATAGTGGAGATTTATTTTGTTAGAAGAGAATAAGCAAGCTTTTTTTAGTTCAAAATTAAACGAATATAAAAATTCAACTGACGAAAAAAAGAAAAATATATTATATCTTGACATTTTAGCAGAGGGTATGGAATTTGTTAAAAGTATTGCGTTCTCAGAAGCTGAAAAAAGATTTGTGCCATTAGAAGATCTTGTTCAAGTCGGAGCAATTGGCTTGATAAAAGCGATTGAAGGTTATGATATCAGCAAAAACACTCGTTTTAAGACATTTGCATTTCACTACATACAAGGTGAAATCAAGCATTACATAAGGGACAAAGTTAATTTAATAAAAGCACCTAGAGAATATCAAGAACTACTATTTAAAGTAAACAAAACAATCGATGAATTAGAGAAAAAAGGGGTTAAGAACGTAACATCTGACATAATCGCTTCTGAACTCGATATTGACATTGCAAAAATCGAAAAAGTATTTGAAATCAAACAACAACGCATCACTCTTTCATTAGATGATGTTATGTCATATGGCGACAACGATGATAGTTCACTTAAAATTGAAGCGGTTGAAAGCAGAGATTTTAAAGAAATCATTAAATCGCATGAAAACAAAATCATGATAAAAGAGGCTGTTGCCAAATTACCTAAAGACTTACGTGAAATTGTTGATTTAAGTTTTTATAAAGACTACCCGCAATGCGAAATCGCACAGATTTTGGATATTTCAAGAATGCAGGTTTCTAGAAAAATCAAAAAGGCATTAAATCAGATCTATAAAATTATGAAAAACAAATACAATATAGAAGAAATAAAAGAAGAAGGAGAAATATAATGAATGAAACTACAATTGCAACGATACTGTTTGTTATAACAGCGTTTGTTTTTGTCATAGGGGTTTGTATCGGTAGTTTTTTAAACGTGGTAGTGCTTAGAACGTTATCAGAAGAATCAATCGTTTTCCCAGCCTCTAAATGCCCGAAATGTCAAAACAAATTAAAATGGTGGCATAATATCCCAATTTTATCATACATTTTCTTACGTGGAAAATGTGGGTTTTGCAAAGAAAAAATCAGTTTGCAATATCCAATTATCGAGCTAATAACAGGGATAGTCTTTGCACTATTATATTTAAGATACGGAATTTCACTAGATTTTGCATTTATGGCTACAATGGCAAGCCTACTTATTGTAATTGCGGGGACAGATTTTAAAGAAAAAGTTGTATATGATATCCACACTATTTCATTGACAGTAGTCGCACTTTTGTATTCACTAACCCTTACTATCCTTTATTTGATGATGATTCATTCAAAGTTAGGCGTCATCGATTTCTCTTGGAATTTATTATTATTCAACCCACTAATGCACTCAATTTATGGCATAATCGCAGGTATTGTGATTATGGAAATAATGGCAAGATTTGGGTATATCGTTAAAAAAGGTGTTAGAGCGTTTGAAGTCGGAGATACATTTATCGCAGCAGCTATGGGTGCGATTTTTGGCTGGCAGTTACTAATCCTTGGTCTAATCATTTCTATAATAGTTCAAGTTATATTCTTTTTACCAATATTTTTAAAAGAATTAATTGTAAATAAGCACTATAGAACACTTGCTTCGTTCTTAGTTTTTGTAGGAATAACAACAACATTTTTATTGATGCAACATTTTGAAATTTTAACTTCTGAAAAAACAGGATTATTTTTAACATCATCAGCATTACTAGCAGGAAGCGGACTTTATACAAGCTATGAAATACTAAAAGGCTTACGTGAAGACCCAATGTCTGGAACTTGCCTTCCATTCGGACCAGCGATGGTCATCGCTACTTTGATTTTATTAATCATTAGATAAAAACTATTTATATTTATAATGTAAAAAATCTCTTATTAAAAAAATAAGAGATTTTTTATTATTTCAAGAAATAAATAACACTAATCCACACAAAACACCCATCTGACGGAACTGCTACGACCGGTGTTGTAGTTGTAGTCCGTATACGTCGATTGGAATGCCCTACGATACGCTAACGTAGGGGAAAGCTCCTCACCAGACCAGATACCATATCCTGAACTTATTGGATCAGGTAAGCCGTAGCTTTCTAAGATATCTGTGTCATATTTTACATCTTCTACTGTTGAATAAGCTCCTACTGTTTGACCTGTAGCTTCTGATGCTATGATTGCAAGATCTGCCATCGTAGGCATGTAGTCAACACCGCCACAATATGCCACTGCTCCTGCCCAGTAGTCTGTATCGTAATAACAATATTTAATACCTAGCTCTTCTTTTTGGTTTTCACACTCGCTATATGTCAAATACCCAACTGTCGTGCCATAAACTGGTGTTGTCGTTGCACAAGTGTCATTGCTAAGTATAAACGCACATTCAATCTGAGCGTTCAAGGTCAGGATATCACTATTTAGCGTATTTTTACCTTTTTTACCGTTCAAATCATACACCATTGATATGCAATTGGTTGCCTCACCTCGATTTGCTCCGCCATCATATGGGTCAAGCCAATCGCATTCATCTTTGTAATTTATTATTGCAGAAACGCCATCAGCAAAAATAACGCTCACGTTATCACCAGAGTAATATTTTTCATTTGGACCTAATATCAAATCAGGACCTGTCGCTAGGTCATCTTGAGTTGATAAATCTTGTGAAGCTGTTGTAACTGTTTCAGGAAAACATTCTGTTAGTTCATCATTATCGCAAACTTCGTTTATTTTAATGTATTCACCTAATGTTTCAACGAAATCCATCGCACTAGTGTATCCAGTCAATTTTTCATGAAACCTCATTTGATTCATAGCTTCTTCTAAACGACCATCGAATAATTCTTGTTTTCGCTCAAGTGCCTCTGATTGCATATTACTTATCAAACTCGGCATCGTCATCGCTGACACAACGCCAATGATACCGAGTGTGATTAAAACTTCTGCGAGAGTAAACGCAGAACGTTTCGCCATAATTCTCACGTCTTTGCAAGGAGCGAAGCGACAAAGCAATCTAGCTTTTGCTTCACGAACCACCCCGACCTCACGGTCACCCCTCCACAGGAGGGGAATTACTCCCGCTCGAACCCGAATAATCCAAGATGGTTTCAGCATCTCATCACCATGTTTTTGTTCATTCTTGTCCGTTTTCATAAATCATTTCCTTTCATATATTATTGTTGGGTCTAGACCCAACCTACATCATTATTTTTATGGATTACCACGTGTTGGTTAGTTTTGGTCTAAATTCCCCTCCCGTGGAGGGGTGCCTGTAAGGCGGGGTGGTTACTATTTTATTTCTTCGCCATCGAAACCCGTCAACTTCGTTGCACCCCCTCCACAGGAGGGGAATTACGGCTCCGTCATAACCTGCGTTAGCAAGGCTATCTGATTTTGTTTTATCAACAGCAAAATAGAGCGAATTAAAGATGTAATCTTTAATTCGCTCTATCTCAATCATATATTCACAAGGTGATTTTAGCTTAAAGCCCCCCCCCG
>JAWXUD010000047.1:0-8724 GCA_044432945.1 Candidatus Gastranaerophilales bacterium
ATGTCGAGATTGTAGAAATTATGTTTGATTTCTTTATATAAAATCCGCACAGCGCTGATTCTTTCAAATGAATTTTCATTTAAATAACTTACTATTATTTGGAGGATAAGTTTGTGAATTTAATGCTAACACTTGTTCAAGATTTAACTACTATGGAGAAAATTCAAACTACATATTATGTTTTATCCCTGGTCTTAACTATGGCCTCTATTTTCTTGGTATGCAAGAAACTAGTTCCTAAAATTCAATGCGTTGCTTATTTTATAATGGATAATAATGTACGCAAATGCAAGCTAGTCTTCAATAATGTTAGGCAAAGGACAATTATTTTATATCAAGCTCAAATCATTGTAAAAGGCGGAGAAAATGGATTAAAAACCCTTAATGAAACAACTATCAAACAAGATGATTCATGTAGTGCTTTGTTTAGCATTAATTCATACGACCCTTCATCTATAAAAAAAATTGTAGTTTATGATATTTTTTACAAAAAATATCCTGTAAAATTCCAAAATTCATATAAAGTTGGAAAGAAAAAATGATAGATAGAATTAATGAAAAAGAAGAATTTATAAAGAAACTATCTTTTGACAATGACTTTAAAGATCATGTAATCATAATATATGGTGAGGATGGAAGTGGAAAATCGTATTTTGTTGAGCAAGTATTAACGAGTAATGATAATTTTATTGCCATAAAGTTTGAATCATTAAAAAATGCGGACGAGAGAGATCTAGTTAATAAAATATTTAAAAGTGTTTTGCATAGCAACAAAAACTTTTATGATAATTTCATCATAAAACATTATGATCTTGTAGATCCTGACGCTCTTGATGAAACAGTTGTAGATTCCAATAATACTATTGTCGATGAAGAAATTGATAAATATGCTTGCTTGCTTTCTTCTCTTTTTGTAACGCAGAAGACATTAAAATACAATATTATTAATAGAAAGAAAAAATATTTAAAAATGCATCAATTAACGGAGCTCGAAATAAGTATTGACTTTTTAGAGTTAATAAATAAAATATTCAAAAAACTTGAGAAAAAATTAATTGTTGTTTTTGACAATAATGGAACAATAGATAGGGATGACTGGATTGCTATACAAAATATTATCAAAAAACTACCAAGCGTACTTTTCGTTATTGTTACAAATGAAATCACCGAATATATTCAAAGATATTCTAGCACAATACAAATTAATTCCTTTAACAATGAAAATAGTCCCTATTTGATTGAGCTTATAAGACAATCTAACTTTTTTGATTCTGAAAAGACAATCAACAATATTGCAAATTTAGTTATTAATTCAACCAATGGTTCGCCTAGAGCATACGTAAATGTTTTAAATGAGCTGCGAAACTCTAATTATTCAGCCTTATCTGACAACGACAAAGAAATTCAATTTGCAAATATTTTAAACAAAGAAAATAATTTTGTTGATATGTTGTCAGCAAACGAAAAATTATTGTTAACTTGCATGACATTTATTGATAGGCCATTGAAAACTAATGAAATGGAAAGCTTAAAAGAAATTTTTAATTTAGATGCAAACAGTTTAACAAAACTTCAAGTATATTGCAAAATGGACGATTTTTACAATTATCAAATAAACAGTAGATATCTTTATCGGCTTAAGTCATATTTCATAAATAATGACGGTTTTTTTAGCATGACTGCAGTTCCCGAATGGATTGCAAGATGTAAAATTTGTTTCAAAGATGAGTTAATATCATGTATAGCTTTCTTACTAAAAAAAAGGCAAAATAACTATAGAAAATATGATGGAAGAATTTATAATTATGCTTGTCAATTAATGAGCAACAATAAAACTAAAGCTATAGAATATCTATCAATATGCAAGCAATACATTGTTGAAAATATTGAGGCAAAAAAAATAACTAAACTACTTCCTATTTTCTTTGAATTAGCATATTACGAAGAAGTTATTTATATAGGAAAACAAGTTGTCAATGATATCAGTTTATCCTTAAAGCAAAAATATGGAATTTTTAAATTAATTGCTTACTCAAGCACCTTCACTGACAATCACGACTCACTCGTATATTTTGACAAAGCGGAAGAGTTAGCACCATCGAGCACAGAAAAACACAAATTAAAAATTTCAAAACTTATGGCGAAATTAGAAAGTAGTAAATTTTCAAATTATGCTCCCATACAAGAAGAACTTAAATCATTATTGGATGTGCTTGATGTCACAACAGTCGAAGGAATAGCACTTAGACGTAATGCTCTAGACTTTCTTGACACCGAAACTGCACTATCTACAATGATAAATGCCACATCACAAGCCGAAGTAAGCGGTGAACATGAAGAACTTTGTAAGCTCAATCAGAATATAGGATTGCTTAAAATATGGCAACGTAAATTTGATGAAGCGCAAGATTATACAAATAAAGCCAAAGCATACTGCGAAAAAAATGGGTTAATGGAATTATCATATCCGCTTATTAATCTTGCTATTATAGAACTATACAGGTACTTTAGTGGTGATAAAATCAACCTAGAGCATCTTAATAGGGCAAAAGACCATAATTCAAGAGCACTAGATTATGCAAAGTCATATTATTCTATTTCTATTTGTGAAATGAATTTATTCACTATAATAAATCAATTTTATAAACTTGGAGATGCTACACTGCTAAATAGAATTAATGCAATTCAACAAAAATGGTTAAATAAATTGTATTCAGAAAACAGGTCGGACCATACATCAAATTCTAAAGCGTATTTCAATTTAGTTTTAAACGCAATGCAAACAGAGCGTTACGAAGATGCGGAAAATATAATGCGGAATAAACATTTTATTTCTGCAATACAAAAGAACAAATACAAAAACAAGTACAATAGAATTATTGATAAATTAGGCTTATCCAGCAAACTGAAATTAAAACTAATAGACAATATGTATTCATATGATGATTTTATATGTGCAGATTTTAAATTTGAAGCATGGCCTATCAGTTTAACTCACGATAATATCTTTCAATCGATTCTTTCTAAAAAAGATTGAATGATTAAATCGATAAAATCTTTATATTCCCAATTATATATTCTGCAAGCTTCGCCTGCATCGTATTCTTTTGCTATATTGGGAACAGTATTTGCTTCAATAAAAAAAACTTCGCCTTCATTAATCCTCAAGTCAAATCTTGCAATATCGCGCATTCTGAAATGATTAAACAATCTTTCTGCTACTACTTTAACCTTTTCAACAATTTCTTCCGAAAGAAACTTGAGCGGATTAAAGTATGTTCTCGATGTATTATGTTTAACTTCCCAATCCATTATTTCATCCGTGTATTTTGTTTTACCATTAATTGAAATTAATAAAGGAAAAACGTTTATTTTTTTTCCGTTACCAATAACAAATACGGTAATTTCTTCTCCTGCGATGTACTCTTCGACAACTAATTCATCAAATCTTGATATTAAGGAATTAAATTCAGTCTTTAGTGCGATGATATCCTGACAAAAATTTGTTTTGGCAATACCTGCTGAAGACCCTTCATTATTAGGCTTGATTATTACAGGAAAATTTAAATCAAAGATTATTTTATCAAAACAAGTGTTCTTATACAAGAAGATGGATTTAGGAGTTTTAATAAACGGATCCGTTGATGCATAAACATTTGCTATATGCTTGTCACTGACTAGCAATATAGTTGATGGGTCGGACCCTAAATATTTATCATTTATCATTTCTAATAAGATCGGCGCCTGCGCTCTTCTATTTTTCTCTATTAATCCATCTGAAAAATTTAGAAATAGATCATTTGAGGCATAATGTTTTCTGTTGTAGTAATTGACTAAATCATGAATTCCTCCAAAATGTTCACAGTTATAGCCTATTAAATTAATTGTGTTAACAATGGTAGCGATGTTTGATTGAGAGTAGTGGTCATTATTTTTTAATGATTTTATTCCATATTTCGATTCAATAGTTTCGTATGTATCGGCTATAACCAAAAACTTATATGCAGATTGCTTATTCACAAACTTATCCTCCAAATAATAGTAAGTTATTTAAATGAAAATTCATTTGAAAGAATCAGCGCTGTGCGGATTTTATATAAAGAAATCAAACATAATTTCTACAATCTCGACATATATAAAATAACTAGGTGAGGCAAATTAGAAAAAATTTTAAAATATTTTTAAAGGATAAATATTGTGCTTATCCTTTATTTTTTGAGGTAAATGCTTTATAATAGCTGTTAAAATATTTTGTGTCTTGAAAAAGTTTAAGTTGTGTGGTAAAATCAAGGGGTGAAATATCCTATTATAGTGAGGTGTATTTTTATTTGATAAAGCAGTTGGTAAAATTATAGAAAAAATTTTATAATTTTAACCCGTAAAGCCTATCAAAAATGTCCGTATATAGTAAGGGTGTTTTTGTTTAGTGCAGATCCCCTTAATGACAAGCAGAAGAGTAGCTTGTTAGGAATGACTTCAAGGGAATATATGTTCTTTAAAAACAAGATAATCTATTGCAGAATAGCATAGCAGTATTTTTCAACAACAGCCCAAATACGACCAAAGAGATAATTTTAAAAGAAAAAGCAGACAAAACACTGCCTACAATAAAAAACACGCCGAACGAGCAGAACGACGTGCGTTTGGCGGAGAGCATTGTGCAATATAAGAATGTGAGGGTGGTAAAATTTCAACAAAGAATTTTATTGTTTATTCAATTCCACATAATTCCATAAAGTTGTGGGGAACCTTGTATTTAAAATATTCATATCTTTTGGTTTTGCAATCGCTACAGCAAGATATTTTTTAGGTCTTGTCATGGCAACATAAGCAGCTCGATTATGTTCATTTTTTAAATCCCCATTAGATATTAATTTCTGCGTTATGGTTGTTCCTGTTAAACTGGGAGCGAAAAGCATAACCGCCTCATATGTTTCACCTTTTACTCCATGAATAGAAGAAATAGTTATATTGTTTTTTTGTTTTTTTTCAAAATATTCTTTTAATGAAATGCTTTGAAAAGTTGGATTTTTCTTATCTTTAGTTTTAATTTTTAGCACATCAGAAAAGGTGTGACCTGCCCTTATTGGCAGCGGTAGATCAATATCTTTAAATAAGTTTTTAATTTCTTTTAACCAATTACACAACGTCAAATCAGCATCAGGTAAAGAACAAACAATACCAAGACATAAATCTTTCCAAATGTCAATAGAAATTTTTGTATTTATGGTGCATTCAATGTCTTGATCTACACTATGTAGTTCATCTATTAATAGCAAAAATAGGCAATCCCAGCATAAGTTATAAGCGTTTTTCTTCGAACCATACTTCCACTCATAGGTAGCTTGTGCCAACAATTTAATTTCATTACTTTTCCATAATCCTGTGATGTCCGTATTTTGATGTATTCTGCTTCTTGTTAAAACAGCGACATTATTATATGTTTCAGTAATATTTAATGCCTTACAGCGCTGCAGAAAATATTTTATAGCATCTTCCTTTGTAACCTCTTTATCTGCTTTTGCATCTATAAGCATTAATTCCGGTTTTTGTGTGAAGTTCTTGTCCTCACCAACTGCCGAGTTTGCTCCACAGTCTTTGCATAAATCTGAAAATTTTGCTGTTGCATTACATATCATTTGAGAACTTCGTCTGTTTTCTTTAAAATATAAAGTTTGCCAATTTTCATGGGATATTTTTGCCATAAATTCAGAAGTGTTTGCGTTTCTCCATTCATAAATAGATTGATCGGGGTCACCAACAATGCCGATTGTTTTTAAACCATTTTTTTCTAATAAATCAAAAATCGCCATTTGTTCTTTAGAAGTATCTTGTGCTTCATCTATTAATATTATAGGGAATCTTTCGACAATTGCATTTGCAATAGTTGGGTGCTCTCTTAATAACTTATAACACATATATGGGACATCGTTTTGAAAAAAAACTCCTTTTTTGTATAACATTTTCTTATACTCATCACAGCGTCTTGGTTCATTACAAGAAACTATTTTATTATTTTCATAAGTGGAACCATCTAAACTCCATCTAAAGTTGTTGATTTTCGATGGGCAACCCTTTTTATGACATGTATTATTCCAACGAAAAGTACTTTCAACATTTTCATGAGTAAGAAATGGCTTTTTATGTTGGTCTGTCAAAAGATATGCAAATCTAGTAAAAATAAATTGATTTAAAAAGCTATCAATCGTTCCAATAAAATGCGGATAACTTGCTCTTTGGCTAAAATCAGAAATATTCGTAACTTGTTGAATGATTTCATCCTTTGCTACGTTTGTAAAGGTCAAAGTTGCTATGCCTTTGTGAGGTTCCTCCCAATTTTTTATGTGCTTAACTATTTTGTGTGCAATAGCAAAAGTTTTGCCACTGCCAGGGCAAGCACACAATACTATTTTTCCTTCTGCATCAATAAAAATTTGTTGTTCTTTGGATGGATTCATTATACACCTCAATCAAGTTGACTTGTTACAAAAGAAATACTTTTTTTAATATACTTAGGAACATCAAAAGTGCATGTTTCAGCTTCACCGTTTGTGCTTGATTCTTTTTGCTGGTTTAATTTTGCAGAAAGCTTTAGAGCAATCTCTCCCTTATATTTATCTCTATGCCTAATAAACAACCAGATGCATGTCTGTTTTTCTTGAAGAGAGGTTAGCGAGTCAATTTTTGTTTTAAGTTTTGGACCTGATGTTGGAAATATTTCATTGATTATATTTAGCATAATTGCAATATTATTTTCAGTATAGGCTAGCTCATATTCTAAAGTCTTAAAGGCTAGTTCTACCTGTATTTCTTTTTCCTTGCAGTTAGACTTAATATTGAGACACCTATTAGATAAAGTCCCAGAATTGAGTTTGTTTATAATACCGCTCAAATCCGCACAATCATAATCTATATCTTTTGATATATATGTATTTACATCACTTTTATCAGTACACCTATCATCATCAGTTATTATAACAGACTTTGCAAAAGTTTCTTTCCCTGATTTTTTATCTGTTAATAAGTTTACAAAAGGTTTGAAAGCCAAACTATCCACATTTACTACTTCGACAGCATATTTATCTAAAGGTCTATCTAAATACTTAGCTATTTCAGGAAGGAGTAATGCTTCGGATATTCCTTCAACAAAAATAATTCCTTTAGAAAAGAATATTTGTGATTTAGTTACATCCAAGTATTTTTGCAAATATATTTTATCCATGTCATCTACCGATGTATCGCTTAATGAGAGACACTTAACTTCAAAATCTTTTTCGTATAATAAGTTTATTTTATCCATGTTAATTTTAGATACTAGAGTCGGAGAATGAGAAGTATAAATCACTTGAATATTTTCGCTTGTCATATGTTCGGTTTCAAAATAATTATGTATCAATTCTTGCAACTGCGGGTGTAGATGTGCTTCTGGTTCTTCTACCAGCAGTAAATTTTGATATATTTCTTTTTTGTCCATAGACATATCGCCTAATATTGTGGACATAAAAACTAAGTTGTTGTAACCCAAACCATTTTGAAATAATTCGAAATTCCTGTTGTCTAATAATGCAATTTGCTCTTTAAAAGAATCATTAACATCTTCAAGTGAAGTAATTTTTTCGCCAAAAAGACCTAATTGCAGAAATATACCATTCGTTCCATCTTTAGATAGTTCATTTAATTTTTTAGAATCTATTATGTGAGTTATTTTAGAATAAAGAGAATTGCTTTGAGAAATAAATATCCACTTTGACTTTATCCAGCTTCTTAACGACGATAACACGGATTCAAAACGAGGCTCTACTAAACCAATATCAATTTGCTGGGATAGTGTAGCCTGTTCAATCTTTGATAAGTTATCGTTAATAGTATTTTTTGCTTTAATTATATCGGATTTTTTGATTAAAGTAGCGTTTGCGTTTTTCAATTCTTTTACAAGCTCATCTCTTTTTTCTTTAGTATCTGATATAGTCTCTAATAAATTTGCTAGTTTGCTATTTCGTGATGGTTTCATTTCGGTTTCTACATTTCGTAATGCCCCTAAAAAAGCAACTTCTACCGACTCTAATGTTTCAGATGAAATCGTATTGCCTTCAATTTTTCCACCCCAAATTGCATATTTAATCTTTTCTATTCCTTGTGGCGATTTTGATATATAAAATTTGACATGAAATTCGCCTTCATCTACAGTTTCAGCGTCCCATAGTTCAATCAAATTCCTAGGGACATTTCCAAGATATACATCAAATTGTGCTGTATTAGCTCTAATACCTTCGAAATCAACATGAAAATCAGACTTTAAAAAGTATATTTGTTTCTGATAACTTAATGTGGAAAATGCAATTCTTATAGCATCTAATAATGCGGATTTACCAATATTATTTTCGCCAATAATAGCATTTACCCCTTTGTTGAAAATAGCTTCAATCCCAGTTTCACTAAACCTGCGAAAATTACTAATTTTAATTTTTTTAAGATACATATCTTTACCCCTTTGTTAAGTCTATACTTAATAATATTAATTATACACTAATTTTTAATATTATTCAAACAAAAAATATGCATCATCTAAAATAAGGTAACTTGCTTGACGGATTTATGTATCCAGTCAAATGAAAAAGTAAATTCCACAGTGGACAAAAAAATGGTGTTTACTTTTTCACTAAATTCCAGTAGAATTAAGTTATGCACTGTTTTGGTTAAAAATATTAATTTCGGAGGTATACA
>JAWXUD010000048.1:0-7906 GCA_044432945.1 Candidatus Gastranaerophilales bacterium
TAGGAACAATTTCCGAGCTAATTAAAATCGCCAAAACGCCCAACACATAAGGTGTTCGGCTAGTGGTACTTTTTTGTAGGAACAGTACTTTTTAGTCATAGTCATTTTTGACTTACAATTTAATTTGAAAAATTTGCAAGATATATTGTAAATGATTAACTTTTTGACAGGAACAATGTAAACTTCCTACTCACTGTCATGTTTGACTTACAGCTGTACAACCATATAACAACAAAAAAGAGAGCCTATCTCTAAGCTCTCTTTAAATGGAGGAGGAAGTGGGATTCGAACCCACGGTACGCGCGAACGTACGACAGTTTTCAAGACTGCTCCGATCAACCGCTCTGGCATTCCTCCAAATTAGTTGTTGAATGTTTCTTTATTATATAAAATAAATAACCTTTGTCAATAGAAAATTTTTATTAATATTTTTTATTTTTTATTTCTTACCCCTCTCTCAAAACAAAAAAAAAGCTATGCACTTTGAGGTTCATAGCTGTTGATTAGGGATATGTGTATCTTAATCTCTAAGGAGTATATTGTTATATTAGCAAAATACTATCTTTAAAAAATCATCTATTTTTATGATTATTTTAAGATTTGAATAATTATCAATTCAAAAAATACAACAACTGCATGTTAATTTTTGTAAAACATTTACTACCATGTTAACAAAAAAAAATTTGTTCAATTTATAATATATTGAACTACAAATATAATCATGGAGAATTAATGAGAATTCAAAATATACAGTACTCTAACAACAATAATAACAGCTTGAAATGCAACGATAAAAAAAATTATCAACCAAATTTTGGTTATGATGTATACAACGAAGACGATTATCTAAGAGCTCAATTTCGTGAACAAGCGGCTCAAGATGGATATCATGATCACAAACCCATCTTGCAAAGACTTAATGATTGGCTATTTCCATATATAGAAAAACCACCCAAAGAACCTATCACAAACAGCCATCACAAATTAAGACGCTTTCCTGTATTGCCAACGGTTGAAGATATGATTAAGGCTCATAACGCTGAAATCGCTAGAAGAGATGAATTCGCAGCCAAAGCCGTTAAAGAAGCTCTTGCTAAAGCTGGCAAAATTCTATAATCTTAATTGGTTTTAGATATTAATTATTTCTGGATTTTAAACTCTTCACTCGCATAAACTCGGTTTGGTGAATCCTGAGTGTAAATTTTCATCGTGTAATAACCGTCCTCACCTATTACAAAATAATCCGTAAAATAAGTTTCTTCTTCATCACTCAAACGAACCAACTTACTCCAGAATAATTTATAGCCATACTGATTATATTTGCTCGATTTAATAACTCTCACATCAAGATACCGAGATTTGATTTTCTCTGAAAAAACTACCAAATAATATATTTTTTCTCCTGACAAAAATATTTTACTTGGGCTTTTAACATTTTCTTTTGTCACAGGATTTCTATAAAACAAAATTCGTGGCTTTTCCTGACAAGCACTCGTCAAAACCATGATAGAAAAACAAACAAATATTAACAAAAATCTTTTCATAATTTATTTCTCAAGATTTTTTATTGTTTTCAAAACAACTTCTGCTGTTTCTGAATCCTGATTGCGTAACAAAAATAATTTATAATTCTTTATAGCGTTTTTGTTATCGCCCTCTTTTTCATAAGCTATTGCCAAAGCATAATAAGCATAACTGTATTCTGAATCAATTTTTATAGCATTAGAAAAACTTGTTTTGGCGTTAACATAATCCTTGTTTGTCGCTTGTGCTAAACCCAAATTAAACCAACCATCAGCATAATTCGGATTGACAAAAACTGATTTCTCATAATTTAATATCGCCTTTGATAAATTATTATTTAATTTATATGAATTCCCAAGCTTCAACAACGTCACTGCATCACGAGAATTTGCCTTCAAAGCATTCTCATAATTCAATATAGCTTCTTCATATTTTTTACTATTAAACGCCAAATCACCTGCTTTTATATAATCAACCTTTTCGCCAACACTCACTGGTTTAGTCGCCTCACCTTGAGCTTTTTTATTACTAACAGCCTTGGTTTCAATTGAATCTATTGAAAAAACAACCTCAGCAACATTATCACTATTCGCAGGAGTTTCCACCACGGTTGTATCTGGCTTATAAGTCGAAGAAATCAACTCTGCATATTCTTCACTATAATATTTTTTGTCAGAATTTAGTGCGATAGCTTTTTCATAAAACTCACTCGCCTTATCATTTTGCTCAATATTTCTATAAGATTTTGCCAAACCATAATACGCCTCGCTGTCCTTAGTGCCATATTTAACCGCCAAAGCAAAATGCTCAATCGCATCATTATAATTTTTCCCACCAAGTTCAACAAACCCTTGTGAAATCAACGCCAAAACTAGATTATCTTTCACTGAATTATTCTTTTTAGCAAGCAACAACTCAGAATAAATCAAAATCGCATCATTATATTTTTTCAAAGCATGTAATGCTAAAGCCTTGTCATAACTGACATTATAATCATTTGGGGTCAATATAAGAATTTCATCATAATATTTTAGTGCTTTTTCCCAGTCTTGTTTTTGATGATAACAAGCTGATAAATCTTTTTTTAAATCAAGATTATCTTGACCAACTTGCAAACCAAGTGCTTTTTCAAGATTTTCAATCGCCAAATCCCAATTACTATCTTTTTTATAAATAATACCTAAATTTTGATACGCACGATAATCTTTTGGATAATGCTTTATATACTCGTTATAATTTGTTATAGCTTTATCTTTTTCTCCAATATCCACCAACAAATTCGCATAATCAAATTTTATCGAATGTAAATCAGGTTCTTTTTTCAAAATTTCTGAATACTGAACCAATGCCAAATCATTTTTATTTAATTTTTGATAAGACATCGCCAGCGGAATTCTTGAACTAACGTTTTCTGGATTAAGCTCAATCGCTTTTTCTAACATTTTCACTGCATTCTTATACTGTGCTGTTTCATACAACGCCAAGCCATAATTGCCATAATCACTGAACCCCGCAGCATCTCTTAGATACAAAGCGTCATATTCTTTTACGGCTTTTTTAAAAGCACCTAACGAAGTATAGGAATTTGCTAAATTTTCACGAGCTTCAAAATGTTGCGAATATGTAGCAAGAAATTTCTCATAACTATCTACCGCAGACTCAAAATCTCCTAGCTGATATTGGACATTGGCTATATTTAAAAAATTATACTTGTAATCAGGAAAAATATTCATAGCTCTTTGATATGCCTTCAAAGCAAAATCATATTTACCCAAATCCTCATATATACTGCCTACACTAATATAAACAAACGCATCATTAGGACGAACTTTCACAACCTGCGAATAAATCTTTAAAGCTTCCTCATACTGCTCTGTTGCAGTATAAACCCCCGCAAGTTTTGTTAACAACATAGGATTATTATTGGTCAAACTAAGTGCCTGCAACAGCTTCTCAGTCGCTGTTACATAATCCTGCTTATATTCTGCAGAACAAGCTTGTTGATATAACAAATTCGCTTCTGGCGTCATATAAGCCATCGCAGGCACACCTGAAAGCGATAATAAAATTAAACTCGATAATAATAATTTAGTTTTTATTGTTTTATTCCCCATAACCTACAACTACATAATACTAGAAAATCAAATTTGTGTAAAGCTGTTAGAATATATTTTTTTATTCAACAAAATCTCAACACAACTCAATATTTCACTACCGCAAGCTGAAAACTCACTGAAATCACAATCCTCAAATTCTTTATAATCTCTAACCATCTCTACAAGATCTAAATAAAGTTCATCTAATTTATTCTCTGGCTCATTTGTTTCAAGCATTCTAAAAATGCGGACAAGCTCTAAATCTCTCGCATCGATTATTGCCGCATCTAAACCAGCACCATACGCCAGCACCCCAAAAACTCTATTTATTAACGCTCGCAACGCCTCAGGACAACCGTTAGAAATATTCGACAAGCCAATAACTGTTTTAACTGGTGGATCGAAACTTTCTTTAATCATTCGTATTGTATTCAAAGCCTCAACCGCCTGAGATTGCTCAATACATATTGGCAAAATTAAAGGATCAAAAAATATTTTTTCACTTTTAACCCCTTTTTCTAAACATTTTTCATAAATCTCAAACGCTATCTCTAACCTCTCATCAGCTGATTTTGGAATACCAGTTTCTTTACTCAAAGTCAAAGCGATTAAATTACACTCATGCTCTTTTGCCAAATCACTCATCAGCTCTAAACGCTCAATATCCTTTGATGTACTATTGATAAACGCACTTGAAGAATTTTTAGAATTCGCCAACCCCAACCCCATCTCAATCGAATTAGTCGTATCAAAAGAAATTTTTAAATCAGAATTGCTCTCTACTAAATTAATAAGCCAAGAAAAAATACCACTCATCTGAGCTTTTGCAGGACCTACATTCAAATCGATATAATCCATATTCCTCTGCAATTTTATCAAATTCAATATAAAATCGACATCACGTGACAAAAGTGCTTCTCTCACAGTTTTTGAAACAATATGAATATTTTCACCAATTAGTATCATACACAAAATTTTATCATAATACCGAAATTTTCGCAAAATTTGTAACTTTTTATAAAATTACTACATACTTAACAAAAATTTACATCTAATTTTTATTAATATAGTTGCATTACTGCGATATCAACAATTTTCACCCCTTGACAAACCTGTCAAGGCAAGTTAAAATTCCATAAAGTGTTTATGTGTTACTCTGTGAGAAAATTTAAAGGAGAAAATTATGTCTGTATTAACAACTTCTAAAATTTCTGAAAAAAAACTTGTTAAGTCAAAATTCAGTGACGAGTTTGAAAATTACCTAAAAAATCAGTGCCTAAAAACGACTTTCAACGGTGCTGAATTGGAAACTTTTTCTTGGTATAAAAAAGTCTTAGGACTTATTTAAAAAAATCCACAATTAATTTTAAAATTAATAATACCATCATTCAAGACCTGAATGATGGTTATTGTGGTGTTTGTTTCAGATGATTTTTAAGAAATTCGTCTTATCATCTCCTGTGCCTCTTCGCATTCAGGAAAATCACTTGTGATATTATCACACAAATCGAGTGCTTTATCAATCTCGCCCATTTTCTCAAAACATTTTGCACTATATAATAACAAGTTAATATTCAGTGGATTAATTTCTCTCATACCTTCAAAAATTTCACTTGCTTGCTTATAATTCTTTAATTCGAAATAGCAAAGTGCCAACAAATTTTCAACATCATAAGTTTTTTGCATCTCATAAGATTTTATCAACAAAAACTTTGCATCTTCATATTCTTCTTGCATATATTTGATTTTCCCTGCAATAAAATATAAAAAGCTCATATTAGGTGCTAATTTCAAAGCCTTTTGAATTTGTCCAAATGCGATATCAAATTCTTTCAAATGAATTTTATTCAATGCAGAAAATCCTAATGCATCGACATCATCAGACTTAAACTCTAATGATTTTTGATAATATTCATCAGCCTTCGCAAAATTCGTTGTCGCATGTAAATAATTTGCATATTCAAACAAAACTAAAAAATCCTCAGGTGCGTATTTCACCGCCTGTTCAAACTCATCGTTAGCGTAATCAAACAATTTTTTACGCAAATACAACACCCCTAAATCCTTATGTGCAAAGGCGTGTTCTGGGTTTAGCTCAACAACTTTTCGCAATATTTTTTCTGCTTTATCAACATCTCCAACTTTTGAGCATATATGAGCAAATTCATAATAAATTTCAACTGATATATTTCCTGTCATCAATATTTTTTCATAAATAGTTTTAGCAGCTGAATAATTTTTAGTTTTCACATAAATATTCGCTAATTTTTGTGACATACTTGTTGATTTTGGGTTAAGCATCACCAAATGTGCCAAAATACTAATGGCATAATTATATTCACCCTTCAACTCGTAGCAACAAGCGAGATTATATTGGAAATTAATCTTTTGTGGATTCTGAGAAATCAAATGTTTATAATGTGTTATCGCACTATCGATTTTTTTCGCCTTAACCTCAGACAGGGCAAGAGCTATAACATAATTGTCTAACGGCTCGATAGCATAAGCTTTTTCAAAATAAACACAAGCCAATTCATGTTTTTCTTGCATCTGCAAAATTGAACCAATATTATAGTAAGTAACAGAATAATCAGGTTCTATCTCACTTGCCACAACAAAATTTTCATAAGCTTTATCAAGTTTCCCAATAGTCAAATATGACGTACCTAAATTGTTATACAATTGCGAATGTTCTGGATTTAATTTAATAGCTTTTTCTAAAAACGAAACACTTTCTTCAAACTTTTTCATCGCCATATAAGCCGTACCAATTATGTAATATAGCGTATAGTCTTCTTTTTCAAACTCAATAGCTCTTAAAGCGACATCGATTGCTTTTTGTTGTTCTTTATTTTTAACATGTAAAACAGCAAGATTTTTATAAGCATCGAGATAATTTCCTCTAAGTCTTATCACCTCTTCATAAGCCGAAATTGCGTGTAAATAATCATCTTGATTGTCATAACAATTCGCTAAATAAAACCAACTTGTCGCATCATCTTTATATTTTATAACTGTTTCAAATATATTTTGACCTTGAACAAATTCCTCTAAATTTATATAACAAAGTCCTAATAATTTAAGGGCTTCAACATTTTTCTCATCATTTTTAAGCAAATTTTTTAATAACTCTTTGGCTTCAACAAATTCACCATCATTAATAAGCTCGTTAATTTCTTCTAAATCCATATTATTCATAATTTCATTATAACCTAAACAAAAAAATTTCAAATTTCATTAATATTTTTTTTGTTATAAAATAAAATCAGAAAAGATTTATGGAGAAATTATCATGGCAAAAAATAGAATTGGTATTGATGTAGGTGGAACGAATGTTAAAATTGCATTAGTTGACACTCAAGGCAAAATAGCGTATTCAAACTCTGTTTCAACACGTGCTGAAATGGGTTATGAATACACCGTAAACAACATCAAACAAGCTATTTATGATCTATTAAAAGAAACTAAATTAACAACAAAAGACATCGAAGGAATAGGTTTTGGCTTCCCTGGTCAAGTTGATTACAAGTCAGGTGTTGTACGTTTAGCACCAAATATTCCTGGTTGGGTAAACGTTCCTATCGCTAAGCTTATTGAGGACGAGTTCAAAGTCCCAACTCGTGTTGATAATGATGTACGTTGTGCAGCGTTAGGTGAACTAAAATACGGTGCTGGTAAGGGTTGTGAGAACTTAATCTGCATAACTGTCGGTACTGGTATTGGTTCTGGCTTGATTGTAAACGGCAAACTTGTACGTGGTGCATCAAACGCAGCAGGAGAAATTGGTCATATAAAATTACAGATGAACGAAGCACCTATTTGTGGTTGTGGCGATACTGGCTGTATGGAAGCTTTCGCTTCAGGTCCAGCGATTGTTGCGATGGCAGAAGATTATATCAAAGGTGGCAAATCAACCAAATTCCGTGAGATGGCTGGTGGCACACCAATCACTCCATATATTGTTTGCGAAGCCGCAAAAGCTGGCGATCCAGTCGCACAAAGAATTTTTGCAATTATGGGAGAATATATAGGGATTGGCATGTCAGGTATTGTAAACTTATTGAACCCTGAAAAAATTATCATCGGCGGTGGCGTGGCTGAAGCTGGTGAATTCTTGTTAAAACCACTTGAAGAAACGCTTAAAAAACGTGCGATGAAAATTGCTGGCGAAACAGTTCAAATCGTTCCTGCTCAACTCGGCAATTCTGCTGGTGTCATCGGAGCAAGCCTTTTAATCGAAAGTTAATTTAAAAAATATAAAATAGATTTTAGTGGGGTTTTTTTTT
>JAWXUD010000049.1:0-7584 GCA_044432945.1 Candidatus Gastranaerophilales bacterium
TGGGGATTCCTAGCCCGCATGTTAACTTTTGTAACAAAAAGTAGCTTTGTTGAAATTCAATAATCTCAAAATACTTTATATAAACAAGAGCAAGATATAAAACAAGGAGAGATGACATGACTTTTTTAGCCATAGATGCACAGAAGAATTTGTATACATTACAAAGCTCACAGTTGACATTTGAGTCAACATTATTAACTAGCCAGAATAACAGGTATACTACAGAAATGGGTTATTATGAGGCTGAGATGACAGCTCAAGATGAAGATTTTGAAATCGAAAATGATTCGTATTATCAAGAATTAGCCGCGATAAGTCAATATTTAGAAACTAGAATAGATTCGATAGATTCGCAATTAACCGCTTTAGATACAGTAATATCGAATTATGAGACATTAGTAAGTAATAATATTAAATCTTGTTCACTTAACTTAGTCGGTGGCTAGGGCTGTCCGTTAGGTTAATAACAAAAAAGACCTCGAAATGTTTAATTACATCTGGGGTCTTTTTAATTTATATTTGTTTTTATAAGTTTTGTTCAAATAGTTCTACTGTATTAAGCATTAGTGATGCGATTGTCATCGGACCAACACCTCCTGGAGTTGGGGTTATGAAAGACGTATGTTTAGCCACTTTTTCAAAATAAACATCGCCTGTTGTTTTACCATTTTCATCTTTAAATATTCCAACATCAATAATTATACAATTTTTTTTAATCATATTTTTGTGAATAATTTTTTCACCAACAGCCGAAATTAAAATATCTGCAGTTTTTGTTATTTTTTCTAAATTTGTTGTTTTACTATGACATGTTGTAACGGTCGCATCTCTTGCTAAAAGCATTTGTATAAGCGGTTTTCCAACTATATTTGAGCGTCCAATTATAACAGCGTGTTTGCCTTGCAAATTAATATTGTATTCATCTAGCAATAATAAAATCCCTTTTGGTGTGCAAGGATATACATATGGTTTTTCTCCTGCAAATAATTTGCCAAAATTTTCAGGAGTAAATCCATCAACATCTTTGCTTGGCAAAATCGCATTAATTACTTTTGATTTATTAATATGCTTAGGCAATGGTAGTTGTACGAGAATACCAGTGACCTCAACATTGTTGTTTAAATCATTTATTTTATCAAGCAAAACATCTTCTAGTACATCTTCTTGATATTGAATTATTTCAGAATTGATACCGAGTTTTTCAGCAGTTTTTTTCTTGTTATTTACATAAATTTGACTGGCTGGATCGTTACCAACTAAAATTACCACCAGTGTTGGCTTTGTTTTAAAAGTATCAATTTTAATTTTTAATTCATCTAGAAGCCTATCTCTTAGAGCTTTTCCGTCAATAATCGTTGTCATAGCACCTCTCTAATTTGTGGTAGATTTAAGCGGAAATAAAATTGTTTAATAGCTTCTTGCAACAATGTTGATTCTTTTTTTATAGAATTCTCCTTCAAATCGTTGTCATATGGGATAACGCCTAATACATCTAAATCATATTTTTTTAATAATTCAGAAACTGGTGAAATATTATTTCCTTCGACTTTGTTAATGACTACTCCCAGCTGATTTCCAGCTGAATATTTTTTGCTAAATTCTTCAATCCTTTTGGTTAAATGAATACTTTCATCAGTTGGGTTAGCAATTATCAATGTCGTATCAATATCAGTATCAACAAGTTGGTTAAGGTATTTTAAATCAAATTCGCAATCAAAAATCACAATATCGTAGCGTTCAATAAGCTTTAAAACGGCATCATTTACTTGTCCTGTGATAGGACAACGGCAATCTTTAGAGCCAACAAACCACGATACAACTAAATCAACATTTTCTGATATTGAAACAACAATATCTTCCATAGCCCATTCAACAAATTCTTGTTTGTTCATGCCTTCAGGAATGCCTGTTTTATATTCGTGTTTTCCGCTTCTTATCCCATAAATTGAGTTGCGAATATCAAACCCGAAACTATGCCCTAATTCACTTGATAAATCATTGTCAAATAATAATATCGTTTTTTCTGGAAAATATTCTTTAAAAATTTCTAAAAAAGCTTTTGTGACGGTTGTTTTACCACTCCCACTTTTGCCTGTGATTGCGAGTTTAAAAGTCAATTTGCGTACCTTTCTTTCAAATAATCTGATAATTGTTTTGTTAAATTCATAGCTTTTCGGGCTAATTTTTCGTCTAAACCTCCAGCTCCACAAGAAGGTGTTATCAATGAATTTTCAATAATAATTTTCTCATCAATTCCTTTTTTAGTCAAATACTTTACAGCTTTATCAAATACTTGAATGAGTTCTTCAAGTTCGATTTTTTCTAAAATATTTTTATCTAATGTTGGCACAACGCCCCAGGCGATTTTGCCATTTCCTATTAGGAATTTTTTAATATCATCTTCAAACAAACTAAGGTTTTGTGCGTAGGCGAATGCATCAAGGTTTATAATGTCGATTTTAGCTAAAATCGGGACATGCCAGTCGCATTTTCCGCAACAATGTATAGCAACAAGAGCATCAGCATTTTTCAGTGCTGTGATAATTTCGCTAAACATTTTTATAACATCATTTTGACAAATTGTGATAAAAGCAGATGTGCCTAATTGGGAAATCGATGGCTCATCAAGAAAAATTATTGGTGTTGTATTTGGGTTTGCTAATTTTATTTGTTTAATTTGCCAAAGTGCTTTTATAATAAGTGTTTTAACGATAATTTCTCTAAGCGTTTCATCATAAATCGCACATCGACCAAGTTTGTCAACAAGTGTTGTTGAAAGCGTGAATGGTCCAACGATTTGACCTTTTGCATAACTTGGTTTGCTTTGTTTTATTATATCGATAAATTTATTAAATGATGACGAGTTATTTGAAGTTATCGCATATTTTTCTATGTCATCGCAAGTATAATCTTCGATAATATTTTCATAATCAATAAAAAACTGTTCTATTTCTTCGTAAAACTTCTCGCTTTCAGTTTCTAGATAAAATTTTTCGTCTTCTAAAAAAAATGAAGGCATGTTTTCCAGAAATTGAAAAATCATGTCTTCATTTTTTTTTATTTTAACTAATTGTGGCCAAAAAGGCACGTTAGAAAAATTTTGAGAAACAAGTTGCATAGCATCATCTAAATTTTTGTGAGGTAGCGAACCAATCGCTAAGCATTCAAGTTTTAATTTAGAATTCGCTAACAAACTCTTTCCTTACTAGTTTTCTTCTACAACAGTTTCGCTAGCTTCGCTAACAACTTCTTCTTCGATAGCTTCTTTTAAAACTTCAGAAGCTGAAACCAATACAGCTAATTCACATTTAACTTTAGAAGTTAATTTGATAAGCATTTTGTATTCGCCAACTTTGTTGATTGGAGTGTTCAAAGTAATGTTTTTTCTATCGATTTCGATACCAGAAACAGTTTGTAATTCTTCTGATAATTTTTTAGTTGTGATAGTACCGAATAATTTTCCAGATTCACCTGATTTAGCTGTCAATTCTAATTTGTTTAATCCTTCGATTTTTCCAGCTAATTCTAAAGCTTCTGAATGTAATTTTTCTTGTTTAGCTTTAATTCTAACGATATTTTGTTCACGATTTTTGATAGCACCTGCAGTTGCAATTTCAGCAACAGCTTGTGGTAATAAGAAATTTCTTGCATAACCGTCTTTTACGTTAACAACGTCACCAGCTTCACCTAAGTTTTGTACGTCTTTTCTTAATATAACTTGCATGATTAAATTCTCCTTTTTAATTTATATTTCTGCTGTGTATGAAACAATGCTACTACAAACAAAATTAATTGTCGAGAGTTTTTTTCATATTGTAAAGCTAATTATTTTAAATCAGGAAAAAAGTATTTGATACCATCGTCACTACGCCATTTTACATAACCAGTTTTTGGGATTTTGTCAAGGTCATAAACGCTAACTAATGCCCAGTTTCCTTTGATAGCTGTGAGGTTGATTTTTTCTGCCATATTAATTGTGCCAGTAATTTGTGATAAATCTTGAGTTCCAGCGTGTAAGTTTTTGGCTTCATCAGGTGCTGTGCGTAACAATTTAAGCCCGTATTTTCGTCCAAAAGTGTTGTAAAAATATATCCAAGTCGAAAATTTATAAGGGTCATCTTGTTTCAACCAAGCACTTTTACCAGTAGAATTCTCATAAATCACTTCGACCCAGCCGTCAATTTCGTCTAAAACAGCCATTAATGCAAGGTTTTTATTCGGTTGAAACACTACGAATAATTCTTCTGCCGTTATTTCTTCAGGATATATTGTTTCGCCTTGAAACTCTATTTTTTGAACTATGTTTGATTTTTCATCAGGTTGTTCGTGTAAAACAATTTGGTTAGATGCTTGATATAATCCTACGGTGTTGGTTTTAACTTTGCTGACATATTGAGGTATGACGTCTTTTGCGTATACTTTTGTTGAAAATACCAATGTACAAATTAAAAATAATGTTAGTATTATTTTTTTCATAAATCTGCTCCTATTGTGTTAATTTTATTCTCTAAAAGCGATGTCGGTATAGCTTTTTTGTAATTTTATGCGTAAATTATTCATCTGAGTTTCAATAATTTCATCAGTCAAAGTTGTGTTCTCATCTTGCATCTTAATCCTAAACGCTAATGATTTATAACCTTTTTCGATGTGTTCGCCTTGATACACATCAAAAACCTCGCTACCTTTGAAAATATTTTGTTGAATAGCGCCTTTGATAACTTTTTGTAAGTCATCGAAGCTAACATTTTCATTGATTACGAAAGCTAAGTCACGGCGAACTTCAGGGAATTGTGAAAGCTTTTTGTAACGAATAGTCTGCTCTTTTACGATTGAAATTATTGTATCTAAATCTAGTTCAAATAAAAATGCCTCTTGGTTAAATTTCATTTTATCTTTTAATAGTGGGTGGATTTGTCCAAAATATCCAATGCTCGTTAAGTTTTTGCCTAATAAGTTAACACTAGCACTGCGATGAGGGTGTAAATAGTCAACGTTTTCACAAACGCTTATTTTAATCCTTTTTTCAACGCCTAGTTCTATAAACAATTGTTCTAAAATTCCTTTTAGCGTATAAAAATCAGTAGTCGCAATACTTTGCCATTTTGAATTTTCGATTTCTCCTGTCAAAACACCAGCTAAAACACGAGTTTCTTTCACTCCAGCACTCATTTCATCTGCTGGTTTCTCAACCAAATATTTTCTGCCGATCTCATAACCCCAAAAAGTTTTTTGTGCGTTATCAAAGTTGTATTTCATACAGTTCAGAACACTTGCTACAAGTGATTGACGAAGCATTGTGCTTTCTTCGCTAACTGAATTTTGCACTTTTACAGCTTTTTCATCATTATAACTTACCATATATCTATCTAATAACGGTTTGCCGATTAGTGAAGTCGTGACAATTTCGTTTAACCCTGCTGATAGCATTAAATTGTGAACTTTTTTCAAAACTTTTTCCTCTAGTGAAATTTCAGGAGTTAAAGTTTTGCTAGGTAGGGTAGGTTCAATTTTGTCATAACCGTTGATACGTGCGATTTCTTCTATTAAATCAATTTCACGGTACACGTCAGCACTTCTAAAAGTAGGTACTAAGAATTTCGCAGCACTAGCGTTTCCACCTAGCAATTGAAACCCTAAATTGGTTAAAATATTGATACATTTTTCAGCAGGAATTTCGCAACCCAAAATCCTTTTTATTTGAGGGTATCTAAGCGTTATTTCAACTGGTTCTTGAGCGTTTGAACCAGCTTCAACTACCCCTTCAATTTTAGCGTCAGCCAATTCTACAAGCAATTGCATAGCACGCATAAGAGCAGGCTTTATAGCTTCTAAATCAACACCACGTTCAAATCTTGCACAAGCTTCGCTACGATAGCCAACACTTCTTGCACTTTTTCTGTTAGCAGAAGCCGTGAAGTGTGCTGCTTCAAGAGCAATGTTTTTAGTATTGTCATCAATCTCTGAGTTAGCACCACCAAATACACCAGCAATACAAACGCCCTCGTTTTTGTTTGCAATTAGAACGCTGTCTGTTGTTAAAGTTCGTTCAACTTCGTCAAGCGTAACAATAGTTTCGCCTTCTGTTGCACGTCTAACGCAAAGGTATCCGTCAAGTTTGTCTAAATCAAAAGCATGGAAAGGTGTGCCATATTCAAGCATGACATAGTTTGTGATATCAACAACGTTACTAATAGCTCGAACGCCTGATGCGATAAGTCTTTTTTGTAACCATTCAGGTGATGGTTTTATGGTTAAATCTTTTAAAATACCTACTGAATAATATTTGCAAACGTCAGCGTCTTTTATTTCGACTTTGAAGTTATCTGTTGATAAATCATTTGTGCATTGTAGTGGTGAAAATTGAAGTGGTCTGTCAAAGATAGCACTTAATTCACGTGCAACACCGATTACAGACATCTGATCGCCTCGATTGGCAGTTGGTGCTGTATGGATTATATAATCTTGTTCAAACCCCAAAACATCTTCAACGTCTTCGCCGATTTTTACATCTTTGAAAACTCTGTTAAGGATTAAAATCCCGTCTTCATCTTGATATCCACGCTCAGAAACACCTAATTCATCGGCTGAGCAAAGCATTCCTTGAGATTCTACTCCACGAATAACGGCAGGGGTAAGGGTGAACATTTCTCCAGATTTGCGATCTAGCACTTGGCTTCCAACGCTTGCGTAAGGTATAATTTGACCTTCCTCGATATTTTGTGCGCCACAAACAACTGTTTTTGTGCCAGCTCCTGTGTCAACTGTGACTAAATGCAATTTGTCAGAATTTGGGTGGTTCTCGATTTTTACGATTTTGACAGTTTTTATATTGCTGAATTGAGCTTTAACTTCTTCTGTTGCCTCAACTTCTAACCCGCTCATAGTAAGCTCGTGAGCTATCTGCTCAACGCTTATCCCTGATAAATCCACAAACTCGTTTAACCAATTTAGTGATAATTGCATTTTATTTTCCCTTCTTGAAATATATTTTTTATTTTGTTGGGTTAAAACCCAACCTACGATTTATAAAAAAATCTTATTACAAAAAAAACTTTTATTCAATATTTTGTATAAATCGAGCTAGGATTTTAATCCTAGCTCGATTTATATTTTAAATTTAAAAGTTTTATCTCACGCAACGAGCAGTTATAGCTGAATATGATTTGAAATTGTCTATATAACTTGAAGCTTCAGTCGCACTACCGTCAACCATTATATTAGTCGAACTAAAATATCTATGATACGCAGTAACATCTCCTGATGATTGATTTGACCAATAACGATAAGTACCTACACCACTACCCTTAAATGTCATTGATAATTCATTCATTTTTGTCTCATTAAATACAATATCAGATACGCCTGCGGTATCACCAGGTGTGTAATCTAAATCGTATAAATACTGTGCCAAATATGCTAACTCTGACAATGTCGGTAATCTTTTGTCTGCATCGTCACATGCTTTCAAAGCACCCGCCCAGTAGTTAGTAGAACAACTTGTTCCCATATCATAGTTAGTGTCACCTGGATAAACAGCACCTGATTTAAAATCACTATCCCATTCAGATTGTCCATCGCAAGTAT
>JAWXUD010000050.1:0-7118 GCA_044432945.1 Candidatus Gastranaerophilales bacterium
TTTATTTTCTTGTTGTTCAAGAATTGTTTTGCCAATTTCCCAATAGAGTAAAATTAATTGAGAATTTACAGACATTGCGGCTTTAATTTGAGCGGTTTTAATCTTTGATTTTAAATCCTCTAAAATATTTGTATATGATAATTCAACATTAGTCATGCATAACCCCTTTGGATAAATTATACCATAAAAACTATGGACAATGACCCCAGAGGATATGCCGAAAATCACAACCGCTCAAGCGAAATGAGGCATATATTTATTCTAGCTTAGACCTTAAAATTTTCTTTTTTACAAATCATAGGAATTGATATTACTCATCTCTGTTCCAATAAATATAAACTTTTTATTATTTAATCTAGCATACTCAAGCCATTCAGGGTCTATTTCTGATATGTCATTAACTTTTGCAAGAATAAAATCTGAATTGATTTCAGAATGAGAAATATTTGTTTCGTTATGAGAACCTTTATAACCAGCTGTATTCACCATTTGCTTTTGTGCCTCTTTCAACATACTTACTATATATTCGACACGTTCTGTAGACAATTTTTTTCCATCTATCGTTAAATTATTAATTTGAGTAAAATATTTCTTATTATATATTTGCAAATACAGTTCTCTATATTGATTATCATTTAATTCTAATTTTTCTTTTATGAATTTAGATATATGATGACGAGAATCTTTTGTTGTAACTGTTAATTGTTTGTTTATTTCAAATAATATTGTTTCATGTCCATTAGATTTTACCCCGTGACCAATATCTGTATCTTGATTACTTGCGTAAATATAATCATTTTGATCAACAGCTTTTAGCGGAATACCATATTTTCTTTCTTGAAATGTACCTTTTTGTCCCAATCCAATTTTGCTTGAAGATAATAAGCTTGAACGATTAGGGTTTGCAGTTAAAAGGATTGTATGCACTTCATTTAAATCCCTTACGAAAGTGGCATCGACAGTAAAATCTTCAGCCATAGTGCCTTTGGTAAATCCATATTTTGATATATCACCTTTTATTTCAGTTAAATTAAGAACCCCATAATTATGACCATTAAATTCAACAGTTGGTATTTTATCTAGATTTTTTCCTGTTGGCAATTGGGTTGCAAATAAAGGTATTCCTGAATTGTTAATGTGATTTTGATAAATTTTGATATACGCTAATTCTGTATCAGTTAATTTTTTATTAAGCTTAGAATCCCAGTAGATTTTAGCTGAATTTAATTTATTTTGAGTATTGAACTTTAATGCTATATTCTTTAATTTATAATCTACCACATGTTTCAAATTTTTTTCAAAATTATTCTTAGTGTCTAGCAAGTAACAAACTGCTCTTTTAGTCTCAAAAGTCAAGTTCATTTTATCCATTAATGAATAGGCTTCATCAGGGTTGATATCAGAGAATAAACCTGCTAATTTTAATTGTTGTTTACTCTTATCATCTAAAGAGCTATATTCGTCAGTATTTATTATTTTATTTAATGTTTGTGCAAAACCACTATCTTCTGATAAAGATTTCAATTCAGGAAATGCATTATAAACTTGTTCAATAAATAATTTAGTAGAAGCATCGCTAGATAGCATTTCTTTCAAATTGGCTTCTCCAACATTAGTATTAGCTAACAGTGTATGTACATTTTTAATATAAGTTTTATCTACTTCAATTAAATCGACTGGTTTTAAAAGGTCCCTTTCCAAATTTTGCTTAAACTCATTAAACATTCTCAACGTAGTCGGATTTTGCTGCGCATATTCAGTCACTTCCTGCTCTCTACATTGTTCTAACAAAGATATTTTTTTTGTAGACGATAATTCTTTTGTTTTTTGAGGGTTTAGTAAATGTTCTTTTAAATCAATTTTATCACATTCAATATTTTTAGATGGCCAGTTGCCACATAAATGTATTAGCGCCTCTTCATTCATATTATTTGCCATAAGAGAAATAATGCTTGGTTCCATATCAATTTTATCAGCTATTTTTGAATACCTTTGCCAATCAACTTTATTAAAATCAGCACCAAAGTGTGAAATAGGAAATCTATAGCTGTCCCTATCTAAAGAGGACAACCAATTTTCTTTTGTTATTATTTTATTTGCTATAAATTCATCTGGTATTTTTGAAGCATCACCAATTGTGCTATAATGTTTTTTGAATAATTTTATTAATCCTTGTTCGTCTAAAAAATCGCTAAATTTTTCAAGAGCAATATAATGATTTTCTCTTATATCTTTAGTTATAATTTTATCAAAAGATATATTATCATTCACTGCTAAATGCGGGTATATTAAACTATCAAATCTCTCATTCATTTTATCTATATTATGAATGTTTTTAGAATGTATTCTACCTTGTGAAATATATTTATCTAGATACTTTATATTTTCTTCATTAAAGCTAATAATAAAAGCATTGAAATTGCCAGGATTTAAATATGAAATATATTGATTAAATATTTCTTTGTTAATTCCATCATTAAACTTCATTGCCAGAATATCAAATGGACGAACTCTTTCTAAGAATTCACTATAATCATCAAATGGAAATGCTTTTATTGTTTCAAAATTATTAATAGCCATTTCTAAATGTTGCTCTGTTAATTTCTCTTTGTCGATATATTTAAATGCTGATAAATTATATAATTCATCAATGCGTTCATCAGGATATCTCTGCATAAATGTTTGTATTAAATCATTTCTACTTTCATATATTACTTTTACATCATTAAATACTGACGATTGACTGATTCTTACAACACTATTGTCTGTTATTTTTTCGCCAGTTGTTCGGCTTGCTGGAGCCAAATCAGTTACGACTTCACTTTTTACCTCAACGGCTTTGTGTTCAGGCAATGCTTTTTGGACTTTTACTTCTGTTGAAGTTGGTTGTTTTGTTGATTCTGTTTTTTCAGTTGCTGGCATGTTTGAAGCCTTGCCGTTAGGCGAATTTGTTCCGCCTGCCTCATTTGCCCCAGCTCTGCCGAATTTCGGGAACGCTTTGTTGTATTTAGTGATAACAGGTTCGCTCATCAACAAATCTCTAGCACCAGTGAATACTCCCATATCAACAGCATTACCGCCCTTGTCGCTGTGTTGAGTTTTAACCGTTTCTCTAAACGCTTTTTTAACAACATCTGCTGTTAATTTGACATCATCTGCAATCCCCAACGCCTCTCTAGACAACTGGATTTCTGTTTTCATTTGGTTAGATTTCGCGACATTATCCAAAACTTTCGCCTGAACTTTACCCATCGCTTTAAATCCTGCTAACATCGCAAGTGATTCTGTTTGTCCAGCTAATGTAAACTCGCCTTCTTCGGCGTATTTCATCGCTCCGCCCGTTACAATCGGCGCCACTTCGCTCGCAATTTTTGCAGTAGTTTGAGTTGTTTTTAATCCGATACTTGAAACAAGTGTTCCCTCAGCAGTCATTTTTACAGGCGCAAAAGCCAAGTTCGCTATACTACTTGCCCCTGCAAACGCTGCCAAGCTCAATCCTGAAGCATTTGAAGCATTTAAAATATTACCCCACTCCTCATCAATATTTCTTGATTTACTCGACATCACATCAGTTGATTCAGTGATAAAAGTAGATCCAGCTCCTGTCAAATAAGCCCGACCGACACCCATTGCTAGTTTTGTAATCATCGAAGCACTCGCCGCTTGCCCACCAGGGATTAAACCACTTGCGACAATCAAACCAATATTTGCCGTCATCTTAACCGCACCCGCTCCGACTTGTTGAGAGTGATTATACTCCTGAACCCGTCTTGCAATATCGTTTTTTGCGCCATAGGCAGCATAGTAAAAATCGTCTGCTTTTTTCATCAAGTAATCTATACTTTTGCCCTCGGTTATTTCATTGAGCAAAGATTTATAAGTCTGCGACTGATGTTTTGCTATTTCTCGCAATACTTCATATTCTTGTTGTGGTGTAGAATTTTCATCTAATCGTGATGCATAAATTTGTTCTATTAACTCAAAACCTTTATTCTTATCCCCATCGCCTAAGTAACTCGCTAATTTAGCCTTTGAGGTAACCAACTGTTCAGCTGTTGCAACAGGGTTATCTGTATTTAATAAATCTGAGAATTCTTTGTTAAAAGTATATTCCACGGTTGCTAAACTTTGTGCCGAAATTAGTTTTTCTTCATTAATTGCAAAAGTCTGTACTTTATCTGCATCGAATTTCACCCCATAAGTTTGTTCGAACTTCGCCTCAAAATTTTTGCCACTAGATACTTCTTGTAAATTTAGCTCTAGTTGATTAACATCTTCTTGATAATCCGCCATCATTTCGGTGTAATTTTGATACAAGGCATAAATCGCTACCTCAAAACCTAGTTTTTCTTCCTCGTTTTCAATAGCGTTAGATTCTTCTATCATTGAATTTAAACTAGCAACCAGTTCTCCAATTTCACTAGCTTTTGCATCAAGCTCGCTCAAATCAAGGTTTTTTGGACTATCTTTGTCTTGAGCTTCTTGTAGTTCTGAAAGCATTACCTCATAGGCTTGCAAATCTCCTTCAACAATGCTTGCTCTATTATGTGAACCCCAAACCGCAGAGATGTTATTGGCGACTTTGCCAGACCATCCATCGTAATTCACCTGTTGCTCAAAGGAGTCTTTTGCAGATTTCAATCTGTTTTGCAAAAGGTCAATACCACCTTGTTGACAGCCGAGTTTAATGAAAGTTGGGGAGAATTCAAAAGCATGTTCACTAGAGTTATCCACAGAATTTTCGTAGTTTTGTTCGCCTTCAGTTTCAAAAGGCGAAGTAGAAGATGTTGCTGTTGGACCTACTTCAATTGAGGCTTTTATCCCTCGGATAATATTATTAAGCGTTGTCGCATCTGTTTTAGATAATACATCTGTTTGAGCTGTACTCATTGAATAACCATTCATTGATTGAACGGTTGATTTTTTAGCCATTATTTGTGTATATTCTTGTTTGAACACATTAACATCTATATTTAATTCATCAACTTTTGCGATAAGAGCGTTGTAGATTATTTGGATATATTGTTTTTTAACTTTGTCGTGGGTATTTGTTTCTGATAATCCTGTTATGTATTCGACAAGAGATTTGTTATCTTTAGAAATTTTATCGTATTCATTTAAAACATCAACTACGTTGTCTTTGTTTAGTTTTGATAATTCAGATTTTAATCCATTACCACTCCAATCCCTCCAACTACCATCAAGAGAGCATAAGTCTTTTGCGATTTTTTGTGATTGTTCGAACTCAACTTGAGCTAGCTCTTCTGGTGTGATTTCGACATAGTTGTTACGTGGACTTCTTATCTCAATACTTAAACCCATATTACCAGAAGATTTTGAGTAATTGAATAATTGTGAGCCGTCATATTCTGTATTGCTTTGAACAAAGTTTCTAACTCCTGTCTCTTTGAAATCTTTTGCTTGAGCGATTAGGTTTGCAAGTTGTGAGCTGTCAGAATTTTGGCATAGTGATTGAGCCTGCTCAAAGGAAATCCCTTTAAAAGCTGCGATATCTGTAATTGTTTGAACGCTTAAATCTGCCAATTTACTTGCCTTTCCTATTATTTTTTCTAACCTTTGTTATGCATTAATCGCATAATTACACATGATAGTTATCGGCAGATTTGTATCAAAACTTTAGGTTATTGTTAAGAATGTTAAGGAGCTAAATCATCACGTTTATTCTTCATTATCGGGATATTCAATCCCTAAAAAATCACGTTCGATTTGTCGCATTAAATCTTTAGAAATAAAATTGTCTTTTTTCTTGAAAGCTACCTCATTTTCTTTTTGGATTGAATTTTCATATTTTTTAGCCTCTGGGCTTAGTTTTAATAAATTCATAAACAGAAAAGTATCGTTTTGTGAAAGTGGACGACCTTCGTCAATATCTCTAGAGATTTTATTCGCTAATTTATCAGCCAAAACTATCATATCCTTTGAAAGTTTTTTCTTTTGAATTTCCAACTCTTTTTGGTATTTATCTTTTTCGATATTCCACTTGAAATTTTTAGCCCAATAATAAATATTACGTTTTGAAACGCCAAGCCTGAAAGAAATCTCACTAACAGATAAATCTTGCTCAACATATAATTCTTTAACTTCATTAAATTGTTTATGCATAATCAATTACCACCTTTGAAAACTATTCTTCTTACATCAAATTCATTTTTTGATGTAATTCTTTTAACTTGAAATTTACAACGACTATCAATGATACCAAGATTTTGATAATACTTAATTAGTTGATTTAACAATGCCAAGACATTCTTTATTCTGCGAGGCTTCAGTCCCCTTTCTTTACAATACAAATAAAATTGATGAATATTTTCGGGACAAATATTTTTCAATTCAATATCTTTGAAAAATAATAAGATATGATACTTAAATATGGCATTGTAATGTTGTATCGTCAATGGTTTGCAAAAACGATGAACATAATTTTCCATAAATTGTTCTATAGCCATTTCAATACTTAAACTTGTATTTTTAACTTCAATATTTTCAAATACTCCGAAATTAATGTCTGATTTCTTTTCAATATATTTATATATTTCGTTTTTAAACTCAATTTTATTGGCTTTTAAAAGCTGTTTAAGTGCCGTTTCGCAATCACATTCTGATATCATTTCTATTTCATCTAGAGAGAATTCTTTTAAATGTTTGGCTAATTTTTCTATATTCATATAATTTGCTCCACTATTTCTTTTGTAATTTCTTTAAAATCGTTTTCTTTCGCTAAAATTTCAAGTTGATTTATCAACTGAACAATTTGCCTGAATCGATTATATTTTTTGTGAATATACTCAATCGCATCTGTTGTAACTTTTATTTCTGACAGTTCATCAAAAATCTGTTTTAAGTTAGCTATTTCAAAAGTATTAAATTTTACAATCTCAGAAAACCTATCATACAAATGCCTGTGTCTTTCAAGTTTCCGGTGAATCAATCCCATTCCAACAAAGATTACCGGGCAATTTGTTTCATCATGAATATCTCGCAGGGTTTCAATAGTTTTGGTATTGTTTAGTAAATAATCAATTTCATCAATGATTAACATTTGAGGATTTTCCTTTAGTTTTTTCACTATCAAATTAAAATTATCAGAAGTTAAGTAA
>JAWXUD010000051.1:0-6953 GCA_044432945.1 Candidatus Gastranaerophilales bacterium
ATCATGAATATCGCGCAGGGTTTCAATAGTTTTGGTATTGTTTAGTAAATAATCAATTTCATCAATGATTAACATTTGAGGATTTTCCTTTAGTTTTTTCACTATCAAATTAAAATTATCAGAAGTTAAGTAACGAGGAATTTCGTCCATTTCCTTAATTAATTCTTCCAAAAACCAGCGACCTGTCATTAATTTTGTCGCCCTTAAATATAGACAATCATATTTCGCCGATAACCATAATGCTGTTTGACTTTTGCCAAGTCCAGCCTCGCCATAAACTAATCCCATTCTTGGCATATTAGTTCGTTTATTGAGGAGATTTTCAACTAGACCTATAAAGTTTTTAACATTATTTGTTCTTATAAATCGTCTATGCATAATTTATATTCCTTTGTTTGTTTAAAGTTTTCTATCCATTCGTTATTTGGTTCGTTTTTTATTAACCACACATATTTTTCAAAATTATTTTTAAAAATTGGCTTACCATTAATTTTCCTATCGTCTTTGCGAGGAGCGATAGCGACGTGGCAATCCATATCATTATTCTGGATTGCTTCACTTTGTTCGCAATGACACTCTATTAATTGTGCCGTTTCATTTCCTAATAAATTTTTCACTGAATTTATAGTTTTTCGTCTTAATTTTTTCTGTTTTTCAATTTTCTGTTTGTAGTCTTCTAAATCTTTAACATCACCTAAAATTTTTGCCATTGGATGAGTTTCAGTAACTCGATTTGCAACACATAGAAATTCACCTTTTGGAGTAAATACTTTTATGCTCGTTAAGTCAAATAAGTTATATTTAATTAAGACTTTGCTTTTAAAGCCATATAATCTTTCATTAAAATAATCACAATTCAAAAACCTAATCCCATTTCTTTGAATGGTTTTAACTTCTGTTGCGAGCATTAGGTCGTCTAATTTTGATTGGTTAATGTTTCGCTTTGTGCGTTCATCTAATACTTCTTGTATGGATTTATTTGGTGCATTGGGACAAGGTTGTGAGTTTTTGAAACTTAGCCACATATCAATCATTTTTATTGTTTCTTCTATGGTCGGAATAAAATCGTTATGCAAATTTTTGTGGAACTTTTCGTTCCTCATTAAATATGCAGGTTTGTTTTGAATATTTGAACCCATATAACTTGGCAGTAATTTTTCAAAACCTTCTTGAAACTCTTTAAAAAATCTTTCAATCACTTTCGCACGAGCATTGTATGGTTTTGCGAATACTGTTTGAATGCCCAATTTTGAATACAAGCCATTAAAGCCTAATTCATTGAAACCTTTGTCATATGTGAAATACTTAGCTCTAAATGCCCTCCCATTATCTTGATAAACAACTTTTGGTATCATATCAAGGTTTATTATTGCATTACGCAAAGCTGAGGCTATGCATTGAGTGTTTTCTTCAAGCATAATTTCATACCCAACAAGTGCTGACGATTTCCAATCAAGAAAACCTATAAGCGTTGCCCTTGTTGGTTTACCTGTGAATGGGTTTATTACTTGGAATGCTAGTTTATGCCCATCAGCGACTAAAATATCGCCAACTTCCAAAAGACTTGCATCACGTTTGATATATGGTTCAACTTTATCAGCCAATGCCTTTTCGCCATCTCTAGCTAAAACCCATTTATCGTAATTATTATCTTTAAACCATTTTGCGTAACGTCTAAAAGTAATATCTGCAGGGATAAAATCTTGGGTTTCTTTCAATTTATATTTTGTGAGAGCTATTGCCTTGCCGATTGAAATTCTATTCGGGTGCAAAAGTAAATTCATAAATGTTTTAATCTCGTTGTCTGTTAGAACTGTACGATATTCTCGTACAGTTGAGTATTTGTATTGAGGCAAAAGCTTTTCATAATCAGAAGTTCCATTAAGTTGGGAGTTCCAACGATGAAGTGAGCCACGTGAGATTTTGCCTAAAATTTGAAATAAGTACTCATTTGAAGAATTGTGCATTTGGACAAAATCATAATCGGTTTGGAGTTTGTTGTTTGATTTTTTGCGAAATTCAAGCCATTTGTTGATTAAATCCAATCTTGCAAGAGCAATTTTTTTGCAATGCTCTGGGGTATATTTTACTATATCAATTTGAGAGTTCATGCCCTGTAAATCCTTGCTATTACTGTGCAACACATTAATCACTCATGTTGCTCAGAAAGTCAAGTCCCAAATCTATATTCCGCCTGTGAAATCAAAGATTTCTTCATTCGTTTCACGTTGTTACACTCATAACGGCGGCTTAGAACGGTTACAAAACCTAAAAACTCAACGTTTTTGTCTTTTTTCACACACTGCTCACGCTCGCAATCTCACAGACATTTTGACACATCTCGTTTTATAAGATAAATATTTCTTGCACAATCTTTCACTTTATTTCAATTAGCACAACCTAAAGACCATGCGAGCTTTGCCTAAAAACATCACGAAAACAAGACTTTCAAGTGAATTATTGTGCAACTTTGTGCAAGAAAGTGAAAGCTTTTGCCCCCTCATCTCAACACTAAAAAATCGCCTCAAAGGGCGACAAATAAAAGCTATTTAGAGTTTAATTACTATCTCTTAGTATTAGTTAACCCCCATTAACAGTAAAAGAAATTTTCTTAACAATTATAACGATTTATAATTTATAGCAAAAAAAAGACCTCTATTTAAAGAAGTCTTTTTTAATCTGGGCCGCAGTGGACTCGAACCACCGACCTCACCCTTATCAGGGGTGCGCTCTAACCACCTGAGCTAGCAGCCCACAAATGTGGAGGGGGGTAACTTAATCAAATTCGATTTCAGCTACAAGATTTAATATAAAATAAACATTTTTAAAAATCAAGCGTTTTTTTTATTTTTCTTAAACACTTACTAAATAGGATAATTAACTTAATTAAATATTACAAAAAGTAACAATATTTATAAATTTTGAATAACATAACAAAATTAATTGTTAATATATATATGAGAGTAACCAAGGAAGCACTATGGGCATTGCAATAGAAACAGACTATATAATTCTAGCTACCCAACTGAATCTATCAACAAATCAGATTCAGGAGCAATATAGTGGCATGGCTATTGACGAAATCATAGAGGCAGAGGCAGCACTAGGCAACGCCAAGGCTCTCGAATTTGTTGATCAGCTGATGAATAACACTGAATTAGTCATGGAACTCTTCGGATTAGCAGATCCTTCGAACAAGTATTATATCCTTAACTCAATGGACACTAGCCAACTTCAAGATTTTCTCCCTCTTTTAGAAGAAGATGATTTAAACTTTGGGCTGAACTATTTTTCACGTGATAAACTACTGGCTTTAATAGAAGAAATCCCAATGGATCAAGTAGTTAACACCATGTTTCAAATGTTTTCAGAAGAAGAGGTCGCTCTTTACATGCCTGAAGAAGATATAGACAAATTTTTAACAAATACTGAAATCGATAAAGACCTAATGCTAGAACATTTAAAATCAATCCCACCAGAATACCTTGCTCAAATGCTAGAAAGCGTCACTGGCGAGATTTCAGAACTAACAAACTCTGTTGCACTAACAAGTGAAATAGAAGGACTAAACCCTCTCGATTATAACAATGCTTTAATGAATCTACAACCGATGCAAAAACGTGAATTAATGCTTTCATTAGGCAATCACGATGAAGAGTTGTATCAATTATTTGACGCAACGGCATATACTGGAATTATAGAAATGTATAAGCAAAAACCTGATGTCGTTGAAGCAATGAATATTATTGAGTCTGAATTCGTAATCGAAATGCTAACAGATCTTCCTGATGATATTTTATCATACGTCATAACACAACTAGACACGCAAGAGTTTACTGAACAATTAGTAAAGGAATGTCCTGACATCATGGCTAAAATGTTAGCTGGTGGCTAATCAGAACTAATCACACAACAATTTATCAACTAATCTTAACGCCTGCTCGCTAAACATGAATTTCATGTTTTTTCTGTTGAAATACCTGTTTAATTCTAATTTTTCGACTATAATTTTATCTTTATAGAAAACAGCAATAAAAATCAATCCTGCTTCAGTTGAATTCTTAATCGCACTCGCAATACCAGTTGTGACAAGTGCCACATCGCATTGAGTTTTTTCTACTAATCCTTTAGCCATTTCATAAGCACATTCAAAACTAACTGCACCGTACTTATCTAAAATTTTGCTACTAACACCAAGCAAATCAATTTTCGCTTGATTAGAGTAGCTTACAAAATTGGCTTTCACGAACGCTGAACTTCCTTCAACGTCAGTCAAACGTGAACTGATCAGCCCACCTGTACAAGATTCAGCAACTGAAATTTGTAACCCCTTTTCTGAAAGTTTTTTAGCAATCCTTACTTGAGTATCGGAATAAATAGAGCTTAAAAAAGCCTTAAAATTAATAAAAAATGTCTTCATAAAACTTAGCATATCATAACTATTCTTTACATGCAAAATAAAATTTACATGTAATAATATCGTTATGAATAATAGTAGAGTTATGAACAGACAACAAAAAGAAAATGTAATTGAAAACAATTTGCTTCCACAACACATTGAGGCTGAAGAAGCTGTACTTGGTGCGATTTTAGTTAATCCACAAGTTATAATCAAGGTTATTGAAACCATAAAACCAGAAAGTTTTTATCGAAACGCTCACAGGCATGTTTATGAAGCTATGTTGCAACTTTTCAACATGAATGAACGCATTGATATCGTTTCTGTATCTGACGTTTTAAATAACAATTCTAAACTAGAGGCAGTTGGTGGACGTGCTTTTATAAACGATTTAAGTTATAAAACCATTACAACAGGTAACGTTGATTATTACGCAAGAATCGTACAAGAAAAATCTATCAAACGTGCTTTGATTAATGCGGGTTCTGAAATTGTCACATTTGGCTATGACGTCAACCCAATTGATGTTTCACTAGATAGTGCTGAAAAACTAATCTTTGATATTGCTAGTAAAAAAGCAACTTCTGATTTAGTCCATGTAAAAGACTTAGTTTTATCTACTTATGAAAGAATTGAATATCGTTATGAACACAAAGACGAATTATCTGGAACACCAACAGGGTTTTACGAACTAGATGCGATGCTCAATGGGTTACAAAAATCCGATTTAATAATCCTAGCAGCACGTCCTGCAATGGGGAAAACTGCTTTAGCACTAAACATCGCACAGAACGTTGCACTACGAGCTAACACACCTGTTGCAATATTCTCTTTAGAGATGTCGAAAGACCAACTTATGCAACGTATGTTATGTTCTGAGGCTGAGATAGATTCACAGCGTGTTAAAACAGGTAATATGCAATCACGTGACTGGGAACATCTAGCTAACGCTATGAACTCTTTTGCTCAAGCACCGATTTATATCGATGATACATCTGGCTGTACAATCACTGATATTCGTGCAAAATGTAGACGATTAAAAATGGAACAAAAAGATTTAGGCTTAATCCTAATCGATTACCTGCAATTGATGGAGGGAGTTGGACGTGAAGAACGTATGCAACAAATTTCAGCAATTTCTAGGGGATTAAAAATCCTTGCAAAAGAATTAAACGTTCCAGTTATAGCACTTTCACAGTTATCTCGTGCAGTTGAATCACGTACCGATAAACGTCCGATGCTTTCAGATTTAAGAGAATCTGGTTCTATCGAGCAAGATGCTGATATTGTTATGTTTATATATCGTGATGATTATTATCGTAAAGCCGATGAGGATGAGGAAGAAATTCATTCAAAAGCGGCGTCTAAAGGTGAATCAGAAATCATCATAGCTAAACACAGAAACGGTTCAGTAGGACACATCAAACTTCTATTCCAAGGAAATATTACGAAGTTCAAAAACCCTATCAAAACAGACGTGTTTTAATAGTTAATTAAATGTTTTGCACTTAAAAAAATAAAGATGAGATTAATCTAAATTTTTCTCATAGTCTTGATATTCTTTAACCAATTTAACAACATCTAATGCTAGTTCATGTCTAATATCAAACGGTGCAGAACGTAAATATTCCATCGCATGTGAAACCTTAACGTTCTTGTCATACCAACGACGCATAATATAATCATATTGATCATCAAGTGAAAGATTTATTTCAAAATCCACATTTTTTAACCTATCAATAATAAAATCAGCACAACGAACCTGGATATACTCTTTAGAATCTTCCATTTTCTTAACTGCAACACTAACTGCAGGATCAATATCATACCAACGTTTTTTCATAAAACCATATTACATATTTTTTGCAAAATTGTCAAATTTTTCTTATTAATCGACAACAACTTTTATCAGCTTAGATATAAACTCTATTTTATCAGGATTTTTGCTAATCAAATCAACGACATTTTCTAAAGTTGCTTCTATATTATTAGGCTTAAACTCAAAATCAAACATCTGTTTAGGAGTAACATCTAAAGCTACACATAGCTTGAATAAGGTTTGAGCTGATACAAAATTCACACCACACTCGATAAAAGATAATGAACGACAATTTATTTCAAGCAGTTCAGCAAGGTTTTCCTGTGTTAAGCCCTTTAATTCTCTCAAATATTTCAACCTTTTACCAAAAGCTTTTTTAATTTCATTCATATAACAACTCCATAATTTCAATATCTTAATAGTAAATATTAAATCGCTAAACGTATTGATAAATACATAATTGTAATTTAAAATACATGTGTAAAATGAATTATTGAGGGGATATGGTAATTAGAAAAACACGTTATTAGAATTCAAGCGGGAGTAATTCCCCTCCACAGGAGGGGTGGCAACGAAGTTGACGGGGTGGTTTCGATGGCGAAGAAATAAAATAGTAACCACCCCGCCTTACAGGCACCCCGTCTTGCTTCACTCGCATTAAACGGCAGTGCGAAAAGCGTGGTTTTCGCTTTCTGCCTCTGCTCGCTTGCGTTCCACGGGAGGGGAATTTAGAGC
>JAWXUD010000052.1:0-6172 GCA_044432945.1 Candidatus Gastranaerophilales bacterium
TATTGCGGCGAGAAACATTGCGGGATTTACGGAAGCATATTCAAGAGATCAAGTTGATGAAGAGGAAACGACAAGACGTTACAAAGATTTGGCGATGGATGTTGGCGGCATGGTAATCGGTGGATTTGCAGGACGTCAAGGACTTTCAATGGCTGGTAAAATGGCTAGTAATGGAAGTAGTAAAGCGGCTGCGATGATTGCGGAGCGTGGAGTTGACGCGACTTTGTCAGTCGTGGGCGATTTGGCGATGATTGGGATGTTAGATTACGATCAAAGCTTGGTTGAAACGATTAAACAAAACGGAATGGGCATTGTAGTATCGACTGTAACAGGGATTAACGAGAGCAAACGAATGTTCTCAGCTCAACGCACAAATTTTAGCACAACAGGAGCAAAAACCCGTTCAAACACCGATTTCGCTCCAAGCACACGCACTGGTAATGAACCAAGCGCTGATGTGAAAGTTAGAGCGAACGAAACAGTCAACGAGGTTCGTGTTCAAGATTACGACGGTCAACGAATGACTGAGAATTTATTTGAACAAGCACAAGTAAAAGCCAGCGATGAAACCACAACATCAAATAAACAAGGTATCGATGGTGAAGTGATAAAATCACAATCCACAAGTAATGTCGAACAAAAAATACCAAAAGGATATATTATAGATTCAAAAACGGGTAAGCCTATTAAAGTTAATATTGAAAAAATAACTGTTGAAAAAAATCAACTTGGTATTGGTCTAAAAGATGAATTTGGTAACGATCTTGGCTATGTTTGTATTGATGCAATTAAAGCTAATTCTCAAGGTCATAAGGCTTTACATTTTGAAGGCATGGTATCAAATGTTGAGGGTGTCGGTATTGGTCGTATGCTAATAGATGAATTAGTTAAAGCTAGTCACGAAATAGGTTGTGGGGGAAGACTTATAGCGTCAGCTTCACCATTAAGAGGTACGCAATCTAATTTAGGTTTTTATTATAAGCTTGGTTTTGAAGCTGTTAATCCACAAAAGCACGCACAAATCCAAGACTGCATACAGAATGGTAAAGAAATACCACTAGCATTGAATGTTTTTACTGATATTGAGTATAATCCAAAACTTGATGATTCGGGTGTGAAAGTAAACAACAAAGAAGCGGACGATATCACCCAGTCAAAAGCAATACCTGAATATAATAAGTCTTTAGAAATTCAAGAAAATGCTTCATTATTAGCTCAAGATGTCGATATCGAAATTAAAACAAATGAGGCTAACCCTTTTGCAACTACAAAAACAGAAGATGTTTTAACCACTAAGCCAATTATAGATGTTCAAAACTCGTCAAATTCATCAATCTTAAAAGATAGTCGAAGCATTACTAAAAATGACGTTATAAAAACATTAAAAGAATTTCAATTTAGTGATGATGAAATAGCGAGTCTGAATTTGGACGATGAAGTTTACAAAAAAGCTTTAGTATCATATTTAAGTTTTATGAAAATAAGTGGCGAAATGGATTTTAAAAAAATTGAGTCAAATACAGTCGAAGCGAGAAAAGAAATTTTAAATCAAATTAATAATGGAATACCACATATTCAACGAAGTAATATTTTTAATTATGTAAATGATGATAATATAGCTTTAGTAAGAGAACATTTTAAAGAATTCCTAGAATCAGATTCAGAGAATATTAATGATATTTTTGAATTGTTTGAATTTAATGATAAATTACCATTTGATAAAATTTTAGATAGATGGTCTGAAATTAAAAAAACTGATGGTGAAGTTAAGGTAAAATTCAAACAGCTTAAAGATTATATTGACAATGAACTAGAAGCTAAATTTAGAAACGAGAATGCGGAAGTGTTTGATCAAATATCTAGCATGGTATCAAAAGATTATGATGGAAATGTAAATAAAAGATTTAAAGACTCTATGCAAATTAATAGTGCAATAAAATTAAAAGTTAGTAATCCTGAACTATTTGATAAGATTGCTAATATGACCGAAATCAAAAACAATGGTAATGAGACACCAAGATTTGAAACTGTACGTGATATTGAAATCGCAATGAATTTATACACAAGTAATCCCGAATTATTTGAAAAAATTTCTAATATAATGATTGAAGATTACAATGGCAAGATGGTGTACAGATTTAGTCGTGAATATGATATTGAAATTGCAATGAGATTATATAGTGATAATTCTGAATTATTTAATAAAATCTCTGATATGACAACAAATAATTTTGATAATAATGAAAGACCACGATTTGAAGGTTCGAATCAAATAGAAAAAGCTATGGAATTATATACAAATAACCAAGAAGCTTTTGAGAAATTCTTAAATATTACAGATGCGAATGGACATCATAAGTATTCAAGTGTATACCAAATAGAAAAAGCTATGGAATCTTATATTAATAATCCAAGATTCTTCGATGAAATTGCTTCAATGAAAAAACAAAACTGGAATGGTGATTATGTTGAAAGATTTCCAACTGTTGATTGTATAAATGAAGCTATGGAGCTGAAAATCGAACATCAAAAAATATTTGATGAGATAGTAAATATGACTGTACCAAATAAAAATAATCAGGAATATAGATTTAGTAGTATAGATGACATAAAAAAAGCTATAGAGTTGAAGATTAATAATCCAGAACTGTTTGAAAAGTTTTTAAATTTTGAAATAGAATATTCTAACAAGAAAAAATCTTATAGATTTGAAAGTGCAAAAGAAATAGAAAAAGCGATAGAATTATACATAACAGTGCCTGCAAAATTTGAAAAATTCCTAAATATGAAAAGAATAGACAATAGTGGTGATGAAAATTATAGATTTGAATCTGTCCATTCTGTTGAACAAGCAATTAATTTACAAACAAGTAATCCTGCTTTATTTGACGAAATTTCAAATATGAGTGCAACTACCTTTAACTGGAATACTGGCGAAAGAATTGTTACCTATAGATTTAAAGCAATTGGTGAAATTTCAAGTGCAATGGATATGAAAACAAAAAATCCAATAGTATTTGATAAACTAGTTAATATGAAAATAAAAGCAACTGATGGTACTGAAGTATATAAATTCACAAGTGCTGGTGATATTAAACGTGTTATGAATGTAGCTGAAAGAATATATACAGATGAAAATCTGAAAAATAATAAAATAATATCTGAACACTTAGATGAAATTTTAGAAATGCAACGTAATGAGGATTATACAAAACATACTTTAGATTATTTAGATAATATTGACTCATTGTCGGAAATGACAGAAACATTATTGTCGCAAAATATTAAACTTGAAAAAATAATCAAGAATATGGGCAGATTATATGACAATGTTAAACTAGAAAATATTGACAAATATAAATTTGGCAATGAATATTGGAGTGAATATTTAGCTAAAGTTGATAATCTTGAGAAAAAAATGTTGGAAAATCCAAGATTATATGTAAATGGCAATGAAGATAGTAGCTTGAAATTATGTCAAGACGAAGTAAATCATTGGGTTGAAAAAAACAAACTAAAACTATTGAAATTAAGTACCTCACTTGATAAAGAAGCAATGCTTCATCTTATGAGAAAAAGATTTGATGATGTTGATGAATACTTTGATGACATTAAAAAATATAATTTTGAAGATTTGGAAATGTTAAAAAATCTTTGTAATTCAACAAATGTTGATGGCAAACCATTTATGCCTACTCAAAAAATTGAATTTATTGATTTAATTAATTCGTATAATACATACAAACTTGACATGACAAAAATAAATACAATGATAGCAAATGGCAAAGTTGATTTATCTGAATTACAGGTTGATTTATTTAATAAAATAATAAAAGATTTAGGTTTTAGTGACGCTGAAATTGCGACTATTCCAAAAGAAAAATTACTAGCTTGGGATACAAAATATGTTCATTTTCTAACAAAAGAAATACGTGAAGACCGTGATGCTTTTGTAAATGTAGTTCGAGCTGCGAATTTGGATGATTTTAGAAGATATATTCATGATACAAAAAATCAGTATGGTGAAGTAAATGCAAGGACTAAAAGTCAATATGAAGATTTAGGAATGGACTATGATGCTTGGGTTAATCCATCAAAATCAGGCGAAGTTAAATTCATGTCAAGAGATAAAAATGAAGAAAAACTCATACAAATATCCAATTTATTACTGGAAGATATTAATATGCTAAGAAGTACGCCAGTTAAAGGTGTTATTGATAAGCGTTTTCCTAAAAATATTGTTGATGGTGAATTTACAATCCCAAAAGAAATTATTTCTAATAAAACTAAATTAAATGAATTTATAAATAATTTGGTTCAACAATTGGATGACGTATGGACTCGAGCAAAAGGTAACGCAGAGCATGCCGATCCAAAACGTTCCGCTATGGCAAGAAATACTTTGACGGCATTAGACCATTTCAAACAAAGAATTGATGATGTTGATAGAGTATCAGATGCTAAAATAGCTAAAAAGATTGATTTGACAATAAAAATGTGGGATAGAATACCGCAAAAGGATCTATTTCAAGGCAATTACTCAACTTGTTGCATAGGAATGGGACGAGGAAACGGCTCAGCTATGCCAAATTATTTACTTAATACATCATTTAATATGATAGAAATGGTAGATAATGCTACAGGTAAAATTATTGGTAATGCATTATGTTACTTTATTAAAGATTCAAATGGAAAACCTGCATTTATCATTGATAATATTGAAATAAATAATGCTTCAAAACCTGCTGATGATGTCGGTGAAAATTTACGTGATGCGATAACTGAATATGCAGGTAATATAGCAAAACAAGTTACAAATACTGATGATACTTTTGTTTATATTGGTGGTTTGTATAATGATGTTGATACATATAATTTGCCAAAACACAATGAAACTATTTCATTTTTAGGTGAATACGAATGTGATAATATTTATCTTGACTTGTATGAAGGACATTGGATAGATAATGATGACCTTACTAAAAATCTAACATTACGTAGATTAAAATAATTTATCGAAATTTTAATTCGAAATTACAAATCTAAAATCTGTGTCCACTGGGTATTCACTTACTATGTTTTTTATGGCAAATAGTATTTTATGCAAAAATTGAAAATGTTGATTTTATTATACTTTCAAGGGGTTTGGAATCCAATCTTAGAGCCACTCTTCAGCTTGGCAAGTGAGAGGTCACGAGTTCAAATCTCGTCAAGGGCAAATTTGAATTCAAAACTTGAAAAATTAATTTATGGGTAGGTGCCCGAGTGGAAATGATGATATTTATCTTGATTTTATTAAAAGCAGACGTGAAGTTGATGGTAAACAAGTTGATAATGTTGAATTGTTTAAAATACGATAAATTACACTAAAATCGGGGTGATTAACCTTAATTAGCTTGAGCGGTTGTAATTTTCGGCATATCCTCTGGGGTCATTGTCCAGACTTTAATGTCGTGGGTTTTTGCAACAGCATTTACCCTGTCAACATATTTCTGATCTTTGATAGAATCTTCAACGATTAGCACAATTCCTGCTTTTTTATTTAGTGCGACTGCATAGTACAATGCTTGTCCAATACTCTCGCCCCATTTCTTGGCAAAGTCAAATTCGATTGCATATTCTTCCGTCACACAATCAACTCTTGCTCTATCAGGCAAAACAAATTCAGTAACCCCATTGTTTTTTGATGCCCAAACTTCTTGGTACTCTTTTTCATAGTAATAATGATTTCGAGGTGCAGAAAATACTGGCATGACTGCAAAAACAAATATGAACACCCCTAATAAAATCTTCCTAATCATTCTTCTATTATAAACGATATAAAATTTTGTGGCAATTGTAACAACGGTTAGTATTTTGCCAATTCCACTCAATAATTAATTATTTATTAATTTTTTAATGTTTATTCAAATACTAAATTAAAATTAAATAGACGTTTAAACGTCCCCTAAGCTGAGAACACCCTCGATGGTCGACAACAATAGGGAGTAGCTGATTTTAAATAAAATTTAAAATCATTTTAGCGAAGTAGTAGAGTAACTACGCCCAAACCCCCTCAACAAACATCTTAAAATGTCGTTTTATTACTGCATAAAGGCGTCGTGCCGATATGCCTATTTTTATGAAAGGAGTTTAAATGAACTATTTAAACAAAATCTTGTCGTGCATCAAA
>JAWXUD010000053.1:0-5382 GCA_044432945.1 Candidatus Gastranaerophilales bacterium
AGAAGTGTAGAAACTACAATATAAAAAAAAGGGGGCGTTTGCCCCCTTGGAATTAAGAATAGCTGGAAGTATGAAAAAGATTTAATTATATTTAAGTCTTTTTCTAAGCTTTCTTCAATTAGTCGATTTGCTTATATTTGAGATTAGCCACCTGGCTAATTTAAATTACTTATAAATAAATTTTTATCCTACTATAAAAACCCGCAAACTATTGCAATAAGTGTATAAAAGGCACTTTATCGTTTAACCCCGATACAACAAGGGTTTGCCATGCTTAACAAAACTTCACCAAAAGGGTTGACAAATAAAATCAAATAGTATATAGTGATTGTATCAGATGAAGTGTTAAACGAACACTTAATGAAAACCTCAAGGAGGAAAGATATGAGAATTAATCCTATAACAACAAACAAAGCAACACAAATCACTTTTGGTGATAATAATATAAATGACACTATTCCAAGCAATGCTATTTTGTCTTTACAAAATCCAAATGCAAAAATAAATTTTGAACACGATTTTGAACAAACTCAAAAAGCAGATATGGTTCAAAGCAATTTTTTCAGTGCGTTAGCTCATAAAGCAGTCAGAGCGTACAAAACTTTGACAGCTCCTGTTGAAACTCGTTTTGATACAGCTGAAAACCACATCATGTATATGGCGTAGGTCGAGATATAGATAAGACTTAAAAGATATACATTTACACTAGTTTACCCCTTACATAAATCGAAAATAAATAATCTTTTCATATTTATAAAGCTCTTTGAAAAAAGAGCTTTTTTTTGCAACAAAGCTGATAAATGTTATTGAAGTTTACAAAATTTAACTTATTTACATTATTTCACTCTGCTTGTATTATATTATAATAAGCATATATTGTATTAAGGATAGATGAAATTGACTGAAAAATTTATAATAAAAGGTGGAACTGCTCTAAAGGGCGAGGTTTCTATTGGTGGGGCAAAAAACTCTGTATTAAAGCTTATGGCGGCGGCGTTGTTGGCGAAAGGCGAAACGATTATTTATAATGTGCCAGAATTGACTGATGTTGAGATTATGTTGAATGTCATAGGTCAGTTGGGTGCAAGAGTTTCGTATAACAAGCTTGAAAAATATGTTACTATTGATGCAACAAATTTGACTAGCGTAACTGCGAAATATGAATTGGTTAGTAAAATGCGAGCTTCTTTTATTGTTTTAGGTGCTTTGGTTTCTCGTTGTAAAGAGGCTATTGTCGCACTTCCTGGCGGGTGTGCAATTGGTGAAAGAAGGGTTGATTTTCACATTAAAGGTTTGGAGGCACTTGGTGCTAAGATAAAAATTGAAAACGGTTATGTGCATGCAAAAGCGTCAAAACTTGTGGGTTCAGATATTTATTTGGATATCCCATCGGTTGGTGCGACTGAGAATTTGATGTTGGCTGCGGTTTTGGCTGAGGGTTCGACAAAAATTCAAAACGCTGCTCAAGAGCCAGAAATCGTTGATTTAGCTAACTTTTTGAACACAATGGGTGCTGATATCATTGGTGCTGGAACTTCTGAATTAATTATTAACGGGGTTAAGGCTGATAAATTGCACAGCATAGAGTATACAACTATTCCAGATAGGATTGAGGCGGGAACTTTCATGTCTGCTATTGTTGCGACAAAGGGTAAAGCGATTATCAAAAATGTTTTTCCTGCACATTTGACATTTTTTACTGATAAACTTTTGAAAATGGGTGCTAATATAAAACTTGTTGATCCAACTTCATTAGAGGTTAGTTGTAAAAATCGTTTAAACTCAATAAATTTTGTCACTCAACCATATCCTGGGTTTCCGACAGATTTGCAATCGATGGCTATGGCTTTATTGACTACTGCGAATGGTGTAGGGATTATAACAGAAAGTCTTTATGAAAATCGTTTTATGCAGGTATCAGAGTTACGCCGTATGGGTGCTGATATTCATCAGGATAGAAATCATGCTATAATCAAAGGGGTTAAAAAGCTTACTGGTGCAACGTTATCGGCTAGTGATTTGAGAGCTGGTGCGTCTTTGGTTGTTGCTTCGTTGATGGCTGATGGTACTTCTACTATCGAAAAATTACATCATATAGATAGAGGATACGAAAATTTTGAAAATAAGTTAAGATTGTTAGGAGGCAAAATTGAAAGAGTACAAGAACAAGCCTCAGAAGAGTTTAAGTTGAACCTATCGGAGGGCTTACAAAATGAATCCTACCTATAAACGTTGGTATGACCATGATCCATTATTGCTTGAAGTAATTGAACTTTTGAAAAATTATCAAGTTGAATTGAAAGCACAGGCAGAAATCTTTTTGCAAAAAATTGAAGAAAAAGTTTCGAAAGAAACAATCGATAAATTTTATGCGATGGTTAAACCAGTAAATGCGAACAATCGTTGGTATGATAAAGATCCAGTTATTTCTAGAACAGTTGAAATCTTGAGAATTGTGCCACCTGAGGCTCAGAAAATATGCGCTCAAAACTTTATCAGAACGCTTAAAGAGATGGGGATTGAATATCAAAGTCCAAATCAAGATGAAAATTCTGTCAAGGTAGAAGAATAATTTATAAAATATAATATAAAATTAAAAAAATCTCTTGTTATAAGCGAGGGATTTTTTTTGTGTAAAAAATTGTATAAGAGTTGGTTAAAAATTTTGCAAAAAATTCTGTTAAAAAGTTTGACTTTGGCATAAAAAAAATTAAATAAATGAGGTAGATTTCATTCATAAGTATGAGTGAAATTTGGTAGATTTAGTGTATATTTATAATGACTTGGGTAGATATAATTAAGGGTGAAGTATTTGTTAAACGGGATAGTAAAACGACCATATCAACAAAATAGCAAGGAATCTGTTAAGAAAAAGCAGGACGAAGAAAAAACCTCGTCTGCAGGTAAGGAAGAACAGAACAACCCTGACTCCAAGAGTAAGGGGCTTCAATACGCTGAAGAGAGTAAGCCTACTTATTCTCCTGATTATTTGAACTCTCAAAAAAATAGTGATAGTCAATTTGATTGGCGTCAAATGCGTTCTCAAATTCAGTCACAAATGTATACGCAACGTAGTGTTCCTAGAGCTTCTAGCAAAGTTGTCACAAAAACGCCTGTTAGAGATTTACCAAACAATTCTTCTAGCACAAATGGAACAACAACTAGAGCAAATAATATCGTAGGTAATACGGCTGTTAGCGGTAATGTTAGTGCAAATACCAATGTCGGCGTAAGCAGAACGAATGCTACTTCACTTAGTAGTGTTTCGTCAGCATCAGTTTCTCCAATGAGCCAAACTGCGAGTTCAGCGGTCAATTCAGCGACTAGCTCAACCGTGCAGAAAAGAAGTTCTGAAATAAATATTGCTCAAATTTTAAAAGATTTTAATAATACAGCGATAGCAATCGGTACGCCTGACGCTTTAAAAGAAGAAGTTGGTGGATACGTTGCATTAATCGAGGCACAAGTTAATAAAGATGAGCCGAATGTTAGTATTATCAAATCAAATCTTAAAAATGCATCATCGTTGTTAGACGGCTATATTTCTCAAACGCTTAATAAAGAGTCAAAAGTTGTTGAAAATTGGGTAGATGCTTTATTTTTACAAAAAGTTGATTTTAAATATAATGAAGAAGATGTTAATAAACAGTTTTTGGTAAAGTTTCCAGAAGGAACAATCCAGCAAGAGGAGAAAGCAGAAGCTAAATTAACTGTTGATGACACTATTGTTGAACCGATAGAGCAAGAAATTCAATCAGATAATAAGATTACGAGTTTAATTCCTCAAGATAAGGAATTGAAGTCATTATTTATCCAGTCAAAAAAATTGGCTTATGCGAACGAGCCTAAGCGTGCAATTGCGACTTTTGAACAAGCTTTAATTAGAGCGGAAGAAGTTGAGGATATAGAAACTCAATCAAAAATCTTTTATGAAGTAGGTAGGATTTATGATGATAACAACCATTTGCCACAAGCTTTAAAAAGTTATAATGAGTCTTTGCAAAATACAAGCGATAATAATTTGAAAACAAAAGCTCATTATTCAATGGCTCAAATTTATGATGAGGCTAATCAGATTACGCCAGCACTAGACCATTATTTTAGTTCGATTTCTTATGCAGGTGAGGCTGAAAACCTTACGGCTCAATCAGCTTCGTTAACTAAAATGGGTAACATTTATACAGATATGTATGACCAACAGGCAATGGATTATTATTCAATCGCAGAGGATTTGTCAGCTCAAACTGATAATAGCAAGGTTAAAGGATTTGTTGCCGAATCTCAAGGAAATGCTTATGAGGTTTTTGGAGAACCACAAGAGGCATTGAGAGCTTATTCAGGTGCGGTTAAAAATTATGTAGAGGCTGAATCACCGTTGAAAGTCGCTCAAAATTATTCAAAAGCAAGTGATTTGATGAAAGAATATGGCAATGATGCTAAAGCAAAAGGTTTGTTAGAAAAAGCATTAGGGTTTGCAAGACAAACAGATGATGTGAATTTTATGAACGAGATTAATGAAAAATTAGTTCAATACGCATAGTGATAATAAAAGAATAAGAGGCGGTTTTGCTTTAGCAAAACCGCCTCTTATTAATTAAATATTGCCTGACCATCAATTATTTTTTAGACATAATCTCTATTTCGTTGCCATCAGGGTCTTTTAAAAATGCGACTTGCATATTAACTTCAGGCATGAAAAATGGTTCATAGATGTATTCGTAGCCCATTGTTTTCATTTTGTTAGAAAATTCTTCCATTGAATTCGTTTCAAAAGCGAAATGTCCAAACGCATCTCCATTAGTATAATTCTCTTTTGACATCTCATCGTTGTGCGTCAATTCGATTTGAGTTTGACCATCTTCATCACACAAATAATATAATGTACAATCATCTAATCTTATCTGTCCTGCTTGGTTTAAATCTAATAATTCGCTGTAGAATTTTAGTGAAGCCTCTATATTTTTCACTCTAATCATCGCATGCATAAATTTCATATAAAAATCTCCTTTTAAAAAATTTTAAATAAATATTATGATAAAGTCAAATATAATTATCTCACACAACGAGCATTTGTTGCTGAATGAGATTTGAAATTATCAGTATATTCTGAAGTTTCAGTTGCAAAGCCGTCTGTAAAAGTTGAACTACTTCCAAAAGTTCTTTTATACGCCGTTACATCACCTGATGATTTATTGGACCAATATCTCCAGTCACCTATACCACTTGTTGAAAATGTCATTGATAATTCATTACCTTTTGTTTCATTAAATGTAATTCCTGAAGTAATATTAGTAGTATCCCCAGGTGTGTAATCTAGGTCATATAAATATTGTGTCAAATAAGCAAGTTCTGACAATGTAGGCAACGATTTGCCCGCATCGC
>JAWXUD010000054.1:0-5304 GCA_044432945.1 Candidatus Gastranaerophilales bacterium
TAAAGTTAACGATGAAAATCAACGACAATGGTATATTGAAAAAGCTATTGAAAATGGTTGGTCAAGAAATGTTATGGTTGTACAAATTGAATCAGATTTATATTCTCGTCAAGCGATTGAAGAAAATAAAACCTCAAATTTTGCCTTGACATTGCCTCAAATACAATCTGATTTGGCTAATGAAATCTTAAAAGATCCTTACAATTTTGATTTTCTCAACTTAACCGAAAAAATTAGTGAAAAAGAAGTCGAAGACGGTTTGATGAAAAATCTTACGAAGTTTTTGCTAGAACTAGGTAAGGGTTTTGCCTTTATTGGACAGCAATATCATTTGGAAGTTGCAGAGCAAGATTATTATTTGGATTTATTATTTTACAACACGAAATTGCATTGCTACGTTGTGTTCGAGTTGAAAATTGGTGAATTCAAACCAGAATATGCGGGTAAAATGAATTTTTATTTAAGTGCAGTTGATGACAACTTAAAATGTGTTGATGACAAACCTTCAATTGGAATAATTCTTTGTAAATCAAAAAATAAAATTATCGCAGAATATGCAATTCGGGACATGTCAAAACCTATTGGAGTATCTGAATATAGGATTACAACATCACTTCCTGACGATATAAAATCAAAACTTCCAACGGTAGATGAATTAGATGCTTCGTTGAAATAAAATGTTATACTAGAAACATGGGTAATTGACAAAAAGGTTATTTTATTAAAAGATTAACAAAATATGGGAGTGTGTAATATGTCTGAAATTGTTTTTAAAAGAAGTATGAATATAGGAACAATAAGTGCAGAAAGTGATCAGGAATTTTTAGAAAACTGTTTTATTGAAACACCTGAATATGAAGAAATTTGTGATTTTAATAACCAAAAAATGATTTTATTAGGACGTACAGGTTCTGGGAAAACAGCGTTGTTGAATAAAATCAAAGATAAAGTTGATAAATGCATAGAAATTCGCCCAGACACTTTTGCGCTTCAATATATTACAAATGTCCCATTTGTTTCAAAATTAGTAGACGAAGGTATAAATCTAGATATTTTTTATAAATTTTTATGGTTACATGAAATACTTTCTCAAATTATAAAGAATAATTTTTCATACAATAATAAAAATATGCTAGATGCACTAACTGAAAAAGTTTCAGATTTGGGAAGAGTTGCTCAATTAAAAAAATACATGAACGAATTTGAAGGCATATTTTTCTCAGAAGGTAGTACCGAAAAAATAACTAAAGATATTGAAAAACAAATTTCTTGCATGCTAGGAACGGACGTCACATCTTTGCAAGGAAAACTTTCGTCTAATATAAAAAAGGAAATTGAAACAAAAACTTCTCAATATATAAATAATAAACAAATTAAACAATTAAAAAATATAATAACATTGTTTAAAGAATATTTTGGACATAATAAGCAAAAAAAGATTGTAGTTTTTATTGACAATTTAGATGAAAATTGGATAAATGACGAATCCAAATATAAATTAATTGATGCCTTATTGAATGCAGTTAGATTATTTGTTGATATACCAAATATTAAAATATTATTAGCAATGCGTTCCGATTTATTGGTCAAAACCTGTGAAATAACAAAAAGGCAAAATGAAAAAGATGAATCTTTTACTTTACGTTTAAATTGGACTTCTAAAATGTTAAAAGAATTATTGGATAAACGCATTCAATATCTATTTCAACATAAATATAAGCGTCGTTCATCAATAAGTTTTGCAGACATTTTTAATTGTCAGGTTAATAATTTGCAAGCATCTGATTATATTATAAGCAGAACAATGATGCGCCCAAGAGATGCAATTAATTTTGTAAACCTATGTATAAATGAAGCCGATAATGAAAGTAATTTAAAAGAAAATAATATTATAAATGCGGAAAAAATCTTTAAGAGAGAACGATTTAAAGCCTTGGCTCATGAATGGTTTAATATATATGGTAATGTTGAAACATATTTTAAAATAATTAATAAATTAGGAAATATTTTTACCTATAGCAACTTGTTAGCTCCAGAAACATTTTCTGAAATAGAAATAATCTCTTATGAAAATAATTATTTAGCAGAGAAACTTATGAATAGAAAAAATAATGATATTAATTCAAAAGAAACATTTATAAAAGATTTTTTAAATATATTGTTTACTATAGGGTTTATAGGAATAAGAGATAAAGAATCAAATATTATTGATTTTGCAACACCTTACAGGGCAACTCTATCGGAATTAGACTTTGTTGATAATTTATTATTTGAAGTTCATCCTCTATTTGCTAAATGATCCTTAAATCTCCATCTCAAAGACAATTCTATCTCATTGTAAGTGGTTAATTACAGTTAACAGAGCCTAAAAATCGAGTATGGGCTATATCATGTTGTTGCGTAAGTTGTAAAAATATTGAACTTGATTTATCTTTGCTTTTTTAGTAAAATTAACTTGAACAAGAGGTTATTTTATGAAGTGCTATAAATCAAAATGGATAATAACATCAACTGGTGAAGTCTTAGAAGATATGGCATTGCTTGTTGATGAAGGCAAAATTGTTGATGTGGTTTCTCAAAGTGATATCAATTTAGATGAGAAATATGTTAGAGATTTTGGCAATTCTGTGATGACTGCAGGGTTTGTTGATTTGTTGACGCAGTTTCAGTATACAAAAACTGTTAATGCGAAGCCTGTTGGTTTGAAGAAAAATGTTAAAAATTTCTTTAAATCGTTTTCTATGAAATTGACTTTTGCTGGTGTTGAAAAAGAGAATTATTCTAGAAAATGGGCTAGTACATTAAAAAATTATTTTGTTTTTGATGAATCTGAAAAAACAAGCTCTTTTAAAACGGGGCTTGAGGCTTCGATTAAATCTGGGACGACTTGTTTTGCACAGGTTTCTAAGGATAAGCGTTATTTTAAAATACTTAATAAATTGCCTGTAAAATCTTATTTATTTTTTGAGGTTTTTGCAGAAAGCAAGGATAAGAGTAAGAAAATCTTTAAGCAGTTGCGTTCGAGTGTTGAAGATTTGATTTTTCATAAAGGCGAAAATTTACATATCGGTATAATGTTGCATTCGATATCAGGTGTTCACAAGAAATTGTGGCAATTATTTTCTAAATATGGCAGAAAGCACAATATGCTTATAATGACACGTTTTGCGGAATCGAGTGATGAACTTGATTGGTTAGAGCATGGATTTAGCGATATTGATCTGTTGCACAAATTTATGGGATATCGCAAGATTTCGCCATATGAAACAGGTTTGTCACCAGTTGATTATTTAGAGCCAATAAACGTTTTATCAAATAAGATTGTCACTGTGAATGCTAACTATGCCAATGAGAATGAATTAAAGCGTTTAGCTGATACTGGTGTAAAATTTGTTTATCAGCCTAATTATAGTGAGCAGTTTTGCAATAAAAAGTTGTCGTTTGATACAGTGTTAAAATATTTCAACGGTAATTTTGGTTTCTCTACTCAGAATTTTGATGGTGATTTGAATAATTTTAGTTTGTTGAAATTGGCAGTTGAAGCGAATAGTGAAAACATTTTAAGCGTTGAAGAGTTGATAAAATATTTAACTATTTATCCAGCAAAAATCCTTAGATTAGATAATAAAATTGGTTCTTTGGAAGCTGGAAAAGATGCTGATTTCAATGTCTATAAACTTTTTGATGGTGAGAGCTACGCTGATATTGTAAAACAAAATTTACCATATGTTGTTTATTCAAAGGGTAAAAGACTTGTGAAAAATGGCGATATGCTTTTCACGATTTAATTTTGACCTTGCTTTGATTTTTTTACATTTAATTTTAGTTGAGAAAATTAAAATTTTTTCTTCTTGTATTTCTAAACTGTTTTTGTTAGGATATAATAATGTTTAAAATATATTTTTAAGCTTAAATAAATAATGTATATAGGGAGAAATTATGAATAAACGAGTATTATTGTGTATTATGGACGGTTGGGGTATTAGTACTTCTCACCCAGAATATGATGCAACTAAATTAGCAAATCCTGTTAATGTTAATAAATTGATTAAAGAAGAAAAATCTATAAATATTCACGCAGAAGGCGAGTATGTTGGTCTGCCTGAAGGTCAAATGGGGAATAGTGAAGTCGGTCATTTGAATTTGGGTGCTGGAAGAATTGTTTTTCAGGAGTTGTCAAAAATTAATAACTCTATAAAGAAAGGTGATTTTTTTAATAAAGAAGCGTTTATGAAAGCGATTAATCATGCTAAAGAAAATGACAGTGCTTTGCATTTGTATGGTTTGGCATCTGATGGTGGGGTTCATTCAGCTTTAGGGCATATTTTAGCATTAATTAAATTAGCTGCAGATAATGGGCTGACAAAAGTTTATGTACACGCATTTTTAGACGGTCGTGATACTCCGCCTCAATCAGCATTAACGTTTTTAGGCTCGATTGAAGATGAATTAGCAAAGTATAATTTACCACCAGTAGCGACTGTTTGTGGAAGATTTTATGCGATGGATCGTGACAATCGTTGGGAACGTGTTGAAAAAGCATATAACGCATTGGTTTTTGGTGAGGGTGTGACTGCTGTTTCTTCTAAGGAAGCTGTAGAAAATTCTTATGCTAAAGGTGAGAATGATGAGTTTGTTGCTCCTACCATAATTGTAGAAAATTCAAGAATTAATGACAATGATTCTGTTATTTTCTGGAATTTCCGCCCTGATAGAGCTAGAGAGATTTCAAGAGCAATTATGTTTGAGGATTTTGATGGTTTTGAGCGTAAAGAGGTTCGTAAGAATTTGTGTTATGCGACAATGACGCAATATGATGCGACTTTCCCGTTCGCTGTGGCTTTTGGTAAAGAAACTATGAAAAACATATTAGGTGATGTGCTTGAAACGAATGGGATTAAACAATATCGTACGGCTGAAACAGAAAAATATGCTCATATTACTTTCTTTTTCAATGGTGGAGTTGAGGTTTCTCAACCTAATGAAACAAGAGTGTTAGTGCCATCTCCAAAAGTTGCTACTTATGATTTGCAACCAGAGATGAGTGCTTATGAGGTTTGTGATAAAGTTTTAGAGGCAATTGATGCTCCTGATTATGGGTTTATTTTAGTGAATTTTGCTAACCCTGATATGGTTGGTCACACTGGAATTTTGGAAGCTGCTATAAAAGCTGATCAGGTTGTTGATGAATGTGTTGGCAAAATTGCTGAGGCTTGTAAAGCTAATGGAATTACTATGTTATTGACAGCTGATCACGGGAACTCTGAGATTATGGTTGATGCAAAAACAGGTAAACCATATACT
>JAWXUD010000055.1:0-5115 GCA_044432945.1 Candidatus Gastranaerophilales bacterium
TAGCGATGCGACTTATGATGACACTGGTACGGCAAATGATTATTGTGCATCTAACACTTGGGCAGGTGCTATCAAAGCTTGTGAGGATAGAGGCATGAGTATGCCGACAGATGATGAATTGTATTCATTAATCATAAATTATTTATATGAGGATTATTATTTAGATACAAGTACAACAACGACAGTCGCAGATTATTTAGGCACGCCAGTATCAGAGAATTTTCAAATGTTATCTTTAGATACTAGTTTATTACCATTTTTCTTATGGCAGGCAACGCTAAGTCCAAGTAATGATTATAGTGCTACATATTTATTAAAATCGAATGGTTTTCATGTGCAAACTCTAGGTCTTTATAAAAATAGCACAACTCCATATCTTAGATGTGTAAAATAATAATTTGTATTTGCAAAAAATAAATAAATAGAGATGTTTAATAAGCTTGAAATCCCCTTAATGTTGAGGGGATTTTAAATGTAAATATGTACGGGATAACTTTGTTATCGCAGGATATGATGGAGCTACAAAACAAATAAAAAATCGGTTGTTTAAACAAACAACCGATTTTAATTCTTTTAACAATAGATAAAAACTATTTGCTAGTGTTGTATCTTTTGTTGAATCTTTCAACTCTACCTTCTGAGTCAAGAATTTTTTGTTGACCAGTGTAGAAAGGGTGGCAAGCGTTACAAATTTCTATAGTGATTGCATCATTAATAGAACCTGTTTCGATTTCGTTACCACAAACACATTTGATAGACATTTTTTTATAATCTGGGTGTTTACCTTGTTTCATTTTGTTCCTCTTTCTAATTTTTCAAGATACCAAACTTGAATTTTGTACATTTCGACTATTTATATAATACTATATAATTTTTTTTTAGCAAGTAGTTATTAAAAAATATAAACTATCCCTCAAATAATGTATAATTTTTTTTCAATCTTATATATATAGTTGATGTTCTAATCGAAAAATTTTGTCATAATAATTAAACATCAAAACGGATTTATTTATTTTATAGGATTTTTTTTATGAACATGCACGAACAATGCTTATTAAGATATCTGCAAAAACCAGATGAGTTGTCGTATTCGACACAGATTTTAAAATTAAACAATCTTATTCTTGAAAAGCAATTTGTGCTTAGCAATTTTGTTGCCAAAACTGATAACTTCAATTATACTAAAATAACGAAATAATTATTTTAGAATTAAATTCTATGAGGGAATATGTTTAAAAAAATATCATATATTTTAGGTTTGACAATCTTTGTAATGTTGGCGTTTTTTATTGTTAAAAATGCTGATTTGAATACACTTGTCAACGCTGTTGAAAACAAAACTTTTGACTTGCGTCAATCGATTTTAATCAACCAAAAAGCAAAAATGCACAACGAGAATATCGTAATTGTGGCTATTGATGATGCGAGTTATGAATATATTCTTGATAATTATGGCGAATGGCCGCTTTCTCGTGAGATGTATGGTCGGGTTGTTGATTATTTGCAAGCCCAAAACCCTAAATCAATAGCGTTCGATTTGATGTTTGTTAAATCGTTAAAAAGTGATAAATTGGCTGAACAAAAGCTTATTGAAACTTTTCAAAACTATGACAATGTTTATACAGCAATGAATTTCGACAACCAGCCAGAAGATTTGAGAATTCCTGCAGAGTTACCTGAAAAATTAACAATAGATGTTGAAAACAATTCTGACATAACTTTTGATGAGTTGACCTTTACTAATTGTCGCTCAATTGTTCAAGGGATTATTGATGCGACTTCAAACATCGGGATAATAAACGTTTCTCGCTCTGATGATGGGGTTTTGAGAAAATTACCACTTGTCGTAAAATATAAAGATGGTTTTTATCCGCAGTTAGCTTTAAAAGTTGGTATGAATTATTTGGGCGAAAGTCAAGATAATTTGGTTATTGATAAAAATTCGGCTGTTGAAATTAACAATAAAAAAATATTTTTAGATGATGATGGTAGTGCTATTATCAACTGGTACGGACCTGCTGGGACTTATACGCAAATCCCACTTTATCAGCTCATCAAGAAGGTTGAGAACAAACCTACGAAATTAGATTATAACTTTGAGGATAAAATCATCTATTTTGGTTCAACTGCTTCTAGTCTTTTTGATATCAAAACAGTGCCAACTTCAAAAATAATGCCAGGTGTTGAGGTTCAAACAACTTATATAAACAATCTCATTGACGGCAATTTTATTAAAAAAGCAAGCGAAGTTACAACACTTTGTCTTAGTTTAATCCTAGCATTTTTAGTAATCGCTGTTGTTATAAAAATTAATTCAACATTTTTAGCGACATTACTATCTGTAGCTATATATTTAACCTATTTATTAGTTGCTTATCAATCAATGAAGTCGTTTGATTTGTGGCTGAATGTTACTTATCCGTTAATATTTACGATAATAGCTTTTACGCTCACATTTGTCATCAAATATCTTATCAAGTCAAAGGATTTTGAGCTTCAATATAAGCTTGCGACAACTGACGGTTTGACAAATTTATACAACCATAGATATTTTCAAGAGCAAATGCAATTACAAATCGAGCAATCAAAACGTTATGAAAACAATTTTTCTTTAATAATTATTGATATTGATTATTTCAAAAAGTTTAACGACAAATATGGTCATCAATCAGGTGATGCAGTTCTTCGCCAAGTGGCACAGGTACTTCGCAAAAATGTTCGTGTAACTGATTTTGTCTGCCGTTATGGCGGTGAAGAAATGAGCATAATTTTGCCTAATACTGATAAAAATGAGGCTCAAATGACTGCTGAAAAAATTTGTAATCTAGTTTCTCAATATAATTTCAAATTAATTCATGAAAAAGACGGAAACGTTACGATTAGTTTGGGTGTTTCAACTTTCCCTGAAAACGGTAATAACGCAGCAGAGCTGATAGAATACGCTGATAAGAAATTATATAACGCAAAAGCTAATGGCAGAAACCAAGTTGGATAATAAAAATTTCAAAGTGGAAATTAATTAAAACTCCCACCTTGAACCTTAACCATTTGGGGTAATAAACAGTTAAGTTTAAAATTAAGAACTAAATATTGTTAATGTATTGCCGTAGCAAAAGCTATATGCTTGCATTGCAACAAAAATATAGCCCTGTCTGCTACAACTAAGGGTAAACGGTATTTATTATTTCTCCATCTATGAACTTTAGAGATTTATAACTAAAGTCAATTATTTACCATATAGAATTATTTTACAACCCTAAACGAGAAAAGTTTTACAAATGTTTACAATTCGTGATTTTCATCACGATAAATTTTGAGTATTGCTGAATAAGTTTGAGTTAATTGAATTAAGCAGGATTTATGTTTGTGACTTTTGTTGAAATTTTATTTTTTATGTTATGATTTGAATGTTAAGAGGACTTAAAAAAGGAGAAAATTATATGCTAACAAAATGTTCATCATTAAAAACAACTTTTATGGGTGTCGATTTTTCAAAATATTCATCAATGACATCTCAATTTGTTCAAGAATTTTCGTCACGTGCTAACAAGAGCGGACAGTTTTTGAACTGGGTAAATTTACCACAAGAACAACTTAAACGAGTTGACGAATTATTTTCAATGGTAGCTGATTTCAAAGCTCAAACAGGTGTCGAGAAACTTTCTGTAATGGGTATCGGTGGATCAAAACATACTGTTGAACATATGCTTAGTATCAATGGTTTGAATGTTGATGGAAATTCTGTTGAATTTTATTCAGATGTTGATTCAATTAGTTTTGAGAGATTTTTAACAAGATTAAACCATGATGTATTATCGTCAAATTATATGATTGCTTCAAAATCAGGTTCAACTTTTGAAACAAAAGACGGGTTTTTACGTATCCAAAAAATGCTTCAAGATGCTTATGTCGCTCAAGGACAAACTCAAGAGCAAGCTGAAAAATCAGCTGACAAACATTTTATTGCTGTAACTGATACGAATAGTGAAAAAAGTGAATTGCGTAGAACTTCTGATAGCAACGCTTGGATTGGTAACTTGTATATCCATGATGATGTTGGTGGAAGATTTTCAGCGTTCGATGACCACGCTATTTTTACATTGATTTTTGCAGGAATGTCTAAAGAAAATTTATCTGCTATGTTGAATTCTGCTCAAGAAATTTCATCATTATCATTGACAGCTGATTTAGAATTGAACGATGCTTTAAAAGAAGGTATTTTCTGGGCTGATGCAAAATTAAACGGCACATCAGCGTCAGTTCATCAATATATGGGTTCAATGTTTGAAAATACTGTTAATTGGCATTCTCAAATGCAAAATGAATCAGTAAAAGATACGTTGAAACAAATCGCAAAAGTTCCAGATGCAATGCATCATAGTGCGGAAGCTCATTTCAACCCAGCTAACAATTTGGTTTATGCATTGACAGTTCCTGCTGACACTGGTGTTTGTAGCGAAAACGCAGATTCTTATATCGAGGCATTGGTAAAATCTTATGATAGTTGTGGGGCGTTCTTTAAAGAAAGCGTTGAAACTTCTTCATTAGGTCTTTCAGCTTCTGCAGCTGGTGCGTTAACGCAATTGAGAGCATTTGCTACGGTTTATCAAGAAATTGTTGAAAAAGTTAGCCAAAATGCTTCTATGCCAGAAGTTTTAGAAAGCGTATTGCAACCACACGTTGAGTTCTATAAAAAGAATTTAAAAGGCGGAGTTGTTGTACCAGGTAGAATTTCGTAAGTTATTGGATAAATAATAAAACAGTAAAACCCCCTTATTTAAGGGGGTTTTGTTATGAAAAATGTACTTATTTATTCTACACAACGAGCAAGAACATGTGAAAGAGAACGATTAGTCTTAATTTGAAAGTCATATGAGGTTGTTGAAGTAAAGTGTCTGCCTTGTGACATTGTGTCATTAATTTTTTCAGATGACCAATAACCAAACATGGTAGAACTATTCACTGTAACTAAATTCAAATCAGCCATTTTATCGTCATCAAGCGTTAAATCGTAAAAATCTCCAGTTGCTGTAATTATATCCGTATTAAAAATATAATTGTGCATATCCGCTAATTCCTGTCTAGTCGGCAACCTTTTACCTTGCTCATAACAAG
>JAWXUD010000056.1:0-4364 GCA_044432945.1 Candidatus Gastranaerophilales bacterium
AGACTTACCGCCTAGATATAACCTTACAGAGACACTCTCTCTTTAAGAATTTTAACAAAAAATTAAACTTCTACGTAAATTATATGATATGTATAAAACTACAGGTTCGGATAAAGCTGTGTATATAATAAAAAAAGCATTAAAAAATGGCTTGCTTAGAACAAAGCCTTATTCTATAAAAAAATAATGAAAAAATTATTCCTCATAGTTATATTTATTTTAGGGCTGATAGTCTCGCTTCTGTTTGCGATGGAAAGTTTAGGCTCTTATAGAAATATAAAAATTCTAAATTGCTATAATGGCGATACAAAGGTAGAATTATTTTTTAATAAGAAAAAAATATTACAAGAAGAAGTAAACGCAATTTCGATTTGTTCTAAGAATGTGAAAATAGAAGGTGATGGAAGTTATTTGTTGAAAATAAACGATAAAGAAATCCAAGAGTATATAGGTTATTTGTACGATATGTCTGGGTTTGCAGGTTTTAGTTTTAAGACGAAAACTTACTATATAATAATAAGTTCCGACAAAGATGCTGTACTTGCAAATTTAAATAACTAATATGAAAATTATTTTCAAGCTTCTTAAAAACCTATTATTATTTGTGTTAACTACATTTATTGCTGGGTTTACGCTTCTTGTTTGTGTGGTGATTTATGAATGCTTAACGATTCCTAATCACATTTTTTCTAATATTGAATCCGAAGAAAATAGCTTCTTTATTATAAATTCATCTGAAGAAGTGTTTGATGTTGAAATACTTTTTGGAGAAAAACTTTTATACAAAAAAGAACTTAATGCAAATTCAAAAGACTTCTTTGTTTATAATATTTCCAGCGACAATGATTATCAAGTAAAGTATAAAATTGGGGATAAAGAGGGTAGTGTCCTTAGTCCTGCGTCTATATATAGTAGAAAATATTATTATATTTTAGCGACTTCAAGCAAGGAATTGATCTTTGAAAATGTCTATTTAGAGAAAGGTGTAAAATGAAATCTCTATTAAAGAAAATTCTAATATTTTTACTTATAGACCTTGTCCTATTTATAGGGATTTTACTTTTCCCTATTGCTTCTAAGATTGATTTTATGCTTGGTGCAATGCCTTCTTTTAAGGGGACTCAAGAAATACATCTTGTAAATGCTAGTACAAAAGCTATAGATATTCTAATTAGTTATAGTGAAAAATTAGAGGAAGAAAAAGTTTTAGGTGCCAAAAGTGTTAGTAGGCTAAAAATTAATTCAGCTGAATCGGAGTATTGTGAAATTGAATATAAAATTGATGGCATTGTTAAAAGTTATAAATTTAACACTTCATTGAAAAAAGATTCTTATTATATATTTTTTAAGGAAAGCAATGACTTGGTCTTTGAATCAATGGGCAGATAGAGAATTAGAAATTGAAGGTTATGAAATAGTTTCAGAGCCTATAGTAGGAGATATTGTTGCTTTTAAAACGAAAGACTCAAGTGAATCTGGACACGTGGGAATTGTAAGTGGAGATGGTATATACATTTCTGCAGATGAGTTTATAATAATAGAAAAAGCTTATTATAATTACGATGAATATGATGAGTTTTCTGATAGAGTTTTTCGACGCCCTATAAAAAAGTAGTTGACTCCTATATAAAACTTTAACATATAGGGATATATGTTAAAGTTTCTTAAAAAGGCGTTTTTGATTTTGTTTGCTATATTTTTTCTCTTGGCAAGCTTAATTGTTTTATTGGTATTTTGTGAACGATATAAAAGTGGCGAATTGCAAAATGAATTTATCCCAAGATTGAAATATACTTTAACAGACATAAATTTATTGTTTCCTACAAATGATTATCAGAAAGAGCGAAGATATATGCTCTGGAATCAAAAAGTTTATCTTCGATTATTAGATAAATTAAAGTCTGTCGAAGATGGATATGTTGTTTCGGAGGCTGATTTGGAGAATGAAGATGCAAGCAATCCTTTTTCCGATTTGAATAATATTTTTCATTCAAAGAATACAAAAAATATACTTGATTTGCTAATGTACGGAGACTTAACAGAAACGCAAAAACAGGCGATTCTTGATTTCTACAAGATGAAAGATGAGATTTTTTACGAAATTGCAAGAGACATATATGAAATCAAAAGCCCTAAAAGTCTGAAAGATTTTGCCCAAGTCCAAGAAAAAATAAAGAGACTTATTCCTGATTCAGGTTCACCTGGTTGGTATTATGAATGGCGTCAAGAACGCAACGCTGAAAAATATGAATAATGGAATGTATATTATGCTAAAGTTTCTCAAAAAGTTATTTTTGCTTGGATTTGCGATTTTCTTTGTAGTAACAATGTGCCTTCATATTGTGTATATCTATGAGTTACATAAAAGGGGTGAATTGCAAAATGAATTTATTCCACGATTTAAATATACTTTGACAGACATAAATTTATTGTTTCCCACAAGTGATTATCATAAAGAGCGAAGATTTATTTTGTGGTATGGATCAGAATATATAACTCAAGTGAATAAATTAAAGTCTATTAAAGATGGCTATATTGTTGCTAAAATAGATTTTGATAATAAAGATAATATATTTTCAGATTGGGATTCGCTCCACAAGTCAAAGAGAACTAAGGTATTCTTTGACTTATTGATATATGGCGACTTGTCTAAGACTCAAAAGCAGGCGATTCTCGATTTTTATAAAATGAGGGATAATGCCTATTATGAACTTGCCCTAGAAGTCTGTGAAATAAAAAATCCTAAATCAATGAAAGATTTTGAAGGAATTCAAGAAAAGATAAATAAACTAACTTATGGCGTTGGATACCCTTAAACCCTTAAAGCTTAAATATAATAAAGATGAAATCAGAGCTAATAAATATACAAAAGCACTCGCTCGCATTACTAACATTTGCATTCTTTAATTCAACGATGCTAATCTTTGCTTTTAGTTATACATACTTTCATGGATTTATATATGCAGGTGAAAATGCACTTATTAGAATGATTATCTTAATTTTGCCTCATATTGTATTACTTATATTGAATTTTTGGCTAATTGCTTTTCTAACACAAAAGCTCAGGCTAAATAAGATTTTTTCGGAGCTAATGAAGTATATAGCAATTGTTGTGTTTTTAATCCCCTTTATAATTTTGATATTAGATGTTCATATTGCATACGCATACAAAGGCTTCCTATAGGAACTACCTCCTTAACAAGCACCCTCTCAAACTCTAAATTGCCATAACAACTCAAAGCCCAAAAGAATAAAATAAAGAGATATTTCCTATATAACATTTTCATAACTCTACTTGTAATGCTTTTCCACAGCCTCAAAGTTCAAGGCATCAGAAGCTTTTTTGACCTTTTCAACTGCATCTTTTACACCAGACCCCACATCTTCAAGGCTTTTAGGAAACTCAACTTTTATAATCTCGTCCTCTATAATAGAAGCCATAGCCTCAGCAATCTTCTTGCCTTCCTCAGTTTTCAAGCTAGACATTACCTTCGTAACCAACTCCAACTCCTCAACCCTCAAAGCCTTAAATGGCTTATCCTTCCTATCGCAAAAAAGCTTTGAAAGAAGTTGTATGTCTTCTACTAAATCTTCTTTATAGGGGATGGATTTCATTTCTGGCAATTTAGGAGTTGTAAAGCTTTTATATATACATATTGCATTTTCTTTTTCTGGCTGTGGTATATAAAAAAGATTTTTAGAATTTATATAAGGAGTGTTTAAAATATTTTTGCTAAATTTTTCGCCTGCCATTTCCCAATGAATTTTCTTTAAGGTTTTATTATCACTTTCAAATACGGATTCAAGCACTAATAACCATATATCACCAACAAATATATTTAAGTCAGGATAATTAATATCAGGTATAGACCATTTAACAATAAGTTCTTTTTCTGTTTCTTTACAAAATGAATTTATTGTTAAAAATTGATAAGAACTAGATAAGTTTCGCCTAAGATCTACCAACATATGTCTACATTCTTCTTCGTCTAGCTTGTGCAAGGTTTTCATTAAAGAAGAATCACTTGTTGCTAATACTAAAACCCTATCGTTTGAATTTAGAATAGTTTTTGCAATGTTCAAATACCTCAATTCGGTAGAGAAAACATAACTATAGAAAAGTAAAAATAAAATAAATACAGATACTTTTTTAAATTTGTTTTTAGTATATATACACATATATTACTTTCCACAACTTATAGGGAAGCGTTTTTTCTTTGTTAAAAATTGAAAAGGGAGAGAGTCTCTGCTAAGGTTATTATAAGCTAAAAAATAATGGAAACAGAAAGCTACTCTCTTATGAAAAAAGAATCTACAAATTCACAACAAATGCAAGCAATTTTTACTCCTCAAGAGCTACATTT
>JAWXUD010000057.1:0-4239 GCA_044432945.1 Candidatus Gastranaerophilales bacterium
GTCACTATAAATACTAAATTTTATGTTTACAAAACCACGTTTTGGTGGATAAGCGTAAGTTGAAATATTTACAAAATAATAAAAGCTACTATTAACGATTAAGTTTATAAAAACTTATTTGCCGATACAAAAATTATCAAAAATATCGTTTAAGATGTCATCGGTTATAACCTCACCAGTAATTTCTTCCAAATTTAGCAACGCAGATTTCACATCAATTGAGATTAAGTCTTGCAACTCTTCAATTTTCGCAGCATCTAAGGCTTGCATCAAAGCAATTTTACATTTTTCTAGGCAATCTTGTTGACGATTATTTGTTATAAATTCACTATCCTCGATTGAAAAAGCGTAAGCTTTTTCCTTAATCCTATCTTTTAATTCATCAAGCCCATCTTTTGTTGTCGTAGAAAGATTTATAACATTTTTAATTTTTGAATTTATCAAATCACATTTGTTAGCGACTATCAAATGGTTTTTATTTTTGATTAATTCATAGATAATTTCATCATCAGACTGCATTCCGATCGAAGCATCATATAAAAACAATACTAAATCAGCCTCATCAGCAGATTGTTTGGAATATTCGATACCGATTTTTTCAACTTTATCAATATCAATATCCTCACGAATTCCTGCCGTATCAATAAGCGTTATCGCTACGTCCCAATTAAGATTTTCTTTCAACACATCACGAGTCGTCCCTGCGATATCGGTCACAATAGCACGCTCGACATTTAACAAAGTATTAAACAATGAAGATTTACCCACATTAGGCTTTCCGACAATCGCAATCTTAACGCCCTGGCGTAAAATATTTGAAGAATTTGCACAAGCCAAAATTTCATCAATCTTACTCAAAGCTAGTTCAAATTTTTCTATAAGTAAAGAATATTCTGGCTCAACAACATCGTCAGGAAAGTCAATACCAGCAACAATTTTTGCCAAAATATCAAAAACATCTTTTTTAATCTCATCGATTTTACTAGCAAGCATACCCGAAAGATTTTTAGCAGATTTCTTTGCAAAATTCTGTGTTTTAGCGTGTATCAAATCAGCCACAGCCTCAGCTTGAGATAAATCCAATTTTTTATTCAAAAAAGCACGTTTTGTAAACTCACCTTTTTCTGCAACTCTCGCACCATTTTTCAAAACCAATTCTAAAATATTTTTAACAACATTAATTCCACCATGACAATGAATTTCTATAACATCCTCACCAGTATAACTATTTGGAGTCTTAAACGGCAAAACAATGACTTCATCAATTTCTTTTGAATTTTCAACAATCCACCCATGAGAAATCCTACCAGCTTTCAAATCAGATTTTGAATATATTTTATCAATAATTTCAAAACTTTTATCTCCAGATATCCTAATAACACCAACGCCACCAGTCCCTATCGGAGTAGCTATCGCAGTTATTGTATCAAATTCCTGTATAATATTCATAAGAACATTATACAGGAAAAAAATATTTCACAAATATTATTTATATAAATGATGTTAAATTAGACAACAAATTTATATATGACATTGTTGTATCAGTCTGACTTGTTGAATAAGCATTAGATAAACTACTATTATCGTTTGCCAAGCCCATATAACTCAAGGCAGTACTATCCATAGATGTATAAATATCATTCAAGAAGCTCAAGTATTCATATTGCTCAGCCAATTCATTACTTACTAATGTATCTTGCTGAACCAATACGTCTTGAGCTAAATCAGACATAGAATCAGATCTATAACTTTCAATTTCTGACAATTGACTCAAGAAAGAAGAGTTGTCATAATTACCAAAACGGCTTGCTATATCAGTTTGTAAATCCTCTAGCATTGGCGTATAAGTGTCGTTAATAATCTCTATGCCTTGATCAGTATAAGCTTCAATTTGATCAGCAATATTTTGTTGAGTATCTGCTGAAAATACATTGACCTGTGAAAGATTATCCGCAAATGAATTTTGTGCATAATCATAAATCTGCTGTTCAACATCTGACATATAATAACTTGTGCCAGAAGAATTTGAAGTAGCCTTTGTGTCCCCATTCACAGAAACACTTGTTGAATAATCCGATGATTTTCCCATAATTTGTAAGTTCCTTTCTATTTTTAGCTAGGAACAAGGATAAATATTTAATAATTCGTTAGCGTTTGATAGATATATTATAACATATTTTTCAAAAACTGTAAAGCTTTTATGAATATCAATCAGACATTTTTATATTTTTTAACTAATTATTTATTATAATTTATTTTTATAGTAAATTAATAATATGTTTTTATATGGAATTATTACAACAATATTATTTTTTATAACTCTTCCATTCTATTATTTAATAAGAGTAATTAATGGCAAATATTTATACGGCTGGGATAAAAAAATGGGCTTTTTTAAATCACCCGATTTCAAAGAAAAAACCATAATGCTTCACGCAGTGTCGGTTGGAGAAGTAATAGCAATTGAAAACCTCGCTAAACAAATTAAAAAAAGTTTTCCACAATGCAAATTGATTATTACGACAAGCACTAAAACTGGTCAGGAAATAGCGTTAAAAAAACTAGAAAATACTGCCGACTTCATCACTTATTTCCCATTTGATATACCATGTGCTGTAAACAAATTTTTAAAAAAAACAAAACCAGACATAGTTCTAATCGCTGAAACCGAAATCTGGCCAACTTTCGCTTATATTTGCAAAAAAAGAAATATTACTTTATACACAATAAATGCTAGAATTTCTGATTCGACATATAAATCTTATAGATTATTGAAAATATTTTTCAAACAAATATTCAAAAATTACGCTGGAATACTTTGTCAAAGCGAAGAAGATAGAAAAAAAATAATCAATATCGGAGCATCTGAAAATATCGTTAAAATGATGGGGAATTTGAAATTTGATGTTAAAAAATCAGAAGAAATTTTCGACTTAAAACAAAATTCAAATCGAGTTATCATTGCAGGAAGCACTCACTTAGGAGAAGACGAAATCGCAATCGATACCTTCGTAAAACTAAAACAGCAATTTAAGGATATTAAATTAGTACTAGCACCAAGACACCTGAACAGAAACGAATTAATTGAAGATTTACTTAAAAATACAAAACTAAACCATGGCTTCAAGTCGAAAAATGCCGATTTCGAAAATAATGACATAATTGTGCTAGACACATTAGGCGAACTTGGCAAAACATATTCAATTTGCGATTTCGCATTCATTGGTGGAAGCTTTAATAAAACAGGTGGACACAATCCGCTCGAAGCTATCGTATACGGCAAACCAGTTATAACAGGTGCTAGTATTCACAATTTCAAAGATATCTACTGGATTTTAGCTCAAACAAAAGCAGGTAAAATAGTTAGCACTCAAGAAGAATTGTATGAATATATGATGAAATTGTTAATCGACAAAGATTATTACGAACAAGCTTGCAAAGATAGCCAAACAGTATTTACTAATCAACAAGGTGCTTTAAATAGAGTTATTGACGTCCTGAAAAAACACGTATAATCCTTTTATCGCCTTTTATCGCTTGGCTTAGCCACCTCGTTTGCCCCGTAATCTCGTCAACTGCTAATATATATTTATCTCGCTCATTAGTAGAGCTAAATTCAGAATAGCGGTTTATGATTCTTTTACGTTCGTCATTCTATGCTACAGCGAGCTGTCAATTCCCCTCCCGAGGAGGGGTGCCTGTAAGGCGGGGTGGTTATTTCGCCATATTGCCATTTTATACTACACTTAATCGTCATGCTGAACTTGTTTGACTGCTTTTGCCGAAAATCTATTTTCGTGCAAAATGTCCCATCTGGGCAGCATCGCATTAACCACAAGCTAACATATGATATTATTTTCATTTTCTTGTACCGACAAGAAAACGAAACAAAAGAAGCTCTTGACAACGCTCGTGAGAAAATAAATGTAGTTACTCAACTAAAAAGCGGAACAACTCGCTATTGCTACCTTTGCGGGAGTGGGCAAGGGGGTGAATATCGCTCAAACAAATTCCGCCTTGAAGTTGTTTCGTAAACATTTTTTAACCTCACTTCGCTAAAGTCAAACTTTAAATATCAAGTCCAATATGGCAATTTTATTTCATCTATACTTAGGTGTTATCTCATATTTAGGTCAAAATTCCCCTCCCGAGGCGGGGTGGCAACGAAGTTGACGGGGTGGTTACGATGCGCCAGTTGCAACGCCCCGCAACGCCCCGCATCGCCCCGCCTCGCCCCGC
>JAWXUD010000058.1:0-4157 GCA_044432945.1 Candidatus Gastranaerophilales bacterium
GTGGGATGAAACTAAGAACGAAATGTATTATGGAAATGTGACTTTTACCGATTTTGATCACTCAAAGGAAAAATATGAAACTAAAAGCATAAGTCAGTTAGATTTTCTAAAAATTTTAATAGGAAGTTAACTATGCAGGATGTATCGGTTTTCGAGTTATTAGGTATTAAATCAGGTGATGCGATCACAGTTGATAACCCTTGGTCGGATAGCGGTCCAAGAGAGGTTATTCCTCTTGCGCTTTCGAGAAATGGGATCTCAATTCGAGCAATTGATTGTCGTTATGGTGATATTCGATATGTAAGTAGAGAATGGTATATTTATATGTCAGATGGGGAAAAGATAACTCTTGACGATATACCATATATTTCTCGAAAGCTTGATGAATGGAATTCACGAAAAGAAAAGCAAGAAGAGGCAAAAGAAAGTATCAATATTGATGAACTGGAACGAGAGTACGCCACATTGAGTGAAGTTTTAGATTCAATCAATATTGATAACCTTAAAGTAGCAATAACAGGTACACTACCATTACCTCGAAATGAAGCAAGAGCTTTGCTTGAAAGTAAAGGTGCAATAGTTGTTGGATCAGTTAATCGAAACACCTCATTCTTATTTATGGGAAATACTGGGAAGTATGAAATTACCAGTAAAATGAAAAAAGCCCATGATTTAGGCGTTAAAATAATCACTCTATAAATTAAGGCACCTTTCGGTGCTTTATCTTTTCAATTCCCCTTAAAACATTCCCTTTCCAGAAAAACGAGCTTGCGAGCGGACTTATATTTAAAGAAATTATATTAGTATTTAATAAGTATATTTAATATGTGTACCAGTTTGGGGAAAAATCGCTACCAGTTTAGGGAGGAAACGCTACCAGTTTAGGGATAAAGCGCTACCAGTTTGGGGAACTTCTATTAAAAAATTATTCTTAAATAGCGATTTGACATTTATTTCATTAATGATAAATAAATATATTGTAGTCATAAAAAAAGCACTTCTGTCAAAAGTGCTTTTTAATAAAACTACCTATCGCTAAAAAGGTATAATCTATCATCTTCTTTATTTTTATCACATAAAAAATAAAAGTCAATAAAATATTCCTTTAATAGCGATAAAATAATTTATCATTACAAGGAGTAAAAATGAAAGAAAATAAACAAATCGTAGAGTTACCATTATCAGTAGCAAATAATTATTTGAGGAAAAATATTATTAACGACATCATAGGCAATTTGAACCTGACAGAGTTTAAACTATTTTTATTAATACTTTCACATCGAGATATGTTGGTCTATTTAGAAAGTATTAAACCAAATCAAAAGTTTTCATTTCCAATAAAAAAATTCAAACAATATTACTCTAAACACTTTTCGAGGCATGAAATTAAAAATTTATTAGACAACTTAAAAGATCATAAATATATAAAAGACATGGTTTTAAATAGTAATGATGAAATCATAGTTTCTATTGACAAAAAATTCGACAAACTAAAAGAAGATGACAAAATCAGCTATAAAATAGATTTAGATTTGATAAAAGAAAACAATGTAAAATTTACAACTATGAAAATAATTTTTCTTCTTAATTTTCACAAGGATTTGAAACTTCATAGAGAGCATTTATTAGATTTTGTTGGCTATAAAGACAAGAACAAAGTTCAACGTAGAAAAGCAGTATCAAACATAAAAATGATTTTTGAAAAACTACAAGAAGCTGAATTGATAGCTGATTATGATTATCACAAAACAGAAAAGTATTACTTTTGTTGTAAATCGCTATTGAAAAACAAAAGTAAAGATATATCAGACTTCAATGATTTAATCGCTTTTTGAGAAAAAAGAAATATTAGTTTTGATTAAAAGCAAAACTAATATTTTTATTTCGATTTTAAGAACCTCAAATGAGGTTCTTTTCTTTTGTGAGAACTGGAACAGTTCGAGAGCGTAAGCGGTAAAAAAATCTTTGATTTTTTGGGTTGTAGGGGTGTCCCCTGCCAAGTAGCAAGGAGTGGAACGACTGACGAACCTGCAAGGTTTGGCTATCTTGCTTAATCCTAAAAATCTCAGACTTGAAAGATGCAAAATAAATGATAAAACATAATTAGAACAAGGATTTTAATTATGAAGAATTTTTTTATCAAACAAATGAGGAAACATAACACAATTACAAAAGTAAAAAATCATATTGATTACTTATTGAATGAAAATACTGCCTCGCATTATAAGTCAAAAATACATTCACTTACTGAGAATGTAAAAGAAACTTATGAAAGAATATATTTTGAAAATGAAAAGTATATTGCTCATCAAAAAGAAAATGGAGGTGGTAGACCACCTGAAACTTCAACGACTTATGTTTTATCAATGCCTGAAGATCTAATTCATCCAAGCAATGATGAATGGAATGATATTTATAATAGGACGATTGAGAATTTTTGTAATTTCATCAATGAAAATCAACAAAGAAAAGAAAAGAAAGGCGTTGAACACATTAAAGAAGAAAATAGAGTTAATATTGCAAAATATAATACTATTAGATTAAATCCTGATATGTTTAAAAATAATTCTGTTGCTGTTATTCATAATGAAGAAGATAATTTTGAAGAGGCTTCACATCTACACATAATTACAAGCAATATACAAGGCGGTAATTATTTAAAGATGTTAAATCAAACAGCTGGACAAAACTATATAAAAAAGCGTATGATAAAGCTGTATTAGATACTTTAAAATTAAAACCACAAGATTATATTCCAAAATGTGATCGTTTAAGTGAAGAAGAAAAAAATCAATTAGAAATTGAAGATAAGCAACTGTTTGAGAAAAGAATGAAAAAAAATCCTCAATATATAAGCTCTGAGAAGAAAAAAGGAGGTAGACGCAGGCGTAAACCGTCAAAACCTCAACATATTGCACGACAAGAAGAATGGCAAAGAAAAACAAAGCTTGCTCAAAAGAAGATCAATCAAGTGCCAGAGGCTCAGGAACGTATCGATAAAGCTAATGAGCTACAACGACAAAGAAAAGCAGAACAAGAGGCTCTGAGTGCTGCTGAGGCTGCTAAAAGCAATGTTTTGAGTGAAGTTGCTGCTGCTGAGACAAAAAAAGCGGCTACTGTGAAGAAAACAAAACTTGCTCAAAAGGAATTGAAACGAATAAATACTAAAATCCGTAATAATCAAGAATGGTTGTATAACATTATTCAAAGTGATGTGGTTCAAGATAGAATTGCAAACTTACGTTCAATTTCAAAATCAACATTGGACTTTTATCGTGATGTAAAAGAGTTTATAGATGATTTATTGAAAGAAAATAACGCATATAAAAAAGAAATTGAAAAGAAAAATCCAAATTGGTTAAAACGTCAAACTGCTAAAAAAATCCAAGAAGAAGAAAAGAGAAAGGAACGTTTAAAATCTCAAAAATCTATAAAAAATGAGTTTACAGAAGAAATTGAAATTGATGAACCAGAAAATGAAAAACCAACACAAAAGCAAACATTTACTCAAAGAGTAAAAAATAGAATGGGTCTTTAAAATTAAGCTCGAAAAAAAGAAGAATGCCTTTATATTCTTCTTTTTTTGAGTAACAAATCTTTGATTTGTAGCTTTTAAAGATTTTGGTATTTATAAATGATGTTTTGAATGTCGTGAATATATCCAACGTATTCATTACATTCTTGTTCTGCTTTTTCAAAAATATAAAGTAAACTTTCTGCTTCAATAACATCAGTTTCATTGTGTAAAATCTCATTATCTACATATTCTAATGTTTCTGCTGAAATTGGTGGGCACATAAAGCCCTTAAAAAAATCAGATGTTCTTTTCCATCCTGTTTGTACTTCGATATTCATTAATAACATCAATGCCCAATTTCTTACAAGTTCTACATCTGTATTTTCTTTGTTAGCAATTGCTGATATATAAACATGTTTAATACTCATTATTTCTCCTTTAAAATGGTTTTTTACATTAATTTATTTATCATATTTTCAGGTAAATTCAAGTCTCATTAAATAACTTGTTTATACATATTACTGTAAATAGAGTTATTTGATTGCTTGAAAAGAGCTGTATGTGCCATAAGCAGCGTTTAACGCTGTTATGGTTATCTGGGTGGTGCTTATGACTAAATACTTCATAGCGACTCTTGTAG
>JAWXUD010000059.1:0-4046 GCA_044432945.1 Candidatus Gastranaerophilales bacterium
CATTTACAATATTTTTGTTTGCAAACTCAAGAACAAACTGCAGAAAAGCCCACAAAAAGTGGACTTTAGTTATACTTTTTTATCGCCTTTACACTGTGGAATTTACTTTTTCATTTGACCTAAAATAAAAGATTTATGTATCCATTCTGAATTTTTCCTGCTCTAGTTTGCACACTTTTAATTTATGTAACTAGATAGAGCATTCAAACTTTATCGCAAAATAGATTATTATAACTTACAATGATTGCAATTCTAATAATTGATCTCTATGTATTGAAGATATTATTCTTTTTTCATATAATCTATTTATGTGATTTTCTGTAAGGCAATGATAATCTACTACCATGCGTTTAAACCTATCAAAAGAATATATTCCTGTAGAAATAAGATGTGTTGTGATATTGTTAATTTCTTCAATGTTCGCCCGATGCAAAAGTATATGTTTCTCTGGTCCTAGAATTACCAAGTTATCTGTAATATCAGGACCTGAATCCGTGTTAAATTCTAATATGTGGTGTGCTTCAACATAGTTTTTATTATTTGGCGTTCTAAAGGTTGGCTTACCAGTTGCTTGGCAATTGTATTGAGCTAAAATTTTAGCCATCTCAGAAATAATGGTATTTCTTTGTCTTTTCCCATTTTTTATAATTGGGTGATTTAATGAGTGCATGTTGAGCTTTTTTACTAGCAAAGGATCACGCTCGATTGCTTCAATTAGAATTGTATTTCTTTGCACAACAACCAATTCTTTTAATTTTTTATAACCTTCTTCATCTTCATCGATAGAGTAAATCAAATTTCTTAAATCTACTACTTCTATTGGCATATCTTCTGCAAGAAGTTTCTCTGAATAATTTGTTAAAAGATAGTTTCCATTATCAGTTTTGCGGATTAAGCCAAATGTTTCCATAAAAACTAAGTAATTATTAAATTTAAAATCAGGCTGCTGAGAAGAAGCATAGTTATACAAACCACAATTGTCTGTCCATGATAAAGCTTCAAAAAATATTTTCTTTTGTTGCTCTGCTTTTGATGGAAGTAGGTTGCCAATTGTAGTTGCCCTTCGCATAATTTCATTCTCTGATTGCAATCCATCAATGCGACCTAATAATATTGCAATTTCAAAACCAGTCACGGGTCTATTTATTTGCTTTATATATTTAACTATGGCATGAGCCACTCTATAATCTGCATTCTCATTTATTACAATTCCATGCAAGCTATTAATAAAGTCATTGTTTTTAATGTTAATGTTTAAAAGGTTATTTCTTAGAATTGGTGCATATTCAGCTTCCTTTGCTAATATAAACTCTAAGCATTTATCATAATTTATTATTTTTTTCTGCTTTGTAATAGAGGTGATTATACCCCAAAAAGCACATTCGCCCATTACATGTCGAAACATCCGTCCTTCTTTTTCATAATGCTCACCAAAAGTAGACGAATAGTTAAAATATCTATTTTCGAAATCTATACTTCTATGATGGATAACAGTATTAGCTTCATGTAGTTTTTGTGATATAAGCATTAATATCTGTTTATAATTTAGTTCTTCAAACTCATATTCATCTTTTAAAATATATAGATATGAGCATATCGTTTTTAGCTTAGAAAGCCCTAAATTAGTAAAACTTTCTCGAGGCATGTTGATAACATTATTATGAAATATATCGAAATTCTCACGTGTTACTGCAAAATTTTCATAATACGATAAAATAGTTTCTTTAATAGTCATTTATTCCACCACCTTTCTAAAACATATAATGTTTTGATGCATGTGATTTATCTTAAACGCATAAGGATATCCAAAAGGATAAAGGGGCTTGTTGTCTTGTAGTAAAATTATTGTACCTACAAACTCATAGCCAATGTCAATCATCAGGCTAACAATATCAGATTGTACGCAAATTTCTTTTTTGTCAACGGTAAAATCACTTATAACTATGGCACAATATTTTTTATTTTGCAGTTTCTTGTATGCTTCAAACATAATGTTTTTGAATAAAGCTAAAAATTCTTCGTATGAATCTTGATTGCCGAGATCATTTTCTTTATCTGAGTAATATTCAACACCCAATCGAGAGCCCGAGCGATATCCTTTATCACTCGAATCCTTTCTAATGCCTTTAGAATTGTTTTTTAGTATATTATGATATGGAGGAGAAGTAACTATGAAATCTACATTTCTTAACGTTTTTATTTCTGTTAATGAGTCTCCATTTATGTATTCGCAGTCACACAAATCAACATTCTTCTTAGCAAATCTTTCTAATGCTAGATTTTTATATTCTTCACTTAAGTCAATTCCTATCACTTTCCTTTCTAGGTTTGTAGCAGCAATGCCAGTTGTGCCAGAACCCATAAATGGGTCTAAAACAGTCATGCCTTTTTTCGTGAACATAGATATGAGCTTTTCTATGTCTTTAATTAAAAAGGGAGCAGGATGATTAAATGCATCTTTATCATCCGCACATTTTTCAGAAAGTAAAAAGCTTTTAGTCATCTTAATCCATTCTTTACCAGTTAAATCATTCAACTGGTTTCTTTGGTCGTATTTTCCTTCCGAAGTCTCTTTATTCATTTGTGTCTCCTTTTTCTATATTGCAAATCAAATTTTTTAATGTCAATGGATCTGGGGCGAGTTCATTAGAGAAAGTGTTATATACTTTAGCAATGATTATATTTTTGTCTATATGTTTCTTTCTACTTACTTCGAAATCTATCAGCAACTTGACTTTGTCGGTTAAAGTTTTTTTGTTCTTATTGAATTGTGTTAGTCCCCATTTAATTCCTGACTGAGTTTTAGTTAATACAAGACTAGAGTCAATATGTTTGCTAAGAGCATCTTTTATTCTTGTTGTGCAATCAGTTAAATCAATATTATTTTCTGACAAATATGTTAATACCCCTGCAAAAAGAATGTCAAAGTTAGTAGGCTCATTACGCTTATATAAAGTTTGCTTAAAATAATTCACAACGGTTTCATTAAATTCAATGTCCGTCAGTATTCTTCTTTTTGTTTCACAAGACTTTACACAATGCACATAAAAATCACTAGCAGATATGCCAAAACTTGAAGCAACATTAGATTCTCCAGACCTCTTGTTTTGTTGGTGGATCATTTTATATATGTTGAATCCAGCATTAGCAATTGAAGAGATGAAGGAGTTCCAAACTGATGGATCTTGTGTGTTAAAAGTTAAGATTAATGTTGCGTTATCTTTTAACACTAAACGTAACTTTTGCAAGCCTTCGGTGAACTCTTCGGAAAATTTTTGTAAATCTTTATTTGTATTTACCGTTAGTTCTTGTGCATAAATAGGAGTAAATCTAGCATCATATTGTTTTAACCAAACTAACCAGATAGAACTTAAATCTAAATATTTAATTAAACCTCCATAAGGTGGATCAGTTATAATGAAATCTACTGATTTGTGGGGTAATACAGCATCAATATTTTTAATATCTACAATTCCATAAATCAAATTAGCTCTCGCTACTTTTTTACTTGTGTTAATATTTTGAATAATGGGTTTGTTTTTTAAGTAATTTGTTGCTGAAGATAATGAACTTTGTACAGACTGCTTTCCTAAACAACTTCGAATAAACATATATACAGCGTTCATTTCCATTTGTCTTTTTGCACAGATAAACGCAGATCTTCCCCAACTAGTTGAAAAATCACGTTTAGCATCTTTTCTTCTAGGCACACACATTTTTGAACAAAGGTGTAAGCATTGTATAAAGCCAAACATAAGTTGGGTTTTTATAACATCATTAGGTTGATTTTTTATAATGTGAAATATTTTAGAAAGCAAGTATAAATTTCTTTTCGTCCATAAATTACAGTAATTATTCCCTCCAATGTTTTTGATAAAAGCGTTAGAAAAAGAATAGTTGTTAGGAAATTCTTCGTTAGGAAACCAAAAGTCATTAATTAGTTCAGGCAAATCATTATTTTCAATAATCTATTCAATAACATATCTAGCCTTGCACTTTTCGCATTCTATTGCTAGTTCATAAATGGTGCTATTATTCCATTTGTA
>JAWXUD010000060.1:0-3818 GCA_044432945.1 Candidatus Gastranaerophilales bacterium
ACATGAGCTAATCGCAACATCAGGAAAACAATCTGTCATATCAGTCAAATCACAAGTTTCATTAATTTTTAAATATTTTCCTAATTCTGCGACAAAATCCTCAGCATCTGAATATCCAGTTAGCTTTTCATGAAACCTCATTTGATTCATCGCTTCATAAAGTCGTTCTTGAAATAACGTCTTTTTAGTATCCAACGCTTTATATTGATAATTACTAACTAAATTCGGTATAGTCATCGCTGACACAACGCCGATTATGCCTAATGTGATTAACACCTCAGCGAGAGTAAACGCAGAACGCTTCGTCATTGAAACCACCCCGACCTCACGGTCACCCCTCCACGGGAGGGGAATTACTCCCGCTTGAACAGACGGGTTTGCTTCACTCGCATTAAACGGCTTTTGTTCATTCTTGTTCATTTTCATAACCTACTCCTTTTTTAATAAATATCGTGTTTTCTAGATTTAGCACACATTGGTCTTTTCTAACAAAATACTATTAATTGATATATACTTTGTTACATTTTAATTTAGTATACTACGTTTAAATTTAATATACTAAATAGATTTATCTTTGTCAACATACTAAGATATTCGAATGAATAACAAAAGATTAAAAATGTTAGGGATAAATATTAAAACTGAACGGCTAAAGCAAAGCGTCTCGCAAGAAAAGCTTTCTGAAATGATAAATATTTCATTAGCTTCGATGAGTTTAATCGAAACAGGAAAACAAAATACTTCGTTTTTAAATATTTTAGACATCTCAAGAGCATTAAATATCGATATACAAAACTTATCTAAAGATGTATAAAAAACATACTAATATAAAGCGGGATTTATTTTTAATAAAAATAAATCCCGCTTTTAAATCGTCTATAAATAGACAAAAATTAATATTTCAACATAGAAATTGTTTTTGGTGAATTGACTAACTTAGCTCTACCACATAACGCTTCTAACTCAATCAAGAACGCAATCCCAACTAAATTTGCACCTGCTTTTTCAACCAATTTACAAGCAGCCTCAGCAGTACCACCAGTTGCCAACAAGTCATCAACTATCAACACATTTGCACCTGCAAAAAAAGCATCTTGATGAACCTCAATTTTATCAGTACCATACTCAAGCTCATATTCTTGCTCAAATGTTGCTGCTGGCAGTTTATTTGGCTTTCTAATCGGCACAAAACCAGTTTTCAATTTATAAGCCATTGGCATACCAAAAATAAATCCACGACTTTCAATACCTGCGATAAAGTCGATTTTAACATCATTAAATTGTTCGCAAAGATAATCGACAATAATCTCTAATGTTTCAGGGTCTTTTAATGCCGTTGTTATATCTCTAAATAAAATCCCATCTTTAGGGAAATCAGCTACTTCTCTAATCGTTTTTTTTACGTTTTCAATAATTTGTGTTGTCATTTTCTTCTCCATATTCTTCTAATGTAATATTATATTTTTTGTAATTCTTTTTCTGCTTTAATACTTGCTTCTTCTTCCATAACCAAACCGTGTGCCGTTTTACCCCAATTCATATCTTTTCTCATGAAAAGTATTTTAAAACATATAAACAACACCAAAGGAAACCAGATTATAACCAAATAAAGCGAAGTCTGAATAGCCTCAAAAGCAGCATCTAACCTAGGCATATTGTCATATCTTCTTAGTGCATATCTAGCCCCAAAGAAAAATCCAATACCTATAACACAGCCGATAAATATAGACGCATAAATTGTATTAGTCGGTGCATCTTTTGCCAAAATCTTAAAACTTCTAATCAATATCTCCATAACCAACCACAACGGCATGATGAATTCAGAAATATAAGCAGTCATATCTAAACTAGCTCTTAGCGACATTTTTTTTGAGAACAACGCAGCTCCTGAATGTTCCAAATAACGGCGAATCGTACCTTCTAACCATCTTCTACGTTGTCTAAATAATGGCCATAAATAAATAATACCTTCTTCATAAACAATCGTATTGGGGCAAAATCTAACGTCCCAACCTTTTATATGCAATCTAGTTGACATATCTAAATCATCTACCAAAGTATAATTATTCCAACCACCGATATCTTCAACAGCCTCACGTTTTAAAAGTTCACCGTTACCACGCAATTCAACCGCACCTTTTACAGAATCACGTCCAACTTGAAAATGTGTATCGAAAGTATATTCATTGTTTTGACATCTTGTTAAAAAATTATAATTCTTATTTCTGATGACTTTTCTAGCCTGAACAGCCCCAACATCTTTTGGCTCAAGATTTGGGACAAGCTTTGATAAAAAATAAGGTTCAACTGTTGCATCAGCATCAAAAACCAAAAAGGCTTCGCCTCTAGCAATCCCCATCGCATCGTTTAATACTGCAGACTTGCCAGGAAAAGCATCTTTATCACGAATAAGTGCAGTTACTTTTTCATACTTTCTCTCTAAATCCTTAATGACAGATACCGTATTATCTTCACTTCTATCATCGATTACGATTATCTCAAAATTTTCATAATCCATATTTAATATATTTTCAACCGTGCGAGAAATGACACTTTCTTCGTTATGACTAGGTATCATCACTGATACAAAAGGTTTGTAATTTTCGTTAATAACAGGTGGTTTTTTTTGAAGCCTGCGACTTTTTAATTTGTAAGACAAATTCATAAACAAAGCATAAATCGTCATAAACAGGCACAAAAACGCCAATCCTAAAACGGTATTAAAATAACTTTGAAATATATAGATAAATACGCCTAATCCAAAAACTATCGTAAATAATATAATTCTTTCTTTCACTAGCTAACTCCTCTGCCTTGCATTAACATTTTATCAAAAAAAATTATAAAAATCTTATTTATAATCAATTTTATAAAAAATTGTTACAAATAAATCAAAAAAATTTCATCTAAACATTGTAAAAAAAGCTTAAAGTACTTGCCAAGGGAATAGTCTTTGGTATAATAAGAGATGTACATGTAAGAAAAAGGAGTTTAAAATCATGAACAAAGAAGAATTAGTACAAGAAATTGCAAAAAAATCAAACGTAACACAAAAAGAAGCTGCTGAAGTTTTAAGCGCTTTAGTTGAAACAATTCAATCTAACGTTGCTAAAGGTAATAAAGTAACTTTAATCGGTTTTGGTTCTTTCGAAGCTCGCAAAAGAGCTGCTAGAGTTGGTAGAAACCCTCAAACTGGTAAAGAATTACAAATCCCTGCTTCAACAGTACCTGCATTCTCTGCTGGTAAAAAATTCAAATCTGCTGTTAACGGCAAATAGTTTGATTTTTAAATCATATTTAACGGGTTCAAGAGCTTCTTGAACCCGTTTTTTATTATCAAATATCAAAAAATAGGCGAGAAATTTTTAAAAAATTTCTCGCCTATTTTTTGATAACAAATTTAAATTACTTCACACAACGAGCATTGACAGCTGAATTTGATTTGAAATTATCAGTATATGCTGAAGTTTCAGTTGCGGAGCCGTCGGTCATTGTATCTACACTTGTGTAGGCTCTATGATACGCAGTAACATCTCCTGATGATTGATTTGACCAATAACGATGATAACCTACACCACTACCATTAAATGTCATTGATAATTCATTACCCTTTGTTTCATTAAATGTAATTCCTGAAGTAATATTAGTAGTATCCCCAGGTGTGTAATCTAAATCATATAAATATTGTGTCAAATATGCAAGTTCTGACAATGTAGGTAACGATTTGCCTGCATCGCTACATGCTTTCAAAGCACCTGCCCAGTAGTTAGTAGAACATTTTGTTCCCATATCATAGTTAGTGTCACCTGGATAAACAG
>JAWXUD010000061.1:0-3518 GCA_044432945.1 Candidatus Gastranaerophilales bacterium
AGCGGGAGCATTTGCAGGCTCTTGCTACACAGGAGCAGTAGTGTTCATAGGTTGTTGATATGCAGGAGCAGTAGTGTTCGCAGGCTCTTGGTACATAGGGGCGGGAGCATTCACAGGCTCTTGATAAACAGGAGCAGTAGCATTCATAGACTGTTGATACACAGGAGCAGTAGTATTCATAGGCTCTTGGTACACAGGAGTAGTAGTGTTCACAGGTTGTTGATATGCAGGAGCAGAAGCATTCACAGGCTGTTGATATGCAGGAGCAGTATGATTTGTATAACCTGACTGCGGATAGTTGTTAGTATTCGCATAGTTAGGTTGTTGTGGATTATTAACATTGCTAGGGCAAGGTTCAGGGTTTTCGTTATATTTTGATTTGCCAAAGGCAAGTATAAGATTGAAAACGAACGGTAGGAATAGTAAGCCTATTGTAAAGCCTACACCATGTTCAAATCTTTTACTTATTCCGTTAAGTACCATTATATAAAGTACAATGTTAACTATTGGAATAAAAAGTAGGAATATCCACCATCCTGGTTTTCCTGCGATTTCTATAATAGTGACAGTATTATGGATAGGAATTAGAGCCTCCCAGCCTTGTCTATTTGCTTTTTCAAAAATTATCCATAATCCAACGATAGATAATATATATGCTGCTGGAAGTAGGAGAAATAAAAAGAGTGAGGTTATCTTATTTGTATTATTTTAAAAAAAATATTTTATAATAAGTTAAGGGTAGCTTTAGTGATTGGTTTTATTTTTTATAAGTTTCCTTTAATATATTCATATTTTCCAAAAGCTAAGATTGGGAAGAAAACATATGGAAAAAATAAAAGCCCTAATGCAAAGCCTGTACTTTGTCCGAATTTTTTACTTAATTCCATCAATGTTACCACATAGACAACAATATTTAAGATAGGGACTAAGTATAAAAATATCCACCATCCTGGCTTTCCTGCAATTTCAAAGAATTTTACAACATTGTGTAGGGGTACCAATGCAGACCACCCGTTAAACCCAGCTTTTTCATATATTTTCCATGATGAAATAATTGGGATGATTAAAAAAAATGCTAATATAATCATGATTCTATAGTTTTCTTCAATACAATGAAATCATTGTATTAAAATTTTTATAATAAGGTATTTAAGTTTTCTTTATTTAAATTTTCTTTGTTTAAGTTTTAATTATTTAAGTTTAGTGAGTAATGTTAACCAACATTGCTAGGGCAAATATAGTAAATAAAAAATTTAATTCGACAATAAATTGCAATTATTTTTTTAAATAAAGATAGATTGATTTTGAAAAATAGTTCTTTTAGGATTTATATTTGGTTCTTTTTGTTTTTGTAATTATGGTATGTTGTTGATTATTAAGTTTGTGTTGTGGGTTTTGGAAAGAAAAATATTTTTTTACAGATTGAAGTTTATTGAGGATATTATATGCTGTTTAATTTTAAAAAAAGACTAAAAAGGTTATTAAATCCTTAGGTTTTAAATTTTTAGGATTTCTATTAGTGTAAATTTGAAAGTGTTAAAATTTAGTTTTTAGAGATAAGATAAGGAATCTTTAATTGTACAGTGTTTGTGCATATAAAGCAAAAAAACGCAACTAATAGATTTCTCAATAGTTGCGTTTTTTGATGAGGTCCGAAGCGGATTCGAACCGCTGTACACGGTTTTGCAGACCGTTGCCTAGCCACTCGGCCATCAGACCTTTTGTTTTATTGCACTGCAAAGATAAGTAAAAAAAATAATTTTACAAAATTTTAGCATGAAAATATGTTGAAGTTTCAGTAAAATTATTGTAATTTACTTAATTATAGTGTTTTATAGATAATGTTTTTTAATTAGCGAATCGCAAAAAAACTATTTTATTATGCGATTTGTTGCTGTGTCAGGGAAAACAAAACTAGGTGTAAATGTTTTAGCTTCCTCAAAATCCATTAAAGCATAAGAAATAATAATGATAACATCACCTACAGCAACCTTACGTGCAGCAGCACCGTTAACACATATACATCCACTACCACGTTCACCTTTTATGATGTATGTTTCAAAACGCTCTCCATTATTATTGTTTACAATAGCTACTTTCTCTCCAGCAATCATATTTGCAGCATCCAATAAATCTTCATCTATTGTTATACTACCAACGTAATTTAAATCTGCTTGAGTAATAGAAACTCTATGTATTTTTGATTTTACAACTTCTATATACATATTAATTTAAAGTTAGTTTATTTTAAATAAAAAATAGCGTAACTGATCACTATTTCTTAAAATTTATATTATCAATAAGTCTAATGTTGCCTAGCTGTACAGCTATACAACCTTGAATGTTCTCTGCATCATCCCATGTTTCAACAGATTGTAACGTGTCTGAATTAACTAGTTCAAAATATATGCTTTTCATCATATCATTTGAATCTAATTGCTCAATAACCCATTTCTTAGTACCCTCTACACTGTCCCATTTAGCCCTATTTAAAGCCTCTTTGAGAGTCATGTATATAACAGGAGCGATTTCACGTTCCTCTGTGCTAAGTAAAGTGTTTCGTGAGCTTAATGCTAATCCATCAACGTCTCTTTTTATTTCACAAGCTACAATGTTTACTTTTAGGTCAAAATCTTTGCACATTTGCTTAATAATCGCAACTTGTTGAAAATCTTTTTCACCAAAGTAAGCATTATCTGGCTCAACAAAATCAAATAATTTGCTAACAACTTGTGCAACACCATTAAAATGTCCTGGTCTTGTCGCGCCCTCCATTACTGTCTCTAAAACGCCAAAATTAAACTCTCTAGTATCAGGCTCTGGATAAACCTCTTCTACTGATGGTGCAAAAACAACATCACAGTTTGCTTTTTCTAAAAGAGCAAAGTCTGCCTCCTCAGTACGAGGGTAGTTTTTAAGGTCATTTTTGTCGTTAAATTGCGTAGGGTTCACAAAAACACTAGCAATAGTAAATTTATTTTCTTCTACAGACTTCTCAATTAAAGAGATATGTCCTTCGTGTAGTGCACCCATGGTTGGCACAAACCCGATGTTTCCCTCTTTACGGAAACTGTTTATTGTTTCTTTAAGCTTATTTATACTTCTTACAACGAGCATCGTTTTCAAAAATTATATTATTTCAAGGGGCAAAGTTATATGCTTTAATTTAAATAAAAAAGAGTTTTTTTGAGAAATTAATAAAATGTTAACTTTTTTCGCATTATCTTTGTGCAAAATAAGCTATTTTTGCATGTTATAAATAGCTTTGCTTTAGAACTTACTTTAGATTATATAATTAAAATTCTTATAAATATGTTTGACGGTTTATTCTCAAGTGCCTATTTTGCACTTTTTGTTATTGTTGCGTTAGGCTTTATCTTGGGGCGTATCAATATCAAAGGCATATCTTTAGATGTGTCAGCGGTTATTTTTGTGGCTTTACTTTTTGGTCATTTTGGAATTGTTATACCTTCTGCTCTTAGTGAGTTTGGTATGGTGTTGTTTATCTTTACTATAGG
>JAWXUD010000062.1:0-3293 GCA_044432945.1 Candidatus Gastranaerophilales bacterium
TTGATGCACGACAAGATTTTGTTTAAATAGTTCATTTAAACTCCTTTCATAAAAATAGGCATATCGGCACGACGCCTTTATGCAGTAATAAAACGACATTTTAAGATGTTTGTTGAGGGGATTTGGGCGTAGTTACTCTACTACTTCGCTAAAATGATTTTAAATTTTATTTAAAATCAGCTACTCCCTATTGTTGTCGACCATCGAAGGTGTTCTCAGCTTAGGGGACATTTAAACGTCTATTTAATTTTAGTTTAGTATTTGAATAAACTTTGAAAAATTAATAAATAATTAATTATTGAGAGGAATTGGCTAAATACTAACCGTTGTTACAATTGCCACAATCAGTTATGTCGGTTATAATAAACTAATGGTTAGGAAATTTATATTAGGGTTGTTCATATTTGTATTTGCAGTCATGCCAGTATTTTCTGCACCTCGAAATCATTATTACTATGAAAAAGAGTACCAAGAAGTTTGGGCATTAAAAAACAATGGGGTTACTGAATATGTTTTGCCTGATCGTGCAAGAGTTGATTGTGTGACGGAAGAGTATGCGATCGAATTTGACTTTGCCAAGAAATGGGGCGAGAGTATTGGACAAGCATTGTACTATGCAGTCGCATTGAATAAAAAAGCAGGAATTGTGCTGATCGTTGAAGATTCAATTAAAGACCAAAAATATGTTGATAGAGTTCTTGCAGTTGCAAAAACCCACGACATTAAAGTCTGGACAATGACCCCAGAGGATATGCCGAAAATCACAACCGCTCAAGCGAAGTGAGGTTAATCATCCCGATTTTAGTGTAATTTATCGAATTTTAAACAATTCAACATTATCAACTTGTTTACCATCAACTTCACGGCCTCTTGTTATGAAATCAAGATAGATATCATCATTTCCACTTGAGCCTATAATTTGCATTTGCTCTTGTTGATGTGGAAGCACGTCCATATTAACCTTATGTCTGAACGGTCCCGCATAAATCGCCATATCTGGTTGACCGATTTCTTCAGTCATTTTTTTAGCATATTCAAGCATCGCATCACGTAATTTGTCGTTGCCGTGATAATCAGCTTTCAACTCGATATTATCCAAAATCAATGCAGGTTTTCCGTCAACTTTTGCTATGTAACACATTGTATTTCCAACAAAATTTCCGTCATCAACAACTTCGATCGCAGAAATCATCTTGTTCATCACATAAGTAGGAGCTGAAAATTCATTGCAACCAGTACCGACTGCTGTACAGCAAGAGCCGTGATTGCCTAAAAATAATGCGTGTTCGATATCGTTCATATCGGTTTTTCTAATCTCTAAGGTTGCAACTCTATCTGCTTTCATATCTTCGGCTGTTTTCATTTGAACATATCGCTCTTTTGAGAGATGTGATAACATAGTTTCTCTATATGAATTCAATCTTTGATCTTGCATTGCTGTCGTCCAACAATCCTTGCTGACTTCTTCTTGAACCAACCGAACAGCTTTTGCCAAATCGCGAAATTCTATCGGCTCATCTTTTTTGTATAATCTTTTTTTAGTAACTGTACCAGTAACCATTCCAGCATCATCATATACATTTTCTCGAACCTCTTTTAGCTCAATATTCAGTTCTGTTTTTAATTTATCAAATATCGCAACGGTATTTTCTTGTGGTAATGCATACAACTCATCAGATGCCAAATCTTCTTCAAAACTCTCTATCGATTTTTTGCGCGCTTCCTCGACTTTTAGCTCTAGTTTTACTTCGACAAATGAGTCTGGGTTGACTTTAACCCAATTGTTATAATCAATGTTCAATTCTTCAAACATTTTTCTTGTTTGTAAGTTTTGAGGTAGCTCATTAAATATTTCTTCAACAGTTTTGTTAGGATTATTTTTCAATTGATTAATTATTTTTTCAAACCCATCTTTAAACTGATATTTTGCTGATAACATTTCGCCTATGTATTTAGATTTGCCTAAATTCATACGCCCTGCAAGCTCTGTAATATATTCAATATTGTATGTTTTGAACACATATTTTTCTATCTCGCTATTCCATATTTGCTCACTATCACCTTTTTTAGCTTTCACAAGGTCGATAAAATATTTCGCATCATTAATATTATGCTCTGTAATAGCTGAGATTACACGTGTTTTGTCGATTATACTTTGCGGGTCAAGCTCGACTTTTGACAACTCACGCATTTTAGTGGTTAAATCTTTTATCTCAACTTCTTTTGCGGTATATCCTTCAATACTGGATTTTTCGCTGTTCAACTCTTTTATTAGCGGTGCGAGTTGAGAATTTAGTTCGTTCATTTTTTGTGCGATTTCATTCTCACGTATTTTTATATTTTCGAGTTCAACCTTTTTTTGTTCAACACTCAAATTTTTATCATTTTTAACTGTTTTTTTCTTCGAGTTAAGCTGTGTTTTTTCAGCTTTCAATGCCGTAACCTCTTCAAATAACGGTGCTAGTTGGTTACTCACCTCTTTCATTTTAGGTGTTTTTAGCGCCTCTAGTTCTGCTTTTTGATTAGCTAGATCTAGTTCTAAAGCTTTGTGTTCAGAAGTATTTTTAGGGTTAATCTTGTGCATAAGTGCGTTAAAATCTTCGTGACTCAATCGATTTTTTAATGAGGATACTTTTTCAGCTAGTTCAACGACACCACTTAGTTTACTTTTATAGCTATGTGTGAATGTTGATACCCCAAGTATTTCAACAGCTTTCACTATATCAGGCTCAAGAAATGCTTTTGTTATCATCTCATCAGACAAATCCTCGTTTGCTGGTTTTAAATCTAGTTTTTTAGCATAGGCGTTATCAAGAGCTTGTGCGTAATTATTCAAAGATTTCATTGTAAAATCCCCATCAGCAACAACTAACGCAAAGCCTATATGTTTTGCTAAAATCGGATTGTTTTCTAAGATTTTAGGATCGTTTGCAAACTTATCTATGACATCAATTCTTGCCTTCGCACTCTCAGCTGAATCCGAATAACTTATTATATTGCCAACCATATCCGCAAAGTTTTTATTGTTCATTAAATCAGGATTTTCAATGATTTTATCCATAATATCAATCTTAGCTTTTGCACTCTCAGCTGAATTTGAACTGCTTATTATATCGCCAACCATATCCGCAAAGTTTTTATTGTTCATTAAATCAGGATTTTCAATGATTTTATCCATAATATCAATCTTAGCTTTTGCACTCTCAGCTGAAGATGAACAGCCTATAATATAGCCAACCATATCCGCAAAGTTTTTATTGTTCATTAAATCAAGGTTTTCTAATATTTTATTT
>JAWXUD010000063.1:0-3118 GCA_044432945.1 Candidatus Gastranaerophilales bacterium
TTTTTTGGGCATCAATACGACCATTTTCAACTAAACTACGCAGAGTTTGCATAGCGTAGAAAACCCCACGGTAACTACGAGAAACAATACTGATTTCAGTTGGGGTGATATCCATAGCATAACCATCAAGCTCGGTTGGAGCCTTTAATTCACCTGCCTCTTCTCCAACAGTAGCCACAATCTTTGTCGCCTCAGCAGCTGTTCCACCAAGTTTATCATACACCCGATCTATAGCATCACGAAGTCTATCAACACTAACTTTATCCCCCTTGAAGTTAAAATCAATATCTACAGCACTACCTAAGGTTAAAGTTCCTTGAGTTAGCTCCTGTTTTTTCAAGGCTGGAATCATGCCAATATCAAATGTTTCGGCATCAACAACAAGTGTTTTATTCTCAACAACCTTAGTAGGTTGGCCTGCATTAGCAGAGAGTATAGGTTGAGGGATAACAGCATTAGGATTAGGGATAAATTCAAGGGTAATTTCACTATCAAAAAGTTCACCATATTTTAATGGCACATCCATAACGCCAATCCAATAACAAAGCGTATCCTCAAAGCCAGAACCACGGAAATTCTTAACATCGAGCCCTATCCCCTTATCTACTGTAATATTCAAAGTTCCATAATTACTGTCAAAGGTGATGCTCTTAACATTGGTTAGATAGGTGATTTTAGCGGTTTCATCTTCAGGCAGAACGCCCTCTTTGGGTGTACCATCCATAAGAATAGCAGAGTATGAGGCACCAGCAAGGAAAAAGTCGGTTACATTTATTGCTGAATACTCTAGTGCACAAGGGACATCTTTAGTTAGCTTCCCTTGATAAATAATTTTAACGCTGTTTCCAATACGAACAGCAGAGTATTCTATAACCTTAAATCCATTATCTTGCCCATGAATAAGCTCAAATTTTTCGCCATTCTCTAACTGTTCAGCGTTAATCGTAACATCATCGCTCTGATTGAAAAACCACTTCTCCACCCAAGGTGGCTCAACGGCAATCATTCTTGAGCATGAAGAGATATTGCCATGAGGTAACTTAATCATTAAGCCACGTTTTGCACTCATATCAAGTTTAATTTCAGTAGCCGTGAGAGAGACCGAAAAAATTGCAACAACAAACAGTAACAGGTATCTTAAAATCATATAAACTCCTATCTTCTTAAGGGCTAGTTGCCCATTTTTTGGTAAATTAGGATTCTAAACTCCTTATTTAGTTTTACATACATCCTTGCCCCATAGGCATGACGCATATTAACTACTATAATGATTACTCTAACACACTTTGTTCAGTTTTTCAACTACTTTTTTTAATTTATATCATATTTATTGACTGATAGGACATGCACTTAAAAAAAAGAACGTTTATAGATTTTCTCGCCGACATCGTTTTTACTTCTCATCCTAAATCCGTGAAGAAATCACCGTGATTTCTTCTCTTGTTAATTTTTACGGCTTTTTAAAGCCTTTTTCTTCCATTTTTAGCATCTAAAGTTAAAAATATCACCTGTTTTTTATTTATGCAAATGCAGTTTCAATGATTTTTATAGATTATTGCTAAAAAAACTAATTTTAAGGCATGGCAAACCATGCAACTACATGTAATGTATTGTTTTAACCTCCTTTTTTGTAATTATAGTTACTAACATTGAGCATATATTGCCTCAAAGGTTTTATACCATGGGCAGTCACGCCCAAATTTTACGATTATACGATTAGCGTGCCTAGTGAATTTACAACCTATATGAATTAAATCTTGCAAAACACTCCTCAAACGGCGACGATTAACTGTCAATTTAATCGGTGATAACTCTTTGAATTCTAAAGATTTTTGACCTATGATTCGCAAGCAATTAAATGCTAAAGATGCCAAATTTAAAATTAAAGCATTTGTGGCAAATTTACCGCTTGGTAAACGCTCTAAATTCATGTCGCTTTTTAGTTCACTATGGAATTGCTCGCTTGTGGCATGATTGTGGTAGAGCTCTATACAGACAGCTTCGTCTTCTGGCAAGTTTGTCCACCATGATGACACTGTAACTTCTGGAAATAAAAATCCATTGCCTAATTTATCGGTCATGCGTTCAGTTACCTCAACCACCATGAACATGGGTGCATCTTCAAGTCCTTCGGGATTAAGATGGGATAAAATTATGCGATAAACATTTTTACCTTCTCGTGATTTCAACTTAACTCCACAACGTCGTGCTATCGCTAAAAAAGGCTCTTTGCATTCACTCCGTGGATTGCGTTTAACTAAAAAATAGGAACTAGATTCTATCAACATTTTGATAAAATCTTTATCATCATGAGCGGAATCAGCTCTCAATAATAACTGCTTATTTTTGAGATTAAGTTTCTTGGTCATCTCAAAACATCTTTTGACAAATTCGATAGCTCCATTTGAACTATGTTGACTGCCATTTCTAAGTTCATTTGCCAACATGTAACCATTTGAACCTAGATGGCAAAATATTGGAGCATAACCATTTGCATTATGATAAGTCCAGTTGACTCCCTCTTTCTTGCAATTCGGTTGTAACATGACAGAAACATCTAAATCAAGTGGAATATAGCTTGAATGTTGAGTTTCAATAGTACCATAATCTTTAATTTTTGATAGCAATTCGACATTGCAATCGTCGATTAAAGATTGGTTGTGGTTTTGCTTGGCGATATCATCTAATCGCTGACGCAAAGTTTCCTCCGATGGTAAATTTTCAACCCCAAGAGACTTGAAAAACAAAAGGTCATTTTTGAATGATTTTATGCTACAGAAATCGTTTCTACCGAGAGCAAGAAGATTGGTAGTAATTTTCAAAATATCACTGTTAGAGATTTTGCCATGTTTAATTTTTTCAGTTTTCATTTTCTCTAAAATCTTCCAATTCTCCAGCTGAAGTAAAGCTCCAATTAAAATATTTCCGCCATTGGAGTTGATTTCTTCACGACCTTGTTGTATATTAATCATTGAATCACCTGTTGGGTTATACTTTTATATCATATTTTGAACACATATAATATACTAGTAACCAACAGGTTTTTCCATTTTTTACCTATATTTATTCATTTTTCCTCACGGAGTTAGGTTTAAGTGTTTTGCTAACTTTTCTTCGC
>JAWXUD010000064.1:0-3057 GCA_044432945.1 Candidatus Gastranaerophilales bacterium
CGCATAAAATAATCAATGGAATTCCAGGAAAGCCACCACGTCCACTTTGTACACCTGAACTTTTTTTCTCTTATTGGGCGACAAAAGAAGTGGCTCAGGTTGCTTGGAATTTAAGACGACTTCTTATTGAGAAAATGGATCGGCCAGAGAATATGATGGTTTATCCCAATGACCCGATGGCACTTATGGATTTTTGGAAAGGAGATTCATTAGATGCGGTTGACTTTATAATGGGTGTTGAAGAATTTTTTCAAATTTCTATACCAGAAGCAGATGCTGGAAATTTTTTTACGAAATATTCATTTTATGAAACCGTGAACTATATTTCAAAAAGAGTAAGAGAGAAATGAAAATATTTATAGTACTTTGTAATATAATCTCCATATTTTTTTATCTCTTTTAACTTTCAGAATAATCATAGTAATATTAAATGAAATTTGTTTCCTCGACTATGCACGAATAAATCAAACGGAGAATTTGAGGGTAAATTAAGTTTTTGGTGTGTAAGCGGTTAGTCAGCACCATAGTAGGGGATTAATTATCGTTTGGAGCCCAATTATGTGGAAGAAGTGTATCGATATCTTTAGCATTAGTTGTATTTAATTTTTCTAACACATATTCAAGGTATTTACGGAAATTGATATTATTCAGTTTACACATCGCTGCGAAACTTGCCAAGATTCCTAAATGTTTACCTCCTGCATCGCTACCAGCAAACAACCAATTTTTACGTCCTAAAGCAAGGGGGCGTATGATATTTTCAACTGGATTATTATCGATATTAACATCAGGATTACGCAAAAATTCACGCAAATCAGTTTCACAATTTAATGCATATTTTATAGCTTTATGCAATAAGCCATCAGGAAGCATTGTTAAATAAGCATTTTTACATTTACTAAAAAAATCATCAACTATACTTTGAGATAAAATTCTACCTCGCTTGCGTTCACTTGCTAACGCTGTTGCTGTGCCTTTTTTATTGGCATTAGTTCTAGCTGTATGTTCAATTTGGTAAAGTTGGCTGATTAGCAACATATATTCATTAGATGAATAACCTCGTTCATTAGCTTCAAAAAATTTGCGTCGAACATGAGCCCAACATGCTGCATGGGTAGCATGTTCTGCTTTATCATATCCCTCATATTGGTCATGAATTATTGTGCCATAATAATCTTTATATAATTCTTTGGCGATCTCATGACTTCTTGAATTTTTAAAGTAAAAAATTATGATTGGCGGGCCAACTCCGCTCATTTTTACCCACATATAGGCTGTTTTGCATTTACCTCGTCCAGGTTCAATTAACTTGATGGTACTCTCATCGCCATGAATTATTGGGCAGTCATTTACTAATTTTTCAAGGTGATTATATAAAATTTCTAACGCAATGGCTCCTTTTGTAAATAAACTTTGCAAGGTTGAACGATTGATATTCAAGCCTTCTTGTTTCATCATTTCTGCTTGGCGATATAATGGCAGATGATTTTCCATTTTATCTGCAATTACACCAGCAACAAAACTTGTATCAAATTTTGTTTTGCCACTAACACTATCGCTAAAATCAGCCAGAGCTTTAGCAGTCATAACTCCACGATTAGCATCTTTAGGATCTGCATATTTTGCTCTTTTGATAACCTTGACAAAAAAACAAGTTTCTCTTCTTGCATAACGTTCACTAACTTCATAACCAATTAATTTCATGCCTACTCGTTCTTCTTCTGGCACATCGATAATAACTGCTTCTCGTGGTAAATTTTCTGGAATGTTGCTCCACCCATTATTATCACGTGTTTTGCGGTCATGGGATTGGACTTGTTTTTTAGGAGGTTCAGCTTTTGGTTCTTCCATAGTTTCCAACCATGGAAGAGTAGGATTATCTATAGGTCTAAATTTTTCACTTTTCGAACCAAACATATTCCGTTTGAACCATTCAAGCTGATTTGTCAATTTCTCTATTACTTTTGCTTGTTCATTATTTTGAGAAACAATAACGTTATTTTGCACTGCTAGAATATCATTTTTTTCAGATAATTCAGCAATTATTTTATCGTACTTTTCAATAGTTTTTATGTTATTATTTTTCATAAAATAATATAGCATAAATTATGAAAAATACAAGAAAAAAGTAATGAATTTGAACTTATTTTTAATGTTTTTTAGCATTAAAACGCTTGTAATATCTTTGTGGTTTTATACCACATAAAATGGCTTGAAATTCACGGTAATTTAACTCTATTTTACCATCAACTGATTTAGGGATATTGAATAATCCTTGAGATAATCTTTTTGACCAAATAACATAACCATCATTATCCCAGTAAAGGATTTTCATTAACTTGTGAGCTTTGTTCACAAAAACAAATAAATGTCCACTTGAAGGATCTTCTTTGATAAAATATTGAACTGCTCCAACAAGTCCGTCAAAAGATTTACGTAAATTTACTGGTTGCTGACAAAGGTAAATTTTAGTCGAAGCAGAAAAATTAAACATTATTTCACCTCCAACAATGATAACACTTTTTTGAGCGTTGATAAATTAAAGTCTGTTGTAAGAGTAATCTGTAACTCCCCGAAATTTATTGTTACACCGCTAACAGTTGATTTTGCTTCATTTTTTGCCATTTGTAATTCAATAAATTCTAAATGCGTTTGTTCCTCATTTGTATTTGTTTTTAATAATTTATTCCGAGTTCTAGTTGGAGCTTTAATAGTTTCTGGTCTTAGCCTTAATTTCCATTTTGATGCAGTCTTTATGTTTAAATTATTAATTCTACAATATTCAACTAAAGTAATGTTGCTATCCCAAAATGCTTCTAATTTTCGTTGCCAAGCTTTATGAACAGTTTCACGCATAATAAACCTCCTAATTTTGATTTTATAATAATTTATCATAAAAAATCAAAATTAAAAGATGTACCTGACTAATCGCTTACGTTTGTGGGATAGATAAATTTAGTTCACCAACTCTTGAATGTAAAGTTTTATCTTTATATCCATTAGCATATCCAATTCTTTCAGATGAGCGTTGATATGAGTTAGCTTGCAAATAATTGC
>JAWXUD010000065.1:0-3000 GCA_044432945.1 Candidatus Gastranaerophilales bacterium
GAAACCTCTAACGGCATAAAGATTGGGGTTATTAACGCTCTTGGGCGAGTATTTATGTCACCAATAGATTCTCAATGGGAAATTGTAAAAAAAGAAATCGAACGTATCAAAGAAATCACACCGATTGTCATTATCGATTTTCACGCAGAAGCAACCGCAGAAAAGGTTTGCTTTGGACGTTTTTGTGCAGACTTAGGCGTGAGTGCATTTTTTGGGACTCACACACATATACAGACTGCTGATGAAAAAGTTTTAAATAAAATGGGATACATCACTGACGCTGGATTTTGTGGCTCTGTCGAAGGGGTCATTGGAATGGATTATGGCTCATCACTTTCTCGTTTTAACTCAATTGTAGCCGAAAGGTATGAAATAGCTGGCGGTGATGTTTCACAAGTGAACGCTGTCGAAGTTGAGATTACTCCTTCGACAGGTGAGGCTGTCGCTATTAAAAGAATTTTTTGTATTATAGATAAAAAAGAAAAGGAAGTGGAGAATGAAATGTGATTTACATATTCACACATGTTACTCTGACGGGGTTTACACACCTCAACAAGTAGTCGATGCCGCAATAAAAATTGGATTAGGAGCTATAGCCATAACTGACCATGACAATATTTTAGCGTTCGATGTTGCACAAAAATATATCGATGAAGCTGGTTTAAAAGATAAAATAGAAGTTCTTCGTGGAATAGAAGTGAACACCTTACACAAAGGTCAAGAGGTTCATATACTTGGATATTTCATGGACGTTGAAAACGATGATTTTAAAAACATGTTAAAGCTGCAACAAAATGCAAGGATTGAACAAACAAAAGAAATAATTAGCTTGTTAAATAAAAAGGCTGGAATTCATATCAGTTATGACAATATAATCAAACAAGTTGCTGATGGTGGAAGTATCGGACGTCCACACATTGCAAAAGCGATTACAAGTGCGGGCGGGACATCTAATGTGATTGAAGCATATTCTAAATACATAAACGACAAATCAGAAGTTTATGTTGCAAGAAAAACAGTGTCACCTCATGATGCCATTGAAATCATCTATGATGCTGGCGGAATTCCTGTAATAGCTCACCCTCATGACATTGAAACTCCTGAGGGATTGATTAAAGATTTAATGAGTTATGGACTTCGCGGCATCGAAGCTTATCACAGAAAACATTCACCAGCCTGTGTTGAATATTTCTCTTCAATGGCTGAAAACTTAGGTTTGATAGTCACTGGCGGTTCTGATTTTCACGCACCAAACCCAATGAATGGACAGATTATTATGGGGAAAAACTTTGTACCTGAGTGGATTTATGAAAAATTATTTGCTGAGAAAAAAATGATAGATATGGCATAGAAAGGAATTTCGTTTGGCTAAAAATAATAAATGGAAACTTGAATATTCAATCTTTATCTTTGTGGTTTTAGGTTTTTTAATGATGCTATTTCCAGTATCGTTTGAAAATACACGTCAAGCCAAAAACATTTCTAAATGGAACGAGATATACAACCGTGTGGAATATATGTTCAAGGTGATTGATGCACAAGTTCAAGGTGATTTACTAACAAGTTTAAGCAATTCAAAAACCCCAGAAGAAACTGAAAAATATTTACTTTCATTGGTTAAGCCATATATCAGAATAAAAACAGAAGGCGTACCTTCAAAGCATTACAAGCCAAAATATTTAAACGGTAGCAAACCTATCAAAGGTCAAATGTATTATTTTGATGATTTTTATTTTGCTGAAAAAAATAGTATTATTGGTATAAAAGATATTATTTCAGACAAATCAACTGATGCGATTTTCATCATGATGTTTGATGTTAACGGCATTTTGCCACCTAATCGTTGGGGAAAAGATATTTTTGGGATAAATATTTTTAGCGAAGGTAGAATAGAACCTTTTGGATATGAATTATCAATGACAGATTTAAAAACAAATTGTTCAGATAAAGAAACTGGTGTCGCTTGCTCGTATTTTTATAAAATCGGTGGCGGGTTCGAGGATTAATAATTGCAAAATCTATATTAATAAAGGGTTGATGTTAACATCAACCCTTTATTAATATTTAAATTTAAATTTAGAATTACTCACTTACACAACGAACGTTTGTACCTGAATAAGATTTTAAGTTATCCATAAAAGATGATGCCTCATCTGCATTACCATCTACAACTGTGTTAGTAGAACGGAAATATCTAGTATATGCACTTACGTCACTTGATGATGTATCTGACCAGAATTTATAGCCCACAGAATCCACATATGTTATAGATAATTCATTACCTCTTGTTTCATTAAATGTGCCATATGTATAAACTTGTGCTGTACTAGACGGCACTTCATCTAAATCGTATAAATACTGTGCCAAATATGCTAACTCTGACAATGTCGGTAATCTTTTGTCTGCATCGTCACATGCTTTTTTTGCACCTGCCCAGTAGTTAGTAGAACAACTTGTTCCCATATCATAGTTAGTGTCACCTGGATAAACAGCACCTGATTTAAAATCACTATCCCATTCAGATTGTCCATCGCAAGTATTGAGTGCGGTGATTGGCGTGTCTGATGTATCCCAACAAGCGTCTAAACCTTCAATATTAATCCCTAACGATGAATTCAGTGCAACAATATCACTACCAACCATGTTTTTACCAGAATTTCCATTCACATCAGCGATTATCGCAACGCATTGCGTTGCCTCTGTTCTATTCAGTCCACTCTCATAAGGGTCTAACCACCCGCAATCTAGGTCGTAATTGACGATAGCTTTTGTTCCGTCAGCTAAAACTATTCCAACGTTGTCACTTTTAAAATCTCTGTTTAAAATATCCGCTGCAAAATCCTCACCAGTTTTTAAATCTTCTACATATACTTTCTCATCACATGAGCTAATCGCAACATCAGGAAAACAATCTGTCATATCAGTCAAATCACAAGTTTCATTAATTTTTAAATATTTTCCTAATTCTGCGACAAAATCCTCAGCATCTGAATATCCAGT
>JAWXUD010000066.1:0-2966 GCA_044432945.1 Candidatus Gastranaerophilales bacterium
GCTTAAACCCCCCCCCCCCCCAGGGTCGAAACGCCCTCTACGAGCGGGCTTTGGGCATGTTTAGGAATTGCAAAATCCACTGCAACATCTTTTCTTGATGCGTCAGTAATCATTTGCAAATCCTCATAACTCGCCATTATCACTTTGTTTTTTAATTCCTCATTTTAATTATGTTATTAATATAACTTATTTTTTGAAATTTTTCAAGACCCTTTACTCATTTGAACGTAGGAATTTCAAACATGTTTGCTTAATTAATTTTTTTTTATTAAAATAATCTCATGAAAACTATTAATAATATATTGCATATATTGAAAACATTACGTACACTCAAACTAGTTCCAGCTGAAAAAATGGAACTAATGAAACAAATAATTAAAGATAAGCAAAAAGATAAATATATAAAAAATAATAACTGCAATGACGGACTTCCAATTGAACAAACAAGCAATTTGAAATTATTAGATAGCTACATACTAAGACAGGTTATAGAAATGTTTATCATGGGTGTTGCGGTTTTTACATCAATTATTTTCGCCTCTGACACGTTCATAACATTAATAAAGCAAATATCCATGTTTGGCATTCCGTTTAAAGTTGCGTTAATGATGATTATTTTAAACTTGCCTCAAATTATTGTCATGACTATTCCGATGGGTGTTTTGCTTGCGACAGTAATGACGCTTAATGGCTTGAGTTTGAAATCAGAAATCACAGTAATGCGTGCTTGCGGTATTGGTTTGAATAGAATTGGCAAACCTATATTTGTGTTTGCGATTTTGATGGCGATATTTAGTTTTTGTATAAACGAAACGGTCGTTCCTGTGATGGCAAAACAATCAAAAGATTTGGCTCTTTGGGCATTAGGGCAAAAAAATATTCCTGAAGGCAAACAAAATTTTGTGTTTAAGGAACTTGGCGAAGGCGGAGGATTAAAAAGACTGTTTTACGTAGGATATTGTGAAGACAGTGTGCTGTATAATATCACTGTGCTTGACTCTTCGGCTGAAGATACTATCCAAATACTTCAAGCACGTGAAGGAAGCACGTCCCCTGAAGGTTGGAATTTTCAAAAAGGAGCTTTATACACCGTTGGCGAAGAAGATGACATGCTTAACACAACCTTATTTGATGATTCAACAATCAAATTTGGCTTAGATATGTCAAAAGAATTAAACAAAAACGTTGCACGTGAGATGAATTTCGCAACGCTTATAAAATATATTAAAGAAAATAAACTTGATGAAAAACAAAAACGTGAAATTCAGGTTGAGTTATGGGATAAACTTGCACTACCTGTGACTACTATCGCTTTTGTATTAGTTGGAATTCCGTTGGCTATTACGCCACCACGTGTCAGATACAATCGTGGATTTTTGTTTAGTATATTAATAATATTTGCTTACTACCTAATACGTGCATTATCTATATCATTTGGAGAAACTGGAGCATTAGCACCATTTCTTGCAGCGTGGATGCCTAATATTATATTAACTATTTTTGGCACGTTTATGTATTATAAAAAAGTTTATACTATAAATTAATAACCAACTTGCGAAAGTATTTTTTTTGTAATACTATTTCTTCATAGTTATTCTAAGGAGAAAAAATGAACGAGCTTTTAAAAAAATCGGCAACTGAACAAAGTTTAGCACTAAAAAATAAAGAGATATCAGCAGTTGAATTAACAAATTCTGCATTTGATAGAATTGAACAAATTGAAAGCAAATTAAACTCTTTTAATTCATTAACAAAAGATATCGCACTTGATACAGCAAAAAAAGTTGATGAGAAAATTGCAAAAGGCGAAGAATTACCGCTTTTAGCAGGTGTGCCGTTAGCACTAAAAGATAACATGAATTTAAAAGGTTCTAAAACAACGGCTTCGAGCAAAATTTTAGAGAATTTTGTTTCACCATACAACGCAACAATTACTGAAAAATTATTAAATAATTATGTACCGATTTTAGGAAAAGCTAATTTAGATGAATTTGCAATGGGTTCATCTAATGAAAACTCAGCGTTTGGAAAAGTATACAACCCTTGGGATTTAAATAAAGTTCCAGGTGGCTCATCTGGTGGTTCTGCAGCTTCTGTTGCGGCTTGTGAGGTTACTTTATCATTGGGTTCTGATACTGGTGGTTCTATCCGACTACCTGCGTCTTTTTGCGGGATTGTTGGTATGAAACCAACCTATGGAAAAGTTTCACGTTATGGCTTAATCGCTTTCGCTTCGTCACTTGATCAAATCGGACCATTCGCTAGAACTGTTGAAGATTGTGCCAATTTATTAGAAGTTATCTCAGGATACGATCCTAAAGATTCTACTTCACTAAATTTGCCTGTTGAAAATTATTCAACAAGCTTAAATAACGACATCAAAGGATTAAGAGTTGGTGTTATAAAAGAATTGATGGGTGAAGGATTATCTGACGATGTTTCAAAAGCTATGCAAAAAGCTGTTGAAGATTATAAAGCATTAGGTGCTGAAATAGTTGAGATTTCTCTTCCTAATATTAAATATTCAATCGGAATTTATTACATACTAGCGACAGCTGAATGCTCTTCAAACTTGGCTCGTTTTGATGGTGTTAAATATGGTTATAGAACACCTAGTGCTGAAAACCTTATGGAGATGTACACCAAAACTCGTGCGGAAGGCTTTGGACCTGAAGTTAAACGCCGTATAATGTTAGGAACTTATGCTCTATCATCAGGATATTATGACGCTTATTACAAAAAAGCACAACAATTGAGAAGATTAATCGCTCAAGACTTTGCAGAAGCGTTTGAAAAAGCTGATATACTAATCTCGCCAACCTGCCCTAATACAGCATTTGAAATAGGTTCAAAAACTAGCGATCCATTAGCTATGTATTTAACAGATATCGCTACGATTTCAGCTAACTTAGCAGGAATTCCAGGAATGAGCTTGCCTGCTGATTTGATAAAGATGGCATGCCAAT
>JAWXUD010000067.1:0-2834 GCA_044432945.1 Candidatus Gastranaerophilales bacterium
AGCATCATACATTTGATTATTATTTTCGCGTTGTTCTTCAAGTTTGGCAAAATATGTAGGATTGCTGACTCTAGGGGTAACGCCACCCCACGCGCCTATACTTTTCCCAACAAGACCAACAAAGTCACCTATCGCAATAGCTTTTTGCTGTTTGCGTATTCTTTCATTTTCAGCTTTAAGGTTTTTTTTAGTGTCAGAAAGGTCAAGAAGGTTACGCTTTATAGATTTGTCAGGGTCGAAATTGTAAGTTTGTTTTTCGTTTTGCTGAGCTGTTTCCTTTTCTGTAGGATTTATAAGTTCTTCCTTTTGAAATAGAGCGGTGTCCTGAATAGCTCCGCTTTCTTCGTCTGAATTGTCTTCGAAATAATTTACCATAAGTGCTTGGGTTCTTTGTGTTTGTATTTTTGTTTTATCTTTTCGATATCATAGCTGGGTGGAACAAAAACAACTAACCGTTGACTTATTCTTACAGGAATGTAATTTTTTGTTCTCTCTTTAGCTTTTTTAAGAGCTTCCTCAGCTGAAATTTTAAGGTTTATTTTTTGTTCCCGTGTAATTCCGCCAACTTTTAAATGATTTGCCATAAATATTTTGGGTGTTTTAATATTTGAGTTTGAATGGTGATAAATATGACACTGTTCGCGCTTTGTTCGGGATGGGCGTTTCTTTTTTCTCAGGTGGAATTATTTTATTGTTGTAATAATTAAATAATTCTTTCCTACTCCATGAAATGGTAAAAATGTCTTTTCTTTCCCACGCTGGGTCACTTTTAGATGAGCGTGGGTATTTGTATGTAAAACTACGCATAAACTTAAAGTTTGTTATTTGGAATTCTCTATATTAAGTAGGGTAATAATTGTTTTATACTACTTAAGTAGGGCAAAATAATTAATGCAAATGATACTGCTATAATTCAAATAATATAAATTTATATTATTTGGGTAATGGAATATAACAGGAATAGCTTATCTTCGTATTTGTGTAGTCATTTTGATTTTTGCTCATAAGTCAAGTCCATAGAAATTATTTAATTGAAGCGAAAACAGTGTAAAATTATTTGTCGATTTTACACTGTTTTTTTTGCTTTAAGGAGATATCTGTAAGTTTCTGTAGAATGTAAAAGGGAACTTCTATAAACTGGATTTTGTCTTTTTCGAATAAAATCACCCAAATCATAAATTGCGCAATTTGCGCCACTCGTTGGTAAGTATATTATAGGCGCTTCCAACAGTTATATTAAATTTAGTTGCTATTTTGTGATAATAGTAACCCTTCGCCACATAAAGATGCAGGTTCTGTTTTTTTAGTTCTGAATGAAGATGATTGTAGTAGTTCAATACTTCTGTAGGATTTTTTACTTTTTTATTCATAATTTTTTAATTTTCTTTCAAAAGTCTTATGTAGAGGTTTTAGCAAAAATAATAAAAAAAATGAAAAACATTTTTTTCCTTTAATTTGAATTGTTTTTGTGATGATTTTTTAAATTATTTTTGATAAAAAATTTTAAAAAATATAAAAATGGAAAAAGTATTAAATTCTACACCAGAAGGTGTAACTGTGATTAGTGAAGAAGAAGCATCAACTGTTGATATTCTTAGCCGTGCTGCTGAAAAATACCCACACAAAAAGTTTGCAAATGAACAGGAATTGTTTGAGTTTTTGATGCAAAAAAATGAAGCGTATGAGCGTGAAAATGAAGAGATGCAACACTTAGCAGAAGAAAACCCAGAAATAGCAATGTTGTTTGGGGAATTGTCAAGAACGAAAGATGGAAAACGTCGCTCTATCGTATCAATCTTAACAGAAGCAGGAGTTGACCTAACACCACCTAGTGAAGGAGATGAAGGTTACGAAGATTATGAAAGTGTTATTAGTAAAAGGCTTCAAAAGAAAAAAGATGCAGAAAAGCGAAAAAAAGAACTAGAAGCAAACTATCAAGAAAGCGTAATGGTGATTGATAATTTTTTGAAAGCTAAGAATCTTAAAGAGGAAGAAGAAAAAGCATTTATTGATTTTTATGAAGATATTGTTGATAGCAGTAACAGGAATTTATACACACAGCATAATCTAAATAAGATGTTTCAGGCATTTAAATATGAAGAAGATGTTGAATCTGCGCGTCAAGCTGGTGAAGTTGATGGTAAGAATGCAAAAATTGAAAACAGAAGAAAAAAAGCATTACAAAATACTGATGGACTTGCAAGTTCAGGCGGTTCTGTTACTACAGAAAGCACAAAAAAGCAAGGATATATCGAAGGCTTGCTTAAAGGGAGTTACTAGATACTGGGTTTTAATGTTTCCAAATTTCAACGCTTCATCTTTGAATTTTTACAAATACGTCGTGGGAACCACCATGCCTGTATTTGTAAAACTCCAAATCTAAACCTTTAAAATTCGAAATCGAATAAAACCAGTTTCCAGAACTCCCTTAAGGGAGTTACTAGAATTTTCCTTAATAACATGTGTATATTTTTCTTTTTTTTACACATGTTGCTAATAACATGTGTACGAATTGGTTATTTTGGGTACATGTTGCTAAATAAATGATTAATCACTAACTGTTTTCTTAACTACTAACCCCTACTTTTACTATAGGAAACTACTAATCCAAAAAAATATAAAAATGTATTTCGCCTTAGGGTTAATTTTAACATGTATTGATATTATCGCTCGTCGCAACTCTTAACTTCTAATTCTTCACTAATCACTAATCATTAATGCGAATCAGCAGTTGAGCAGATTCTAAATTTAAAAAATAAGGTAAATAAACGCAATAGCGATTTTACCCATAATATGTACCATAAGTCCAGATGTAGATCTGACTTTTACCGCTC
>JAWXUD010000068.1:0-2775 GCA_044432945.1 Candidatus Gastranaerophilales bacterium
GAAAAAGGTCGTTTTATTATCATCACTAATAGCATTGACTAATTTTATAACACCAACTAATTGTGCGGAAATTTCCGTTCCACAAGCTCAAGAAACTTATAAAGTTTTAAAGGTCATCGACGGCGATACGATGTACATCGATTTCAATCGTGATGGCTATTATCAAAAAGACGAAAAGGTTCGATTGAACGGCATTGATACCTTTGAAGTTAAACCATCTTACTGGCTCGACAATCAGATGAAGCAATTTAACTTCACGCAAACCGAAGCACTAGGACTAGGCTATTACGGTAAGGAATTTGCAAAAAAAAATCTTCTCGATAAAGCTGTAGTTGTGAAATTTTCAACAAATCCAACCACCGAAAAAGAGACATCTGATTTGATAAAAAATGATACGGAGGGCGTAAGCCCGACCCCCAAAGGGCAAGAGATAGGCACAAAAACTCTCGACGTGTTTAATCGTGAATTAGTGTCGATTTACTTTACTGACGGCAGAAGCTACGAACAAGAGGTTTTAAAACAAGGCTTAGCGACGGTTTACGAAAAATCAAACCTTGCACCGCAACTAAAAGAATACGAAAGCCTAGACGAGGTTTATAAGAACTCTGAAAAAGCACGTAAATTAGATCTCGTGCTATTGAACAAAAAGAATGGCAAATACCACAAACCAACCTGTAAATACGGTCAAATGGCAAGTAACGCTGAACTCATTCAAAAACCAAACTTCTTGAGTGAATACAAACCTTCATCATGTTGCTTTGACGTAAAACCTGAAAAGAAAAAAGAATATAAATATTATGACAAAATAGTTAAACCTGATGTAAAACAAGGGAATATTGAATTGTATTTTTTAAGTCCTCTTAAACAAAAAGAACCAGTTAATGAATGCGTTACAAATGCCTGCAAAGCTTTGCTTTACGAAATTGATCAAGCAAAATCATCTATTGATTTTGCAATTTATGGAATTGCTGGACAAGATAGCATTTTTAATGCTTTAGTGGAAGCTCAAAAGCGTGGTGTAAAAATTCGTTGGGTTACTGACATGACAGAACATAATACAAATATTTATTTTGACACTTATAAGTTAATGAAGCAACTGCCAAATTATAAAACAGATTATGAAAGCACTGCCTCTCATGAAATACCTGATTACAAATATAAACTTGATTATCAAGGTGGAATTATGCATGATAAATTTTTCATTTTTGATAATGAAAAAGTATTTACAGGTTCGACTAATATTTCTTCTACTTGTTTGACAGGTTATAATTCAAATGTTGCGTTGTTAATAAATTCTGAAAAGGTCGCTAAAGTTTATCTTCAGGAATTTGAACAAATGTATAGTGGGAAATTTCATACAGATAAAATTGCCGTAAAAAATAATGAAAATATTTTTTTAAATGATACTGAATTATCAATTTATTTTTCACCTGCAAATAAAATCTCACAAACTAAAATTATTCCAATTATAAAAAATGCCAAACATTATATTTACATACCAATTTTTTATTTGACGCACTATGATATTATTCAAGGACTAATTGAAGCAAAAAAACGTGGAGTTGAAGTTAAAATTATCGTTGACCAAACAAGTGTCGAAGGTAAATATGTTAAAATTGACCATTTGCAAAAAAACAATATTGATATTAAAGTTGAAAATTGGGCAGGCAAAATGCACCAAAAATCAATGATTATCGATGATGATATTTTGATAATTGGCTCGATGAATTTTACTAAACACGGGGAATATGTTAATGATGAAAATACGATCATAATAAAGAATTCAACAATTTTGACTAAATCATACAAGCAACATTTTTTAGAACTTTGGAATTCCTTAAAATAAATCTGTAAGCCTGTTTGATATTTTTTGCTTTGGTTTTAAATATGATTTTCTCTCGAAATCCTCGATTATTTGTTTTTTATTTTCTGGTAAAATCATTTCTTCAAGTGTCATGTCAAGATTAAATCCAACTTTTTTGAAATTTTGTTTGTTTGCAAGATTTTTTATATCTTCATATTTTTTTGCTTTATAAAATAAATCAGGATGGTGTTTTTGTAAGTTCAACCAAGTCAATTTGCTTTGGTACGGGCAAAAATAACAACCTGAACGTGTTGCCCATTTGTAATAATCAGGTAAGCCAATTCCACTTTTATTCAAAACTTCCATAATGTCGTTATGATTTAAAAAATTATCAACAAAAGGATAAATTTCTTGAATTCGTATATTATTGTATTTGTTATATTTCGCCCTCCGCAGTTCATCAGCACGAATACCAATATATAGTTTAATAATATTTCCACTATTTTGCTTCAAAAAATTACTTATGTATTTTTCAAACGGTTTTGCTTTCAATTCAACCGTACACCAACGCTTGATTGGTGACGGAAAATATTTGTAAATAGCCATTAAATGGTCAAAACTTCTTTCGGGTTTTAGGCGGGTGATTTTTTTGTTGAGGAAAACTTCTATTTTATTTAAATATTCATAAATTTCAGGCAATTCGCATTCAGTGTCGCAAAACACAAGCTCCATTTGCTCAAAGATTTCAGGGTTGTTTTCTTTCATAAAAAACGCCAAAGCGGTGGAATCTTTACCTCCACTCAACGAGAGAATATGGTGGGTTTTTGAATGTGTCAAGTCGCTTTGCGACCCACCGCTTAGACTTAAAATATGATGAACCTTTTCGTCATTGCTGGCGTCAGCGTGACAATCTAGCATTTGCCCCTGTTCTTTTGTTTTATTATCCATTGACAATTCTCCTTAAAATAGTG